>CAYMCQ010000039.1:0-35656 GCA_964389025.1 uncultured Verrucomicrobiota bacterium
GCAGGTTCTACCGAAATGAAATCGCTGTCAGGAAAATCTTAACGGGACAGCAGTGTGCGCCAATACACACAGCACCCGCAGCAAATCTCCCCCAACCGCCAGCAAATATCGTTCAACAACCAGCCCCTCGTGCCCTTCGTTGGATACGGGCGAACTATCGAGGGCTTGTTGATCTTACTCAACTGACTCAATCTGGACAAACAATCAGCTCTGCAATTGCAGAAGGAGTCAAAAATAGATTCCAGAAAGCGCAGTTGCAGCCGTTCTTGGATCAGTTCTCTCGCTTATTACCTCACGCATTGGAAACTGCCGAAGGCGGGCCAAATGAGACACCGCGAACAAGCGTCGTCGATGAATTGCCCGGTGATTCTCCCCAACCGGCTTGGGCCGCATTGCTCAAAGGCGGAAGAATTGTTGTAACCGATGACGGGAATGGCGTTGCCAGCGTTTTTGCGCTTGGGAACGATGCGAAGCAAGCCTACAACTCAAGCTACAGTGTGGTGAGACATATTTTGGCGGCACTCCTTCCTTCCGGCGGACAACCGCTGAAAGTCCGCGCGTTCGCCTACCAAAATGATTATGCCAGTTGCGAACTGAAACTTTGTTTAGACCCTTTTGAAATTGAGGCAACTGATTTCCCGCCGCCGCCGGGAAAAACACCGCTGGATTTGGATTCGTTGCGGGAGTTTTTTTCTCAAGGATCGGAATTGGCCGGAGGTTCAATTGACGCCAAAAACAATCTGATATTGGTTGGCAAAAAAGGCGCTAAGCAAACTCTGGCATCCGAACCTGTCGAGCTTGCTGATTTGGCAGTTGCGTATCGTGCGGTTTTTCATGCCGGTGACAATCAGGCTTTCATCAGTCTTGATCCACACCGTAATCCGACGCTTGTAAATGTGAACTTCGGCGGATTTTTGGAAAACACGCGCATTGGTTCGGTTGTGTTGGAAGCCGACAAACGGTTTAAGACTATTACTTCGGGGCTAGACCCAACTTCTTTTGTTGACTTACGAAACGACATTCGTGCTGTTGTGCCTAATTTTGCTTCCGTCAGTGAACGTAGCTTGGCGATGCCTGACGAAGGACACAAAGGCTGGCAAGGAACACGGTTTTGGTATTATCCAGACTCTGTGGAAATTGAGGCCAGTTTGGATTACCGACAAGGAGCAATCGCAAGAGCGCAATTTACCGCTGATGCCGAGCGTTCGAGGAATGACTTTATATCTTCCGCCGAATTTGATCAGGCTAAAAAGTCCCGATTGAGTCCAGCAATTCAAATGAACATCAATGACCTCAATCAAAACTACGCACAGTATACTGTTATTTTTCCAGAACTGCGGGAGCTTTCGGCAGTAGCTCGTGTGATGGGTGTGTGCATATGGCTACAAAAAGCCAGCGTTGTTCAATTGGATTTGGACGAACTCCTGACGGTGGAACTTCCCTTGGTTCAAACACCGAGAGAGAAAAGGCAATTGGTAAGTGCGTCGATAATCAAGTGGGATAAATCACATCTTTTGAACTTGTCAGAGACTGAAAGTCGTTCTGTTGTCCGGTATTTAACGCCTGCTCTCGATAAAACTGTTTCAGAGGCGTTTCCCACCGATGAAATTCTTGCAATCTATCTTACCGAAGTGAATGGAAGTAATGAAAAACAATCCAAAACGTATTTGAATCAAGCTGAAAATTTTCGCCAGCTTTACGGCACTGAAAAAGTTTCTGAAATCATCACTAATGAGCATTGCTTGCAAGCCTTCGCATCGGCAATAACTGCCACGATTGACGCCCCCACGCCACCGGAAATAGTGAAATTGAATACAAAACTTGATCTTGAGAAGGCCGAGGTCAAACGCTTAAAAGCAAAGTTGCAGGAAGTTTCAACTATCATGGAGCGCGGTTCCGTTGAGGTGTATAACGCATACGTCGATGTGCATAATCGGTTAGTCGCACAAATCGACTTGGCGGTAGACAAATATAATTATGATGTTGAGCTGGCCAATTCAAAATCAACATCAGTGCTTCACATTCTTGAAATTTCAGGAGGCATTGGTTTAGAACCTGAGAAATTCAAACTGCGTCAATCAAGCACTTCCCCTTTGTTGGAGCAAACGAAGCGTGTCGCCGAAATGAAAGAGGCGTCCACCGTTTTTCAAGGTGAACAATGGGTGCGGTCTAAGCCAAGCACCGCACCGCAGCCAAAAAAGAATTTACAGTTAAGACGCCCTTGGGTCGCGGGCGAAAATCGCCAGACGGCCAACACCCGACTCGCCTCGGCTTCCGCAGGAAGTTCAGAACATTATTGGCGAGCCTCTGGGAGCGACTCTGGAAACTGGCAAGACCAAACCACCCGCGCTAAAGCAGCTACCGAAAGATATTATGACGCGACGAGCCGAACTTTACAGGTTGCCGAGTTCGAAGGCGGTAAGCTCAAAAGTTGCGTCGTTGGCAAATACGACGGGCAAGATTCGATTGTGTTCGAGAAATCACCTCGGCAGGATATTTCGAGTCCGCAGCAACCGCCCAATTGGTGGCAGTAATCCGTGGTTAAAGTTCTTTGCACCTATGCGTCTTTGCGTTGAAAGATTTGGCCGCGTTCGCCGAAAACTTTTCGCCGGTTCGCTTTGAATTGAAAATGTTTAAAGAGAGTTGCAACCGGGTTGTCACACGCCAGAGATTTGTTTTCACCTGACGACGGATGACCGGTTGCTGCGGCTGTCCGTGTGGCACGCAAATTTCCTGCGGGTGAGAGTTGCCAATCCGCTCGCTTGGATGCAAGATAGGATCATAGATTGATTATGCCGACGATGACGCTTGAACAAATCCGCACGCACGGCCTCCGCGCCCTGGTCGAAGAACTGGGCACGGCGGGCGCGGTGCGTTTTCTTCAATTGACGGAAACCGGGCGGGGCGATTATTCCCGCGAGCGGCACACGCGCATCGGCAGGCAAAGCGTGCAATCCTTGGTGAAGCAAATCGAAGCGCGGCGAAAACGCGCCGCAGCTTGAAGCGTTTTTAAGCTCGCGCATCTCGTAGCGTCGGAGAAAATTTTCGGGCCGATGTCGAGTGGTCAGTAAACTTTCCGAAGGTTCGACGGAAGAATGTTCAGCTCGGCGCGGTATTTCGCGACGGTGCGGCGGGCGATGACGACGTTTTTGTCCTTGAGCATCTTAACGATCTCCTGGTCGGACAACGGCTTGGCAGGGTCTTCCTTCTTGAACATCTCGGCGATCATATCCTTTACGCTCGTGTTGGACATCATGCCGTTGCCGTCGGAGGTCTGGATGCCGGCGGTGAAGAAATATTTCATCTCGAAAATCCCCTGCGGCGTCTGCATGTATTTGCCGGAGACGGCGCGGCTGACGGTCGTTTCGTGGACGCCGACGACGTCCGCGACCTGCACCATCGTCAGCGGCTTGAGGTGCGCGACGCCTTTTTCCATGAACTCGCGCTGTCGTTTCACGATCTCCTTGGCGATGTTCAAAATGGTGTTCTGCCGTTGATCCAAACTCTTGATGAGAAATTTTCCAGCGCGGATCTTTTCGCGGATGTAATTGCGCGCCTCGACGAACGCCTGCTTTTCCTGCACCTGCACCATGGTGTGGTGGAGGATTTGCCTTTGCTCTTTTGTGAGGCCGACCTGCTCCATCAGTTTTTTCAAGCCGCTCAACGCCTTGGAATCTTCGTGGGCTTTGATCGCGGCGATTGAATGTTCCAACGCGGTCTTCGCCGCGCCCTTCAATCCCTTCAAAATGTTTTCCAAACCGTGAACATCCACTGCGCTGCGCGCCATCAGGTCTTTGTAGATGTTGCTGATGCGCAGATGCGGAATCTGCTCGTTGTTCGTCGTGACGACAAAATCGTCGCCGGACTTTTGGACGAAAGCTTCGGGGAGGATGTATTGGTCGTTGTCGGGCAGATACGCGCGTCCGGGGCGCGGTTCAAGGCGGCTGATTCGCGCGAGCGCTTCCTGCGCTTCGTCAATGCTGATGCCGACTCCTTTTGCGATTTCTGGAATTCGCCGCTTGCCCATCGCGTCAAAAAAATCCTGGACGATTCGATATTCGACTGAATGTCCCTGCCCGCCGCGCTCAAGCTGCAACAGCAGACACTCGCGCAAGTCCCGCGCGCCGACACCTGGCGGGTCGAATGACTGGACAACTTTCAGCACTTCGTAAATTTCCGGCTGCGAAAAGCCCGAGGTTGCCGACAATTCTTCGAGCGAGGCCTTGACATAACCGAAGTCGTCTGTGTTGCCGATGATCAATTCTGCGATGGGCCGCTCGTCTTCGGGCAATTCAGACATCCGCATCTGTTCGAGCAACGACTCCTGAAGCGAAGTTCCCGCCGTCAACGAATCGAACATGAACTGGCGTTTCTCTTCATCCTCCTCAGAACGGCGCATCGGGACATTGGTCTGTGCGAATTGATCGCGCCATTCTTGATCCAGTTGCGCCAGCTTTTGAAATTCTGCGTCGAAGTCATCCACCGGCTCGTCGGTGGATTTTTCGGTTGTGCTTTCCGTCGTGGAATCCGAACTGTCCAAGTCGGCGGGCGGCTCCGCGGGGTCAAGCGACTCTTTGGCGCGTTCCTCGGCTTTGTCCTGGACTTCCGCTTCGGTCTCGGAAACTTCTTCGAGAACCGGATTTTGCTGAAGCTCCTGCTCGACGAGAGCCTTCAATTCCAAGGTGGGCGCCTGCAACAGCGCCAGCGATTGCTGGAGTTGCGGGGCAAGCACCAGCGACTGCGAAAGTCGTTGACTCAGATGTAAGCCCTGTGCCATTGCGTGGAGTTTAACGCCTGAGCGGAGGACATCAAGAAACTTTTTGGCACAAGTCTGGCATTGCGCCGATTACGATAAAATTTTCCCTGGACGCAGTTTACGTTTCTGGAAAATCATTGCCCCGCGCGCGCGCAATCCTTAAAGTCATGCCGTGCCAGTCCAGTTCACGATTCTCGCCAGCGGTTCGTCCGGCAATTGCGCCCTGCTCGAAACCCCCGAAGCGCGCATCCTCATTGATGCAGGCTTGAGTCCGCGCCAAATCCGCCAGCGCCTCGCGGGCATCGGTCGCACGCCGGAAAGTCTGACCGGAATTTTGATCACGCACGAGCATTCCGACCACATCCGGGGACTCGACGGCATCGCCGCGAAACTGAAAATCCCAGTCTATGGCAACCGCGCAACGCTCGAAGCCGCTGAATATTCGCTCAAAACAAAATTCGACTCGCGCATCTTCACCACCGGCGCGAGTTTTGAGATCGGCGACGTGACCGTGGACACATTTGCCGTCCCGCACGACGCGCAAGACCCGGTCGGATTTCTTCTCCACACAGTCGCGGGCAACATCGGCGTCGTCACCGACCTTGGCCACATGACCAAGCTCGTCGTCGAGCGTGTCCGCGCAGCGAACGTCCTCGTCCTAGAATCCAATCACGACGTGAAGATGCTTCAGGACTGTCCGCGCCGACCGTGGGAATTGAAGCAGCGAATCCTTGGCCGTCACGGGCATCTTTCCAATGCCGACGCCGCTGATGCCGCCGAGAAAATTGTTTCCGCCGACTTGCGCCACTTGTATCTCGGCCACTTGAGCTGCGAGTGCAACAAGCCCGAACTCGCTCACAACGTCATGAGCCAGCGATTGCAGGCGATTGGCGCGAACCACATCGCGCTTCAACTCGCTTCGCAAAATGTTCCCTGCCCGACTTTGAGTTTGTAGAACGTTTCATAGTCGGACGGGTGGCGCAGGCCTCCGGCCTGTTGTTTTCGGCGTCCCGCCGAAAACCGTCGCGAGAGTCACGATTCTCCGTGCTAAACATCCATTGGCAGTCCGCGTTCCGAGACGAAATCCGGCGGGACGCCGAATCTGACAGGCGAGACGCCTGTTCCACCCGACGAATCTTGCGCAAAAAATTTTCCAGCGCCATCATCCCGCGTGCTTCGCATCCAGAAAATCGAATCGCTCGACCTGCCGGAGCTTCAGCCGTATCGCACGATGCGACGCCAGATTCCGCATGAGGAGCAAGGCATCTTCGTGGCTGAAGGCGACAAAGTCGTCCGCAGACTTCTTGAAAGTGATTTCGGCATCGTCTCGGTTTTGTTTCCTGAAAAGTGGCTGGATGAATTGAAACCCCTGCTCGACGCGCGACACGAAAAAGACATCCCCGTTTTCATCGCGGACAAATTGTTGCTCGAACAACTCACCGGCTTCTCGATGTATCAAGGCGTTCTTGCCGTAGGAAAAATTCCTGAAACGCCATCGCTCAAAAAAATTGTCGCGGATTCGCCTCGCCCCAAATTCTTTGTGGCCGTGGACGGCCTGGCTGATGCGGAAAATCTCGGAGCCGTCGTGCGAAACTGCGTTGCGTTCGGTGTGCAGGCGATGCTCGTCGGTGAAACGTCCAGCAGCCCGTTCCTGCGCCGCGCCGTCCGCACTTCGATGGGGACGATTTTCAAACTGCCTGTGATTGAATTGGGACATCGGAGGACGGAGTTCCACGACTCCCCAACCGAGTCAGGGCGTCGTGGAACTCCGCCCTCCGAAACGCTGGCGAAAACGGTGCGCGAGTTGCGCAAACACGGCGTCCGCTCAATCGCCGCACATCCGCACGCCGATGGAAAAATTTTGTCACAGGCAAATTTCACCGGCGATTGCTGCGTCGTTTTCGGCAGCGAAGGTTTGGGAGTTTCGGCGGAAGTTTTGGACGCATGCGACGAAGCAGTTGCGATTCCGATGCAGGCCGGAGTTGATTCGCTCAACGTCGCCAGCGCGACTTCGGTGTTTCTTTACGAGGCAAGCCGCCAGCGCGGCAAATCGTAGTTCTGCTCGACATTCCCCGTTGACCTCGCATCATTGTCGCTGCTTGGAGACAAGTCGTTGCCATCGCGTGAACAGACATTTTTTATTTCGATACGGATTTTTTTCACTCGCCCTTTTCAGTCTCGCTTTTTGTTTTCGCATCCATGCGGCGACGGCGACGATTGAAGACGCATGGTGGACGTTCCAGCAGGATTGCGACGGCGACAGTTGCAAGGCCGGCACACTGCCCGGAGACGTGGCGCGGCTGAATTGGGACCCGAACGTGACCAATTGCACCGGCACGCTGACCGTCTTCGAGAAAGTTTATTCCAAGCCGTGCTCGTCGAACAGCTACACGCTGATTTATTCCAACGCGCCGCATGTCATCACTGGCTGCCCGAGCAGCGACCAGCAATTTGTGGATATTCCGATGCTCGCGGGTTGCGGCTGTCGCGATTACAAGATTGAAATTTACCGCAGTGGCACGGCCTCGCCCGATTACACGCGCCTGCCTTCAAACGATCCCGACCTCAACGATCAAAGCGAGGAATCGCTCGCGCAGGACACTTGCGCCAGCGATAATTTTGCGACGCCTGAAGTCCTGGCCGGTTCATACGGCAGCGATCTGGCAAACACCACCAGCGCGACGAAGGAACCCGCCGAGCCGGATCACGCGGGTAACGCTGGCGGAAAATCGCTCTGGTATTCCTGGACGCCAACCATCACGCGGCAAGTCACCTTCGACACGCTCGGCACGGATTTCGACACGTTGCTGGCGATTTACACCGGCAACATTCTCACGAATCTTTCGCTCGTCGCGAGCAACGACGACATCGCGGGCGCGAACAATCGCCAGAGCAAAGTCACGTTCAACGCCATCAACGGAACGACTTATCGAATCGCCGTTGACGGATTTGGCGGTGCGTCGGGAAATCTCGTTTTGAACTGGCTGCAAACGAACGTCGCGCTGCCCGACCTCATCATTTGGGGCGGCGCGGCATCGCCATACATCACCACGGAAACATTTCCCAGCAATGACTGCGAAGTGACGGAAGGCTGCATCACGGCGGGGACACGGCGACTGTTGCGTTTCGGCAATGAGACCCGCAACATCGGCTCGGGCGACCTCGTCATCGGAAGTCCTGTCGGAAACCCGCTGTTTCATTTCGCGACGTGCCACGGGCATTATCACTTCGAGGATTTCGCGGTGTATCGCCTGCTCGACACGAACGGCGTCGTTGCCGCGACCGGCGGCAAGGTTGGTTTTTGTGTGGAGGACGTTGACCAATGGTCACCGACCGCGCCACATCAAAACGCGTTCTATGATTGCGGCAATCAGGGCCTTTCAGCAGGCTGGGCGGATGTTTACAGATCCACCCTGGCGTGCCAATACATTGATGTGACAGACCTGCCGCCGGGAAATTACACGCTGGAGCTTGAAGTTGACCCGGAAAACCTGCTCCCTGAATCCAACGAAGCCAACAACACCGTGCAAGTCAGCGTCGTGATTCCAGACGGATGCACCCAGGCGCCGCCCAACGACAATTTCACCAATCGCATCGCGCTGACAAACCTCCCGCCCATCACCGTCTCCCAACTGACCGAGTGCGCCACCAAACAGACCGGCGAACCGAATCACGCCGGCGATGATGGCGGCCACTCCATCTGGTATTCCTGGACGCCGGATGTCACCGGCACCGCCATCATCTCCACGGAGGGCAGCGGCTTTGACACGCTGCTGGCCGTTTACCGGGGCACGAACGTTTCCAGCTTGACCGTCGTCGCGAACAACGACGACATCGGCGGCGGCAACGTCGAAAGCCGCGTCACATTCACGGCCATGGCGGGAACGAATTACCAGATCGCCATTGACGGCTTCAAACGATCCGGCGAGCCGGGAGCCGTCGGACTCGCCACGCTGAACATCAATCCGCCGGGCAATGACAGTTTTGCCGGACGCTACACCATTTCAGGAACGTCCGGAACGACAAACAACTCGAACGTCGGCGCGACAAAAGAAAACGATGAACCCGCGCACGCCTCGAACGTCGGCGGCCATTCCGTCTGGTATTCGTGGATCGCGCCGACGAATGGCGCGGTGGAATTCAACACCGTCGGCAGTTCGTTCGACACGGTGCTCGGCATTTACAGCGGCACGGACTTCAGCAATCTGGTTTCCGCCGCCAGCGACAACAATTCCGGCCCGAACAAAACCAGCCGTGCCGGATTCATGGCCGTGGCTGGAACGCCTTACCGAATCGCCGTGGACGGCTACGCCGGTGCCACGGGAGATATTCTGTTGAACTGGAACATGAATTCGCTGCTGAACACGGTGAACCTTCCCAACGGTCAGGTGCAGGTCGTCCTCACCGGAGTCAACGGACAGCGTTATCAGATTCTCACTTCCACGAATCTCACCAACTGGTCGCTGCTCACCATCCTTTCGATGTCCGGTGGCGCGCAAACATATTCAGACCCGCCCACTGCCGCGCAAAAATTTTATCGCGCCGTGCTCGTGCCCTGAACGGCGCGTGCGGCAAATCAACTCATCCATCCAGCGGACTTCTCACGCCCAAACCAACGATCAAAGGCAAGAACTTTCAATATCCAACATTCAACGTTAAATGTTGAAAGTTGAGCGTCGAACGTTTGCCTGATTCTCGCGCTGCACTTTGGTTCGCTGCTGCGCCGTGCGCAAGCTTGCTGCAAAAATACGAACGGCGATTTACTGCCCAAACATTTCTTGACGAGAAAGAATGGCGGAAATAGTGTCGCCCAATGAAAACAGAGATAGATTGCTTTGTGCAATCTACCTAAATGTTCGGCGGTTACTCATACACAGAATCTATGAAAAGAAAACTGAAGCTGGTTTGGACGGCAAGCGCAGTGGCGCTCTTGACGTTAGCAGGCTGCTCCACCCCGTCGGGCCATGCGAGTCGCGGCTGGGAATACCGAGTAGTTCAAGGATGGTCTGGCCCAGGAGGCTTTCAGGCAGAACAAGAACGAGCCGAGTTGGAGCGACAGCTCAATGAAGCTGGCGCTCAAGGTTACTCAGTAGTATCCAGCACGACCGTGCCCGGCGACATGAACAACAAAGCGAAGAACATCGTTATCTTGAAGCGCCCGAAGCAGTGACAGACACCACGCCGAACTAAGTCATTGGAGCGAACACGGGCGGGCGACGTCAGTTGCCAATGCGGACGCGCTGGACCGCCCGCGTCGCTCAGTTCTGTCGTTGACCACTTCGCACGCGCATGTCTAATCAGCTTACTGTTATTCTTCTGGGTGCGGCACTCTTGATCGGAGTTCAACATGGCGTGGCACAAAACCGCCCGGTTGCCGGTGGCGGCCAGACCCGGACGCAAGGGGATTCTTTCGCCGGTCTTAAAGCCGGGGACGAGCGCGAAATCGGCGGCCTTAAGCTTTGCTGGTGTCCCCCGGGCAAATTCACCATGGGCAGCCCGCGCAGTGAACCCGAACGCCGCCCCGGCGAAAATCAAGTCGAGGTGACATTGACGAAGGGCTTTTGGATGGCTAAGCACGAGGCAACCCAGGGGCAGTGGAAACGGGTCATGGGAAAGCTGCCGGGCGAACTGACGGCGGAACTGCCCGAGGGGGACAATTTTCCCGTGGGCAACGTCAACTTTGCCGAAGCGGAGACTTTCTGCCAGAAACTCACCGAACTCGGCCGCCAATCCGGCGACCTCCCGAATGATTGGGAGTTCCGGCTGCCCACGGAGGCGCAGTGGGAATACGCCTGCCGGGCGGGGACGACGACGGCCACCTCGTTCGGAGACAAGCTCAGCAGCAAGCAGGCGAACTTCAAGGGCAAGCCTTACAACGGGGCCGAGCCGGGGCCATCGCTCAATCGGGCCGCCAAAGTCGGCAGTTACCCCGCCAACGCCTGGGGACTGCACGACATGCACGGGAACACCTACGAGTGGTGCCGGGATTGGTATCACAGGAAACTGCCGGGCGGAACGGATCCCGACTTGTATGCCGCGAAAGCCTCGGCCACGAGAAGTGAACACGGGGATGTGTCACGCGTGCGGCGAGGCGGCTGTTGGGCCGATGAGGGCTGGCCTTGCCGGTCAGCCTTTCGATTGCGGTTCGAGCCGGAGCGGCGCTACGACCACATCGGCTTTCGGGTCGTTATCGCACAGACGGAAAGACAAAAGACAAAATGAGCGCGCCGCCCTGGACTGCGCGGGCCTGTGTAAAAATATTTTGAGTTTTTTGAAGGATGAAAGGTTGGGCGGAGGTCTGTGATTGTCCGTGAAAAAATCATTGGCAAAAAAGAGCCGGCGTAAGCAAATTCGCCGCTGATGTCCGACAAGATTTCATTATTTCATGGCGCAGTCTGGTATTTTGTTTTTCTTTTCTCGACAACCGTCCATGAAGCGAGCCACGCGCTGGCAGCCTTGAAACTTGGCGATGACACGGCGCATCGCGGCGGACAAGTGACGCTCGATCCCACACCGCACATCCGTCGCGAGCCGTTCGGGATGGTAATCGTGCCGATACTTTCCTACCTGCTCGGCGGCTGGATGATTGGCTGGGCCAGCGCACCGTATGATCCGCACTGGGCGAACCGTTATCCCAAGCGCGCGGGACTCATGGCGCTGGCCGGCCCCGCCTCGAATCTTATTTTGATGCTGCTGGCCGCCATTCTCATCCGCGTCGGAATGATGGCCGGTTTTTTTCATCCGCCTGAAGTCATCCGATTTGACCATGTCGTCGCAACCACGGGCGACAAACTTCTGCAACTGTTCGCGCTCGGGTTGAGCGTCGGATTTTCGCTGAACTTGATCCTGTTCCTTTTCAACCTGATTCCGTTCCCACCGCTTGACGGCAGCAGCGTTCCCCTGCTCTTTTTGTCGGAAGAAGCGGCGGACAAATACTGGGAGGTCCTTCGCAACCCGGCCTTCGCGATGTTCGGTCTTTTTGTCGCGTGGAAAATTTTTGGCACGATTTTTCCGCCGCTTCACATCATCGCCATCAACCTGCTCTATCCGGGATTTCACTACGGCTGATAAAAAACCCTTGAGGCAGGGCGCGCCGGACAGCGCGCCATGCCTTTCACGGTTTCAGTTCGAGTTTGCCGCCGCGTCCATCGAAGAGCGGCTGAAGTCCGGTCAATTCCTTCTGCAAGCGCGCGCTGGCGCGTTGAAAAGTCACCGGACGCGGCGAAGTCAGCGCTGTCAGATGCCGGATGTCCACGGCGTCGAGCAGGCCGAAGCAAAACACTTCCGGCGCTTGATTCACTTTCCAATCCTGCTCGATGATTTCCTTCAAGCTGCCGAACGAGTCGTGAAGTTCAAGACTCGCGATCGCCCGCGGCTCAAGCGCAGACGCAGCGAGCGCAATCAGACTCATGCGCGGGCCAATCGCGGCAATGGCCACCGGCGCACCGTTCGTTGACTGCGCCCATCGTGAAATCGCAATGATCTGGCTCGCCTGCTGGCCAAGAGGCCTGTCGCCAACACCCGCAACCAGCAGCGCGAACAAATAATCGTGCGAAGAGATTTTTGATTCGCCGAAGTAAAACGGGTCAACGGCGAAGACCCGCCGGCCTGCCGCCAAAAGTTTTTCGATTTCAACGGCGGCGCTCGCCCGGCCTTTATCGGCGAGAACAATTGTGGCGTTCGTTGTCTCGCCGCGGCTCAATTCCGTGACCGGCACAGTCCACTCCTTGTTGAGTTTCAGCTTCCAGAAGCGCGCCTTGATTCCATCGCGCTCTTCGTCGCCGGTCTTTTCCGGCGTGACGGCAAACCATGCCGGTTTGATTTTCATGGAAAGTTTTGCGCGGGTCATCTGCTGCCATTTCAGGAACATGGAAAGGTTCTGTGGGGCATCGGCGGTCCGGGGAAGTTTGGCGGCGAGTTGCACTGCGATCGCGTGGAAATCAAGATTTCCGGCGGGCAGCGGCACGTCGAGCTGCTCTTTTGTTTTGATTTCGGAGTCGCACGAGATTTCGGCCGCGCTGAACGCGGTGTTGCTTGGAAAGAAAAATTCGCCGAGCATTTTGTAAAACTCCTCGCGGTTTTCCTTCTCGTAATTGTGATCGCCGGGGACTTCATTGACGTGCGAGCGGAGATTTTTTTCCTTGCCGTAAAGTTTGTAAATCGGCGCGGCGGCTTCGAGCAGCGGAGGCAGCGCGTGGGCGGATGCGAAGCAGCAGTTGTCCTTGGCGTTGAACGTGAGCAACGCGGGACGCGGCGCAAGCAGCGCGGTCAGATGGGTGTAATCCACCTTGATGGCGAAGTCGGACGGGGTTTGCTCGGAATCGCCGAGGTCTTGGAAATGGCGCGCGCGCGTGCGAAAACTGGAATAGCCCGCGACGGGATCGCACAGTGTCACGCGCGAGTCAACGGCGCTGATGAAAATGGTTTGCCAGCCGCCCCCGGAAAGTCCGGTGACCGCGACGCGTTCCGGGTCGGCATTTTCGTGGGCGAGCAGCAAATCGAGCGCGCGTTTCATCGCGAAATAAAACGGCGCGACGCCGCTCGTGCCGCAGAGGTCAAGCTGGTTGAGTTTGCCGTGGTCGAAGCCGGGAGTGCGAAGCTGTCCCATGCCGAACCATTCGACGTTCAGCGCGAGCATCCCGCGTTTGGCGAGATTGATGCAGCGGATTTGTTTGTAGCCGACGACTTTGCCCTCCGGCTCGTGCCCGCTGAGGTTTAGGACGGCGGGAACTTTGTTTGAAAGAAGATTGACCGGCTCGTAAAGCGACGCGGGGATCCATAAACCCGGCAATGCCTCGAAGCGAACTTTTTTGATGCGGTAACTGTCGCCGCCCGGAATTGTGTCGAGCCACTCGATTTTCGTCTGCGCGCCAATCCAAGACTCAGCCTCGCCGCGATAAACCTGCTCGAAAATAGCGCGTCGCAGAAAGTTGGCATGGTTCTCCCAGTCCTCGATTTTTTCAAACGTCGCAAGTTTTGGGATGCGCGCTTCAGTAAAAGACTGAACTTCAGCGAGAGTCTGTGTGGTGCTGATGATTGGCCTGTTGAGAAAAGACTGGATGGCCGGTTCGTCGCCAAAAGTGATCTGGGCAAAAATGAGCAGCGCTGAAGCTGAAAAAATTCTTAGCTGAGACATCATACCGCGCTAAGACACGCGAAAAAATCGAAGCTGCCAAGCCAAAAGCTTCTCCATTTGAGGCTAAACGCCTTGCAACAAGCTCATTTGCCGCGAAAAAGATTTTTTCCCGCAGCGCTTGCAACATGCGTCGGCATGCGGCATTGTTTCAGGCTATTTTGTTGGAGATTTTGGTTGAAACGGCGACGCAAGACGTTATGGTTGCAGCCCAAGTGTTTTTTCGGTGTTCGCGTCTTCAGCAAATCAACCTGCACGGTCAGAGTTGTTTGTCGTGTATTTCTGATACCGAACGAATTGTCTCAGGTCTAAAAGGAACTCAATAAAAATGGCGAAGAAATTGGCAAAACGCATCAAGATGAAGAAACGCTCAAAAGCTTCCGGCGCACCAAAACGCGGCCGCGGTCGTCCAAAAAAATCCATTTCACTTTCCGAACCTCGCAAGACAAAAGTCCTCGCCGTGGCGGCGAACGGCTCTGTCAGTTCACGTGGAAAAAAAAATTCAGCCCCGGCAACTCCGCCCGCGCCGTTGCAGCCCGGTCAGCCTGAAGCCGCTCCCGCAAGCGTCCCTGAAATCACAAAAAAGCTGATAGCCCTCGCACAAGAGAACGGCTTTCTCACTTACGACGACATCAACGAGGCGCTCCCCGACGATCTGAATCCCAACGATCTCGACGAGATTTACATCAAGCTCCGCGATCACGACATCGAGATTGTCGAGCAAGCTGAAACCGCCCGCTCCAAACAAGCCGAGCAGCCCGAGGAAGAAGAAGAACCCGACCGCGACCGTCTCGACATCCTTGACGACCCCGTCCGCATGTATATGAGCCAGATGGGCAAAGTCCCGCTGCTCACCCGCGAACAGGAAGTCGAGATTTGCCAGCGCATCGAAGTTGCCGAGGAGGAAATGAAGAAACTGATTTACAGTTTCGGTTTCACCGGCAAGGAGCACATCGCCATCGCTGAGAAACTTTTGTCCGAGCCGCCGAAGGAACGTTTCGACCGCGTCATCGTGGACAAGCTCATCGCCAGCCGCGAAAAACATCTTAAAGACCTTCGCTCGCTCGTGAAAAAAATCCGCGTGCTGGACCAGAAGATTGATGAAAAATATTACGCCTGGCAGCACGCGCCGACGAAAGCCCCGCGCGAACGGAAGCACAGGGAATTTCAGAAGCTCGATAAAAAATTACAAGCCACGTTCTCGAAGTTTCATTACAAACAGAAGGTGCTCGAAGAAATGGTCGTTGTGGCCGGAAACATTCACGAAAAGTTTCAAGCCAGCGTCCGCGCCATGAAGGAGCTTGATGCGCGCCACAAATCCCACGACCGCGACTCCGCCCTCCATTCCGAGCGCGGCAAAATCCGCGCGCTGGAAGCTTTCGTCCGAATGCCCTGCGAGGACTACATGAAGGCATTCGCCGAGCTGAAAAAAGCCGCCGACCGCGCCGACAAAGCCAAGACCCACATGGCCGAAGCGAATTTGCGCCTCGTCATTTCTGTCGCCAAGAAATACACGAACCGCGGCCAGTCGTTCCTTGATCTGATTCAGGAAGGCAACATCGGCCTGATGAAAGGCGTCGAGAAGTTCGAGTATCGTCGCGGCTATAAATTTTCCACCTACGCCATCTGGTGGATCCGCCAGGCCATCACGCGCTCGATTGCCGATCAGGCCCGCACCATCCGCATCCCGGTGCACATGATCGAAATCATCAACAAACTTTGGCGCACGCAGAAATCTCTCTCTCAGGAACTCGGCCGCGAACCGACGCCGGAGGAAATCTCAGACGAAATGCACCTGCCAGTCGCGCGCGTCAACGCGCTGCTCCGCATGGCGCAGCAGACGATTTCACTTCATGCGCCCATCGGTGACAGCGACGAAGCCAGCTTCGGCGATTTCATCGAAGACAAAGGCGCGGAAAATCCGTCTGACGTGACGAGTTACAGTTTGCTGAAGGAAACTCTGGGCGACGTTCTTGCGACGCTGACCGAGCGCGAGCGCAAGATTCTGGAGATGCGTTTCGGACTCGTTGACGGCTATCAGCACACGCTCGAAGAAATCGGCAAGCAATACAAAGTCACCCGCGAACGCATCCGCCAGATCGAAGCGAAGGCGTTGCGAAAACTGCGCCACCCCACGCGCGTCCGCGCCTTGCAAGGATTCCTGGAAAGCACCGAAGAAGCCGTGGCGTAGTCTGAGTGTAGCACAGCCGTCCCCGCCTGCGGGCTCACGGAGCAGCTCTCTCCATTTTCTTTCTCGTGGCGGGACGCCGCCTGAACTCGCAGGCGAGACGCCTGCGCTACTTCAAACTCAGCCGCGCATGTTCCGCCGCGCCGAGCAACGCCGTCTTGTCATTCAGAATCACCTTCACCGGCATCGCTTCCACCAGCCATTTCATCCGGCCAACGTCGAGGAACGCCTTCATGAATTGCCCGTCCGTAAGTTTGGAAATAATTTTCGGCGCAATGCCGCCGCCGATGTAAACGCCGCCAAGCGACATGATTTTCAGCGCCAGATTGCTCGCTTCCTCGCCGTAATAAGTCACGAAAATATCCAGTGCCTTCACGCAAATCTCGCACTTCCCCTCCAAACCGGCTGTCGTGATGACAGCGGCGGGATTGTCCGACTTCGTAAATTCCTCCGTGAGCCACGCCGGCTCTTCGCAGCGTTTCGTGTCGCGGAGAAACTTGTAGATGTTCATCGAGCCGATGCCCGACAGCACACGCTCCCAACTCACGCGTCCGCCAAACTGCGCGCGCAAATGCTGGAGCAGCGCGATGTCCAAATCCGTCCGAGGAGCGAAATCGCCGTGGCCGCCCTCGCACGCGAACGGATGATGCCGCTTGCCGTCCCACAACATTCCCGCCTCGCCCAAACCCGTGCCAGCCGCAATGACCGCGCGATTGCCGGCAGTTTCCTTCCCGTTCGGGTTCAGCGAAACAAAATCCTTTTCCGTCAGCGCGGAAATTCCATAAGCATTCGCTTCAAGATCATTGAGCAGGCCGACCGATGGCACGCGCAATTCCTTCGCCAGATTTTTGGAGTCAACGACCCACTTGAGGTTCGTCAGATTCGCGACGCCATTTTTGATTGCGCCCGCCACGCCGAACGACGCGCCTTGCAGCTTGAGGTTTTTCCCGTCGAGAAATTTCCGCGTGATGGTTTCCAGGTCAGAAAACTCCTTGCTCGGAAATTTTTCAAACGCGACTTGCGCCAGTTTTCCATCGCGCACCTCGAACGACGCGAGGTTGACTTTGGTTCCGCCAATATCGCCGGCTAAAATCATGGGAAATCATTGCGCTGGCGAATTTCGCTTGGCAAGAAATTACTCATGTCTGACGGACTAATTGTTGGCAACCGCTCAAACGATTTTTGGAAAAGTGAAATGCGCTTCGTGCTGACTGCCAATGTGAGACAAACGACTTGCCCGTAGCCAGAACAAAACTTGCGCACAGGAAATCAATTAACCCACCGGAGCTTCTTTCACAGTTGGATACGCCGCCTCAATTGCCTCATGAATGATGCGATTCGTCTGGGTTTCTTTAAAGAATTTGTCGTGTGTATAAAGTTCTCCTCTTTGAGCCTGTGTATGCTCCACGACTTTGCCGATGAGTTGAATCGCCTTCTCGGTGAGGACGGAAACGTTGAGTTCAATGTCCAACGGCAGATTTTCTTTCTCCGAAATCCTACGAATTACATTTAAAATATGAAACGTCGCGCGCGAAACAAATGCTTCGCGTTCGTTAATGGGCTCTTTCCTTCGTTTTTTCCGTTGAATGGCTTTCTTCATCTGCTGCAGCGGCCCATAAAATTTTAGCGGCGTGAGCATTCGTGTGGCCGTGACGATCTCATCGTCAAAAATGCCATCATACTTGTCGCCAAAAACGAGTGTCTTGCTGTTCTTCGCCTCGGAGGGCATATCGAGATAGAAAGCGAGGTAAAGTTGCGCCAAGAGCTCATTGTTTAGTCGCTTCCCACTGGGAGCGTCAGGGAATTGGTTTGCTTTGCGCTCGTAGTAGTAGCCCAAGCTGCGAAATTCTTCCTCAAGCTTTCGTTGAATTCGATCGTTTGCGTGAAGGTCGCGAGTAGTAACGGGGGTCTGACTGTTTGTTGTCTCACTGATCTTGTCGGCGATAGGATTGCTACGTTTGGTTTCGCAAACGCGAATGATGAGCAACACGTTGTCGAGTTTCGCGGGGTTCTGCTGATACGCCTCAAACAATGCGTGCGTAGTTTGACCACCGTTTACGACTTGAAAATCTGTAAGTGTAACCCGAGGAGACCGGCTGTTGGGTTGATACAAGCATTCCTCACAAACGATGTTGATTCCATTGTTTAGATACCAAAACTCGTAATTTGAGTCCGATAGCGCAGTCTCGACAATGCGTTGGTTAATTCGATTTTCCTTTTTGTAAATCCGCACGTTGTCGTTGAAGGCGTCTTCGTTGACGCGCGTCGGATCGGCAACGTCTGTAACTAACTTCACCAAGTCGGTTGCTGCGACAGTTGCAACAAGCCCCTTTACACCTCCATCACTGCGCTCAAAATACTGCTTGTCGATAAATGTCAGCTGGCCATCAACGCGGCGATATTTTCTTTCAAGGAGCTTGTTAACCACCTCTTCCTGGTCGAGGTAATGAAATTCAACGAATCGAAAAGGCTTAAGAGCATTCTCGAAACCTTTCCGCACGTCTTCTACCGGTGGCAGCTTGTTTGAGCAGACATAGAATTTGAATGACAAATGACCGTCTCCAAAAAGCGACCAGATCTCATTTGCCTTTTCCCAAACCAATTCATTGACCGTTTCTTTAATCAAGGTTTTTTGAAAAATCGCTTGGACGGTGAGGGCGAACGCATCCAAATCGTCTTTAGGAAAATTCTTTGCACAATTGTCGAATTTCTCCGTGTATTTGAAAGTGAATATGCTGACTGTTCTTCCCTCGATGTGAACCGCATCCAGTCCCCCGTCTTGCGGCCCGTCGGTAAGGGCATCTTCAATATCATCGGTGTTCAGTTGGAGGATCGCTTCCAATCCCAACCACATGAACGCTGTCGAGATGTCTTCGAGGCTATAATCGGCGCAGCATTTCTTCACACGTTCGTGAAGTGTGCTGAAAGTGTTGAGATTTGGCATACTAATGAAGGTTCTACACTGTTTTCCAATTCGTTGCCAGCCTAGTGTGCGAACGCCATTCTAAAATCGCGGTTTGTGAACCGCACAAGCCCGAAAATAATTTTTTGCGTGGACGGTCTTTGTCCAACCCACCGGCGCAAAATGAGCGCATGAAAAATCAAACTCAAATGGAACTTGGACTTAATGGAGCGCAACAATTTTCCCCGGCCAACCACCGGGCATCGCGGATCAGCCGCGCGCAATGGTGGTTCGCGCAGATGCGGCAGGTCGTTGACCGCGCGATGGATTGGGAGCCGAACGGCCCGGGCAAGCCGGAGCAGACGTGGTTTGCGGACGCGAACGGGCAACGGAATTAACTGCGGGAAAAACCCGCTCGGATGAATTCGCGGATGACACCAAGTTCCTCCTCGCCCGCAATGGTGTGCGCTTTGGTGAACTCGCGCCATGCGATCTGAAGCCCGGCAGATTTCAACACGCCAATTTGCTCGCGCACTTTTGCGATGGGAATCATCGGGTCTTGCGTGCCGTGCGTGATGAGAAATCTTTGCTCGCGCGCAACGGGGGACATTTCCTTGACCAATTTTTCCGGTTCGCAAACGTAGCCGCTGATGCCGACGATGCCCGCAAATTTTTCTGGATAACGCAAACCGACTTCGATGGACATCAAACAGCCCTGGGAAAATCCGCCGAAGATTGTCTCCTCCGTCGGGAACCCCGCTTCACGCTGCGCGTCGAGAACATTGAAAAGCATTTGCGCGCTTCGACGCACGCCCGGAGCCATGTCGCCCGCGAAATCATACCAGGAGAAGCCGGTGTAGTAGGCCTCCGGCGCGTTGACCAAAAGATAATTCATCCACGGCAGATTCATCGCCTCCGGCAAC
Organism: uncultured Verrucomicrobiota bacterium; assembly: GCA_964389025.1. GTDB lineage: Bacteria > Verrucomicrobiota > Verrucomicrobiia > Limisphaerales > CAYMCQ01 > CAYMCQ01. The sequence goes on from CAYMCQ010000039.1 coordinate 19,903, forward strand.
CAGCGGTAGCCCTCAATCGAATCACCGAGGCCGTGAAGCATGATCATCAGCGCGCGAGAATTTGCTTCTTGCGCCTGAAAAAATTCTGTTTGGAGGGGCGATGTTTGGTTCATTCTCGCGGCGATTCAAACCACTCTCCGCGCAACCAGTCAACCACCAGCCCGATTTCCTGTGGAGATAAAATCTGTTCCTTGCCAAACGCGGGCATCCGGTCGTTGCGCTTGCCGTAAAAACTTTCGTGCGCGGGATTCGAGATGAAATTGATCAGCCATTCGCGCGAGCCAAAGCCGGTCAAATCCGGCGCGGTCGCGTCCTCATCGCGCTTGTGGAACTGATGGCACTCCGTGCAGCGCATATCGGCATCCGCGACAAGCGCGCGCCCTTCTTCGATCAGCATTTTGTCGCGCGAATCCGCTTCAACTTGCGATTTCAATCTCGCCTCAGCCGAAAGCGCGGCAATGACGTTCTGCAACTTTTCTTTTTGCTCCGGCGTGTAACTCGCAATGTCCTTTTTCACGAACTTGGCCATTTTGCCGTCGTGGAATTTTGTTGCGCCGAAATAATTCGTCGTGGTTATCCGTTGGGGATCGAGCAACCCGGCCAGCCAGTTGCGTGACGCAAAACCTGCGAGGTCTGATGCGGCCTGGGCGTCTTTTGGAATTCTTTCCGTTCCATCGTGACCGCTGAAGCGGTGGCAGCTCGCGCATTTAGCAGCAAAAATTTTCGGGCCTTGCGTCAGCGCATCTTCCCGCAGCAAGGTGATCGCGCCGGTTGGCGGAATTCCTTTTTCGGATTTTGCCAACATCTTTACGCGCGCGGCTTCGTGTTCGGCTTCGCGCACGGCAAATCCATAATCGGGATTGCGCCTGTCCTCCGCGAAGGCCAAAAACGTCAACACTGCGGAGCCGAGCAGCATTGCAAAAAGAAAACCCACGTTGAAACGATGGCCGAGTTTCCACTTGCCGATGAACGGCATCGCCGCGACGAGCAGCATCACGAGTCCGGGAATGATGATCGCGCCCCAGACTTCGGTTTTGCCGGGGAAATATTTCAGAAACTGGAACAGGAACAGAAAATACCAGTCTGGCCGCGCGGCGGCGTAGGGTTCGGACGGATCGGCGGGCGCGCCGAGGTCGGGGCCGAAATAATTTTGTCCTTGGAAAATTTTCCGCCAGAAAATCAGGAGCAAAACCGCCGCCAGCACCGCGAGACAGGCAACCGCATCCTTCAAAACCTGCTCCGGCCAGAATTTTTCATCGGCGCGGCGAAGCGGCCGTTTCGCCGTGATGCCGTGCCGCCGGAAAAGGTAAATGTGTGCCACCAGCAAAGCGATGATCAGTCCCGGCAAAAGTCCCGCGTGCAGCGCAAAAAATCTCGTGAGCGTGTGATGCCCGTAATCGCTGCCGCCCATGATGACCGTTTGAAGTTGTTCGCCGATTATTGGCGTCATGCCCGCGAGATTCGTCGCCACTTTCGTCGCCCAATAGCCTTTTTGGTCCCACGGCAGCAAGTAGCCCGTGAGCGAAAGGCCGAGCACGAGCAGAAGCAGAATCAGCCCGAACCAGAAATTGACTTCACGCGGTGCCTTGTATGCGCCGTCAATGACCACCTGCATCAGGTGCAGCACCAGCAGCACCGTCATCGCGTGCGCCGTGTAGTGATGGATGCCGCGCAGCAGCCAGCCGCCGGCCATTTGTTCCTGAATGTAGAAAACACTTTCCCACGCCGTTTGCGCGCTCGGGCTGTAGGCCATCCAAAGAAAAATCCCGGTGATGAATTGGACGACGAGCGTGAAGGTCAGCGCGCTGCCCCAGACGTAACGCCAGCGCGAGCCACCGGGAATGTTTTCAAACAACGCCTCGCGGACGATTCGACGGAAGCCGGTGCGATGTTCAAGCCAGTCGAAAAGTTTCATGCCACAGGAATTTTCTCAGCATGGCCTGCGCGAAAATTTTGGAACTTCACCCAGATTTCTTTTCCGTAGCGAAGTTCGACATCAAGCGTGTCGAGGCCACGCGCTGCCGGACTCGACGTGTCGGCAATTTTCCCGTCCAGCGCGAAAACACTGTTGTGACACGGGCAAATAAATTTTCCGCGCTCGGATTTGAAGTCCACGAAGCATCCCGCGTGCGGACAAACGACGTTCAACGCCTCGACCTTGTCCTCCGCCGTGCGCCGAAGATAAACCGCGCCAACCGGCACGTTGCTGAACTTGTTCCACGCGTCCACCCGGTCCGCAAGCACGGGAAATTTGCGTGGCACGGCGTCATTCGGAAGCGAATCAAGGGTCGCGACACGGACGAAGGCATTGCGGGAGGATTTTCGACGGAGTGGATCGAAAAATACCGCCAGACCGGCTGCGACCGGAACCAGCGTTGACACTCCACTGAGAACAACCGCGAGAAATTTTTTGAAAAAACCACGCCGGTCGGTCTGCGCGGGCGGGGTGGTGTTTGAAACAATTTCGCTCTCGGACATAACGGCGCGACATGATGCAAAAGCAAAAACGAAAAGAAAACACCAAATTCCAGCCGGTTCAATATAACGAATTTCTAATGACGCACCTCCGCCAATCGTCGCCCGGATTTCGTCATTTTATCAGCCAGCACGAGCATACTTTCTCGCCCCTCAATACAATCAGCCCTGCCCGACGCTTAAAGCTCGCTCGAATGCAGCACCAGCAGTTATGGGCTTGTTGAATGCCCGGACGTTTGGTAGCGTCCGAGTTTAGCAACCAATTTGAAATCATGAAACCAACTCAGGAAAATTCTCCCGGCGAAAGCCGCCGTTCCTTCATCGGCAAAACCGCCAAGCTTGCGGCTGCCGTCTCAGCAGCAAACTTTTTGCGAACACCCGTTTACGGACAAAACACCGCGCCATCGGCGAACGTCACCGGCGCAAACAATAAAATCGTTGTCGGTTTCATCGGTGTCGGGAAACAGGGCAATGCTCATTTGAATTCCAACATGGCGCACGACAAGGACAACAACATGGCAATTGGAGCCGTTTGCGATCTTTACAAGAAACATCTCGATGCCGCCGTGAAGAAAACCGGCTTGACCGCCGCCGCGGGTTTTGCCGACCACAGAAAATTGCTCGAGCGCAAAGACATTGACGCGGTCATCTGCGCGCCGGTGGACAACTGGCACGCGCAAGTGAGCATTGACGCGCTGGAAGCCGGCAAGCACGTCTATTGCGAGAAGCCCATGACGCGATACGTCGAGGAAGGATGGCAGGTTTATGACACGGTCAAGCGCACCGGGAAGGTTTATCAATGTGGGTCGCAATTCACGGCTGATCCCATGATCCACGAAGCCGCCAAGTGGGTCAAAGCCGGCAAACTTGGCCCGCTGGTTTGGGCGCAAGGCTCGTATTGCCGCAACAACAAGAACAACAACGAATGGACCTTCAAACCGGACGATGCCGCAGAGGCAAATCCACAGACGATTGATTGGGAACGCTGGCAAGGCAAAGCGAAAAAAATCGCGTGGGACGCACCGGACAACCTCGATCCCGGCAAAGCCGGCCCCAACCGCTTTTTTTCCTGGCACAAGTATTACGACTACAACTCCGGACTGCTCGGCAATCTTATGAGCCATCGGTTTTATCCGTTGATGAAGGCGACTGGCGATCCGGAGTTCCCGCGCCGCGTTTGCTGCACAGGCACCAGAAAAGTTTCGACTGACCGCGAGATTACCGACACGACCCACGTCCTCGCCGAGTTCCCGAGCGGGCTGACGTTCGTGATCGTTGGAACCACGGTGAATCAATTCGGATTGCAAGATGTAATTCGTGGTCGCAAAGGGCGCATCGAACTCGCCACCAGCGCGAATCAAGCTGAACTCAAGCCCGAGGCAATCTTCGCTGAGGAGATTGATCCCGAATCATTCACACATCCGCAATCATTCGGAAAAATCGAGCATCTGGAGAAAAACTTCTTCGATTGCATCCGCGGCGGCGGAACGCCGTTCTGCAATGTGGACCTTTCCGTCAAGGCCAACACGGTGCTTTGCCTCGCGGAAATGTCCGAGCGGCTCGGCCTCACGTTGTTCTTCGATGAGAAAACCCGCAAGATCACGACCGGGGACGGACGAGTCGTGCCGCCGATGACTTACGACACCGTCGTGCCGAATCTGGCGCAAGGGTAGAGTGGTTAGCGGGCTGACTCCGGACAGTTGTGGACGGTCGCGTCAATATTTCGGCACGCTGTGGTCAATCTCATCCGACCACGCGCTGATACCGCCTTTGACGTTCTTGAGATACTTGAAGCCCTGCTCGCACAAAAAATTCAGCGCCTTCATCGAGCGCACGCCGCTCTTGCAGTGGATGTAATAGTGCGTGTTCGGGTCAAGCTCCACGAAGCGTTGCTGAAGCTGGCTCAACGGAACTTGCGGCACGCCGTTGATGTGCGCGATTTCGTATTCGTCCGGCTCACGCACGTCAATGACCTTGATACCGAAGCCCCGATTATTCAGCGCCTTCTTTATGTCCTACACTATGGTTTCGCCGGGAGGGTGCGCTCTGGAGCATCACATGGAGTTGAACACGATCCCTTGCCAATCAGGAGGTCAAAACCCACGGGTTTGAAGGCTTTAGGAAGCTGGCCAGTCCCGAAATGGGGCAAATCATTAAAGAATCAAACCACATTCTGTCTCAAGTGGGTGAGGCAGCGGCACAATGGCAGGATTGGGACGTTGGACTTGAGGTTGTTCCATAACACGAACTGCGAATTTTGCAGCAGGCACGCGCTTTGCACTGGCTGCACTCGTCATGCATTGGATAAACAGATCAGCCTCAGATGTTCCAGCCTCTCCAATGTCACGAGGCAGGTCGGGATTCACCCTGATCGAACTGCTGGTCGTTATCGCCATCATCGCGATTTTGGCGGGCATGCTGCTCCCCGCGCTTTCCAAGGCGAAGCTCAAAACGCAGGGCCTGTTGTGCATGAACAATCATCGCCAGTTGACGCTGGCCTGGCGGATGTATACCGATGACAGTAGCGACAACCTGCCTTACGCAACGGCACTCGGTCCCCAACTGGCTCAGTATTCCTGGGTGCAGGGGGCTTTGGATTTCAATCCAAACAACCGTTCTAATTGGGACATTGAAGCGGACATTACCAAAAGTCCATTGTGGCCATACTCGGGAAAATCTCCGGCCATCTGGAAATGCCCGGCAGACAGCAGCAAAGTCACCTTGTCGGATGGCCGCATCATGCCACGTGTGCGCAGCATGGCCATGAGCATCTGGGTGGGTGGGTGGGGACTGGGCAGCATCACCGCGCCTCGTTGGAACGCTAATTGTTCGAGTGGGGACTGGAAGGTGTATGGAAAATTTTCTGATTTCAATGACCCCGGCCCAGCCAGGACTTGGGTGCTGGTGGATGCGCGAGAGGACCGCATCAACTATGGCAACTTCTTCACAGATATGACGGGGTTCCTGAATGTGCCTTCGAGTTGGCGGTTTCACTGGGATATGCCCGGAAGCTACCACCATCGCGCCGGGGGTTTTTCCTTCGTTGACGGCCACGCAGAGATCAAAAAATGGCGGGACGATCGCACCATGCCACCCGTCGTGAAAGATGTCGCACTGCTCAACCAATCTGATGAATTTGTGGCATCTCCGGGCAATCCGGACATTTATTGGATGCAGGAACGCTCCACGCGATCGAGCAAAACCCGGTGACCCCTATACTGCCCCTGGCAGACCTCAGCGAAGTTCAATACTTCGGCACGCTGTGATCAATCTCATCCGACCACGCGCTGATGCCGCCTTTGACATTTTTGAGATACTTGAAACCTTGCTCGCGCAGGAACTGAAGCGCCTTCATCGAACGCACGCCGCTTTTGCAGTGGATGTAGTAATGCGTGTTCGGGTCAAGCTCTGTGAAGCGATGCTGAAGCTGGCTCAACGGAATCTGCGGCACGCCGTTGATGTGCGCGATCTCGTATTCGTCCGGCTCGCGAACGTCAATGACCTTGATGCTGAGCTTCGGATCGTCGAGCGCGCGTTTCATTTCTTGGACAGTCACTTCGTCGGGATGTTGAGTCGGCGCGGCTGGTTCAGGCGTGATGCCGCAGAACATTTCGTAGTCAATCAATTCCTTGATCGTCGGATTGTCGCCGCACAACGGACATTGCGGGTCGCGGCGCAATTTCAATTCGCGGAATTTCATGTCGAGCGCGTTAAACAACACAAGTCGCCCGACAAGTGAAGTGCCTTTGCCGAGCGCGAGTTTCAAAATTTCCGTCGCCTGAATGCAGCCGATGATGCCGGGCAACACGCCGAGCACGCCGCCTTCCGCGCAACTCGGCACCATTCCCGGCGGCGGCGGTTCGGGATAAAGACAGCGATAACACGGCCCGTCGAGATGCGGCGCGAACACGCTGGCCTGCCCTTCAAACCGGAAAATCGAGCCGTAAACATTCGGCTTCTTGAGCAGCACGCAGGCGTCGTTCGTGAGATAGCGCGTGGGGAAATTATCCGTGCCGTCCACCACGATGTCGTAATCCTTGATGATGTCGAAAGCGTTCTCGCTCGTAAGCCGCGTGTTGTGGATCACCACTTCGACGCCGGGATTGATGCCGTTGATGGTTTCCTTCGCCGACTCTGCCTTCGAGCGGCCCACGTCCGCGTCCGTGTGCAAAATCTGCCGTTGCAGGTTCGAGAAATCCACCGTGTCGAAATCCACGATGCCGATTTTGCCGATGCCCGCCGCCGCCAGATACATCGCGATGGGTGAGCCGAGTCCGCCCGCGCCGATGCACAGCACGCTTGCCGAACAGATTTTCTTTTGTCCCGCCAGGCCGACCTCCGGCAAAATCAAATGGCGCGAGTAGCGCCGAATTTCTTCATTGCTCAATTGCATAAATCAAATCGAATCAAGTGTGACAGGGTAAAACGAACATGAAATAAATCAAGCGGCTCAATTCGCCACCCTGTCGTGCATCAGCGTCGTTAAAGCGGTGGCGTATCCGTCTAAAAAACCTTTTCCAGTTAGGCTTGAATTCATCGGCATGGTCAGTTCGTGGTTTTGGTTTTAGTTGTGGCCGGGTCATGCACCGGCGTTTGCTCGTCGGTCAGGTGGATGATGGCCTGCAACGGGGCGCGGACGCTGTCGGAGTGCCGCTGCAATTCGTTGCCCAATTCATCCATGACCTGGTTGAGCAGGTAGGCCAGCAGCATCGTGCGCAGTTTGTCCTCTTCAAACGGAAGAATTGCCAACCCGTGCAGTTTCTCGCAATAAGCCTGCAAATACGCGCGGCTCACGGCGCGGTTCCAGTGCCTGACCCACGGCTCGAATTTCGGCAGGTTCGCAGGGGAAATGACCCCCATCTCGACTTGTTGATGGAAGCCTGCATACGCCGCATGATGAAACGAACGCACCATCCTCGCCACATCACGCAACGGCGAACGCTTGATGCTGCGCTCGCTGATCGGCACGGAGGCGTCGCCTTCAAAATCGAGAAAGGCAAAATCGCGTCCGGTCCAAAGCACCTGGTCGAGATGCAAGTCGCCGTGGATGCGGATGCGGCCCGCCTCAAAACGCTGGTCCACCAACTGACGAAAATGCTGGAGGATGACCGGTTCCAATTCCGTGACGCGCTGCGCGACGGGCGCGAGGTCCAGCGGCAGCGTCTTGATCCGTTTTCGGAGCAGGCGCAGATTTTGCGCCGCCAGCGAGCGCATGGATTGAAACACGCCGCGCAGATAATGCGGCGTCATCGGCTCCAGCGAAAAATCTTCGCCCGCGCCACCGGACGCGAGCACGAGATGCAGTTCGGCGGTGCGCACGCCAAGCAGGCGGGCGGATTCAAGATAAGTGCCGACATGATCCACTACATCTGGAGGCAGTCCGTGTTGTGGCAGTTTGAGCTGACCGATTGGCGGCGGCGCTTCCGGCGAACGACCTTGCGCCGCTGAGGCGAACACGCGGTCATAATAACGGCTGACAGCATCCAGCGTGAACCGCCAGGCGTTCTTGGCGTAGGGCACGAACGCCTTGGCGACAGCCAGAGTCATTTGAGAATCGCCTGCAGCGTGGTATTCCAGCGCGCCAAGCAAGGGCGGGCTGTGTGGAAAATTTTTGTCGGCGAGGAATCGCCCGATTTCAAGCTCGGGATTCAGGCCCTGGCCGAGCCGTCGGAAAAATTTCAGGACGACCTTGTCCAGGAACAACGCAGTGACGTTGCCTTCATCCGTGTTGAGGATCCTCGGAGTGGGCGTCACCTCCGTATTCAACACTAGAAGCAGCGCCGCCGTGCGCGTCGCCTCGACTTCGCCCTGCTCATTGCGCAAATGGTCCCGCTGGCGGATTTGTTTAAACAGGGCCTTGGCGAACGCCGGGTTGGCGAACGCGTCGTAAAGCACGCCGAGGCGGGAGCCGTCCGGCAGCGCCAGTTCCGCCACACTCTGTTCGCGGCGCTGAACGGCCTCTTCGCCAGCCGCCAATGCCAGTGGCAAGGCGAACACTTCCGGGTTCGCATCCACATATTCAACTTGGAGAAACGTGAGCGCGGCGGAGCCGGCTTCCGGCATCGGCACGAGGAAATGCTCCTTGAGTGTGACCAGCTTGATGGTTTTTCCGCAGCCGGAAAACCACGGCTGCGTCCGGAGATAATCGGGCAGGAGCGTCTCAAATCTCACCTTGGTTTCGCCTAGGAAAATGTCTTGCCAGTTTTCCGTGATGGCGAGCACCGGCAGGGGCAGCGGCGTGCCGTCACCGTCGCTGACCGTCACCGGTTGCAGTTTTACTTCGAGCGAAAACCAGAAAAAATTGTGCGGGCCGAGGGTGAGAAAATAAGGAGCGTCCGTGATGGCTGGGAATTTCATGCGCCCGAACAGCTCGACTGGAATCATCTGTTTGAAGGCCGACAAATCCAGTTCCACCGGCTGCGTGAAGCGCGAGAGATTGGCGACGACGAGGATGATTTCCTTTTCGTGGCGCAGGACGTAGCCCAAAATCTTGTGGTTGTCCGGCTGGAGAAATTCGCATTTGCCCTCGCCGAGCGCGCGCCAGCGTTTGCGCAGCGAAAGCATCCGGCGCATCCACCAGAGCAAGGAATGCGGATTGGCCAGTTGCTCCTCGACGTTGCAGGCCTCGTAATGATAGGCCGGGTCGAGAATGATCGGCAGATAGAGGCTCTGCGGATTGGCGCGGGAGAAGCCGGCGTTTTTGTCCGAACTCCACTGCATCGGCGTGCGCACACCGTTGCGGTCGCCGAGATAGATGTTTTCGCCCAGGCCGATTTCGTCGCCGTAATACAGCACCGGCGTCCCGGGCAGCGAGAAGAGCAGCGCGTTGAGCAGCTCGATGCGTTTGCGGTCGTTGCCGAGCAGGGGCGCGAGGCGGCGGCGGATGCCGAGGTTGAGCCGCGCCTGATGCACCTGCGCATACATCCGATACATGTAATCGCGCTCCTCGTCGGTGACCATTTCGAGCGTCAGCTCGTCGTGGTTGCGGAGAAACAGCGCCCACTGGCTTGTTTCAGGAATCGGCGGCGTCTGCTCCAGAATGTCCACGATAGGCAACCGGTCTTCCATACGCAGCGCCATGAACAAACGCGGCATCAGCGGAAAATGAAACGCCATGTGACATTCGTCGCCCTTGCCGAAATACTTCACCGCGTCCTCTGGCCACTGGTTGGCCTCGGCGAGCAACATGCGGTCGCTATATTTTTTGTCCACATGGGCGCGGAGTTTTTTCAGGAAGGCGTGCGTCTCGGGCAGGTTTTCGCAGTTGGTGCCCTCGCGTTCGTAGAGATACGGCACGGCGTCCAGCCGCAGGCCGTCCACGCCGAGTTCCAGCCAGAAGTCCACCGCCTTGATGATTTTCTCATGCACCTCGGGATTTTCAAAGTTGAGGTCGGGCTGGTGCGAAAAAAAGCGGTGCCAGAAATACGCCTTGGCCACGGGATCCCACGTCCAGTTCGAGGCTTCCACATCCTTGAAAATAACCCGTGTGCCCGGGTATTTTTTGGGCGTGTCGCTCCAGACGTAAAAATTCCGCCAGCGGCTGCCGGGCTTGGCGCGGCGGGCGCGCTGGAACCACGGATGCTGGTCGGACGTGTGGTTCAGCACGACTTCGGTGATGACGCGCAGCCCGCACTCGTGCGCCTCGCGCAGGAAGGTTTTGAAATCAGCGAGCGTGCCATACATCTGATGCACGTTGCAATAATCGGCGATGTCATAGCCGTCGTCCTTGAGCGGTGAAGGATAAAATGGCAGCAGCCATATTGTCGTTACGCCGAGATCCTTGATGTAATCGAGCTTTTGGGTCAGCCCGCGAAAATCGCCGGTGCCGTCGCCGTCCGCGTCGTAAAACGCACGGACATGGACTTCGTAAATGACGCCGCTCTTATACCAGAACGATTCCGGGCCGCGTTCTGCGCTTTTGGTTTGGGGGTCTGTCATGGTTCAAGGTGACGGTGAAGTGCCAGCAGTTTTTTCGCGTGGGACTTCGCTTAATTCGCGCAGCATTTTTCGCACGGTCGCCGGGCCGCTCAAATAATAGCGCGCCGCCGTGCTGACCGGGCCGACGCGCACCGAGAACGCCGACGGCGGCAGGGCGCGGAATAAATCCTCGTCCGTCCAGTCATCCCCGATGCCGAGAATGAAATCCGGCGCGTATTGTTTCAGCCATTCCAGCCCGGCGGTGCCTTTGTTGACGCCGGTGTTACGGATCTCAATGACCTTGTTGCCCTCAAAAACCTGCACGTCAATGTTGCGCGTGTAGCCGGCAAGGTCGTCAATCAGTTCCTTCGCGCGCTGCGAGGCCTGTTCTGGGTCAGCCCGCCGGTAATGCCAGGCGAGCGAAAATTCCTTTTCCTCCAGCAGCGCGCCCGGCAGGCGGTCCACATAAAGCAGCAGAATCGGACGCACGCGCTCTTTCCAATCGGCGGTCATGGTTTTCAACATGCGCCAGTCGGAATTTTTATTCCGCAACCAGACGCCATGCTCGGCGATCAGCGAGACCGGCACTTTGCCGAACCATTCCTCCAGGGTTTGGCGGGGGCGCCCGCTGACAATGCACACTTCATTGGCCGAATCCGCTGACAACGAGGTGAGCATTTCCAAAAGCTCCGCATCCGGCGGTGCCAGCTTCGGTTCCTCGGCAAACGACACCAGGGTGCCGTCGTAATCCAGCAGCAACGTCCGCTGCGTGGCCGCGCGATATTGCTGCGTCAAACTGGAATGGGCCTTGCCGATGAGCAACCGCGCTCGCCGGGCGGCTTCGATCTTTTGCGTGGCCAGCAACGCCTGCACGAAATCATCCGCCCAACGAACCACGTTGTAGCGGCGCAGCCGGTCTTGCAGCAGTTGATTGCGCCGGATTTGTTCCTTGACCGGCATCGTCAAGGCCTGTTCCAGCGCCTTCGCAAAATCTTCACGGTGAAACGGATTGATGATGATCGCCTCGCCCATTTCCTTCGCCGCGCCGGCCATCTCGCTCAAAATCAACACGCCGGTCTGGTCGGGGAGCGACGCGATGAATTCCTTGGCCACCAGATTCATGCCGTCGCGCAGCGGCGTGATGAGCGCCACGTCGCACAGGCGGTAGAGCGCCACGATCTCGTCGAACGTCAGGTTGCGGAACTGATAGACCAACGGCGTCCAATGCACGTTGCCAAAGTCACCGACAATGCGCCCGACCGTCTGCTCCAGCTCCAGTTTCATCGCCTGATAGCTGTCCACGCCAATGCGTGACGGCGCGACGGAAATGATGAACACGACCTTGCCGTGCCATTGCGGGTTGAGCTTCAAAAAGGTTTCGTAGCCGCGCAGCCGGTAGATGAGTCCTTTCGTGTAATCCAGGCGGTCCACGGAGAAAATCACCTTTTGCCCGACGCACTTCTGCCGCAATTCCTCCACGCGCAATTCGGTATCCTTGGACGCAGCGGCCTGTGTGAAACGGTCGAAGTCCACACCCATCGGAAACGTGTCCACGTCCACCACGCGGTCGCGGAGCGTCAGATTGCCCAGCTGGTGTTCATAACCGGACGTGCGCAGCACTGAGGTCAGGAAATCCCGCGCATAATCGTGAGTGTGAAAACCGAGCAGACTCGAACCGAGCAGACCTTCGATGATTTCCTCGCGCCAGGCCCGGGGCAGCAGCCGAAAAATTTCCCAGGACGGAAACGGGATGTGCAGAAAAAAACCGATGGGCATTTCCGGAAATTTTTCATGCACTAGTTTCGGCAGCAGCATCAGATGGTAATCATGAATCCACAAAATATCGCCCGGGCGCAGCGCATTCACCACTGCCTCGCCGAAGACTCGGTTGATGTTCCGGTATTCCTGCCAGTTCTCCTCCTCGTAATGCGTCAGCATCGGGAAATAGTGAAACAGCGGCCAGATGGTCTTGTTGCAGAAGCCGAGGTAAAAACGATCCATGCATTCCTCCGGCAGAAACACAGGACTGGATTTGAATTGCTGTTCGCCATAGCTCCGCACCGCTGTCTCGTGTTCTGGCGGGATGCTCGCGCCAGGCCAACCCATCCACAGATAGTCAGGGCGATCCGTGCCCTCCGGCAACTTGCGGCCCAGATAACTCCACAACCCCGTCGTCAACCCGCCGGCACTGGGTTTGAACTGTGGCACGCCATCTTTGAATGACACCGTGAATGGTAAACGGTTTGAAACGACAACCAACCTCATACAAATACTTTTCGCCCTTTTCAGCAACGGCTGTCAAGGTATACCGATACCGCTCCACTTGGAAAAATTCAGCATCTTGGAGCTTGGCTCCTGACGACGGCGGTTTAGTCTTCAATCAAATGGATTCTTCAGACTTACAGGCTGCCGCCGCGCAGCTCAAACAAGTTTCCAAACTCCGGCCAACGCTCGCAATTGTCCTCGGCAGCGGATTTCATCACGTCCTGTCCGCGTTGAAGATTGACGCGCGGATCTCCTACAAAAAACTTCCCGGCTGGCCGCCGGTCGGCGTGGCGGGACATGGCGGGGAATTGTTCATCGGCAAACTTGGCGGGACGCCGGTTTTGATCCTGAGCGGGCGCTGTCATTTTTACGAGGGTCACGCGATGGAGCGGGTGACATTTGCGGTGCGCGTGCTGGCGGCGTATGGGATCCGCGATCTGCTTTTGACGAACGCAGCGGGCGGCGTGAACACAATTTTTCGCGCCGGTGATTTCATGGCGCTGACCGACCACATCAATTTCATGGGCACGAATCCGCTTCGCGGCCCGGCCATACCCGGCTTGGCGCGGTTTGTGGATTTGACGCAGGCTTACGATCCGAAATTGATTTCGCTTCTGCAACGCGCCGCGCGCCGGACGAAAATCAACTTGCGGCGCGGAGTTTATCTTGCGGTGAGCGGGCCGAGCTACGAGACGCCAGCCGAGATTCGTGCGTTCGCAAAACTTGGTGCCGATGCGGTGGGCATGAGCACAGTGCCGGAGGCGATTGTGGCGCGGCAATGCGGCTTGCGCGTGGCTGGATTGTCCTGCATCACGAACCTTGCTGCGGGGCGAAGCAAGGAGCCGCTATCGCATCAGGAAGTGTTGGAGACGGCGGAGCGTGTAAAAAAGGTAGCCGCCATTTTTCTGAAAAGATTTGCCGAGCTTTATGGCAAACGGGGCTGAATGTAGAAGGAAGAATGTAGAATGAAGAAAAAAAATCAGAGCCTCCTTACGTCGGCTGCTACAAAAAAGTTGGTTCGTGCAGCAGCGAAGGCGCGGAAGTCTGCCGTGGCGCCTTACTCAAATTTTTTTGTAGGCGCGGCGCTGCTCACTCGGCGCGGCGAGGTCATCACCGGCGCGAACGTGGAGAGCGCGAGCTACGGTTTGACGTGTTGCGCCGAGCGGGTGGCGTTGTTCAAGGCGTTGACCGATGGCGAAAAGGATTTTGTGGCCGTGGCAGTCGTGGCGCGCTCGCCAGGCGGCGCGGCACCGTGCGGCGCGTGCCGGCAATTGCTCGCGGAATACGCGCCGAACGCGAAAATTTTCATCGCTGACAGCAAGGCGCTGGGCCGAATCAGGACATTTTCAATCAAGGAGTTATTGCCGAAGGCGTTCACTGGTAAAGCGCTGTCGTAGAAGCTGATTTTGGCATCCGAATTGTTGGTAATGGGGTCTGTCAATGAATTACGACCTCGTTTTTGCGCTCGAAAACGCGGCTTGGCCTGCACTGATGGCTGACGCTGCGGGAATCGTCCTTCAGGCGAACAGGGCAACCATCACCGCGCTCGGAACGCTGAACGGCCTGCCGCTGGCAAGATTTTGGGCGGCAGAAAACGAAACCCGCGCGGAAGAATTTCTTTCAAGGGTGGAACAAAATCCATCGCCGCTTCTTACGGTGAAACTTCGCGCTCAGAATGGACAGGTGCTGGGCTTCATTTGTCTGGCGCTTGTCCGCGAGATTGATGGGAAGAAAATTTTCGTGCTCCAGTTTTTCCCGGAAGTCTCGGTGGGGAAATCAGTTTCGGTGGACTCGCAGGCGCAAAAGCAGAAATTGGATTGCGCGCTGCAACTGGCGCGGACGGTGTCGCTTGATTTCAACAACGCGCTCACAAGCATCCTCGGCCACACGTCGCTCATCCTCGGCCAGATGGAGGCGAATCATCCGTGGCGCAATTCGCTCGTCGAGGTCGAAAAGTCTGCGGCGAAGGCGGCTGAAATCGCGAGTGACCTCGGAACATTCAGCCGGCAGGAAAAGGAAGCGCGCGCGCAGTCGGTAAAAAATCTGAACCAGTTGGTGAAGCGCACGGTGGAGATGCTCCAGAGCGCGAGCGGGCAGCCTTTGCAGGGAAGCTCCGGCTCGGCAGGCCAGCAGATTGCGTGGACGGTGCAGACCGAGCGGGAAATTTACGCTGCGAAGTTTGATGAGGCGAAAATGCAGCAGGCGTTGCAGAAAATTTTCGAGAACGCGATGCAGGCCATCAACGGCGCAGATGGACGCATCTCGGCGCAGACAAAAAATCTCGAACTGACGCAGCCGACGCAGGATTTGAACGCGCGGCTGGCGGCGGGTTGTTATGTCTGCGTGGAGATTTCCGACAACGGCTGCGGCATTGCGCCGGATGTTTTGCCGCGAATTTTCGAGCCATTTTTCACGACGAAGCGCGCGCCTCATCGCGGCCTCGGTCTGGCGTGGGTTTATGGAATCATCACCAACCACGGCGGTGGCGTAGCGGTGTCGAGCCAGCCAGGCGCAGGCACGTCGGTGCGGATTTATCTGCCGGCGGAACGGCGCGTCATCAGCGAGCAGGTCGTCTTCAATCCCGCCGAGCTGAAGGGCGACCAGACGATCTTGCTGGTGGACGACGAGGACTTGTTGCTGACGATGGGGAAGACGATTTTGTCGTCGTTCGGTTATCGCGTTCTGACGGCGAACAGCGGCCAGCGCGCGCTGGAAATATTTTCCACGAACGAAAATCAAATCCATCTGGCCATCACCGACCTCGTGATGCCGAGCATGAGCGGGCGCGAATTGGTGGAACAGCTCGGAAAAGTCTCCCCGGACACGCGCATCATCTGCACCAGCGGCTACGTCTGGCCGGCGAGCAAAATCGAAGAGGAGCGCTATCTGCAAAAGCCGTTCACGAGCCAGGAGCTTTTGATAAAAGTGAAACAGGTATTGATGAGCTGAGCCGCGACGGCGTGTTTCTCACCGCGTCGCCCCCGGTCGGCCGTCGTAATCATGCTCCTTGGTTTTTATTCGTCTGGCAACGAGTCCGCCGCTAGTCAGCGACCTCCGGCAAAGCCGGAGGCTTGAGATAGCGTGAACCGCTCAAAGC
>CAYMCQ010000040.1:0-35086 GCA_964389025.1 uncultured Verrucomicrobiota bacterium
GATCATCGGCCCGGTCCTCGACATCGAGTTCGCGGACAAACTTCCGGCCATTTACAACGCGCTCACCGTCGAGTTCAACTCGCCCGGCGCGGCAGGCAAGACCAAGCTCACGCTCGAAGTGCAGCAGCACCTCGGCGACAACTGGATCCGCGCCGTCGCCATGAGCAGCACCGAAGGTCTCAAGCGCGGCATGGAGATTACCGACACAGGCGCGCCGATCTCGATGCCCGTGGGCGAAGCGGTCATGGGCCGCGTGTTCGACGTAACTGGCAACGCCGTGGACGAGCAAGGCCCCGTGAAGGCGGACAAATTTCTCCCGATTCATCGCGCCGCGCCGCCGCTCGTGGATCAATCCACGTCGCCGCAAATTCTGACCACCGGCATCAAGGTCATTGACCTCATCTGCCCGTTCCTCAAGGGCGGCAAGGTCGGAGCGTTCGGTGGCGCAGGCGTCGGCAAGACCGTCGTCATCATGGAACTCATCAATAACATCGCCAAGCTGCACGGCGGCGTCTCGATGTTCGCGGGCGTCGGCGAACGCACGCGCGAGGGCAACGATCTTTACAACGAAATGATCGAGGCCGGCGTCATCAAGGTGAAGAAAGACGCCAAAGGTCATCCGGCGCTGGGCGAAAATGGTTTGCCCGTCATCGAACCCGGCTCACGCATCGGTCTCGTCTATGGTCAGATGAACGAACCACCGGGCGCGCGTCTCCGTGTGGCGCTGTCCGCGCTCGCCGTGACCGAATATTTCCGCGACGAAAAAAATCAGGACGTGCTCCTGTTCGTGGACAACATTTTTCGTTTCTCACAAGCCGGTTCCGAAGTGTCCGCACTTCTCGGTCGCACGCCGAGCGCCGTCGGTTATCAGCCGACGCTCGCTGCGGAAATGGGCGACCTGCAAGAGCGCATCACCTCGACCAAGAAAGGTTCGATCACTAGCTTCCAGGCCGTGTATGTGCCTGCCGACGACTTGACCGACCCCGCGCCCGCCACGACGTTCGCGCACTTGGACGCCACCATCGTTCTCGAACGTTCCATCGCGGAGCTTGGAATTTATCCCGCCGTTGATCCGCTCGCGTCAAGTTCCCGCGCACTTTCCGCCGATGTCGTTGGCCAGGAGCACTACGATGTCGCGCGCGGTGTGCAGAAAGTTTTGCAACGCTACAAGGATTTGCAGGACATCATCGCGATTCTAGGCATGGACGAACTTTCGCCCGAAGACAAGCTCACCGTGTTCCGTGCGCGCAAAATCCAACGCTTCCTGAGCCAGCCCTTCACCGTGGCCCAAGTGTTCACCGGCATCGAAGGCAAACAGGTTCCCGTGGCCGAAACCGTTCGTGGCTTCAAGGAAATCCTCGACGGCAAACACGACGACGTGAACGAAGTGAACTTTTACATGAAGGGCGGAATTGACGAGATTAAGGAAAAGTAACTGACTTCTTAATCGTAATCTTTCTCTTAATCTTAATCCTTCGGGAACAGAGCAAGAGAAAGATGAAGATTAAGATTAAGAAAAGATGGCCACACTAAAATTAGAGATCGTCACGCCGGACGCCAAGGTTTACTCCGAGGACGTTGACATGGTCACGTTGCCCGGTGTCGAGGGCGAGATGGGCATCTTTCCGCAGCACGTCCCGCTCATGACGCAGCTCACGGCCGGCGAAGTCATCGCGCGCAAAGACGGGCAGGAATATTTCCTCGCCGTTGGCGAAGGTTTCGTGGAAGTCACCGGCGAACGCGTTTCAATCCTCACCGACATGGCGATCAAGGCCGAGAACATTGACGAGGTGAAGGCCGAGGAAGCGCGTAAACGCGCCGAAGCGCGGCTTGTGGAAAAATTGGACGATGAAGAAGCGGCTTTGGCCGCAGCATCATTGGCGCATTCGCTGGCGCAGTTGAAAGTGAAGCGCCGTCAACGGCACTGATTTCAGTCGGACACACCGTCGCGCCACAACCTGCGTCGTGGAGCGACTTAACGTGAATAGCCGTGTGTCTTCCATGATTTAACTCTCAACCACGCTGATCTCCACCGGCTCAACGCGAACTCCAAGCTTCTCCAGCCATTTGATCGCGGCTTTTATGTCGGAACGCTTGCCGTCTAGTTCGAGACTCACGATTCCAACTTCATCGCTCACGCTGGCTTGGCGCACGTTGGTCACGACGGGAAATTTCATTCCTAACTCCCAAACGATTGGCCGCTTGATCAACTTGGTAGGAAACGTGAGCCACAAACGTGTTTGCTGCTTGGTGTCCGCCGTTGTGGATTTGATTGCGCGTTTTGCTTTGGCCATGGCTGTCTTTCCGATTTAACGTTTCAACGATTTAACCTCCCGCGATAGCGGGAATAATGCTGATTTCGTCGCCGTCTTTGAGCGGCGTTTTCTGGTTGTCGAGGAAGCGGATGTCTTCTTCGTTCACATAGACGTTCACGAAGCGGCGGACTTCGCCGTTGTCGTCAACGAGGCGTTCCTTGATGCCGGGATAGCGCGATTGCAATTCGACAATCGCATCGCCGATGTTGGCCGCTTCGACTTCGACGAGTTCTTCGTTGTTCGTCAGTTTGCGGAGCGGAGTTGGGATTCGAACTTTCTTTGCCATAAATTAATTCTTCTTCGCGTGTTTCTTTTGCCAGAAAGTCAATTCGAAGGCGATTAAATCTTTCCGATCTTCTGGTTCAAAAAATAAAACTTCACATGGCCTATCCGGAAATTGCGAGCGTAACTTTGATTCCCATATTTCTTTTAAGATGCGTCCGAGAAACACAATCTTGTCTTCGGAAATATCTTCGCAACCGAAATATTGAATGTCTGCTATGTGAAGATGGTTGGCCGTTGCTTCAACGACTTTCTTATCACCGTTTTGCTGTTTCTCGAACTCGGCGAGCGAACATGAATCCCACTGAAAACCTTCTCGAAAGATATAATCCTCAACCAATTTGAATTTTGGCCAAAAAACAGTCGAGTAACCAATCGCCAGTTTGAAATTGCCGCTGCAAACAACCCACGATTCCAAATCGATTCCTTTGCCGTTATTCCAAGCGGCTAATTCTTCAACCATGCTTGCAGGCGGCTGAACCATTTTTACGCACTCACCTTTTCCTCATCCGCCAGCAGCCCTTCAAACTCGCGCAAGCTCGGTTTGATTTCGCGCGGCTGGCCGACGTGTCCGCTCATGGCCTCCAGCGTCTTGAGTCCATTGCCAGTGATGCAAAGCACGACGGAATCTTCGGAGGAAATTTTTCCTGACGCAATCAGTTTCTTCGCCACACCAACGGTCACGCCGCCGGCTGTCTCGGTGAAAATGCCTTCCGTCTCGGCGAGCAGTTTGATCGCGGCGCGGATTTCGTCGTCGGTCACATCGTCGGCTGCGCCGTGAGTTTCTTTCATCACGCGCAGCGCGTAAAAGCCGTCAGCGGGCGTGCCGATGGCGAGAGATTTCGCAATCGTGTTCGGCTTGACGGGCTTGAAGAAATCCAGCCCGGCCTTTTGCGCGACGGAAATGGGCGAGCAACCGGTCGCTTGCGCGCCGTGAACGTGATAATCGCTGTTCGATACGAGGCCAATCTTCACAGCTTCCTGATAGGACTTTTGAATTTTCGTCAGCAACGAGCCACTCGCCATCGGCACGATCGTGTGTTGCGGAATTTTCCAGCCAAGTTGCTCGATGATTTCGTAGCCCATGCTCTTCGAGCCTTCGGCGTAGTAGGGCCTCATGTTCACGTTCACGAACGCCCAGCCGAATTTACCGGCGATTTCAGCGCAAAGACGATTCACTTCATCATACTGGCCTTTGATGCCAATGACCGTCGCGCCGTAAATGAGCGAGTTCAAAATTTTCCCCTGCTCCAAATCGGACGGGATGAAAACGTAAGCCTTGAGTCCGGCAGACGCGGCATTCGCAGCGACGGAGTTCGCAAGATTTCCAGTGGACGCGCACGCGACAGTCGTGAAACCAAGTTCCTTCGCGCGACTCAACGCCACGCTCACGACGCGGTCTTTGAATGAGAGCGAGGGATAATTGACCGTGTCGTTCTTGATCCAGGCTTCGCGGATGCCGAGTTGCTTCGCGAGCCGGTCGGCTTTGACGAGCGGCGTGAAGCCAGTCTGCATCCCGACGGTCGGGTCGCCCGCGATGGGCAGCAACTCACGATACCGCCACATGCTCTTTGGGCGCGATTGGATTGCGGCGCGCGTCAAAGATTTTTTGATGCGGTCGTAGTCGTAGGCGACTTCGAGCGGGCCGAAGTCGAATTCGCAGACGTGCGTGGCCGTGAGCGGATATTCGCGCCCGCATTCGCGGCACTTCAGCGCTCTCATGAATCCGTGTTGTTCACTCATAAAATTTTCTCTGAACCTGGTAGGGCTGCGCTGCTGCGCGGCCCTACCGTTCCGCAAGGACGAGCGGCAGCGCGTCCCTACCGAGATTGGGCCAAATAAAAACCCCTTCTCGTGATGAGAAGAGGTTTGAAAATCCGTGCGCTCTTCTCATCTTTTCCCGAACTCGCAGGCTGGAAGCCTGCGCTACTTTAGTTCGAGCTGGAATTGGCACCTGGTCACTCCGAAAGCGTTCGGAGCCGGTTGCCGTGGCGTCGTCGGGCCAGTCCCTCAGCCACTCTGAATGAGATTCGTTGTATCAACGAATACGGATAGATTGATTTAATGGCAAGAATCTGTCAACAGGTTTTTTGTCGGCAGCATTGTTTACAGAACAGGCCACCCGAAGAAGAAGCAACTCCAACGGATTTCAGCTTGCCTTTCCGCGCTTACTACGGAACATATCCCGCCTTATGGATTCTCATGCTACGCAATCTGCGTTCTACAATTTTATCGGCTGGGCTGACGCAAATAGAAAGCGTTTGATTGTTTTTGCAATCGCGCTGGCCGTCGTCGCTGCAATCGTCGCGTTCATCATTTATCGCAGAAACGCGGGCGCGACCGCAGCCAGCGAGGCGCTGTCTGACTTGCGACCCATACAAGTCTCGCCGACGACGCCCGGCTTCGTTCCAGCGCAGGAATATCTTCGCCTCGCAGACGCCAGCGCAAAGACAATCGCCGGGGAGCGCGCCTTGCTTTTGGCCGGCGGCGCTTTGTTCACGGAAGGCAGATACGCGGAGGCGTTTAGTCAATTCGAGAAGCTCATCGCAGAGTATCCAGACAGCGCGTTGCGCGCGGAGGCGGCGCTCGGCGCAGCAGCCTCGCTCGATGCGCAGGGGAAAATCGCCGAAGCAACGACGCGTTACAAGGCAGTGACCGATCGTTTTGCCGGTTCGCCGTCCGCGATTCAGGCGAAATTTGCCCTGGCGCGACTTTATGAAGGGCAAAACAAACCTGACCTGGCGCTCAAGCTCTACGAAGAAGTGGAAAAACAAGACCAACAAGGGTCAATCGGAGCTTTTTACTCCAAGGTGTGCGCTGCCAATTTGATTTTGAAAAATCCCAGCCTGAAATCTCCGGGAATTTCCTCGCCGGCAGTTCCGTGATATGAAACATCGTGTTACGGCGCGTAGCGTTGCGACTTTCCAGGCATGAAACTGACGATCATCGGAACGGGATACGTGGGCCTCGTCACCGGCACATGCTTCGCGGAAGTCGGGCACCAGGTCGTTTGCGTGGACAATGACGTCGCGAAAGTAAAACTTCTCCGCAGCGGCGGCATTCCAATCTTCGAGCCGGGACTGGAAGAACTCATCAAAAAAAATGTCGCTGCAGGACGGCTCAGTTTCACCGAGAGCACCCAGGAAGGCGTCGAAAAATCGGATGTGATTTTCATCGCCGTGCCGACGCCGCCGCTTGAAGACGGCGCGGTGGATTTGAGCTTCATTGAAAAAGTCGCCCGCGAAATCGCCGCCGCGATGACCAGCTACAAAATCATCGTGGACAAAAGCACCGTGCCAGTGAAAACCGGCGACAAAGTGGCGGAAACCATCAAGCGCTATTGCAAAGGCAAGGTTGATTTCGATGTCGTCAGCAATCCTGAGTTTCTCCGTGAAGGCTTCGCCGTCGAAGATTTGATGAAGCCCGACCGCATTGTCATCGGCGTCCGCTCGCAGCGGCCTGTGGCCGCGATGAAGGAGATTTTTTCGCCGTTCAACGCGCCCATCATCATCACCGACATCAACTCCGCCGAGCTGATCAAGCACGCCTCCAATTCATTCCTCGCGCTGAAAATTTCCTACATCAACGCCATCTCCGTCATCTGCGAGGCCGCCGGCGCGAACGTGCAGGAAGTCGCCAACGGCATGGGCATGGATTCGCGCATCGGACGGAAATTTCTCGACGCGTCGCTTGGATTCGGCGGTAGTTGTTTTCCAAAAGACCTGAGCGCGTTCATCAAGATCGCGGAGGAGCTTGGCTACAATTTCGCGCTGCTCAAGGACGTTCAGCGCATCAACGCCGAGCAAATGGATCGCTTCATCAAAAAAATTCTTGAAACGATCTGGGTGTTGAAGGAGAAAAAAATCGGCGTGCTCGGCCTCGCGTTCAAGCAGAACACAGATGACATACGCATGTCCCCGGCAATCGAACTTTGCCAGCGGTTGCAAAAGGAAGGCGCGATCCTTCGCGTCCATGATCCGAAGGCGATGGAAAAATCCAAAGCCGTCCTGAAAAACGTGACTTACGTGGACGACATGAACGAAGTGGCCGAGGGCTGCGACGCTCTCATCATCGCGACCGAGTGGCCGCAGTTCAAGAAGCTCGACCTCGACCGCGTCCGCAAAGTCATGTCGCACCCGATCATGTTCGATGGCCGGAATCTTTTTGACGTGGCAGAGATGGAGAAGCTCGGGTTCATATACAAAAGCATCGGGCGTTAAGGTTCTTAATCTTAATCCTAATCTTACTCTTAATCCAAAACCGGAGGATTAAGATTACGATTATGATTAAGAGTAAGACGGAGAACGCAGTCATCGAAGTGGCGGCAGGCCTTGTCTTCCGCTCCGGCAAACTCCTCATCACCCAGCGCCACGCGGACGCGCACCTAGGCGGCTTGTGGGAATTTCCCGGCGGCAAGCGGCACGACGGTGAAACCTTCGAGGACTGTCTGCGGCGCGAACTGTGGGAAGAACTGGGAATCGAAGTTGAAGTTCGTGAATTGTTTGAAGAAATCACACACCATTACCCGGACAAATCCATCCACCTGAAATTTTTCCGGTGCGACTGGCTGGGAAACGAACCTCGGGCGCTCGACTGCAACGCCTTTGCCTGGGTCGAGCCGCAGCAGTTGGATCAATACGCATTTCCTGAAGCCGATGCGCGGCTGCTGGAAAAACTACGGAACTCAACTTGACCGGAAATCACTGAGGCGGATGCAACGCCAGCTTCGGTGGCATCGAACCATCCGGTTGTTCACGCGAGTCACCGACCGCACCGCCAAAAAATGTCCGGGTGTGCCTGCTATTTGTCGTGCGGAACTCGGCGCGCAGTCGTTGGTGAGCCCACCAGATGAAGAACAGGTTTTTGCCTATCAAAAAAAGTGGCAGGAACACGCCCCAGACGGCCATCGCGCTGCCGTCACTCGCGCCATTGACCTGAATGGCGGCAGTTGCGAGCAGAGCGACGAAATATGCGAAGATGGTCGGCCCGATTTCTACAATTCCTGCTGACCATGCGGCCACTGCGAGCGGGCGTTTAGCATGCAAACCGAACCACATCCCGACAGAGCAAACCGCGACGACGCTGAGAATCAAGTTGGTCAAATAAAGTATGCTGGCCAGCAACCCGGTCAATTCCCTGCCTCGAAACCCGACAACCATCACGGCTGCATAGGGCACCGTGCCAAATGCGACAAGCAACAGCGGCCCGTGCAGCAATCGCCTCAAAGCCAGCCATTGATCACGAATGATGCCGCTTGCACCAAGCGGAGTCGGCAGAAGCAACTCCAACTCGCCGCTGCGTCGCCCTTCAAAGAAAAAACGCCCGGCCATCCACGAAAAAATTCCCGCCGCGCCAAACCAGAGCGCTGCGGAAGCGCCAGCCCACACCATTGAGATTCCCACCCGCGTCGCGCCTGGCGCGCTCAACAGCGACGCGACCACCGCCAGCGACGCCGCCACCCACGTCTGCACTCCGGAACCCTGTCGCCGCAACACGGCATAAGCCACCGGCGCAAAAGCGCGAGAACCGTAGCGAGCAGTGACCGATGACTCGCCAATGCTCGCGTCGTCACCGGCTCGAGCGGAGCGGCGTTTCTCGTGACCCGAACGGGCGCGCTCGACCTTCGATGCGTCGCGCCAGTGGCTCAGCAACGTCCTAGAAGCTATGGCCAGCACCAGCACGGCCTCGCACACGGCGCAAACCAGCGACGACCAAAAAATCACTCCGCCAACCGCCTTCCGGGCGCCAAAAAAAGCGCACGCAGGGCTGAGTATCTCGACATAAAATATATTTGCGCCCGGCCAGAGCAACTTGGGAATCCACGGTGCCAACAAAAAAGCGATGAGCGCCAGACCGGTGATGCTCATCGTCTGAATTCGACCTGCAACACGTGCCGCGACCAGCAATCCGACAGAGAGAGAGACGGACATCACCCCCAACAAACCGAGAGCTGTGCGCGTCACTTCGCTCACAGTCACACCGCCCACCACAAGCGGCAGCATCAGCACCGGAGCGAAACCCGCCAGCGAGTAAAATGAATTCGCGCCTGCTGAAATGAGTTTGCCCAGGACAACGTCGTGGCTTTTGAGGTCGGTGAGAAAGAGCAGTCCCAGCGTCCCTTCGCGCCGCTCCACATTCACCGATTCCGCCGCTTGGAACGCCGCGGCGCACGCGAACAGAAACCCGGCTGCCGACAGTGCGCGGAGAACCGCTTGCCCGGCAGTGTTGGAAATCCCAATGGATGAATTCGCCTCAAAGGATTGAAAACAAAAAAACGAAGCCAGCGCTGCGACTGCCACTCGCACCCACCGCACTCCGGCGCGACGCGCCATCACGTTCAACTCCCGGGCAACGATGGGCAGAATCGTCATTTGACATTTTTCATTGCGTGTCGCCCCTCGTCACGCGCATGAAAACTTCCTCCAGCCCCAATTCATCTTCGCGCAACTCGACAAGTTTCGCGCCGCCGTGAACAAGAACGTCGGCAATGACACTGTGGTCAACGTCATGGCTCGCGAGCGTGATTTTCAACTCGCCGTCAATCGCTTCCACGTTGCTGACGTTGGAATTGCTTTTCAAAAGTTCAATAGCCTTGCCCTGTTCACTCGTCACGCGCACCCAAATGACACGGCCGGTCGCGAGTTGGTCGCGCACGCCTTGCACCGCGCCGCAGTAAATCAATTTGCCCTTCTCGATGATCGCGACACGATTGCAGAGCGATTGAAGCTCGCTGAGAATGTGTGATGAGATGATGATGGTTTTCCCGAGGCGTTGAAGCTCCTGCAGAATCGCCATCATTTCGATGCGCGCGCGCGGGTCAAGTCCGCTGGCGGGTTCGTCGAGAAGCAAAAGTTGCGGGTCGTGAATCAACACGCGCGCGAGGCCGAGGCGTTGCTGCATTCCGCGCGACAATGCGCCGATGAGCGCGCCTTTTTTTTCGCTGAGACCGACAAGTTCCAAAACGTCGCTCACGGTTTTTTCGCGCTGAGCCGTCGGAATCTTGTAACACGCGCCGAAGAAATCCAGATACTCCGTCACTTCCATGTCTTTATACACGCCAAAAAAATCCGGCATGTAACCGATGACGTGACGGACTGCATCCGCGTCGCGGACGACATCGTGGCCGAGAATCACCGCGCGCCCGGCGCTCGGCGCGAGGAACGTGGCGAGGATACGCAGCGTGGTGGTCTTGCCTGCGCCATTCGAGCCGATGAAGCCGAACAAGTCTCCGCGATTCACGGTGAGGTCGAGTCCGGAGAGCGCGGCGAGAGTTCCATACATGCGCGTCAGGCCGTAGGTCTGGACGGCGGGGATTGGCGGAGCAGTTTCGTTACTCATAAAATCAAATTGCCAGAGCACAGGGTTTCGGATGCAAACGCGCCCGCGTCTTGGACTGCGGCTGTCTTCGGCCGTTTTCTGCGGGCCGCTGACAATCTAAAAGCGCCAGAGGACTGGCGCAGTCCAAAACCTCGCGGCACTCTGTATGGGCGTTTGCGTTCACAATGCTTTCACAGCGTTCACCGGAACCGTCACGCGCAACAACGTGTCGCGATTGCTTCGCCGCACAGAGAATTGGTTGATCGGTTGCGTCGGAGTATAGTCGGCCACCCACGCGAGCACTACGGCTCCGCCGTGATCAAGCGCCGGCGAGAGATCGAGGCCGGGCGGCGAAATGAATTTCTCCTGATTGCCGCCAGACATTTTTCCGAGAAACGACGCGGTCATCGCGGCGTTTGGCGCATCGGCAATCTGCCCACGGCTCGTGCTGCCGAAAGTCTGCTGCCGCGATTGCACGACGCCTTGAAAATTTTGGCCGTGCTGCGAAAGAAAACCCTGGAGCGGCTGGCCACTATTTGGATTGAAAGTCAAAACTTTCGTTTCCTTTGAACTGAATCCGCCCAGGTCGAAGATTTGATCACCCACGACGAACCTCGCCTGCTGGATTTTTTTATCGAGCCGGTTTTCAACTTTCACCTGCCAGCCCTGGCCGACAGGCGTAATCGTCACGCGCAACGGCAGCGCGCCGGATTGCCACCAGTCGCTCACAAAAAGCTGGCTTGTCCAGACCGGGACAAAAATTTCCGCAGTGAAATTATCGCCGCGCTGGAAGACCGTGGCCTTCTCAGTTTCCTTTCCGCCCTGCCACGAGCCGGAAAATTCGCCGCGAAACGTCGCGAACGGCTGCTTGCTTTCGACGCGATACTTTTCATTCACCGGCGAATAGATCGAGGCGAACGTGCGCCCGCGCAGTTCCGCGTTGTCGCCGTTCGCAAGCACGTCCACCAGATGCAATTCGTTCCACTCCGTTTCGCCTGAGCGCAATTTGTAGCCGATGAAATAAATCATGAACGAGAAAAACACGACGTAGCACGGAAACGTGATCCACGTCAGCATCGGGCGGCCAATGCGCTTGAGCCAGTAATGGTCGAGCGGCCCGATGACGACGAGATACACGACCAGCAGCAGCAGCAGCCAGTGCACCGGCAGCTTGCGGACCTGCTTGCTGTCAATCATCGCGCCAAAAATTCCGTCCGCGCTCGAACTGCCGCGATAATAATTATTATCCGCCTTCGAATAAAGTTTCGGCGGAACTTCCACGAGCTTTGTCCAAAACGCCGGAAGATTTTTCCACGAACGCAGCGGTTCGCGTTCGGTGCTGGTCAAAAGCGCGGTGATGTGGCCGCGACCGCGCTCCGCCGATACAACCAGCGGCGCGCCTTCCGATTTAACAATCTCCCGGCCATCGCGCAATTTCCCGACTGCGACCTGCAACGGCGCATTCTCGAAATTAAAATCGTCCGTCAAATCATCGAACGGATACGCCTCCGCGCCGCCATCGCTCTCGCGCAGCCACGCTTGCAGCTCGGGATGCCGCCCTATCGTGCGCACGTCGTTCAAGTCGCACGGAAAAATATTTCGCAGCCAGGGACTCGCGTTGATGTCGCTGATTTGCTCGACGCCAACGATTAGATTTCCGCCTGCATAAAGCCACGCGACCAGCGCGCGGACTTGCGCGTCGCTCAATTCAGTCGCGCGCTCGGAGTTGAGATAAAACGAATCCAGCCCTTCGAGCACGATCGGATTGTCCGGCACAAGCGACGGGATCAAACGCGCCGAGCCGGGTTTGAGTTCATCCTGCCGGGACGTCACTTCGCGCATCGCAGGCGCGCCGCCGGTCGTGCGCGCGACGCTTCCGACCAGCCGGGTTTCGCTCGCGAGCGTCCGGCGCGGGCGCACGTCCAGTTTTTCATCCACAACTTTTCCGCGCGCGGTCAGGAGCCGCACGTCCCAGCTCAGCCGGGCTTGCGCCGGCGAAAAAACCGGGATGGTCACGCGCTTGAGCGAGCCGGTGGGCAGTTCGATGACCATCCGGCGCGGCTGTCCGCCCGCATACGAGCCGGGCGACACCTCGATGATGCCGGTGAACGTCGGCCCGTCATTCTTCAACTCGCACGTGACGGGAATCCACGACGCCTGCGGCACGATGCCGTCGTAGCCGAGGAACACGTCAAATTGCAGCGCGGCAAAAAGTTTTGTCGCGCAGAGGAAGGTTGAGACAAGCAGAATGAAAATCCCGCGTCGGAAAAAATTTCCCTCCGTCTGGCGCGACTGAAAAATCCGGTTCATCCTGTGGTTGGTTTCGAGTGGTTATACGAGGCGCACGTTCAAACCGCAATCAATTCTTCATAGAGTCTCGTTGGCTTGTCTCCTACTTGAACACTTTGTCGTAAACCTCCCGAATCGCTGTGCGCCAGCCGGCCACTGCTTTGCGAAAATCTTCAGCCGTCGCAAAACCGCAGCGCACGGCGACGCGATAAAACGGCGCAGGCTCGTCCGGCAAAGCCGTTTCGCCCTCGAAACTCCATCGCCGCAAAATGCGTTCGAGCCGGCGCAGTTCGTTGTAGTTGGCGATGAGTTTCTCCAAATCCGAGCAGGAGACGCCGTGAGGAGACTCACTTCCTTTCTTCGGCTTTTTAGATTTTAGTCTCGTTACCTCGTCTCCTACCGAAGCGACCAGAGCGCGAGCGCGTTCCAACGCACGCATGGTGTTGGCTTCCTGCCAGCCGTTTTCCATGCAGAGAACCTGCGCAATGAATTCCGCGTCCATCAATCCGCCCTTGCCAGTCTTAATCGCCAGCTCGTCTTGACCAGCAGGCGTGCGTTCTTTCTCGATGCGCATCCGCATGGCGTGGATTTTCTTTTTCCAATCCGGTGTAAATGCAATACAGGAATCCACTCCCTCTCCTCCATCGGATGGAGGAGAGGGCCGGGGAGAGGAGGCACGTTTTCGATTCGCCCCTCTCCTCGGTCCTCTCCCCACTCCTTCGTCGTGGGGAGAGGAAGAAGAAATGCGCGCTACGGCTTTGAAGTCGGTCAAACGCACCGCAAGCTCTTGGAATTGTTTCCCAAGCTTCGCATCGCCCGCAACGAACCGCGTCCGTGAAATCGCCTGAACTTCCCAAAGCTGCGCGCGCTGGCGGTAATATTCCTCGTAAGCCGCAAGGGTGTTGACTAGCAAACCTTTTTCGCCGTCAGGACGCAGCCGCGCATCCGTGTGAAACGCGATTCCGAACTCAGTTGGTTTGGAAAGCAATTCCATGACCTCGGCGGCCATGCGTTGAAGCTTTGGAAGATTCTTCGTCTTGTCGTCCGCGACGAAAACGATGTCGAGGTCTGAGCCGTAATTCAGTTCCGCGCCTCCAAGTTTGCCGAGGCCGATGATGGCGAACAGCGGCGATTTCAATTTATTTTTCCGCGTCACGATCTCCAGCGCGTATTGAAGGCAGGCGTCGGCCAAGACTGTGAGTTCGGCAAAGATCTGATCCGTCTGGTCAAACGCGCCAGCGTCTTGGACTGCGGCAGTCCTCTGCCGCTTTTCCGATTCGCCAAACATTTCCAAAGCGCCAGAGGGCTGGCGCACTCCAAAACCTCGCGGGCTTGCGAAGCCCAAAATATCCCGCAAGCCGATGCGCATGAACTCGGCTTGATGATAGCGCCGGAGCCAGTGCAGTTGGTCTTCATCCGCCGCGCCGTGACGAAGTTCTTTCAAAGTTTCCTCCGCCGTTTTGCTGCGGCGCAAATGACCGCTCACGACGAGCGAATCAATCAAGTCCGGCGTGCGAATCGCGATCTCCGCGAGAAATTCCGAGCGGTCGAACACCCACAGCAGCATTTCAAAAATCGCCGGATTGCGATTCCACGACTCGAACAGCGTGGCGCGCGCGCCGTAGGCGGTGATGAAGCTGTCGAGGCGGGTGAGGACGCGGTCGGGGTCTGAGAGAATAGTCAATGGCCGATCGTCAATTGCCGATTGTTGCGGACAGAGCGCAAAGAATTTCGGAATCAGTTGCCTTGCGAGTTCTGCAGTTCTCGGCGAGACGTGAATGAAGCCCGGACCTTCAACAAATTCCTTCAACATGCGAAACGCCTGACCCGGGTCACGAAAAGAATGTTCAGAAAGAATTTGTTTCCATTCTTCCTCGGCTGCCGGGTCGTCAAAGCTCGCGGGAAAATCTTCCCGCCCTGCCGACGATCTTCCCCTCTCCCGGCGCGACGCCACCCTCTCCTCGCCCGACGGGGAGAGGGAAAAGTGAGGGGCACCCAACAGTTTCTCGAATGAACGACGAACATTGCGCGTGTGGCTTTGCCGCGCCGATTCAAATTCTTTCAGCGAGCCGAACCCCATCAGCTTTGCCAGACGGTGCTGCGCCTTCTCGTCCTCGGGAATCGTGTGCGTCTGCATGTTGTTTTCCATCTGCAGGCGATGTTCCACGTCGCGAAGAAAACAATAGGCTTCGGCAAGCGAACGAGCTTCGGCGGCGGACAGAAGGTGATATTGCACCAGCTTTTCCAGCGTCGGCAGAGTTTGCGCGCCTTGAAGAAACGGCTGGCGCCCGGCATGAAGAAGCTGCAAAGCCTGCGCAGTGAATTCAATCTCGCGGATGCCGCCGCGACCGAGCTTGACGTTCCGCTCGATCTCGCCGGCTTTGACAACTTCGTTTTCGATGCGCTCCTTGGTCGCGGCAAGCTCGCGCAAAAAATCCTCGCCGAGCGAACGCGGGTAACGGAACGACTGGATCATTTCCAGAAATTCGTGAGCGAGCGATTCATCTCCGGCGACGCGGCGGGCCTTAATCAGCATCATGCGCTCCCAGGTTTGTCCCCATTGGGCGTAATAATTTTCGCAACTTGGCAGCGAGCGGACGAGCGGGCCGGAATCGCCTTCGGGACGAAGCCGCAAATCAATGCGATACAAAACGCCGTCTGAAGTCATGCGCGTGATTTCCTCAATGAAACTTTTCGCAAGGCGGCTGAAAAACTGGTGGTTTGCCATGCCGTGTGCCGACCCCTCACCCCGTCCCTCTCCCCATCCCATGGGGAGAGGGTGGCGTCTCGCCGGGAGAGGGGCTTTTGGCGGTTCTTTGAAAACGAAACCTTCGTCGCTGTAAACGAACATCACGTCCACGTCCGAGCTGTAATTGAGTTCCTGCCCGCCGAGCTTCCCGAGGCCGAAGATGCAGAACTCCGTCGGATGCCAGCGTCTGTTCGCGTCCTGATGAAACGGCGCGCCGAACCGCTCAATGAATTGACGGCAGCAGAGTTGCCAGACGGAATCGAGGCAAACGTCCGCAAGGTCGGAAAGCTCTCGCGTGATTTCAGAAACATTTCCCAGCCGCGCCAGATCGCGCGCGCCGATGCGGAGCATTTCGCGCTGCTTGAACTGGCGGATTGCATTGAAGGCGCCGGTGAAATCGCGCGTTGCGACGAGCGGCTTGAGCAGGGCGGCTGCTTCACGACCCAAACCCTGGGCGCGTCGCGGATGGCTGAAGTATTCACTTGAAAGCGATGCAAGCCAGCCGGGATTTGCAATCAAACTTTCGCTTAAGACTTGGGAACCGCTGAAAAGAACTGCAAGAATTCTCGCCTGCTCGGCGGAAGATTTTTCAAGGGCGGCGCGAGCGCCAGTCGCGGCGAGTTGATCGAGGTAATGTTTCGCGCGGTGCGGGTCGGCGCAGGCTTTGAGCGCTTTTGTCCAGATTGGATTCATCATTGTAGCGGCGCTCTGTGAGCCCCGCTGAAATAGCTAGCTGAAAATTAGCGGCGGTCGCAGACCGCCGCTACAACGACACGGTTTCCAGCGTCACGGGCACGTTGCCCGGCTGCCCCTGCGGTTTCAATTTCGTGAACAGGCCGCGCCAAAAGCCTGCGCCGTAAAGAACGTGGGACACGATTAACAACGGCATCGCGCACAAACTTTTGAAAAATCCACCTCGCGCGGATGAGACTATTGTCTGAACGACAATCGCCAAAAAATAAGCCAGCAATGGAACGAACCAAAGGTCAAAAGCGCGCGAAGAGCGATAGGAAATCACGCCGTCAACAAACTCTGTATTTTGAAAGACCATATTCAACGGACTAAAGATCGCTAAGAAAGGCAACGCGACGAGATAAACGCAAAACAACGGTGGAACGAAATTCATGGCCGAACCAAACGTCGGGTTCACGCGGAACTGTTCCGCACGACCACGCCCGTAGGTGAAAAGCATTTTGCAAAATGATTTCAATGTCCGGCGTGGACGGCGATGAACGAAGAATTGCGGGTCGTAAAGAAGTTTGCCGCCGCGTTTTTGAAGTTCGTCCATCAGCGCGTTTTCTTCATTCGGATAGAGCGCTTCGTTGAAGCCGCCGAGTTCGAGCAGCGCGTCGCGTCGCGCGACGAGGTTACAGAGGATCAATTCCTTCTCGCCCGACTCTCGAACGGTGCCGACCGGCCAGTAGCGCGCGCGGCTCGGGCCGAACGCGATCCAGCTCGCGAGCACGAGCGCGAAAACTTTTTCCAGCGCGGGTGCGTCCGGCGGGCAAAGATTCGGACCGCCAAGCATTTTGACATTCGGGTCGCGGAAATAATCCACGGCGCGGCGGAGATTCTCTTTTTGTGCGAGGGAATCATCATCGAGGAAGTAAATCCGTTCTCCGCGGGCGGCTTTGATGGCGGTGTTGCGCTGGACTGAAGGTTGCCTGCCGCGAGCGACGATGATCTCAAGTTTCTCACGCGGATAATCGAGCGAGCGCGCCGCGTTGACTGCGGTGATTTCCCGCAAGTCAGGCTTCGTCGGAATGATGATGGTGACGGTGGGCAGTTCGTTGCTCACGGCGGAAAATTAGGGCTCAAAGTTCAAAGTTCAAAGTTCAAAGTTGAGAGCGCACGCGAAGCGCAAACTTTGGTCAAGGCCTTTGGCCAGCCAGAATCACTTCAATTTGAACGGCAGCTTGACTCTGTCGAGCAAACGTTGGAGGAATGGTTTCTTTTTCCGGATCGTGCTGGCCAGCGACAGGCATTCGCCGCTGCAAATGGGGCAAAGCCGGTGATGTTTTCCGCCGACAAGATGCAAGTCGTGTAGGCAAGCAAGGCAAAAAACTTTGTCGCACTGCGTGCAACGTCCTACCGCGTGCTTGTTCGCGTGATTGTGGCAGGACAACGTGCCGTCGGGCAGTTTGACTGACGCAGCCTTGATCTCCACCGTGTCGAAGTGAGGAATCGCGACGTTGGCTTCAGAAATTTCAACAAGCATTTCAATCCGGCCGAAGCGAAGCGTCTGGCCGGATTGAAGGCTCGCTTCGCGAATCTGCTTTCCGTTGAGGAACGTGCCATTGGTCGAGTCGCAGTCGCGGATTTTCACAGTGCCGTCCAAGAGCGAAATCTCGCAGTGCCGTGACGAGACGGACAAGTCGTCAATCTGAAAGTCGTTGTCGGGATGGCGGCCAAGACGGTTCATCCCCATCTTCAGATTGATTGGCTGAAGTTTTCCACCGTCCGATTTTATCAGCAATCTTGCCATGAAGTTCCACGCTTGCCGTTGGCAGACATTAAAGCGCGACAGTTCGGACTGTCCATAGAATTGTGTTCGGATAAAACGGTAATGCGAGATTATATTTTTGCTCTCGCACAAAGAAGGGTTAAGAGTAGGGTTACGATTATGAACCATAAGGAGAAAACAACATGACTGCGTTGGCTGACAAAGAATGTGTCGCGTGCGCCGGCGGTGTGCCGTCGTTGAAAGGCGATGCGTTGCAAAAATTTTCCGCGCAACTCGGCGGCGATTGGAAGGTCATCGCCGAACATCATCTCGAACGGGAATTCAGTTTCAAAAATTTTCGCGAGGCGCTGGACTTCACCAACAAAGTCGGCGAGCTGGCCGAGAAGCAGAATCATCACCCGGACATTTATCTGGCTTGGGGCAAGGTGAAGCTGACGCTTTGGACGCACAAGATTGACGGGCTGACGGAGAGTGATTTCGTTTTTGCGGCAAAGGTGGAAAAGTTGTGAAGCTCCAAAACCCAAGCTCCAAGCACCAGAGAAATTCCAAGTCTCAAGCTCCAAATGTCCAGCACGCCTCGGTCTGATCTTGGATTTGGTGTTTGAAGCTTCTCTGAAACTTGGATGTTGGTGCTTGGAGCTTTTGATCAGCCAACCAGAGGATTTTTTGCAAACGCAAATTCTTCCACAACTTTTCCGCGGATGAGATGTTCCTGAATGATTCGCTCCAGAACCTCCGGCGAACAGGAGTGATACCAGACACCTTCCGGATAAACGACGGCGATGGGGCCTTGTGCGCAGACGCGCAGACAGTTCGCCTTCGTCCTATAAACCAGAGGCTCCGGCCCGACGAGATTTAGTTCCTTGAGCCGCCGTTTCAAAAATTCCCACGACTCCAACCCTTTTTCCTTCAGTGCGCATTTCGGCTCGGTCTGGTCGGCACAAAGGAAAATGTGGCGGCGGAATTTTTCGAGACCCAGCGCCTTTGCTTGAGATTGCAATTCATCGGTCATTGCTTTGGCAGATCGAAGAGATACAAGTCGGTGATCTTGCGCGAAATTTCCGGGAGGCGATCCTCGCCCCGGCAGTTCGTGAGGATTATGACGGTGAATTTTTTCGACGGAAACCGCTCGATGCGCGTCATGAAGCCGCACGTTGTCCCGCTGTGCCAGATTTTTTTCTGGCCGCGATAATTTCCGATATACCAGCCGAAGCCATAGCTCGTCTCCGGTTTGTCCGTTGCGACGTGCGGCGTGAAAATCAGCCCCAGCGTTTTTTTGGAGACGAGCTTTGTCGAATACAGCGCGGCGTCCCATTTGAACAAGTCGGCAACCGACGAATAAATCCCGCCGTCGCCAAGAACTGAACTGGTCAGACTTTGGTCGGTTGGCTCGACACCGTTTGTTTTGACGGTGTAGCCAAACGCGCGGTTCGCCACGGCTGAGATTCCCTGTTCGTATGCCAGTGTATTGTTCATCTTCAGCGGCGTAAAAATGTTTTCCCGGAGAAAAGTTGCGAACGTCTGGCCGCTGCGTTGTTCAACAATCATCGCCAGCAGCGCAAAGCCTGTATTGCTGTAATGATACTTTGAGCCGGGCGCAAAATCGGTTCCATTCTGTTGCATCATCAGGCGCAACACGTCGCGGTCAAGGACGGGCAACGTCGTGCCTTTGGGAATCGCATCTTCGTAATCGCGCAAGCCCGACGTGTGTGTCAGCAAATGCCAAACAGTGATTTCTTTTCCGTAAGCCGGGAATTCCGGAAATAACTCCGTGAGCCGTTCGTCGAGCGAGAGCCTCTTTCGCTCCGCCAGAATCATCGCTGCCATCGCCGTGAATTGTTTGCTGACGGAGGCGAGCCGGAAATTCGTGTTCGTGTCGCAGCGTGTTTGTTTCCCGACGTTCGCAAGCCCGTAGCCCTTCGCGTGCAAAATCTTTCCCTTGCGAATCACCATCACCGCCGCGCCGGGTTTGCTTGGCTGATTGAACTCGGCGAACAATTCATCGAGCTTCGACGATTTGTCATCGGCAAAAATTTTCGTCGCAGTCATTAAGATTGCCGCAAGAGTTGCAAAAAATTGTCTGTTACGCATTTCTTTTCCTGAGTTTCTGAGTTCCAAATCATTTCACAATCGCCAAACCCACCGCTCCGCCGACGGCAATCACTCCGCCAACCAACGAACGCACGGTCGGCTTCTCGCCCTCGATGAAATGCGCGAACGGAATCGCCACCAGCGGAGTGATGGCCGTGATCGGCAGCACGATTCCCGTCGGCTGCTGTTCCAGCGCCCATTGCAGGCAGCTCACGCCGAGCGTTTGTCCGGCGATGGCGTTCGACACCACCCACGGCCACGCGCGTTTCCATTTTTGGCGCGACGATCCCCTCTCCCGTCCTTCGGACACCCTCTCCCCATCCGATGGGGAGAGGGACGGGGTGAGGGGCTCATCGAAACCAATTTGCGCCCAGATTTCGCGCCGTTTGACGATGAGCAGACACGCTCCCGCCACAAATAGTCCTCCGGCAAGGCGTTGATACGCCGCCGTTCCGCCGTCAATGTGCAACCCGCCGCTCTCGACGATCGAATACGCCTTCCGGCTCAACACCATTCCAAACGCATTCCCGAGCGCGGCGAGAATGGCGGCGACGATTCCCGGCCAGAAAACTTTTCGCGGGATGTGCAGATGCTCCTTTGGCGACAGCGCGATCCCGACTCCGACCAAAATCACCAGCGCGAAAAGCATTTGCAGCCACGTCAATTTCGTTCCAAGCCAAAGCCGCTCGATCAGCACGGCGAACGGCGTGGACAAACAGTTCAACACAAGGATCGTCAACCGCGAGCCGAGTCTTGGCAGCGCCTGAAACAACGCCACGTCGCCAAGCCCGATTCCGATGACGCCGCTCAAAACAAAAGCCGGGAGAGAATCGCCGCCGAGACCCGCGCCCCAACTGTGCGCCCAGACCCCGAGAAGAATCGTCGCCAGCGCCAGCCGCCAGAAATTAGCCTCCGTTCCGCCGAGGAGCTTTGCGGAGCGTGTGGCGCAAACGATGGAGACCGAAAAAAAGATTGTTGTTAAAAACGCTGCCAGCACGGCGGAAAACTAGCGAGTCGAATTTGCACCGCAAGCCAAAGCACTCATCCATCCAGCGGACTGCGCACTCCCAAGCCCGGCTTTGCCATGACGTGCGTGTAAATTTGCGTGGTGGACACATCTTTGTGCCCGAGCAAATCCTGCAACGTTCGCAGGTCGTAACCGGATTCCAGCAGATGCGTGGCGAATGAATGGCGCAACGAATGACAACTGGCCAATTTGCCGATACTTGTTTTGGAAAACGCTTCCTTGACCGACCGTTGCAATCCGGTTTCCGCCGTGTGGTGTCGGCCTAACCGCCCGGTTTGCGGCTGCGTTGAACGCGTCGCCGACGGAAAGACCCATTGCCATGCCCATTCCTTTTCCGCGTTTGGATACTTTTTGCCAATTCCATCCGGCAATTCCGCCCAGCTTAAGCCATCCGCCAGGTCTTTCTGGTGCTGTGAACGCACTTCCGCCAAATACCGCTGGAGTTCAAGCTTCAGCTTGTCCGGCAACACCGTCACCCTGTCTTTGCCGCCCTTGCCACTCCGCACAATGATTTGGTTGCGCTCAAAATCAACGTCCTTTACTCGCAATCTCAGCAACTCGATCAGTCGCATTCCAGTCCCATAAAGCAGTTGCGCCATCAACTTGTGCGTGCCGTCCATCGCTGCGAACAATTGATTTACCTCGTCGCGAGCCAGCACCACCGGAAGCCGCTTGGGCCGCTTGGCCCGCGCGAACTCTCCAAATGCTCCCAGGCCCTTGTGCAACACCTGCCCATACAAAAACACGAGCGCATTTAACGCCACATTTTGCGTCGAAGCTGAAACCTTTCTTTCGGATGCAAGATGAGACAAAAACCGCGCCACCTCGTCGGCACCCATGTCGCGCGGATGCCGCCAGATTCCCGGAGCAGAACGATGAAAAACAAGGAAGCGTTTTATCCAGCCCCAATATTCTTCCTCCGTCCGAAGGGAGAAATGCTTGAACCGGCACACTTCCGCAAACTGTTCCCGCAACCGAAGTTTGGGATTGGGGACGAACTTATCTCCCTGCCATTTTGCCGCCTTTGTCGGACGCAAATACGAGTTCATTTTCCATGTAAATTCTTGTGGACAACATTCTTTTGCAATGCCAAAATTAATTTTGTGAAAAGTGATAGGCTGCAAATTCTACAGCTAATCTAAAGGTTAGGCGGCTTCGCACCTCGACCATGAAACGACACGTCTTGCTTGCAGTTCTCAGAGTCGTGCTTGCGGTCGGCGTTCTCATCGCGTTGCCATTCTCCCACATGCAGTGGGGAGCGTCGTATCCTGGCGATGGCCAGCAGGCTTCAGGTTTCATTGCCATCTTTGCAGTCGTCGGTTTTGTTGCCGCCGTCATTTTCGTAGCTTTGGGGTCACTCGCTCAGTTCCTACTTCGCAGGCGTTCGTCTCGGTTCACCGTTCTCGCTGACCTCGGACTGTTCCTTGTGTTTGCAGGGGTTCTTGTCTATGGAGGAGTGACAGCCACATACAATGACACGCCGCCTAACCCGGAGATAGGCTGCAAAATCTCGCCCGTAGTCACGCCGCCACCGGCCCTTGGAAATGCTGCTTGCGCGGATCCGTCGCGGTGATGATGACGCTCACGGCTTTTTGATTGAACCCTTTGAAGCCGCCGTGTCGCTGCAAATTTTCCAGATGACTGCCAATCGCGCCACCCTTGATGAACAGCTCGAACTGTTCGCGCGAGATCAATTTTTTTGCGAGCAACCGTTCGGCGCGCGCGCGGATCACCGGCCAGCGCTCGCCTTCGGTGAATGCCTGACGCAAGAATTGAAAATCGGAAAACGGTTTCATCGTGGTCACGCCCTGCTCCTTCAACTGGTCGCGCAACGGGTCGAATTCAAACCGCGCTTCGAGATGATGCATCCCGGCTTGCAGAAAACTTTCTCCGTGCAGGCCCGTCCACAAGCCAACTGTGCCGAGTTTCGGCGCGGCAGGCAGTCTCTGGCTTGAAAAATCCATCTCCGTCTCGTCCGGCATCAAATCCACGTCCGCGAAAACCGTGATGCCGGTGATGGGCTGCTCGGAAATCTGCGCGCCCCAGCCCGCTTCCGCGCCGGCGTAATAACGCTCGCGCTTCTCAAAGCCAAGCCGCAGCAGGAAATTGTTCAGGTCAACGAAATGCTCGCGCGAGCAGCGGAACGTGTGGTGGTCGTGATTTCCCCAGCCGAGGCCAAGTCTGTCCTGTCGCAATTTTTGAATCCGGCCAGCGCGATTCCGGCTCTCCCAATACGCGCGCTCCGTCTCAAAAAAGAACTGGCAGGCGGTGTCTCGTCCAACAAGTCCCGTCGCCTCATCAAGAATTGTGTTCGCCACGGCAAAAGCTTCCGCGTCGTCGGCAAGTCCTCGTGGCCGCGTGCGGAAAAGCTCCTTCGCGCGGATGATCTTTTTCAATTCCTCGCCCGACAGCGGCGCGGAAACGAACCCTCGATACGCGCGCCGCTCAACTGCTTCAAGTATCGTTCCATTTTCTTCCGCGACGGCGACACGCCGATATTGCGAGAATGGCTCGCCTTCGATTGGCGTTCGCAAATTGTGTGCGGCCACAAAATCCGCCACGAACTCAGGCCGCAGCGCGATGACAGATGGATTTTCTTTTCCACCGGCGCGAAACAGAACTCGCGGCAGCGTCGCGCGTGGATGGTGCAATGCAACCTCGCCATTTCGCGTATCGACAGCTTCGCGCACGAAGCCGACTTCTTTCAGCGCGCTCTCATCTTTCGGCGACAACACGAGGTGATCAACCCATTCAAAAAAGTCCGTGCCGCTTTCAGCGAGCATCCGCTCCGCGAGATTTCTGGCGAAGGAATTTTTTCCGAGAAACTGGCCGATGCGTTCGCGCAGAAAATTTTCCGCGTCATAAGCCAGCGGCCAGTCGAAACATTTCGGTTCAGATCGGCATGACGTTATCGTCGTCGTGGAATCTTTGTGAATGGCGCTCATAATCGCACGAGCAAAGTAATTTTTGGCGCAACAGGAATCAATGGCGGAATTTGCGATGCAAAACTACTTGGGATTTTCCGGGGTATGGGTAAATTATGACAGATGCGCTCGGACTTCTCTGAGTTTATGCATGATGTATGGCAACGCAGGCCGATCATCATTGTCCTGCTTGTTGTCGGACTGGTGATTTTTGTTCTCTTCAGCATTGATACCTATCGGCATCGGAAACGAAGAAAGCAACGCCAGCAGCAGAAGCGACTCCATTGATTTCGTCGAATCAGGCTTTCTGTTTGAGCGCACATTTTATCCTGCGACGATTGACAACGCATCCGCTCTTGTTAATCATCGTGCCATGAAAACATTCGCGTTTCTCGTTGCATTGCCTCTTATGACCACAATTGCTCTTGGAGCCGATTCGGTTTACGACATCAAAGTCAAAGACATTGACGGCAAGGACACTTCGCTCAACGCCTACAAGGGCAAAGTCCTGCTTGTCGTGAACGTCGCCTCGAAATGCGGCCTTACCCCGCAATACAAAACGCTCGAAGCCGCCCAACAGAAATACAAGGACAAAGGCTTCACTGTGCTCGGCTTCCCGTGCAACCAATTTCTAGGCCAGGAACCCGGCACCAATGAAGAAATCAAGCAGTTCTGTTCATCCAAGTATAATGTCACCTTCCCGCTCTTCGACAAAATTGACGTGAACGGCGCGAAACGCCATCCGCTTTACGTTGCGCTTGCGGGCAAAGACTCTCCGTTTCCGGGCGACATTAAATGGAACTTCGGAAAATTTCTAATTGGCCGCGACGGAAAAATCCTGAAGCGCTTCGAGCCGAAAATCACGCCGGATTCAAAAGACGTGACGGAAGCCATTGAAGCGGCGCTGGCGGCGAAATGAGAGTTGGCTGGGCTGCTGCTCGCGCCAAATTTTCCAGGGCGTGTTTCCAAAATCAGATGGGTGGCACAGGCCTCTGGCCTGTTGTTTCGGGCGTCCCGCCCGAAACTGTTGCGAGATGTTCGCCTGCTTTGGTTTCAACGGACAATCAGCAGCGGACGACTTCTGACAAAATCCGGCGGGACGCCGGATTTGACGGGCGAGACGCCCGTGCCACCATTTTGAAAACACGCCCTAAGACTTCAGCACGGTTGGTGGCCCCAATCATTTTCCTTCAAATCTTTTTCGTAAAGCGCCATCTGTTCTTCGGGAGTCAGTTTGTTTGCGGTTTCCTGCTCGCCCGTGACGGGAGCGTGCGGCGACGATTGAGACAACAAACCCGGCAGGGACGCGCTGCGGTGCGGCCGGGCCGACCCGCAGGTCGGCTCTACCGACTTTGATTCCGACGGCAATTCCTTCCTCGGTTGTTTCTCCTGCCCGCTCATGGCGCGCGAAGGAACCCGGCGACTTGATTCGGAAACTCGCGCGCGTCAATCGGCTTCGTGATGTAACCGACGCATCCCGCCTTGCGCGCCGCAGCGCGACTCTCCGGCGAGTCAAACCCCGTGACGGCAACAATTGGAATGTGTCGCGTGTCCTCGTGAGACTTCAATTCTCGGACCAGTTCGAGCCCGTCAATGATCGGCATCCGGATATCCGTCAGCACGATGTCCGCGCCCGCGCGCACCATCGCGCAGATCGCGGCGAACGCGTGCTCGGCCTCCAGCACTTCATATCCGGCATCCTTCAAGGTGGCGCTGATCACTTCCCGCACGTCAGCGTCATCCTCGACAACAAGAATTTTTTTCGTGGTTGCAGATTTACTCATAATTGGTTTGCACATCGTCACCCCGCAACGCGAATGCCGTCAATGCGATAATGCGAGCCATATCATTGCGACAAAATCATTCCACTCCCGCCAACTTTTCAAAACTTTCCTCAATGAACGTCGTGCCCTGGATGCGCGCGAGTTTGGCGTAAAGTCCGTTCAACGCCATCAACTCATCGTGCGCGCCGCGCTCGACGATCTGGCCGTGGCGCAGCACGAGAATCTGGTCCGCGCCGCGAATGGTGCTGAGGCGATGCGCGATGACGAAGCTGGTGCGGTTGGCCATGAGCCGTTCGAGCGCCTGCTGGATCAACTTTTCCGTCGCGGTGTCCACGCTCGCGGTGGCTTCGTCGAGGATGAGGATCGGCGCGTTCTTCAACAGCGCGCGGGCGATGCTCACGCGCTGCTTTTCGCCAACGCTCAATTTCACGCCGCGCTCGCCGACGCGCGAATCGTAGCCGTCCGGCAGTTTCGCGATGAAGTCGTGGCAATTCGCCGCGCGCGCGGCGGCGATGAGTTCGTCGTCGGTCGCGTTGAGCCGCCCATACAAAATGTTTTCGCGGACCGTGCCGTTGAACAGAAACGCTTCCTGACTGACTACGCTGATTTGGTCGCGGAGCGAGCCGAGCGAAATACTGGCGATGTCCTGTCCGTCAATCAGGATGCGGCCCTGCGTGGCTTCGTAAAACGCGGGCAGCAGATTGACGAGCGTGGATTTTCCCGCGCCAGTCGGCCCGACGAGCGCAATCATTTCACCGGGTGCGGCGTGCAAGGAAATGTTTCGCAGGACATAACGAACTTCAGGCTCGTTGCCGGTCGCCGCGATAGCGTCTTGGACTGCGGCAGTCCTCTGCCGCTCTTGAGGCGTGGACGATGCGAAAGCGCCAGAGGGCTGGCGCAGTCCAAAACCTGGCGGCTCTCCGGATGATTCATTGACTACTCTGCTGTAATTGAAACCAACATTGTCATAAACGACATCGCCGCGAATCGGAGTTTGCAATTTGCCACGACGGTCGGCGCGTTCTTCCAAAGTGTCCAAAATATCGAACACTCGCGCAGCAGCGGCGCGGGCGGATTGAAGCATTTGATTCAAGCCGTGCAACCGGCCAATCGGTTCGTAGAAAAACATTCCAGCATAGAGCAGGAACGCGACGAGTTCGCCGACTTCCATTTTGCCTTTCATCACCTGCCCGCCGCCGATCCAAAGAACGAGACCGATGCCTAGCGCGCCGATGAATTGCATCGCCGGCCCGTAAATCGCCCAGGCGCGCATGACGACAAGCGTCCCGCGCCGCAATTCGTCCGCGCGTTGGGCGAATCGCTCGTCCTCGTGCGGCTGGCGACCGAAGGCCTTGATCTGGCGGATGCCCTGAAGATTGTCCATGAGCAGCGCGTTCATTGCGCTCGCCGCTTCACGCTGGACGCGATAACGCTTGTGCGCCGTGAGCGTATACCAAAGCGCGCCGACGACGAGAAACGGCAGCGGAATGAGCGACATCGTCGCCAGCACCGGACTCGAAATGAACATGAAGACCAGTGCGCCGATGATGCTGAGGACCGCGACCGTGCCTTGCTCGACGCCGTCAATGAGCAGGCGCTCGACATTGTTCACGTCTTCAATGATGCGCGTCATGAGGTCGCCGGACGCGCGCTGGTCGAACCACGGCACGGGCAGCCGTTGCAGCCGCGCGTAAACGTCCCGCCGCATGTCGTAGATTACATTTTGTTCGAGACGATTGTTGATGCGAATGCGAAAGCCGTTGAACAATTCACGCATCAGAAATGTTCCTATGAGTCCGATCGCAGCGGGCACAAGCCATTGATGTCGCTGCGCGCGAATCACGTCGTCAATGATGACGCGCGTCAATGCGGGGAAAAGAAAACCGAACGCGAGCGAAAGCACCGCGCAACCGACTGTGCCAACGGCCAGCCATTTGTATGGCTTCAGATAAACCGCGACACGTCGGACGACTTCGCCAGTTGCGCGCGGTCGCGAGCGAAACGTCGGGTCAGTGTGAGCGCCGTAGCCGGGGTGGGAAGACATGTTAAGTGCGAAGTGTGAATTATGAAGGGCGAAGTAATAAATCCACCATCGCTTTGGCAAATGGCGCGAGGTCGCGGGGAGTGCGGCTTGAAATCAGATTGCCGTCAACGGACGTGAGCAAAGTCTTTTGCATGGGATAGAATTCTCCAAAAGCGGGGGCGCGACAAGTCTTTCACGCCCTCCGGCGTAACTCTTTACCCTTTCTCCCCGCTCCCAGAACTGTCAAACTTCGGGAGTCCTCTGGTAGAGCGGGAGGGTTTATTTGCGATTAAGAAGGAATTGCAGGTGCTGAAATATTTCTCGCCTTAACACCGGTGAAGGTTTACGGCTTCAAGGAAGCGCGAGCGGTGCTAGTCGTTCCCCGTGGCGTAAAGTTGAAGATTCAATAAGAATAACAAAAAACGTTGCGAATCGCGCTCCTCTTTGGCTTCATTTGCCTGCCAACGTCGGCAAATTTAGGTGCGGGCGACCGGAGTTGTGCCAGATTGGGAAGAATTGTTTTATGAACCGACATCGAGTTCAGGTTTTTTATTCGGGTCACGTGCAGGGCGTCGGGTTTCGTTACACGGTGAAATCGGTCGCGCGCGGATTTGACATGACGGGGACAGTCAGGAATTTGACCGATGGCCGCGTTGAACTCGTGGCCGAAGGCACGAAAGAAGAACTGGAAGCTTTCCAACAAGCGATTCGCGAGTCGGAAGTGGGAAGTTTTATTCGCGGCGAAAAATCAAGCTGGCATCCGGCGAGCGGCGGGTTGCGAGGATTTGAAATTGTAAGGTAACACGAATGAAGTTTGCGATCTTAGCGGACATACATGGGAATTGGGAGGCGTTTCAAGTGGTTTTGGAGGACACCAAAGCGCAGAAATGCACCCACTACGCCTGCCTCGGCGACGTTGTGGGCTACAACGCCAATCCAAAGGAATGTCTCGACGTCGTCCGCAGCATGGGAATGCCGTGCGTGAAAGGAAACCACGATGAATACTGCTCCACGGACAATGCCCTTGATGGATTCAATCCCGCCGCAGCCGAAGCCGTGAACTGGACGCGCAAACAGCTCACAGAAGACGACTTCGCGTGGCTGCGCGATTTGAAATACATCAAGATGGTCACGAGTTTCTCCATGGTCCACGCCACGCTGGACGCGCCGCAACGCTGGGGTTACGTCTTCAACAAACTCGATGCGGCGGCCAGTTTCACTTACCAAAACACGGCGGTTTGCTTCTTCGGACACACGCACGTGCCGGTCGCGTTTGTGAAGGACACAG
The DNA here is from genome assembly GCA_964389025.1 of uncultured Verrucomicrobiota bacterium. Taxonomy (GTDB): domain Bacteria; phylum Verrucomicrobiota; class Verrucomicrobiia; order Limisphaerales; family CAYMCQ01; genus CAYMCQ01. The sequence continues at coordinate 28,554 of CAYMCQ010000040.1, forward strand.
TCGTTCGCGGTGGAACTTATTCCAAATTCAAAGTTGAGCCCGGCAAAAAATATTTCGTCAACGTCGGTGCCGTCGGCCAGCCGCGCGACAACAATCCAAAAGCCGCTTACGTGATTTACGACATGGACGAAGGCACCATTGAATTGCGCCGGCTCGATTACGACATTCCCGGCGCGCAGAAAAAAATTCTCGACGCTGGATTGCCTCCGAGGCTGGCGGAACGGCTTGCTTTCGGAAGGTAGAAGTGTGAAGGATGAAGGATGAAATGAAAACAGCGCGCCGCTGTGAATTTTTGCCTTCATAATTCATCCTTCATACTTTTGAAAATCCTCATCCTCAAACCCAGTTCGCTTGGTGACGTGGTGCAGGCGTTGCCGGTGCTTCGCCTCATCAAAGCGCACAAACCGGACGCCGGGATTTTCTGGTGGATTGATGCGCGGCTTGCGCCGCTTCTTGAGGACGATCCTGACCTTTCCGGGATCATTCGCTTCGAGCGAAACAACTGGGGTTTGCTTCGGCGCTGGCTGGACCTGTGGCGGCAAATCCGCTGGGTGCGCGCGCAAAAATTCGATTGGGTGATTGACTTGCAAAGCCTTGCCCGCAGCGGCGCATTCGGCTGGCTGGCGAACGGAAAACTTTTTGTCGGGCTTGATGAATCGCGGGAAGGCGCGCGAGGTTACTACGACATTGCTGTCCCGCGCCGCTCGATTCACACGCACGCGGTGGATTGGTATTTGGACGTGCTGCGCGCGTTGAACGCGCCTGTGCATGAGAATTTCAACTGGCTGCCCGAGAAACCGGCGGTCGCCGAAACCGTCCGCAAGAAATTGAATTTTGACAACGCCCCATTCATCGCAATTCAGCCCGGCGCACGCTGGCTCAACAAACGATGGCCGGTGGAATATTTCGCGGATCTTATCCGGCAGCTTGGCGCAAATCGTCCCGAACTTCGTTTCGCGATTTTAGGCGGCGCTGAAGATTCATCTCTGGGAAATATTGTTGCGAATGCTTTGCCCGAGCGCTGCGTTGATTTGACTGGAAAAATCTCCCTGCCGGAAATGGTCGAATGCATCCGCCAAAGTGTCTTGATGGTCACGAACGACACCGGGCCTATGCACGTCGCGGCCGCGTTGCGCCAGCCGGTCGTGGCGTTGTTCGGCCCGACGGAGCCGCGCCGCACCGGCCCTTACGGCCAGATCGGACAGGCGCTGCAACTCCAGCTTCCGTGCGCGCCGTGCATGAAGCCGGCTTGCTCTTATTTCAAACCGTTCGAGTGTCTTCGTGCCATTTCGCCGGCGGTTGCTCTGGCCGAGGTTGAAAAGCGTTTGCCTTCGTCGAGCGGCCGATAATGGGTTGTTCCCGCACTTTGTGCGTGCTTTTCGCCGAAATGTTCTTTAACTGTGTCTCATGACTATTTGGATTCTTGCGTTGGTTCTTTTTGCGGGACTTGCCGGGGCCGGTTACCGGCAAGGAGCGATTCGCGTGGGATTTTCTCTGTTGGGTTTGATCATGGCGGCGATTCTCGCGATGCCGCTTGGCCGCGTGCTGTTTCCATTGCTGGGAAAACTCGGCCTGAAAAATCCGGTGCTCGCTGCGTTCATCGCGCCAATCATCGTCTTCGTGCTGGTTCTCCTGATCTTCAAAACGGCCGGCCTGTTCGTGCATCGCAAGGTGGACGTTTATTACAAATATCACGCCGGCGATTTGCGGCTCGCGCTGTGGGAACGACTGAACCGGCGGCTGGGTTTGTGTCTTGGCCCGTTGAACGCCATGGTTTATTTGCTGCTGATTGGCGTTCTTATTTACACGATGAGTTATTGGACGGTGCAAATGCAAACAGAGGAGAAAGCTTCGTTCGCCGTCAAAACTTTGAACCGTGCCGGAAAAGATTTGGTAAGTTCGGGTCTCGTGAAAGCGGTGCGGGCGATTGACCCCGCGACGGAAGAATATTACAAGGCGGCGGACGTCGTTGGAATTATTTATCACAACCCGCTGATCTACGCGCGGCTCTACCGTTATCCCGGGTTTCTCGCGCTCGCCGAGCGTCCGGAACTCCGGGAAATCGCCGACAACACCGACTACACAGAAATGTTGCAGCGCCAAGCCTCGCTTGACGAGTTCATCAAACATCCAAAGACCAAGGCAGTGCTGGATAATCCGCAACTGCTGAAGGACATCTGGATCACGATGAGGGCCGACCTGGACGATTTGCAGCGTTACCTCGCCTCGCCGACGGGCGAATCGCCAAAGTATGACCCGCAAACGATTCTCGGCCGCTGGGTGTTTGACGCGAACGCAAGCGTGGCGGCGCTGGTGAAAAAACTTCCGGCGAACATGAGCCGCGCTCAACTGACTCAAATCCGGCAGGGTTGGAGCGCGTCGCTTGCCCGGGGTGTTTTCATTGCCGCCCCGAACGGCGCAGCATTTTTCAGGGCGGCGCCCGACTTGAAGCCGGGCGCCCTTTTGAATCCCGCCGCGCGAACCGACACCCTGCAGGGCAATTGGAAAAAAATTGAAGATGACAAGCATGAGTTGACCTTTACGAAGGACAATGAAACCCAGCTATTCGACGCAGCGATTACCGGAGAAAAACTTTCCCTGCAAATAGCCGGCATTGGCCTTGTGCTGGTGCGCGAGGACTAGCGCGGACGGGCTGGAGCATTGACCGGTTGAGCCGGACGAACGTTCGGGAACGCGCCCGAACTGACAAGGCTTCCATTGAAGAAGGCATCCAGTCCTTGATCGCTCGCCACCGGATTCGTGCTGGAAACATCCGCACCCGCCAATAGATTGGACGGCGTCGGGAAAGCCGTGTTTGGGCTGGCGGCAACGTTCGCGTTTCCATTTGGAGCAGAGGCATTCCTGCCCTTTGAACCGGAAGGTTGGTTCGCAAAGAAAATTCCGCCGATCACCAGCGCACACATTGCCGCTCCAAACACTCCCGCAAACGCCGGTTGGCGCTGCAACGTTGACCAGATTCGCAGCATCCACGACTCAGACCGGGTTTGTTCCACTTCGATGGCGGAAATGATCTGGCGCGGCAGCCGGTCGAAATATCCCGGCGGCGGTTGCTCGTAGCGTTTCAGCGCCAGCAACTTTTTCAACTGCTTGAATTGTTCTTCGTTGTTCATGTCATTTCAAATAGTCGGACAGCAACGCCTGCAACTGCTGCCGCGCGTAAAACAGCCGCGATCGCACCGTGCCGATGTTGCAGTTCATAATCTTCGCAGTCTCATCGTGTGACAGCCCTTGAACATCGTGCAGTGTCACAACCATTCTGTGGTCTTCTGACAGCCTCTGCATCGCCGCGTTCAATTTTTCCTGAAGCTCCGTCAAAGCAACCTCGCGCCGCGGGGTTTTCTCGGAAATCAGCGAAACCAGATCGGGATCATGCTCGGCGTTGAAATCCAAATCATTCAAGCTCATGCCCGTGCGGCGCTTTCTTTGTTTCAAAAAGTTAATCGTCTTGTTGACGGCGATTCGATAGACCCACGTGTAAAAACTAGAGCCGCCCTTGAAACTTTTCAGCGCCTGGAACGCCTTTATGAATGTCTCCTGAGTCAGGTCGTTCGCATCCTCGTGGTTCGCCGTCATGTGGTAAAGCGTGCCGTAGATGCGTTGCTGATAACGGCGCACCAATTCATCGTAAGCGCCGAGGTCGCCTTTCGCGGCCTTGGCGATGAGGGCTGGTTCGTCGGCCTGCGCGGAAGAAGGTTTCATCGGCTCGCTTCGTTGCGAACCGCGCGACTCCGCATCAGCTGAATCCTGGGTCATGAGACTAGGCACAGGCTCCCAAACGCTCCGTCTGCTGAGACAAATAATCCGTCAGGCAGGCAAGTCCGGTGCCCTCAGGCAAAGCGGCCAAAGTTTGCCGCGCGTTGCCGAGATATTGCTCGATGACTTCCGTCGAATCGGCAAGAATGTCCGGCCTGCTCAAAAACTTGATCACGTTCGCCAACTCCTGCGGCCGGCAATTCGCAATCAACTCCTGCGCCCTGTTTTTTTCGGAAGCATCCGCGCGCTCCAAAAAAAGAAGCACAGGCAATGTTAATTTCCCTTTCGCCAAATCCGTCCCAAGCGATTTCCCCACGACGGCTTCCGAGCCAAACAAATCCACGCAGTCATCGTAGATTTGATATGCGGTGCCGAGCGCGAGGCCGAATCGCCGCAGCGTCGTGCGCTGCACAGGCGTTGCGCCGCTCAAATAGCCGCCGAGGTCGCACGATAGCGCGAACAACTCGGCGGTTTTCATCTCGAGGACTTTGAAATACTCCGCGCGAGACAATTGAAAGTTTTTCCGCTGCTGGTTCTGCAAAATTTCCCCGGCGCAAACTGTGTTTGTGGCGCTGGCGACAGCGCGGCAGATTTCCGGCGTCGGAAAACTCGCCGCCAGTTTCAGCGAGTGCGCAAACAAACAATCGCCAAGCAGAACAGCAATTTCATTCCCCCAATTAGCAGCCAGCGTCAGCCGTCCGCGACGGATTTCCGCTTCGTCCATCACGTCGTCGTGGACAAGCGTCGCCAGATGAACCATCTCGATGATGGTCGCTACCGTGATGTGGTCATCTTTGAGTTCGCCGATTGAATTCGCGCTCAAGGCAACTAGCGCGGGACGAAGCTGCTTGCCGTGGCCGTTCAGCGCATACTCCGCATATTCGCCGATGCCGGAATCAAATTCTCGCACCTGCTTGCCAACACGTGCGGCAACAGCGTTCAGAAATGGGTCAATCGGGTCGGCAATCTGCTTCCATGAAAAAATGGAATTCAAGGTGGCAGGAGCGGCAACCGCGCTGGTTTCAGCAACAAACATCGCGGCAAAAACTTACGGGCGATGCCCCTCCAAGTCAAAACCTAAGTCCGATTCGTTTCGCCGGAGGGCGGAGTTCCATAACGCCTAATCTTCCTGCAATGAATTTTAGGGCGTCGTGGAACTCCACCCTCCGGAAATCATTTCTTCTCAAACTTCAGCGATGCCGAGTTGATGCAGTAACGCAAACCAGTCGGTTTCGGGCCATCCTCAAACACATGGCCAAGGTGCGCGTCGCATTTGCTGCACAGGACTTCTGTGCGGCGCGAGAAAAGAGAATTGTCTTCTGCCGTTGCCACCGCCTTGTCTGAAATAGGTTTCCAATAACTCGGCCAGCCCGTTCCTGATTCAAACTTTGCTTCGGAACTGAACAACTCCTGTCCGCAGCAGACGCATCTGTAAACGCCCGGCTCGTGATTGTTCCAATCCGCGCCGGTGAACGCCCGTTCAGTCCCCTTCTTGCGCGTCACGTAAAATTGTTCCGGCGTGAGCTGTTTCCGCCATTCCTCGTCTGTTTTTTGGACTTTGTTCGTCATGGAAATTTCCGTGGTTTGAATTTGTTTTTCAGTTTCGACGGCCCGATGTGACGGCGCGCAACCCATTGCCAAAAAAGGAAGCGCGAGCAAAGCGCAAAGTGATTTCATAAGCATATTGTAAAACATTACTTCTGGAATGTTAGTCTAAATTTCGCCGCAGGCTTTACAAAATTGTTGACGCGAACGATATTATCTCCGTTCACAACGGCGCATCGCCGAGGCGCTTTGTTCAAATGGAGCGGTGCGGGAAGATTTGTCATGGCCGGAATTTATCCCGGAGCGGGAAAACATTCACGAACTTCTAAATGACCTTCAGGAGGAGAAAGTTCTACGGCGCCACACTGTAATTGTAGTAGCCGATGACCATTTCGTCCCAAGTTTGCTCGCCCCAACCAACCGTGCGGTTGGGGTTATAAAGTGAAGCGTTGGGATTGCCCAAGTCGTTGAAGGCATTCATCAGTTCCTTGTTCTTCACGGAATTATCCCATGCACATGTGTATCTTATGTAGGTGCCAGCAGGCAAATACTTGGGTTGCGCAAAGCGATAAAAAGTCTGCCAGTGGAACTCGTAGCCCGGGACGGAAAGCAGCACTTCACTGGTTCCATTCGTATAAACGGCTTCGTATTTGGCGCGCAAGCCGCGGGTATGCATGTGAGGATACACTTCATACAACCAGACGTTGGTTGCGAAGGCAGTCGAGCTACGCACAACCTGATATTCGCTTGTGTTCGGAGGAATGGACCAACCTCCGGTCGAGTAGACCGAAGTTTGTATCAAAGGGTGCGAGGGAGTTACCCCATTGGTGTAAAGGCCGAGCAGACTGGAATCGCTTGTATGCACCCCGTCGGCAGTATAATGGAGTTGGAAATACAGTGTGTCGTTGTTATTCAAGAGCCTTCCGGTGCCGCCAGGATACGCGGTAGCTTGGACGCCCGGGACATAAAGACCGATCCAACTCTGCGCGACATTATTATCCTGTCCTAATATGCCAGCCGAGATGTGATGCGCCACCGGCACTGTCCCGGGCAGAATCACCGCCGCGCGAAGCCAAGCGGTGGGGCCTGTGTAAGTAACACCTTTGTTGACATAAGGGATTGTGCCGCTTGTGGCAAAGGTTTCGGTTCCGATTGGAATGATAATGTCGGGTGTTCCCAGCGAGGCTGGCCAGGCAAAGGGGTAGTTGGTCTGC
>CAYMCQ010000041.1:0-25860 GCA_964389025.1 uncultured Verrucomicrobiota bacterium
ATCTGACACCGATAATCATCAATGTTTACTGGGTTTCTAAACGGGACAGGAGTGACCTTGAAAAGATTATTGCCCGCGCACGCAAAGCGGCCAAGTAGGTTTCTGACGGTGAAATTCTCAAAAACGGGAAGGAGTGAGAGGCGAGAGTTTGAAAAGACTTCGGGTGGCACGCGCGTCTCGCGCGTCAAATTCGGCGTCTCGCCGAATTTTGTCGTGAGAGCCAGTTTACCGTTTCATTGTCACCTGTGAAGAAATCCTGACTCTCACGACGGTTTCCGGCGTGACGCCGGAAACAACAGGCGAGACGCCTGTGCCACCCTCGTGAAAATTTCACGCAAGGTGAGTGAAGCCGACGCAACGGCGCAAGACCAACTCCACGGATTCACGATTTCCCCGCTGGCATCTTCAGTGCTTGGACTGTTTCTGTGAATCCCCGCCGCTTGCGAAATCAACTTTCCAGTGGAGTTCGTGCGCGGTCTGCCCGCCATAAAATCCTGCCAGCCCCGAAAGCTTTCGGGGCCAGTTTTCGGAGCGTGGGTTTTCGTCTGGTTCACCGTCGCGCTGAGGCCACGGCCACAACCGAACGAAGCCCGCTGCTCCGGAACGTTCACGGGCGTTTGCAGAAAAAATTTTCACCGATGCGGAGCGTCCGCATTTGACAGCACGGATGATTTGATTAGTCTGATGCCGAAACCCGCGTGACTGCGTAAACAAAAGACAAATTCGTGGCCGAAAAAGACGATTACCTGGTAGATATTCTGGTTGACCTCGGGTTCGTGACTGAGGAACAAGTGGCCGGGCTGCGCGCCGAAGCGCAGGCCGCTGGCGTTGGGCTTGTTGACCTGATGGTCGCGAACAAACTGATCCGCCCGGGTGATGTCACGCAGGCGAAGGCGGCGCATTTCGGCGCCGAGGTGGTCAATCTGCGCGAACTGACGATCACGGAGGACGTCATCGCGGCGATCCCCAAACACATCGCGAAAAAATATCGCGTGATTCCTGTTTTCAACGACGGGAAAAGTTTGATCATTGCCATCGCCGATCCGTCCGACCTCAACACGATCGACACGCTCACGCATTTGTTGCGCGCGGAAATCAATCTTCAAGTCGCGTCGGAAGAGGACATCGAATCTGCGCTCAACAAATATTACGGTGGCGGACAAAAGACTGCTGCGCAGGACGAGCGGTTCAAGGAAGTCATCGAGGATCTGACGAAGGAGCACATTGAAGCCGAGAAGAAGGCGGGGGACGACGGCGCGATTGAGGAGACTGACGCGCCGCTCATCAAACTGGTCAACTCGCTCATCACCGAGGCATTCAAGGTGCGCGCGTCGGACATTCATCTCGAGCCGATGTCGAAAACTTTTCGCCTGCGATACCGCATTGACGGCATGCTGCACGAAATGAAAGGCCCGCCGAAACGGTTGCAAGCGGCCATCATCAGCCGCTTGAAAATCCAATCCAACATGTCCATCTCGGAACATCGCATTCCGCAGGACGGACGCATCCAGGCGCAAGTCGGGGCGAAGGTTGTTGACCTGCGCGTATCGTGCCTGCCGACGAACCACGGCGAGAGCATCGTGATGCGTATTCTCGACAAGGAAGGTTTGAAGCTCGGCTTGCCTGAGTTGGGATTTTTTACGGACGACCAGCAGACTTTCGAGAAACTCATCGGCTTGCCGGATGGGATCATTTTGGTCACGGGGCCGACGGGTTCGGGCAAAACGACGACGCTTTATTCATGTCTGCATTTCATCAACCGTCCTGACCGAAAAATCATCACAGTCGAGGACCCGGTGGAATATCTGCTGGCCGGCATCAACCAGGTGCAGGTCTCCGAGCTGGTGGGGCTGACATTTTCATCCGCACTGCGCGCGATTCTGCGCCAGGCGCCGAACGTGATAATGATCGGCGAAATTCGCGACCTTGAAACCGCGAGCATCGCCATCAATGCGTCGCTCACCGGCCATCTGGTTTTCTCGACGCTGCACACGAACGACGCGCCGAGCGCCGTGACTCGTTTGATTGACATTGGCGTGAAGCCGTTTTTGGTCGCGTCGTCCACGCGGGCGCTCATGGCGCAACGGCTCGTGCGAAAAGTTTGCAAGCAATGCGGCGAGCCGTGGGTTCCGCCGGAAACGGAATTGCGGGCGCTGAACATTGATCCGAATGCCGCCTCGGGCGCGAAATTCCTGAAAGGGCGCGGTTGCAGCAATTGCTCGCACACGGGCTATCGCGGGCGCTTCGGCATTTTTGAAATCTTCGTGATTGATGACGAGGCTCGGAAGCTGATTTACGACAAAGTGTCATCGTCAGTGCTGCGCACACGCGCCCGCGAAATGGGCATGAGGACGTTGCGCGAAGATGGCGTGAGAAAAATTCTGGCCGGCCTGACGACGCCGGATGAAGTGATTCGCTCGACAATGGGCGACGTTGACTAATGACGAATTTCGAATTTCAAATTTTGAATTCCGGTTTGTTTGCCGAACAACAAAAATTCGACATTCGTAATTCGCAATTTGTAATTTAACTTATGTCCTATTCAATGTCCGATTTGTTGCAGTTGGTGGTGTCAGAGGGCGCTTCCGATTTGCACATCCGCGTGGGCGTGCCGCCGGTGATTCGTGTGCACGGAATTTTGCACCGCGTGGAAGGGCCGCTGCTGCGCCCCGAGGAGACGGAGGAATTGATGCGGAGCATCACGTCGGAAGACCACATCCAGCACGTGCGCGAACGCGGCGGCGCGGACTTCGGTTTCGCGTTCGGGGAAATGGCGCGGTTCCGCGTGAGCGTTTTCAAGGAGAAGGGAAATTTCGGATGCGTGCTGCGCCAGATTCCAAGCAAGTTGCTGACGATGGAGCAGATCGGCCTGCCGCCATCTGTGAAAGATTTGCTCTACAAACCGCGCGGCCTCTGCCTGGTCACCGGGCCGACCGGCTCGGGCAAGACGACCACGCTTGCCTCGATGATCAACATCATCAACGAAGAACGCGACGAGGCGCACATCATCACGATTGAAGACCCGATCGAATATTATCATAAGCACAAAAAATCTTTGGTCACGCAGCGAGAAATCGGCGTGGACGTGCCGAATTTCGCCGAGGCGTTGCGCCGCGCATTGCGCCAGGACCCGGACGTGGTGCTCGTCGGTGAAATGCGCGACCTGGAAACGATGGACGCGGCCATCACCGCGGCGGAAACGGGACACTTGGTGTTCGGCACATTGCACACGACGGGCGCGGCGAAAACGATTGACCGCATCGTCAACGCGTTTCCGAACAACCAGCAGGAGCAGATTCGCATCCAGCTTTCGACGGTTTTGCAGGCGGTGATTTCGCAGTTGCTGATTCCGCGAATTGACAAGCCGGGGCGCGTGGCCATTTTTGAAATCATGGTCAACACGCCTTCCATCGCCGCGCTGATCCGCGACAACAAGACGTTCCGCATCAACTCGGACATCCAGACCGGCGCGAAATACGGCATGGTGACGCTGGACAGTTTCCTTCTGGAAAAATATATGGCCGGAATGATCGCTCGCGAGGAAGTCATCACCAAGGCGCAGGACCCGGTGACGATCCAACAGAAACTTCAGGAATTGGAACTGGCGGCGTCCATCGGCGGTGAAACTCCCCCAACGGCCCCCGGAAAAAACTGATCTCGTATGGCCGAACACATTTCCAATCCGCTTCTCTCGCTCATCAAGGAGCAGAATCTCATTGATGATTTACAGTATGAAGAAGTTTTGGCGGAGCATGGCCGCCATGGCAAGCCGATCAGCGAGATTCTCGCGAACTTCGGCATCATGGATTTGGAGGCGCAACTTCAGGTCATCGCAAACCATCTGGGGGCGGAGGTTGTTTCGCTGCGCGACCGCGAGCTGCCGCCGGAAGTGATCAAGGCGATTCCGGCTTCCACTGCCAGAATGTATCGCTGCATTCCGGTGGCGCTTCACAATTCCACGCTCCAAGTGGCCTTTGCCGATCCGCTCGACTTGGGGTCAATCGATGAAATCGGTTTCGTCGTAAAAAAAGACGTTCAACTTGTCGTCGCCGCGCCCGTTGAAATTGAAAAGCTCCTTGATAAATATTATGCGGACAGCGGCGACAATGTTTCGGAAATCCTGAAACAACTTGGCGCGGACAAAGATATTGCCGAAGAAAGCGCCGCGGCCGAGGCGGGAAATGAAGCGGCGCTGGCTGAGGCCGCGAATCAAGCGCCCATTGTGCGGTTCGTGAACCTGGTTTTGCAACAGGCTGTGGCAGACCGCGCGAGCGACATTCACTTCGAGCCATTTGAGGATGAGTTCAAGATTCGCTATCGCGTTGACGGGGCGCTATATGAAATGGCCCCGCCGCCAAAACATCTTGCGCTGCCGGTCGTCTCGCGCATCAAGGTCATGTCGAACCTGAACATCTCAGAGCGGCGGCTTCCGCAGGACGGGCGCATCAATTTTTCGCTGGGCACCAGGACAATTGACCTTCGCGTCTCGACGCTGCCGACGCAGTTTGGCGAATCTGTCGTGCTTCGCGTGCTGGACAGGTCGGCTGTCAATCTCGATTTGGAAACGCTGGGTTTCCCGAAGTATGTCCACGATTACGTTACGGATGCCATCCAGCGACCGAATGGAATCTTCGTTGTCACGGGTCCGACGGGCTGCGGAAAAACGACGACGCTCTATTCGTGTTTGCGCCGGGTCAACGCCATTGACTCCAAGTTGCTCACCGCGGAAGACCCGGTCGAATACGATATCGAGGGCATCATGCAGGTGGCAATCAACGAAGTGGTCGGGCTGACGTTCAGCAAAGCGCTCCGCTCCTTTTTGCGCCAGGATCCGGACATCATCATGGTCGGTGAAATGCGCGATTTGGAGACGGCGCAGATTTCGATTCAAGCGTCACTCACTGGCCACCTTGTTTTGAGCACGCTGCACACGAACGACGCGACCGGAGCTGTGACGCGACTTGTTGACATGGGCGTCGAGCCGTTTTTGATTTCATCAACGCTTATGGCTGTGCTCGGCCAGCGACTCGTGCGAAGAGTTTGCAAAAATTGCCGCACGCCATTCGAGCCGACTGAAAATCAACTGGCGCTGCTGAACCTGTCACCGCACGATTTGGGTGACAAAGTCTTTTATTATGGCCGCGGCTGTTCGGCTTGCAACGATACCGGCTATAAAGGCCGAAAAGGAATTTTCGAATTACTGGTGATCAACGATGCGATTCGCTCGTTGATCAACGAGCGCGCGCCGACGATCGTGCTGCGCCACAAGGCCGTTGAATTGGGCATGGTCACACTGCGCGAAGATGGGTTGCGAAGCATTTTTGAAGGTGATACTACTATTGAAGAAGTCGTGAAATATACCTAAGCAAAGGAACTAGTATGCCTAAATTTAGTTACGTCGCCATGGACTCCCACGGAGCGGAAACAAAGGGGACGCTTGACGTTGCGAACCAAAACGAGGCCATCGCGCGGGTAAAGGAAATGAAGCTTTTTCCGACCAAGATCGTCGAGGCTGAAAAGGAAAAGCCCGAAAAGAAAGCCAAAGGAGCTGCTTCATCTGCCCCCAAGGCGAAGGGAGCAAAAAAGGGACAGATCAATATCAGCATCAAAATTCCCGGCCTCAGCGGACGGGTGAAGTCAAAGACCCTGACGACTTTTACGCGGCAATTGGCGACGCTTGTGGATGCTGGCTTGCCTTTGCTGCGCGGTTTGCGCGTGTTGGAAAAACAGGAAAGGAATCCCACGTTGAAAGGAATCATTTCGGATCTGGCGCTCTCGATTGAGGGCGGCAGCACATTTTCCGAGGGCCTCGCGCAGCACCCGAAAGTTTTCAACCGGCTTTATGTGAACATGGTGAAAGCAGGCGAACTCGGCGGCGTGCTCGAGGTAGTTTTGAATCGTCTCGCGGAATTCATGGAGAAGGCGCAGAAGATCAAAGGCAAGGTCGTTGCGGCAATGTTCTATCCGATCGCCGTCCTGATTGTGGCGACCGCCATTTTGACCGTATTGATGGTTTATGTCGTTCCGAAATTCGAAGAAGTCTTTGCGGGAATGATGGAAGGCCGCCCTCTTCCCGGGTTCACGCGTTTGGTGCTCGGCATCAGCAAATCCATTAAAGATCATTTCATCATCACGCTGGGCATTGTCGCGGCAGTCGTTGTCGGGTTTCTGCTGGTGATACGGACCAAAGTCGGACGGCGCATGTTCGATAAGATAAAACTGAAGATGCCCATACTCGGGCCGGTAATCAGCAAAGTGGCAATCTCGCGCTTTACGCGGACGCTCGGCACCCTCGTCAGCAGCGGTGTTCCCATTCTTCAGGCATTGACGATTGTGAAGGACACCGCCGGGAATGTGATTGTTGCAAACGCCGTCAGCGCAGTCCATGAAAGTGTCAAGGAAGGTGAAACGATCACTGCGCCGCTTGAAGCTTCAAATGTTTTTCCACCAATGGTCATCAGCATGGTTGACGTTGGCGAGCAAACCGGCGCGCTCCCTGAAATGTTGTTGAAGATTGCGGACAACTACGACGAAGAAGTGGACAATGCCGTGTCGGCAATGACCTCGCTCCTTGAGCCGGTGATGATTGTTTTTCTCGCAGTGATCGTTGGTAGCATCGTCATCGCAATGTTTCTGCCGCTGATTGACATGATGCAAAACATGGATACTGGCGGTGGAAAGGGCGACAAAGAATAGAGTTGCCAGTGCAAAAAGTGATTCAGACGGCCACCGAATCGAGAGGCTCGGTGGCTGATTTTTTAATGAAAAACGATGGAAATGAAGTTTTCATTGACAATTCACGCGCCATATGTAAATACAAAGTAAAGACATTGCAATGGCGATTGATTTACAATTAACTCAGTTATGGAGTTTGACTGGAGCAATCCGCCCTTCAATGTTGAGAGTTCATTGACGTTGCGGGACATAGAAGAATCGTTCGAAGACCCGTTTGCGGTTCGACTGCTTCCCGATTCACCGAGATTCTCCGTGCAGGCACGGTTTTTCAACCTCGGGATGTCGGCGAGCGGCATCGGAGTGTTCAGCGTGTATCGGACGAATGGAAAACAGGTTCGAGTCATACACGCGCGCTCCTTCGAACCTGAGGAACGATTCTTTTACCAGCGCAAGCTCGACCAAAGTCTTTCGCAATAACGATGAACTTGTTTGTGAAATTATATTTTGAGCCATGCCAGCTATCAATGCCATCAACCATTGGGAAGATGTTCCCATCTTCGACAGCGAACAGGCCGAGGCGGTTTTCTGGGCTGATCACCGGCCCGATTTGCGGTTAATGGAGGCGGCGGTCGCCGGCACCAGCGAAGGCTCGGAATCCGTGACCATCACGCTCCGAATGGATCCTCGGATGCTGGCGCGCATCAAACGACTCGCCCGGTCGCGCTTCCTGAATTACCAGAGCATGATGAAACAATGGTTGAGCGAGCGAATGGAACACGAAGTCCGCGAACGCTAATTGATTATGAAACACAAAACGACTAATCCCCCGTCTCGCGCATTCACCCTCATTGAAATGCTCGTCGTCATTTCGGTCATCGGCGTTCTTGCGGCCCTGCTTTTTCCTGCCGCAGCTGCAGTCAGGAAGAATGGGATCCTCAAAAGGGCCAAAGCCGAACTTTCTCAATTGGAAACGGGCATTGAGAACTACAAGCTGAAGCTTGGATTTTACCCGCCTGACAATCCAGGCAAAGCTACCTCAAATCAGCTTTACTTCGAACTTCTCGGCACGGTGCAGAACGGTGGCACAATCGACACGCTCGATGGCAGCGGAAAGATCCTGACCTTCTCGGTCTTGTCCACTTTTGGGCGCAATGCATTTTCGAATCTCGGCGCGCGCAAAGGCGCGGAAGAAGGCTTGATTGCGGAAAATTTTTTGAAAGCGCCTCTAAAAACGAGCCAATTGGGTGAACTTTCGCCGGGCGTGAAAGTCTTTGTCGGTCCTGTCCCTTGGCCTAGAGGCTTTCCTGGCCAGCCTACGTCTGTGCCCGAATTGAATCCGTGGCGTTACGTCTCTTCCAACCCCACGAACAACACCAAGTCTTACGATCTGTGGATTGATCTGGTCATCAGGGGAAAGACCCATCGAATCAGCAATTGGCGGAAGGAACCTGAAATTTTTTGACCTCATGCGCGTTGTTAAAAACAGAGAAACGAAAGTAGTGGCCGTCGCGTGGTTGGAATCGGAATGGCAGCCTCGGATCATGCCGCGCGTCTTTTCCAGTCCGCGAATGTCCATCTGCGCTTGCGCCCGAAGCGAAAGCCGCCTCACCAAAAACAAAAATCGAACCGTCCGTTCAACATTTATGAAACAGCCCCGTTTGAAATCATTCCGCTCGAATCGCGCATTCACCCTCATCGAATTGCTCGTCGTTATTGCCATCATCGGCATTCTTGCCGGGTTGCTTCTGCCCGTGCTGGCCACGGTCAAGAAAAAGGCGCAGGTGAGAAAAGCCCAGGTCGAAATTGCCGACATTGTTTCGGCCATCCACAGTTATGAGTCTGCCTATAATGGCCGCTTTCCCGTTTCGAGCAATGCCATCATTGCAGCCAACAACAATAATCCCAAAGGCGATTTCACTTACGGCACTCGCAACACGACCACGTTCGGGGGGCAGCAAGTCGTGAATGGCTACTCCTACGAAGCCAATAATTCCGAAGTTGTCGCCGTTCTCATGAACTCGACTAACTATCCCAATGGCCAGCCAACCATTAACAGGGACTACGTCAAAAACCCGCAGCGGACGATTTTCTTGAACGCAAAAATGTCTGGTGACAACACATTGCCCGGCGTGGGGCTTGATGGTGTTTATCGCGACCCTTGGGGGAATCCCTACATCATCACCGTTGACCTCAATTACGATGATACCGCACGCGATGCTTTTTACTCGAATGTAAAAGTTTCCGCAGACCCGAAGGACTCAAGAACGCCCAAACGCGGACTCGTCGGACTAAGTCCAAGAATTCCAACGGACGGTGGGGGGAAAATTTATTACGAAGCAAATGCTCAGGTCATGGTCTGGTCTGCCGGTCCGGACGGAAGAATCAACTTTAACCCTACCGATATTGATGCTCAACGCGCCGACCAAGGCGACAACAAAGACAACATCCTCAGCTGGAAATAAAATCGTGCAGTCCCGCCGCCACAAACAATATCCCGCAGCATTTACGCTGCTTGAGATCATCGTCGTCATCGCAATCATGGGGATTTTGGCGGCCATCGCCGTGCCTACATTTAAGAACATTTCCAAAGGCCAGGCCACGGCGTCCGCTGCCCGCCAGATGCTCGATGACATCGCCCGCGCCCGCCAGCTTGCCATCGCCCATCGCACGACGGTTTACATGGTTTTCGTGCCGCTGAATTTTTGGAACAACGCCTACTTTGGCAATGGAACTCCATTTTCAAATTTGCCAGGAACCAACCAAGCCCAGGCTAAAACACTGCTTGACCGACAAGCCGCCGCCTACACGTTCATCAGCCTGCGAAGCGTCGGCGATCAACCCGGCAGAAACACAATGCAGTATTTGTCACCGTGGCGGACTCTTCCGGACGGCACGTTTATCATGACGAACAAATTTGCTGATCCGGCAAATCCTGCCAACTCCTTCACGATCACCGATCCCGTCAGCAATGATTCGTTCCAGATTAAGCCGTTCCCAATCAATAACATTTTTCGTTTCCCGTCTGAAGAATCACCGCTGACGGGTCTGAAGCTCCCCTACATCGCCTTCAATTATCTTGGCCAGCTTGAGTCCGGCAGTGACGAATTCATTCCTTTGGCCAAGGGCAGCGTCAGCGGGAAAAGTTTCAGCGACACGTCCGCTGCCGCAGAGAATCCGCCGGGCAACAGCATAAACACCTACACGCTGATTCACATTGACCGCATCACCGGGCGGGCGCGCATCGAGCAGCCGCAGATACAATGAAAATTATACAGACATGGGCTAGGGGCGCGAGGCACCAGGCGGTTGGCCAAAAAGCTTTGTCCTGCCCATCGCCTGAGTCCGCCTTCACCATGATCGAAATCGCGCTCTGCCTCGCCATCATCGGTTTCGCGCTCGTGGCGATCATCGGCGTGCTGCCGGCGGGCTTGAACGTCCAGCGCAACAACCGCGAGGAAACCATCATCAGCCAGGACGCCACGTATTTGATGGACGCCATTCGCAGCGGCGCGCGCGGAGCGGATGACCTGACCAATTACGTTTATGCCATCACGAACGCCGTCACGGGATTCGATGCCGATGGAAGGATTCTTCCCAGTTACCCGGTGACGCATGGTTACACCTACACCGAATATACTATTAACAATGTCCTTCAATCCCAGGATGACATTCGCACGCACGCAATATCCAACGGCTTCCGAATCATCGGCCTGTTGAGCACTCCAAAATACATACCGACACCGGCGAGCGACCGATTCAGCCCTGCTTACGATGATTTTGGCCACCGCATCGGCTTCGGCCCGTTCTTGAGCAACTACGTCACAGCCTACGTTCGCGCCATCAGCGGCAACGCGACGGAAAAACCGCCGCAAAACGACCCGCGTGTTCGTGAAATCGGGTTTGCTTACAGAATCATTTCCGAAGTCACGCCGTATTCTTTCTACGACACCAACTGGATCAACCACCGAGACCCGGCGCTTGTCGCGCTGGCTGATAGTGGAGACCTGTTAGCTATTGCGAAAACCAACGCGCGCTACAACACCTGGCTCGTCGCAAAAAACGTCAACACCAACCTCTATGACCTGCGTCTTCGATTCCTCTGGCCGCTTCTGCCAAATGGAAGTTTCGGCAATGGCCGTCAGACTTATCGCACGATGGCCAGCGGGATTTTGGTGAACACCACGAACCTTCCCTTTTATCACTTTGCCTCGCGCTCGTTCGCGCATGACACCCGCGTCCAGCCATGAAACTTCCGTATTTATCTCACGCATATGGATCTAGCGGCTGCGGCTGCCGGAAGTGTTTGGAAATCCACAATCGCAAATCAGCGATCGGCAATTCTGCCTTCACCCTTATCGAAATCCTCGTCGTCTCGGTTTTGCTGACGGTCATCATTCTGGGTTTGCTGGCAATGTTTCAGCAGACACAAAAGGCCTTCCGCGTCGGTCTGACGCAGACCGACGTGCTGGAATCGGGCCGCGCCACGACTTATTTGCTCGCGCGCGAGTTGGAGCACATTCGTCCGGCCAATGGCAACGCCACGAATTTTTTCGCGTGGATTCCCAACGGACTTTTTCGCCACGAACAGAACCTTCCGGGCCCTCCCAAAGACACCTTCAACGTCGAGCTGACGCGCTGGAATTATCTGGAAGAAATGTTTTTCCTTACCCGCTCGAACCAATATTGGATTGGCATTGGTTATCGTGTCGGCGGCCCCGCAATTGGCAGCGGCATTGGTTCGCTTTACCGCTACGAGACAAACAGCCATATCAATGCTGTCTATGTGCAGGGCGGACCGCCCTCTGCCGAACACATGCTTCAAGATTTTCTGGACCAGCCGCTTGCCAACTTGAGTCGCATCGCCGATGGCGTCGTCCATTTCAAAATTCAGGCCTACGATTTGAAAGGCATTCTCCTCACAAACGAAGTTTTGTCCGTGTCTCCCTCGGTGCAAATCCCAGACACGATCATCAAGATGTCTTCGGGCAATTATGCGCCCGGTCAGGTCGGTTATTATCAAATGGCTAACAAGACTGTTCCCGCTTTCGTTGACTTCGAACTCGCAATTTTAGAACCACGCGCTCAGGAACGAGTCCGCGCACTCAGCGACGTGCCGTCCGCCGCTGCCGCGTATCTCGAGCAACAGGCCGGCCGCGTCCACGTGTTCCGCCAGCGCGTGACAGTCCGCAACGTTGATCCCTCGGTGTATCCATGAACATGAATTTCAACGCAAAGACGCATCCCGCCCCGCCGGAGGGACGAGTTACACGAGTCCCTAAATTCTCCGAAAAAATATTTGGGGCCCGTGTAACTCGCCCCTCCGAACGCGGCGTCGCGCTGGTCATCACGCTCATCCTCCTTTCCGTCATCACTTTTCTCGCCATCGCATTTCTTGCGTTGAGCCGGCGCGAGCGCGGCTCCGTCACCACGACCACTCACATGACCGAGGCCAAGTTCGCCGCCGACGGCGCGCTTGATCGTGCGAAGGCTGAAATCATTTCCACCATTCTTGCGTTCACCAACGAGTTCGCGTTCGGCCTCGCGGTCTCGACGAATTACGTCAACGCCAACGGATTTAATCCGAACCAGCCACCGACGGAAGTCTGGCCGACGAACGTGAATTACGAGCATTTGCAAAGCGGCGCGCTACTAAACTTCGGGCAACTGGAGCAAAACATCGCGAATCTTTTTTACAATCCGCGTCCGCCGGTTTTCATCCCTAATCCCACGAATCGCAATCTGCGCGACTTTCGATTTTACCTCGACCTCAATCGCAATGGCCGCTATGACACGAACGGTTTGCAGCCGGTTCTCGATGATCTCGGCAAGCCGGTTCTCGATGCGAACAACAACATTGTTTCCAATTTTTTTGTCGGCGACCCGGAATGGATTGGCGGACTGGACCGCCCGGATTTTCCGCACTCGCCGTCGAACCGCTTCACGCATCGCTACGCGTATCTCGTTGTGCCGGCCGGCAAGACGCTCGATGTGAATTTCATTCACAACCAAGCCAAGCGGCTCGGGATCAATCAAGAAGGCTATTTTCGAAATCAAGGAGTCGGAACATTTGAAATAAACTTCGCGGCGTTTCTTGCTGATTTGAATACGAATTATTGGAACAATCCGCAGGCGAATCCTTACAACTACGCCATCAATGCCGCCGGGCTTCCCGATCCGACTATTTCGAGCCGAGGTGCCGCTTTTGAAGATGCGTTTTCGTTCCTTAACCACAGGTATGGGTCAGGCGGCTACAACGATCTGAAAAACCCGATTCCGTTAGTTGATAATCCTGCGATTGACGAGTTCGCTAACGGTTCTCCTGTCATGACAACGAATACGCCGACGAACGATCTTAATGACAAAGGCGTCGGATACTCCGGTGCCGACAACACAAACCATTATTTCACGACGCAGGATTTCTTCGATCCGAATAAAACCTCCCCTCTGTTCACAAATCATTTGTTGAGCGCCGTCAACGGCATTAGCAGCTACGACCGCAACACGTTTTCGCGCCTCGTCGAGCAACTCGGCACCGACTCCGCGCCGGAAAACCGGATGAATCTGAATTACCGCAACATCAGAAACGGTGTCGTCGTGCCCGGCATGGAAACAAATTTTGCCAGTTGGACGCCGTTGGAATTTTTCACCAACGCGGCGGAACGACTGTTGCGCAACAGCTTTCCCTTCGGCGTCACGAACATTCCGATTTACGACAGCACTAATCTGACCATTGGTTACACGCCGGCAATTCATCGCCTGCTGCAACTCGCCGCGAACCTTTACGACTCCACCACGAACCGCTCGGAAACGCTGTATCCGCATCTGCCCTCGGTTTTTCGCCCTGTGTTTTCTCCGCTCACAACAGAAGGCGCCGCCAAAAAAGTTTACATCACCGGCTTCCTTGAAGAGATTGACGCGATAACTCTTTGGGGTCGTCCTCAGTTGAATTTAAGCGACGTGGTGCAAGGCACTGTGAGTCTTAATAACAATGATTTGATCAAGGGAATCCCGCTCGTCATCGGCGCGAAGAAAGGTTTTCCAAACTTCAACGAATTTGCGTCTGTAAATCTGGTGCGGGTTTCGCGCACTTTGCAGTTCCGCAAAGCCGTTGCGGACGGCCCAATCACACAGACAAACCAGCAATATCTGGTCGGCATTTCAAACAAGTTCGGCGTCGAATTCTGGAATTCATATTATCGTTCGAACTTTTCCCGGCCCTTGAACTTGCGGCTTTCACACGAAGTGTCCGTGGTGATCACGAATCAGATCGGCGCGGTTCTTTACTCCAACTATTTTTCATTTGCGCCTCCTCCTGCAGATCTTCGGTCTTACACACCGGCAAATCCGTGGCCTGCGGCTCCATCCAAATCCAGGCAGAACCCGTATCACCACGGCTCGTTCTTTTTGCCGTTCAGCGACGGGACAAATTTCGCTCTAATGCGGTTGACGAATGCCACGACTGCCGGCCTGAGTTCGGCAGCTTTTGTTTATCCCGTTTCAGCGGGAGTGCCGCAACTGCATCTGGTCACAAAAAATCATTTGCGCGCGATGCTGATTGACTCGTCAGCCGGGCAGTCGCGCATCGTGGATTACGTTGACCTGGCCGGGATGGATTTTTATTTGGACATCGCCAGCGCGTTGGTTGGCAATACCGGAGTTTCCACCGATCCAAGCGTGATCGGCCAAATGTTTAAAACCAACACACTCGCAAACGGAGTCAATGAAGGCATCAACACCCAGATCGAAGCCGGCAAAAAGAACATAGAAATTCCCACCAGCATGTGGGATAACTACAACTTTTCAACTGGAGACAAAGCCAAAGGCATAGATGCTTTCCGTGTTTTCTTCGGTTTATCACCGATAAGTTCACCGAGGAGCACGATTCATCCGACGAACGTAATTCAAGCTCCGTTCAATCCTACTCGCCAGATTGTTCAAACCACATCGTGGCAGGCGAATGATCCGCTGGTCCATTATTTCGTCGGGGATTTGATTGATCTCACAAGAACCAACAATGTGAATTACGCGCCTCCAAAAACCACTCCCACTCTCCAGCAATACGGCGCGAGCCTTGGGGATATCAACACCCGCTACAAACCGTGGGGCGGCAGGCCCGGCGGATTGGGAGATTCCGTTCCTGACGTTCAGACCGATCACGCAATCGCGTTGAAAGACCCGCTGGTTAGAACCTCGGACGACTGGGATTTCCCGGCGAACAAATATCCAAACGTCGGCTGGATGGGGCGCGTGCATCGCGGCACGCCGTGGCAGACCGTCTATCTCAAGTCAACGAACATTTGGAACCTGGACAATGGCGCCACCTGGTTGAAATGGACTGGCGACGGTCTCAGCCAGAACAACTGGGATGGAAAAGGCAATTCGGTTCCAGACGCGCAATACACCGCGCCCACCAATGACTGGAAAATTTTTGACCTCTTCACCGCCGCGCCGAACGACAACGCCGGGCGCGGCCAGCTTTCCGTCAACCAAAACGGTCTCGCCGCGTGGTCGGCGGTGTTGAGTGGCGTGGTGGCGTTGACAAACGATTCAAGCTTGAGTCCCGTCCAGCTTTTGCCGCAGATCATCGAGCCGGCCGGGATTTACGATCCGCTCAACCCGGGCACGTTGCCACCTCTCGTAAAAATTGTGGATGGCATCAACCGCGCCCGGGCCAATACTGTTCCGGCGGCAGGCCCGGTATTTCCGAACCAGCAATTTTCTCACATCGGAGACATTCTCGCCGCGCCGGAGCTGACGGTGAATTCGCCCTTCCTGGACACAGTCAATCTGGCATCGCTTTCTGCTGGTGGATTGAACGACGCGGTCATCGAACGCATCCCGCAACAGATTTTCGGATTGCTGCGCAAGGGCGACCAGCGGTTTGTGATTTACGCCTACGGCCAGTCGTTGCGGCCCGCGGACAATTCGGTCCTCACATACAGCACGTTCCGAGGCATGTGCACGAATTACCAGATCATGGCGGAAGTCGCCGCCCGCGCCGTGGTGCGGATGGACATAAAGCGAGACCGCAACGGCCAGATCACCGGCGCGAATACAGTCGTGGAAAGTTACAACCTGCTGCCGCCGGATTGAGTTTATGAATTGCAAACTCGAAATCCAATCGTCGCACCTTGTGCCCATGAATCGGACAGGGTTCGCGCTGTCGCGCCAGCGTCCTGGACTGCGCCAGCCCTCTGGCGCTTTGGCAATGGTGTTAGTTTGCTCGAAAGCGCCAGAGGGCTGGCGCAGTCCAAAACCTCGCGGCGTTCGGGCGGTTCTGCCTCGCCATTCGACTGATGTGCTGATTTATTGACTGGAATTTTATGCGCCTGCGCCCAATACACTGGTTCCTGTTGAGTCTGCTGCTGTTCGCGGCAGGCGCATACGTCTGGCATCTCGCGGACAAGCGGCAGGAGGAAAGAAATCGGGCGCGAGAAAAAAACTTGCAGCCGTCCCCTGCCCCATCCATCCGAAAAGTTTCCTCGATCCGCGCGGCCACCGTGCAAACGACTCCGCCGCCGATGCCGTTGTTGAGCGCCGCTGCGCCGCTCAGTTCCGTTCCCAACGTGCCGGCAAAACGCGACCCGCGCTTCCCGCATCGCGTGAGCAACACGGCCAAGACCGTCGGCCAGCTCGCCCGCAGTGAAACCGGGCTTCTTCTGGAGAACGCGCTGATTGACACGTCGCTGAAAGGAAAACTCCAGATTCCGGATTCGCTCCGCGCCAAAGGCGAGCACGGCAGTTACATCGTCCAGGCGCGCGGCGCGATTGACGCGGGCTTCCGCGAGTTGCTGAACGAGGCGGGCGCGAAAATCATTTCCTACATTCCGCAGAATGCCTATCTCGTGCGCGTCTCGTCGGCGGGCGCGCAGCAACTGGCCGCGAACGGCGCTCAAGCCGTGCTTGCCTACGAGCCGTATTTCAAATTGAAACCGGATTTGCTGCGGCGCGTGGTTGAAGAAATTCCCCTGCCCGCTGACACCACTCTCAACGTCGTCGTCTTTCCCGGCGAAAAAGATTCCACGGCCAGCCAGCTTGAGAAAGCCGGTGTTGAAATTCTCGGCGAAGATCGCTCGCCATTTGGCCCGGTGCTGCGCGTGCGCCCGCCGTTGGATGCGCTGACGTTCATCGCAAATCTTGCGGGCGTGCAAACCATCGAGACCGCCCAGCGGCGAATCATGGCGAACGATTTGAGCCGCGCGCGCATGACGGTTTCGTCCAACACGATTGTGCCGGGCAACTATCTCGAACTCACCGGCAGCAACATTGTTGTGGCTGTGAACGATACCGGCGTGGATGAGAGCCATCAGGATTTGACGGGGCGAGTTTTTTCCGATGTTGCGAGCGCCTTGACTGATACGGATGGCCATGGCACGCACGTGGCCGGAATCATCGCGGGCGACGGCACGCAGTCCGTGACGGTTTCAAATGCGAGCGGCTCAATCAATCCCGGAACGAATTTCCAATACCGCGGCAAAGCGCCGGGCGCGCATATTTTTGCCTCACGGTTAAACCTGGTCGCCAGCCCGTTTCAATCGGATGCGATCCTTCAGGAAGCCGCTGCCGGGACAAACGCGCTCATCTCAAACAACAGTTGGCACTACGCCGCGCAGGGTGATTACAACCTTGCCGCCGCGAGCTACGACGCGGCGGTGCGCGACTCGTTGCCGGAAGTGACCGGCTCGCAATCGTTGCTCTACGTTTTTGCCGCGGGCAACGGCGGATTCGGCGGCGACGACGGACTGGGCGGCGAAGCCAATTCCATTTTCTCGCCCGGCACGGCGAAGAACGTCATCACCGTCGGCGCAGTCGAACAACTGCGCAAAATCACGAACGTCTATACCGCAAATTGCACTAGCACGAACATCAACGGCACGAACACCACGATTTGTGACACGAACCAACCCTGGCTTGCCTCGACCGACACCAGCGATCAAATCGCAGCGTTTTCAAGCCGCGGAAACGTCGGCGTCGGAATCGAAGGCGATTTTGGACGGTTCAAACCGGACGTTGTGGCGCCCGGCACGTTCGTCGTCTCGACGCGTTCGACGATGTGGGATGAGATCGCTTACTACAATCGCACAAACTTCAGCGGGAATGTTTTCTTCAGCCAGGTGCTCGAACCGAATGAGCTTGGTTTCTACTCCATTTTCGTTCCCGACGACGCGGTGCAACTGTTCATCAATGTTTTTTCGGGCGCGAACCTGCCGATTTACGTGAGCAACACCGGGCAGCCGACGAATGCCGGTCCGCCAACAATTGTGACGGGAATAAACTCCGTTTCGATTCCACCGGACGCGGCGCTCTCGCCAATCGGCACGACGTGGTTTTACACGATTCAAAACACGACGGCGGAGCAAGTGACGTTCGACGTGCTGACGATTCTCGCGACGACGAACGCCGCATTGGGAAATTATTTCGAAGTCCTCAGCAATTTGAACAACTCGATTGCGTGCGGCACAAATCCTTGCGCGTCCGGCACGCCGCCGCATTATTACCGCTATGAGTCCGGCAGCAGCATGGCGGCGGCGGCGGTGTCGGGCACGCTCGCATTGATGGAGCAGTTCTTCACCAGCACGCTTCAGCGGCCCGCCAGTCCGGCGCTGATGAAAGCGTTGCTCATCAACGGCGCGCGCGGCCTCGGCGACCTCTATGATTTTCAAGTGCAGAACCTGATCAATTTTCAGGGTTGGGGTCTGGTTCAACTCACGAACAGCATTCCGACTTCGCTCGTGACGAACCTCGGCGTAACAACAACGCCCGCGCCGTTCTTTTTCTTTGACCAAAGTCCGACTAACGCGCTGGCAACCGGCCAAAGCCAGACGCGAACCATTCAAGTCAACACCTCGACCGCGCCAAACCGTCCGTTGCGCGTCACGCTCGTCTGGACAGACCCGCCCGGCAATCCCGCCGCGGGAATCAAACTGGTGAATGATCTGGATCTGGTCGTGACAAACCTGGACACGGGAGAAGTTTTCTTCGGCAATGACATGCACCCCAACGACGAAGCCACTTCGCCGTGGGACACAAACGAGGCGCCGAACATTGACATCGTCAACAACGTCGAGAACGTCTATCTCGCGCCGCCGCTCGGCACGAATTACTCCATCACCGTCACCGGCAAGCGCGTGAACGTGAACGCAGTCACGGCGCATCCCGATGACGTGGTGCAGGATTACGCGCTGGTGATTTCCAGCGGCAACGGTGTGGAGGCTGGGGCGCTTGCTTTGACGGAACAAGCAACGGTCTCAACAATCACGCCGAACGTCACCCTTGTGTCGTCCAACTCCATCAACGGTTTCGATTCGTCGGGAAGACTGACCAGTTCCGGCGCGATTCTGCTTGGCCAGCGCGTGGGCGCAAATACGCCGCTGCTCGGAACCACCGATGGGAAGACCAACCAATGGCATTTCTACGTCATCGCCAACACGAACAACTTCACGAACGCGGCGTTTGCGGCGTTCCTGCCCACCACCCTTTCGATTCCTCGAATGGGCGTGCGCGAGCGCGATCTCGACAACGCCACCCGCATCGAGGCGGACATTGACATGTTTATCGCGAGGGGACTCGCGGGCAGCGACCTGACGAACCTTTCGCCGACGATCATCGCTGACGCCATTGCCAATCGAAACGGCTCGCGGTCTTCGCGTGGCCGCGCCGGCGCGGAATCAATCGTGTTGTCGGACGCAGCCAACCAGGTTTTTTACATCGGCATCAAATCGGAGGATTACCAGGCGGCGGAGTATGGCCTCTTTGCCATTTTCAGCGAACCGCCGTTCAGCCAGAAGGATGAGAATGGAAATCTGATCCTGCGGCCAGGCGGTCTTCCGGCTGCGATTCCGGACGGCTCGCCTGAAAGTCCGCAGGCCGCGCTGCTTTTCGCGTTCGCGCAGCAGCCGCTTGATTTTCCGATCCGCCGCGTCATCGTGACAAACCACCTTTCCCACGAACGCATGGGCGACCTGCTCGGCAACCTGAGCCACAGCGATGCCGGCGGCCAGATATTTTCCGTGCTGAACAATCATTCGTGCGTGCTGGATGCCACGGACAATTGTCTGACGAACGTGCTGTTCATTTATGAAGACAATGGCCAGGGCGACATTGATGTGAGTTCGCCGACAACACCTCCCACTATTTTGAAACACACCGACGGACCGGGCAGCCTCACGGATTTCATCGGCCAAACCGTCAACCCGGGTGACGTGTTCATGCTGACGATGGTGGACAACGCGGTGGAAAAAATTGGCAGCGTGAACGATCTCATCATCAAAGTTGAGCCGCAGATGGGCACGAACGGGGCGACCACCCTGACGATCGGCCCGGGCGGGTTTGGAACCACGTTTGTGGACGTGGGGCCGGATGTCACGAACATGACCGTGTCCGTGGCAATCATCGGCGGAGCTCCAGCGCAGCCGCTGGATTTGTTTGTGCGGCGCGGCGCTTTGCCGACGACAAACACGTTCGACTATGCGACCAGCATCAGTCCGCCGGGCGGTTCCCTGACGGTGACGCCGTTTGATGTGCCCCCGTTGCGGGCGGGCCGCTACTTCATCAGCGTGTTCAACCCGCCGGGCAACAGCTCGGTGACCGTCCGGATCGTGGTGACGCTGACGCGGAACATCGCCAGCATCCCCTCTCTTTTTACCGGCTCTGTGACGAACGTTTCGCTGCGGGACGACGCGGTAACTTACGCGGAGTTTGATGTGTCGAGCCATCTTTTGATCTCGGCGCTTGACGTCGGCCTGCTCATCCGGCATCCGCGCATTTCCGATCTCGCCGTCACGCTGATCAGCCCCAACGGCACGCGCATCCTTCTGTTTGAAGATCGCGGGAGGCTCACAGCCGACGGCCTTGGCTCTGCGAACGGTCTGGGCACATTTTTCTATGGCTACACGAACATGGCGGCGTTTTACACAAATGATTTCGACGCCTCGTCATTGGGCTGGTATGCGCCGGGCGCGGTGTTTCAAGGCTGGAATGTCCTGACGAATTTCGTCGCCGTCGTTCCCGACTACAGCCACCTTTCCCTCAACAACAACGTGCTCATGCTCACCGACGGCGTGGTGTCAAACTCGCTGCCAACGACGAATTCGACAAACTACCGCCTGACGTTCAAAGTCAATCATGCGCCTTACATCGTCGGCATGGCCGGCTGGTGGCCGTTCGATGAAGACGCGACGGATATTTTCGGCGGGCACGATGGGTTGCTTTCCGGCAACGTCCAGTTCTCCACCGGCGAAGTGAACAATGCATTCATCGGCGACGGCGTTGCGACCAGCATGAAGGTTCCGGCGTGTCCAGACCTTGACGTTGGCATGAAGCGCGGATTCACAATCGAAGGATGGATCAACCCGATCAGTCCGACCAACACCGCCCCACTCGGCACAGGCCCGCCCGTCATGAGCAACGGTTTTGAGAATGCCGAATCTGCCGCGACCTATCTGTCGGGCGCGTTCTTCTCCGGCTGGGTCGTGGATTCGGGTGATGTTGACGTGCTCACGAACGGCATTTACGGCGGCTTGGTAGTGGACTCTGGCACCAACTGCATTGACCTGAAGGCCGGGACCGTTTTCACCAACGTTGCGTTGATACCCGGAAGACTTTACCAGTTGAGTTTTGCCTACGCGCGAAATCCTGACAGCTTGGGGGCAGGCATCATCCCGCAGGCTGCGGTCAGCATGGACGGCGCGCAGATCGCCGTCGTCGTTGCCGACAATCCCGCGAACACATGGATGAACGTCGGCTGGCAGCCAACCTCAGTGGTGTTCACCGCCACATCGCCGCTGTCGAAACTGGAGTTGCGTTCATTGACCGGCACGAATTACGGCGTCCTGTTCGATTCGTTCGAGATCCGCCCCATCATCTTCGCTCCGTTGCCTGCTGCGCCGCTCGTGGGATGGGACGACCCGACCAACGCGCTCCCGTTCGGCGTCCATTTCTGGTTCGCCGGACTTCCCGGCACGAACGTCGCCGGCTCGCTCGCCGCGAACATCCTCGACACCAACTCCATGCCGCACATCATCTCCACGCCGGATTCAGTCATCACCAATGGCGGTTGGCAGCACGTCGCGCTTTCCTACGATAACAGCAGCGGCGTCGCGAAGATTTACACGAACGGCCAGCCGGCAGTCACCGCCACGCTCGGCTCGTTCACACCGCTGACCTCGGGAGATTTGTTTTTCGGGTATCATCCCGTTCCATCGCGTCCGGGGAGAAGCTTCGCGGGTGGGCTGGATGAATTCAGCGTTTACGAGCGCGCGCTTTCTGATTGCGAAATCGCGACCATCGCCGGTGCGGCCAGCCGCGGCAAATACGGCACGAACGTCCTGACCTGCCCCGTCGTAAGCAGCGTCGAACTCTCCGTTACGGCGACGCCCTTCTCGCCAATCTCCACGTTCTTTTTCACCAACGGTCTCTCGTGGGTCACCAACGGGCCGTTCTTTGAAACGAACTTCATTGATTTCACCGTCAATCTCCAGTCGCCGGACACGAACAGCGCGCCGACGAACCTGACTTCACTCGTCGTGCGTCCGCTTGATCCGAACGTCTCGGTGGATGACTTCGTGTTGTCGGCGTTGCTGACGAATTCTTTTGACGGCTTGCTGCATTTCACCGAGGACAGGAACCTCGCGGTTCTGCCGATCAAATTTGCGCCCACGCCATTTTCTGTCTCGAATTTTCCGCCCGTGCTGATCTTCTCGAACGATTTCGAGAACGCAACGGCGGGAATTTACACTGTGGGCAGCACCATCCCGGGCGGGCCGAATAATCCCGCCGTTGGAACGCGAGACTGGACAGTGACGAGAAGCCCGGTCACGGTCGTCATCAACAACAGCCTTGACGCGACGGGCAGCAACTTCATCGCGCTGGCGCGTGGCGCCGTCTCATGCGAACTGCCCACAGCCCAGGGTCATCGCTACGAACTCACTTACAACGTTCGCGGCCCGGGCGCGGTCAGTTGGTGGAACGGCGAGGTTGACCCGTTGAGCCGCCGCGCCCGTGACCTCATCGGCGGCAACAACGGCGCGTTTTTCTACGGAGCCACGAACAGTCTCACCGCAACAAATGCGATGGCCGCGCTGGTTGGCCGGCAGGGATTCTATTTCGACGGCGCCAGTGTCACGAACGTCATTACGAACGCAGTCGCATCGGTGACGAACTTCATCGCCAGCAAAATCGAATTGGGTGACCCGCAGAACCTGCGTTTCACAAACGCGTTCACGATTGAAGGCTGGATCAATCCGTCGCAATTCTCCTCGACCAACGAGGAGGAGGCTGTGCAGCTTTTCTTCCGGGGTGATTCGCGCAATTGTCTCGACCCGTATTGGCTGGCTCTGGAGAAAAGTTTCCCGCCAAGCGTCTATGGTCTGCTCTTCCATGTTGAAGGCGGCACCAATCTGGACTGTGGCCTCACCATCGAAGCCGAAGCGACGGTTCTTGCCAGCAATCAATGGCAGCACATCGCCGCCGTGTTCGAGGGGAATTTTGAATGGACCAATAGCCCGCCTTCGTTCACCAATGTGCTTCGCCTTTACGTCAACGGCCAGAGCTTGACCAATTTCGTTGTTCACTCAGATCCGGAACCTCCAACTGGCGAGCCTCCCACCGATGGCTTCACTCCAATCAGTCCGTTCCGCGACCTTGACCCGGCATTCAGTCCCGGCGTGTCCATCGGCAACCGCAGTCGTTACGATTCTTCCGAGCCGTATAGCGGTTTCATGGATGAATTGACCGTTTACGACCGCGCTTTGACTGCGGCGGAAATTGCCGCCATTGCCAACGCTGGCGCCGCCGGCAAGTCCGACCCCGCCGCGCCGCCGTCGCTAAGCCTTGCGAAAGTCCGCGTGCTGCTCGACAACGTTGAGGCGCGGGTCAGCAACGGCGACAACGCGAAATGGAGCACGCACACGCTCGTGTTCACCGCGCGGCAGACGAACACGGTGCTGACTCTCGAAAGCCTTTTGCCCGGAACGCTGGTGGACAATGTCACGCTCACGGAAATTCCCGCGGAGCTTCATTATCTTCCGGAAGAGTCGCTCAACGCGCTGATTGGCGAAGACGCATTCGGCAGATGGCGGCTGGAAATCCTGGACACGCGTGTCGGCGCGACCAGCGGCAATCCCGAGCTGGTGAACTGGCAGTTGCAATTCACACTCGCGCCCAGCAATCCGCCGCCAGTGATCCATCTCCAGCATGGCATCAACTACATCAACACGCTTCCCGGCAATGGCATCCAATACTTCGTCGTGGACGTTCCGCAATGGGCGACGATGGCCACGAACATTCTCCTGTTCGCGACGAACCGCAACACCGGCGCGACGCAGGCCGTGAATGTGCTTTTCAGCCAGACAAATTTCCCGACGCCGGCAGACCTTTCACTCTTTGGCGGGCCGGTCAGTTCAGGCGTGTTCACTCTGATGACAAACACTTCTCCTGCGCTCACCAACGGCCAGCCGTATTATTTGGAGGTCGTAAATCCGCAGCCAACGGCGGTGAGGTTTGCGATCGGCGTCTCGTTTGACATCCTGACGCTCACGAATTGTGAATCGGTGACCAGCTTCGTTGGCCCAGCCGGCATTCCGCGCTACTTCCAGTTCGATATTCCGACCAATCCGCCCCCGGAGATGGCGGGCGAAGTCACGTTCTGGCTGACCAGCGCCCGGAGCAATTTGACCGTCGTCCTGAGCCAGCATTTGCCGCTGCCTAACCTTGGACATTACGATTACATCAGCCAGCGGCCTTGCACAAACGATGAAGTTCTGATCGTCCTCACCAACAGCACGCCGTGGCCGATCATGACGAACCGCTGGTATGTCGGCGTGTTCAATTCAACCGCGACCAACGTTCCATTCACGGTAACGGCTTGCTACACGACCAATCCGCCGACAATCATTCCGCTCACCAACGCAACTCCATTCTTCGCGTCCCAGACGGATCCGTTCGCGGCGCCGCCCGGCCCGCCGAGATTCTTCTTCTTCGAGTTCGACATCACGAATTCTGTGGATGGCGTCCTGTTTGAACTTTACAATCTTTCCGGCGACGCCGATCTCGTGCTGCAACGCGATGTGCCGCCCGGCCAGACACCCTACTTTGCCGGCAGCTTCCAGCCGGACACGATGCCGGAGCAGATCGTTCTGAGGACCAATTTCGCTTTGCCCGACCTGCGCGGCAGATGGTTCCTGGGAGTTTACAACAACGAGCCGACCAACACGGCTTACACCATCCGCGCCGTCGTCGAAACCAACAGCCTCCTCGTCAGCACGCAACCGCTCAGCACCAGCGGCACACGTCTGAGCCCGCGCGACGTTCTGCTGCAATGGAACTCCATCGTTGGCGAGACCTATAATGTGGAATTCACAACCGACCTTTTCCCGCCCATCACTTGGACCGTCGTGAACACAGTCGTCGCCACGACGCCGACCACGACGTTCCTCGCGCCTGTTAATCCGGCGGGCAATGGATTTTACCGAATCGTCCAGGTGCCGTAATAATGGAGCGCA
Organism: uncultured Verrucomicrobiota bacterium; assembly: GCA_964389025.1. Taxonomy (GTDB): domain Bacteria; phylum Verrucomicrobiota; class Verrucomicrobiia; order Limisphaerales; family CAYMCQ01; genus CAYMCQ01. The sequence goes on from CAYMCQ010000041.1 coordinate 25,176, forward strand.
GGATTCCAGCCTGCGCGTTCAGCGGTGCCTTGGCGCGGTAAATTTTTGCCCGTTGATTCCATCCTTTGCTCCGCGCAATTTTTCTGCCAAACTTCCCGATTAGTTTAGTCTGAAAATTCGCAAGTCATGGCCAAAGAGTTCATCAAGATCGGCGGCGCGCGTGAGCACAATCTCAAGAACCTCACGCTGGAGATCCCGCGCGACAAGTTGGTGGTCATCACCGGCTTGAGTGGTTCGGGCAAATCTTCGCTCGCATTCGACACGATTTATGCCGAAGGCCAGCGCAAATATGTCGAGTCGCTTTCCGCCTACGCGCGTCAGTTCCTCGACCAGATGCAGAAGCCGGACGTGGATTTCATCGAGGGACTTTCCCCGGCCATCGCCATCGAGCAGCGCAGTTCCGGCAGCAGCCCGCGCTCGATCATTGCCACGACGACGGAGATTTACGACCACCTCCGCCTGCTTTACGCGCACATCGGCCAGGCGCATTGCCCGGAAACCGGCGTTCCCATCTCCACCCAGAGCACCACCGACATCGTTGACAAAATTCTCGCGCTGCCGCCCAAAACCAAAGTGATGCTCCTCGCGCCGGTCGTGCGGCGGCAGAAAGGCGAGTTCCGCGATGTGTTCGAGCGGCTCGCGCGCGAGGGCTTCGGCCGCGCCCCCGTGGATGGTGAACTCATTG
>CAYMCQ010000041.1:25870-33615 GCA_964389025.1 uncultured Verrucomicrobiota bacterium
ACGCCTCGATCTCGTGCGACGTCTCGCGCGGCCGGCTGCGCTTCGCGCTGCCAGACACCGGGTCGATCGTCCACGCGACGCCGCTGCGTTCATCGAGCGCCGCCGTCAGACCTCGCGTGGGATCGGCGGGCTTCGTCCGCGCCCGCGTGGATGGTGAACTCATTGAACTTGGCGACGAAAACACGCGCGTCAAACTCGACAAAAAGAAATTTCACAACATCGAGGCCGTCGTGGATCGCCTCGTGATTGACGACAAAATCCGCGTGCGCCTCGGAGATTCCGTCGAGACGGCGCTCCGCTGGGGAGAAGGCGTGATGTTTACGTTGCACGACTCATCTGGTAGGGCTGACCTGCCGGTCAGCCGGGGCGACCCGCAGGCCGCTCCTACCAGGTCAGCGTGGATTGAAACCCTTCACTCCAACAAGATGTGCTCGCCTGCGACGGGAAAAAGTTTTGACCCGCCCACGCCGAAGCATTTTTCCTTCAACGCTCCGGCGGGCGCGTGTCCGGTCTGCCACGGTCTCGGCCAGAAAATGGTTTTTGACGAATCGCTCGTCGTGCCTGATCCCGAACTGCCGCTCGATGGCGCGATACAGCCGTGGCGTCGCGCGGGCAAGCGGCTTATCATTTACTACAAAGCCATGCTGCGTTCGGTGGCGGCGCATTTTGACGTGAGCCTCGAAACGCCGTTCAAGGATTTGCCAGAGGATTTCAAAAAGGTTCTGCTCAACGGTTCCGGCGAGCTTGAGATCGAATTCCGTTTCTGGCGCGCGGGCAAAGTCAGCTCAATCAAGCGCCCGTTCGAAGGTGTGCTGCCAAATCTCGAACGTCTCGCCACCGACAGCGAAAGCGAATTCATCCGCAACCGCCTCAAGTCTTACATGAGCCCGCAGTTTTGCGACGCCTGCAAAGGCAGACGCTTGAAGCCGGAAATCCTCGCAGTCACGTTGGGTGGCACAGGCGTCTCGCCTGTTGTTTCGGGCGTCCCGCCCGAAACCGTCGACGGGCGTGAGCTTGCTCCAGACTCATCCGGCAGATTGCAGTCCACGTCACCCGACGAAATTCGGCGGGACGCCGAATTTAACGGGCGAGACGCCCGTGCCACCTCCAAAAATCCACGCAAAGCAAAAATCCCCGGCCTGTCTATCATGGACGTCTGCGCGCTGTCCGTCGAAAAGGCGGACGACTTTTTTGCAGCACTCAAGCTCACAGAGTTCGAGCAGAAAATCGCCGGCGAAGTCATCAAGGAAATCCGCGCGCGGCTCGGCTTTTTGAAAAACGTCGGCCTCGGTTATCTCACGCTCGACCGCGAGAGCGGCACGTTGAGCGGCGGCGAAGCGCAGCGCATCCGCCTCGCCACGCAGATTGGCGCGGCGCTCGTCGGCGTGCTTTACGTCCTCGACGAGCCGAGCATCGGTCTGCATCAGCGCGACAACGACCGGTTGCTCCACACGCTCAAAGGACTGCGCGATTTGGGAAACACAGTCCTCGTCGTCGAGCATGATGCCGACACCATCCGCAGCGCCGATTACATTCTGGATCTGGGGCCGGGCGCGGGAATTCATGGCGGAGAACTCGTTGCTTCGGGAACGTTGCCGGAGATTCTCGCGGTTAAAAAATCCCTCACCGGCCAGTATCTCACCGGCGAACTTGAAATTCCGATTCCAAAAAAACGGATTGCGCCGACGACAGATCGCGGCTGGCTGGAAGCGCTCGGCTGCCGTGAAAACAATCTGCAGAACATTGACGTGCGGATTCCACTCGGCACGTTCACCTGTGTCACCGGTGTCAGCGGTTCCGGCAAGTCCACTTTCGTGGACGACATTTTACGGCGCGCGCTGTTCCGAAAGCTCTACAGCTCGAAGGACAAACCCGGCGAACATCGCGCGCTCAAAGGTTTTGAAAATCTGGACAAGGTCATCGTCATAGACCAGTCGCCGATCGGTCGCACGCCTCGCAGCAATCCGGCGACTTATACGGGCATGTTCAATCACATCCGCGACCTGTTCGCGCGTCTGCCGGCGGCGAAGATTCGCGGCTACGAACCAGGACGTTTCAGTTTCAACGTCAAGGGCGGTCGCTGCGAAAAATGCGAGGGTGACGGCGTCTTGAAGATCGAAATGAATTTTCTACCGGCGGTCTATGTGACGTGCGAGGCGTGCAACGGCAAACGTTACAACCGCGAGACACTGGAGATCGCCTACAAGGGCAAGAACATCGCCGACGTGCTGGACATGACGGTGGACGAAGCGGTGACTTTTTTCCGCGCCGTGCCGAAAATTTTCGACCCGCTGCTGACGCTCGCGGAGGTCGGCCTCGGCTACATCCATCTCGGGCAGCAGGCCACGACGTTGAGTGGCGGGGAGGCGCAGCGCGTGAAGCTGGCAACGGAATTGAGCCGCAAAGCGACCGGCAAGACGCTCTACATTTTGGACGAGCCGACGACCGGATTGCATTTCCACGACGTGGCGAAACTGCTGGAAGTCCTTTTCAAACTCCGTGCGACGGGCAACACGCTGCTCGTCATCGAACACAACCTCGACGTGATCAAAACGGCGGATTGGATAATTGACCTCGGCCCGGAGGGCGGCGGCGCTGGCGGAAAAATCGTGGCGGAAGGCCCACCGGAAACCGTCGCTCAATCTTCCCGGAGCCACACCGGAAAATATTTGAAGGACGTTTTGTCCCGGCGCGTCGAAACTGGCGAGCCAGCATGACGCCGGACGATTCAGCCGAAGATTTCATTCTTTCCGTTCGGTTCGGTTCGGTTACGATTTTTCCGATGCGAGTTGTTGTCCGGGTCATTTTGATTTTGCTGCTGCTGTCGTTCGCCGAGGCGCACCTTTTCGCGGCGACCGCCGCAGAGAACCGCGCGTTTCAAAACGCCGTGGACTCGTTCAACAATGGCTGGTGGGAGCGTGCTGAAGGCCAGTTCGCCGAGTTCGCGAAAACATATCCAAAGTCAGACCGTCGCACGGAAGCGATTCTCAACCAAGCGCGGGCGCGTTTGAAGCAAAACAATTTCAACGGCGCGGCCAGATTGCTTGCTGACAACATTGCCGAGGCAGGAAATCTAGCGCAGGAATTTCAATTCTGGCTGGGCGAGGCGTATTTCCTAAATTCAAACTTCGCCGCCGCCGCCGAAGCTTATGCGAAACTGACAGGAAGCTTCCCAGACTCGCCGCACTTCCTTGAATCGAGTTACAACGAGGCTCTTGCGCGTTCGCGGCTCAACGACTGGCCTGCCGTCATCGCACTGTTGAACCAGCCCGGCGCGTTTCTGACCGCCGCGCAAAATAGTTCGACAAATGAATTTGTCGCTCTAGGAAACCTGCTGCTCGCCATGGCGCAACACGAGGCAGGAAAATTTTCTGACGAAGCGCAGACTTTGCAAAATCTCCGGACGCTCAAACCAAAACCGGAACTGGATTGGCGGCGGCAATCGCTGCTGTGCCGCCTGCGCGCGGCCGAAGGCCGGTTGCCCGATGCGTTGCAAGAGTCGAAAAATCTTCTGGAAATCGCGCGCGCCGCCGGCCGCCCCGGGTTGATTTCCGAAAGCATGGTGGTTCAAGCGGACATCCTCGAGCAGCTCAATCGCGCAGACGAGGCCATGGCCATTTTGGAAAACTTTTTGAAACAATATCCGGACGATCCGGCAGCGGATGTCGCAATCCTGACCATAGGCGAATTGAAACTGAAAGATTATGTCGCGAGAAGTTCTGCAAACCTGCCGGCTACAAATTCCGCGCTCGTCGAAGCCGGAACGAATTTGCTCGCCGACGCGCAGTCGCAGTTCGACAGGCTCATCGGATTTTTCACCAACAGCCAGCACGTCGCGAAAGCGCGCCTTGATCGCGGCTGGTGTTTCTGGCTTGCGCAAAAAACTCCTGAAAGCCTTGAAGATTTTACTTTCGCTGCCGGACACCTGCCGTTCTCGAAGGAACAGGCGGTCGCGCGGTTCAAGATGGGGGATTGCCAGTTTGCGCTCGGTGATTTTGCCGGCGCGCTGACGAATTATTCAAAGGTGGCCACGGGCTACGCGTCGCTTCAATTCGCGCAAAACGAAATCATTGAGCCTGCGTTGTATCAAATCGTCCGCGCGGCCATCAAGATCGGCGACGACACTGCCGCCACGAACGCGCTGAAAAAAATTCTGTCCGAGCATCCGGACAGTTTCATTACGGAGCGCGCCACGTTTTTGGTCGGGCAAAATTTGAACCGCGGCGGCAACAGCGCCGCCGCGCGAAATGTTTTCGCGGATTATCTTGCGCGCAGTTCCAATTCCACGCTGCTCCCGGAAATTCAACTGGCCATTGCTCGGACGCACGAGCACGAATCGAATTGGGACGCTGCCGTCGAAATATACAACGGCTGGCTCGCGACATTCACTAACCATGCCTTGCGCGCCCGGGCGGAGTTTGAGCGCGCATGGGCGAATTATCAGGCGCGAAACGAGACAAATGCTTTGCCTCTGTTCACAAACTTCGTCGCGGTTTTTCCAGCAAACGACCTTTCGCCCCTCGCTCAATATTGGATTGGCGATTATTTTTTCCGCCACCGCGATTTTCAGAACGCCGAAAGCAGCTACCGGCAGGTTTTTCAAAAATGGCCGTCGTCGCCGCTGCGTTACGAAGCCAGCATGATGGCCGGCCGGGCGGCCATCGCGCTCGACAGGCCGGACAGCGCGATGGAAAATTTCGCGCGGCTTATCAACAACCCTTGCCCGCCGGAATTTGTCGCTCAAGCGCTTTTCGCCGCCGGCGATACGCTGGCCATGACGAACAATTTCACTAGCGCCATCACCTTGTTCCAAAAAATTCCGCAACTCTACAAAACGAACGACCTTGTTCCGCTGGCGCTCGGTCGCATCGCGGATTGTTATTTTCAACTTGCCGCCAATGACCCGGGCCAATACGCGAGCGCGACAAATTATTATCAGATGGTCCTCAATGCGCCGCGCGCCGGCGTCACCGCGCGCAGCCAGGCGGAATTTGGAATCGCCAATGCGCTCGAGAAGCTTGCGGAGAAACAACCCGAGCCGGAAAGGAAGGCGTTGCTCAAGAGTGCTTTGAATCATTACCAGAACGTGATCCAGCTTGATTTGAATCCCGGTGAGAAGCCAGACGCGGTTTGGGTCGGCAAAGCGCAAAAGCGGATCGCAAAGCTGGAGGAACAAAATGGAAAATAGCGCCGCAAGTTTGACAGAATTTTTCCAACAGCTAATTTGAGCCGGGATGAATACCGAAACTGCCACTGAATCCGTGATCGGGCTGACCGAACGCGCGGCTAACGAAGTGAGATCGCTTCTGGAGAAAGAACCTGCGAACGCGGGAAAATTTTTGCGCGTCTATGTCGAAAAGGGCGGTTGCTCTGGGATGCAATACGGCATGACCTTCGACGAGAAGCGCGGTGGCGACTTCACGGCGGAAGCCCACGGCGTGACGGTGCTGGTTGACCCGTTCAGCGCGGAATACCTTCGCGGAACCGCGGTGGATTTCAGTGATGCATTGACTGGTGGCGGTTTCAAGATTTCAAATCCCAAGGCGAAACAAAGTTGCGGCTGTGGAAAATCCTTTGAGACCTGACAACACAGCCGGCATGGCCGGACAACGCCGTTCTGCGTTATGCGGAATGCCTTTTTATTTGACCCGTCTAGTTGACGCATTTTCCTGCGAAACCTAAAGTCATGAACATGTTTTCCAAACCATTCCTGCTCTTGGTCTGCGCTTGTTGCGCGTTCCTTGCGGCAACGGAAAAAATTTCGGCGAAAACCGGGATGATCTTTATCGCCGCGAGAAAGGCAATCCACGCAGCCGACATGGACATGAACACCGGCACGCTGACAAATCTGCGGGTTGCGGCGGACATTGCCGGCCCGCAATTTATTGTGATTGATCCAAAGCAGAGATTCTTGTTCACCCTGAACACAACGACTGCTGACGGCGTTAGAACCGGCATGGTCAGCGCGTTTTCCATAGCTTCAAAAACCGGCAAGCTTACCTTGCTGAACCAGCAGCCGACGCGCGGCGCCGGACCGACACATCTTGACGTGGACAACGGCTGCAAAACGATTTTGGTCGCGAATTACGGCGGAGGCAGCGTGGCTGCATTCGGGGTTGATAAAGACGGAGCGCTCGCCACCGCTTCATCGTTTATTCAACACGAAGGTTCAGGCCCCAACGCACAGCGACAACAGGGGCCGCACGCGCATTGCATCAACATTGATCCCGCAAACCGCTTTGCGCTCTCATGTGATTTGGGCGCGGATAAAGTGTTCGTTTACAAATTGGATTCCGCCAAAAGCACACTCGCTCCGAATGACCCGCCGTTCGCATCGCTCAAACCCGGAGCAGGCCCGCGCCATCTCGCATTCCATCCGAGTGGCCGCTTTGTTTACGTAATCAACGAACTGGATTCGACAATGACTGGTTTTGGTTACGACGCAAAACAAGGTGTCTTAAAAGAAATCGAAGCTGTTTCGACACTCCCGGCGGATTTCACCGGAAGAAATTTTCCTGCCGAAGTCGCGGTGCATCCAGGCGGAAAATTTCTCTACGGCTCAAATCGGGGCCACGACAGCATCGTCGTGTTTGGCATCAACAAAAACACGGGGCGGCTTGTGCCAGTTCAGCACCAGTCAACAGGAGGTAAAACTCCGCGCCATTTCGAAATCGAGCCGACCGGCAAATTCCTTCTGGCCGCCAACCAGGAATCCGGCAGCATCATTGTTTTCCGAATTGATTCCGCGACGGGGCGTTTAAGTTCCACAGGAAGCGCGCTTGAAATCGAAGGCCCCTCCTGCATCAAATGTTTTTTTCCAACAGCTGTCTCAAACCGTTGACGGCTGGCTTGACGGACATCCGCCTCGGACTTAAGGTTGGCCTTGTCACTGGGGAGCCGATGAAACGGCTGAGAGTTTCCTGATACGTCGGGAGAGACCCGTTGAACCTGTCTGGGTAATGCCAGCGTAGGAAGTTCGACAGCTCTCATTGGCTTCCGGTTTTCCTCTGACACGAAGATCCAAATAAACTTATGATCGCGAATCCAAAAACCTCGTTCGAACCGCACAGCAGCGAACAACTGCCCGCCAGCAAGAAGCTTTACGTCGCGGGGACGATCCATCCCGATGTCCGCGTGCCGATGCGGGAAATTGAACTCACGCCAACCAGATCTTACACCGGCGCCCTCACGCCCAACGCTCCCGTGCGCGTCTATGATTGCTCTGGGCCGTGGGGCGATCCCGCGTTCACGGGCACGGTCGAGGAAGGTCTGCCCGCGCTACGCCGCGAATGGATTCTCCAGCGCGGCGATGTCGAGGAGATTGACGGGCGCGAAGTGAAGCCGCAGGACAACGGCTACCTGTCCGGCAAGCACGCCGAATACGCGAGCAAGGCGGAGAAGAATCGTCTCGTGGAATTTCCCGGCCTCACCTCGCAACGCCGCCGTCCGCTTCGCGCCAAGGCCGGCAAGGTTGTCACGCAACTCGCCTACGCCCGCGCCGGCATCATCACGCCGGAGATGGAATTCATCGCCATCCGCGAGAATATGCGGGGAGCACACGCGCCTCGCGTGTCCGGCGATGCGCCTCGCATCGCCGATCTTTCGCGCGACAACGTCCGCAACGACCTGAACAAGCAGCACGCTGGCAGCGCCCAATCCGTCGCATCCACCCCATACGTCCCCTCTGTCTTCCGCCGCTTCCCCCAGCGCATCCCCGCCGAAATCACCCCCGAGTTCGTGCGCGC
>CAYMCQ010000042.1:0-32648 GCA_964389025.1 uncultured Verrucomicrobiota bacterium
CGACCTATGCGCCGAGCAAATGGCGCGCGTGGTGGGATTTCGGCACCGGCTCGCTCGGTGATCTCGGCTGCCACGTCCTCGACCCCGTTTTCTGGGCGCTCAAGCTCGGCCATCCGACCAGTGTCGAAGGCAACATCTCGGCCTACTGGCACGAGTTCTGGCAACGCACCGAGCCGAAGAACGAAACGTATCCGCGCTCGACCATCGTGCGTTACAAGTTTCCCGCGCGCGCCAAGATGTCGCCCGTCACGCTCACGTGGTGGGATGGTGGATTGATGCCGCCGCGACCCGAGCAACTGGAAGAAGGCAAGCGCATGGGCGATGCCGATGGCGGCGTGCTGTTCATGGGTGACAAGGGCGTCTTGATGTGCGGTTGCTACGGCAAGGATCCGGTGCTGCTGCCGGAAAAGCGGATGAAGGAATTCAAAGCGCCGTCGCCGAGCATCGAGCGCATCCCGGACGGACAGGACGGGCACGAAAAAGATTGGGCGCGCGCGTGCAAAGGCGGCAAGCCGGCCTGCTCGAACTTTGAATACTCCGGCCCACTTTCGGAAATGGTTCTGCTCGGCAATCTCGCCGTGCGAAATCCCGATCAACGATTGCTCTGGGACGGACTAAATTTGAAGGTCACCAATGACAGCGAAGCCGACGCCTACATCCACCGCAATTTCCGCGAGGGTTGGACGCTTTGATTTTACCTCGCGAAAGAAAATGTATTGCTACCTGACCGCTGCCATCGGCAGACCGGCAGCGGTTTTTTTCTGGCGGCTGCTCAACTGGTCTTGTGGTTAACCATCATTTCGGCGTGGCGAAGCCGGGAACGTCCTTCCAACTTTCGGTTTCGATCTGGGCGAGGCGGTCCAGGTTGGCAATGCCGAGGCTCTCGACACGGCGGCGACAGGTGATGAGCCGCTCCAAGGCTGCGGCGCGTTCCGCCGATGTGGCTCGCGGGTTGTTCAGCACATGGGCGGTTTCGACGCAGGTCTTGGCATGGTTCAACCCTTCCTGGAGGAACGCGACTCGGGCTTGGCAGGCGGCGTCGCCGGATTTGTCCGCCACCGCCTTCGCCCGAGCCAGAATCCGGGCGGCGGGAGCAAACACTTCCGGTGGGTAGAGTTCGTCCGCAACCTGGGCATACATTGCATAGCGCCGGAACTTGCCGTCGCGCCGTGTTTGGATGGATCGGGCGGCGCGGTCGCGGTTCTTCAGGGAATAATCCTCCCAGTGATCGAAGTATTCGCGGACGGTTTCCCGCGCAGGACCGAACCCGGCATAGAACTCCTCCATCAGAACTTCCACCGGCACATTGGGTCGCACGTGAATGCGCGACAGCAAATACAAATTCGGGCCTTGTGCCGCCCACTGGCCTTGCAAGGAATCGAAAAAAGTCCCGGCCATGCCGTTCCGGTTGTAGAACTGAAACTCGTCCGCAAACTGGCGCATATAAACATGGGGCATGGCGTAGCCGTCCAAAAACCAGTTGGGCCGGTAATACACCGTCGCTCCGCTGCGCTGCCACCCGAGCCACTGTTGCTTGATCCACTCATGCTCGCCAGAGGCGCGCGGAAACCAGCCGGCCCAGCGGAACCAAGGCACGAAGCCGACGACGATGTTGCGATTCAGCTCGATGTCCGGCGACGGCGGCCAGAAATAATTCTCAAAGGCGTAGAAATGCACTTTGACGTTGGGATCTGTTTGCGCCGCCAGCGCCTGCACGGCCTTGAGAAACCGGGCGTATCGGTTGGAGGCCTGCATTGGCAGATAGGATCGTTCCAGTCCCTGCGGCAGTCCTGCAAGACTGGGAGCGGGGCCGTCCCAAGCCCGACACTCCGCGCAGACACACTCCGCGGCGCAGTCATTCTCGCTGACGTCAATGTTCACGGCCGCGCCCGGATGTTGCGCGCGAAGTTCCTGCCAAAGCGCGACGATCTTGGCGTGCAGCTTCGGATTGGAAACGCACATGGTGACCTTGTCGAGCCGGTTGGAGTCTCGGGGGCCCCGGCGGCCATCAGGCAAGAGTTGAAACCACTCCGGGTGTTCCGCGCCGTAGCGTTCCCACCAACCGAAAAATGAATGGCCTGAACCAGAGGAACGTTCGCTGAACCAGGTGCCAGCGGAACAACCCATACGGTGACGCCGCAGAAAAATCAACTGTTGCCTGGCGTAGCGCGCCCGCTCCCCCGGCGAGAAAGCCAGCCGAGAATCCGCGCCCGACGGCGGACTGTCCGGACTGATCAATGGATTCAACCGGCGCTGCGCAAAGTGCGGCGAGGTCGTCTCATCGAAGGGGCCGAGCGTGAGTGTTGCGGCTTTGGGGACGAACGCGCCCAACTCGCCGGGCCACAGCCAGCGCACGCCGAGCGAGCGTTCCAACACTTCATACACGCCCCACAACGAGCCGCCAAACGTGTTGCCCAGGTCGAGCGGATCGCCCGCGCCATCCTGGGCGGCGATGAACAAGTCGCCGCCGCGCGTGCGCAGCAGGAAGGCTTCGGAAGGTAGCGCCTTGACTTTGATTCCGGCTTCGGCGGCCGCGCGGGTGCTGCCGATGTAAATCCGGTTGGTTGCGTTGGTCGGCACGGCCGGTTCGTTCATCACTGGCAGTTTGACCCCCGTGGCCTGTTCCACATGCCACACGAATTCCCCCGCTGCGTATTGCGCGATCGGCTCGGCGTTCGCTGGCAGCACCACGATGGCGGCCGCCCGCCCAACTCCATTCGAGCCGTTACCCAGAACGACTGGAACGGCCTGGGCGTTCGCCGCCACGACCACGGCGGCGAGCAGACACAGCAAGCTTCGGCTGGCCAGCCAGCCCCGACTCATCTTTGGATATTTGGTATTTTCTTTTTCCATGACAATTTCCGACGCCAGCGGTTTGGGGATCTGCTCCGGGCCGTTGTCAATCGTCGGCGTATTCCAGCGTTTAAGATGGAGCGGATCTGAGCGCGACAGTGACGGTGGCATGTTCATTTCGGCGTGCTGTTTCCGGGCTGATTCTTTGAGGCCAGAGAGCTTTCGTCAATAACCGTGTGCCTTAATCCGATCCGCATCCCAAATCGTCGCCGCGATGTAGCGATCGCCCTTTGGTTGATCGTGGAAATAATAGATCGTGACGATTTTCCCATCCGGACGCTGCACGGTGCGCGGGTAGCCAACGTCTGTTCCCCCGCCGTCGTCGCGTAGGATGATTTCTGGATCCCACGAGCGTCCGCCGTCCCCGCTCAAGCGCGCGCGAATCCCGAACGGCGGCGCGCGATGACCGTAGGTGAGGCACACGCGCCCATCCTTCAGCCGGATCATGCTCGGCGGATTGCCCGTGCCGAGATCGGGCGCAGGGACGTTTTCCAGCTTCCAATGCTTGCCGTCGTCGAGTGATCGATAGGTTTCAATCCAGGCTTTCGTGTCGTTGCGGCGGCGGATGGCAGTGAAGAGTTCGCTTTCACCCAGGCGGATCGTCGAGGGCATGATCGCGTAGCCGTCCGGCTTTTCGTTGATCCAGGCGACGAATTTCCAAGTGCGTCCGCCGTCCGTTGTGCGCGCGCAGAAGGGCCGGCCTTCTTTGCTGTCCGGCTTGGACGCCGTCAGCACGAGCATGCAATCGCCCGGGCCGTTCACGAGGTAATCCGTGCGCGCCGCGACGCCGCGCTGCCCGAAGAGCGGCAGGCGGAACGGCCCTTCCCAACGATGCCCGCGATCCGTCGAGTAGTAGAAGCGCGACGGGCCGACATCCACGGCGGTCATGCGCAGGGTCATCGCGAAATCGGGATGCGTGAAGTCAATGCCGCCCGGGCAATCGCGCCACGGTTTTTCTTTGAGCGACGGCGGCGCGATGCCGTGCAGCGCCTTGCCGGTCGGAATCAATTCGCCGTGCAACGACGGATTCTCGATGCTCCACGTCTCGCCGCCGTCGAGGCTGCGCGCGAGGAGGTGTTCCTCGGGCCGCTCGCGATCAATGTTGTGCCGCTCGCCGAGGTCTTTGTAAAAACCTCGGCTGAAGCCGACGAGGATTTCATTGCCCCACGACCAAAGCCCGTGATTGGCCGGCCACCCGCCGAAACGGCCCGGCACGGCAAATACTTTGACGTGACGAAACGGGGAGGCGTTCGCTTCCTTCACCCGCAACGTCACGCCTTTGGCAGCGAGGACTTCGGCGACGGCTTCCGGGTTCTTGACATTGATTGCCGGGTTGGCGGAATCAGTCGCCGCGTGGGAACTCCAACGCGTGAGGAGCACCGAGCAGCACCACAGGAAAATGAGCAAGGTCGGGGCGCGGAGAGGCGGCTTTGTCATGGCGGCGCATCGTGTCACAACCGTCGCGCCGGTGTCAAACCAGAGCGCCGACACCGGCTCGGCGCGTTTCTTGTCCTGAATTGCGACTGGCCGAGGCGGTGCCCGGCGCTCCGGAAACTTCGCGGCCTGGCGCTGGTCACTCGCTGAACGCCTGCAACTCGGCGCAGGAGGAACAGGATTGTTGTGGATTGTCGCGACTGGCTGGTTTGCCCACGACGCGGACGGCCCAGACTTTGATCGGGCTGGCGAGTTCGCAAGTGACGTGCTCGCCACCTTCCATTTCGGCGGAGTTCTTGGCTGTCGTGCCGGGATAATTTGAAAGCTCGGCTACAGTTTCCCATGCGCCGTCCTTCGTTTGTTTCACCTGGATGCGGGGTTTGCCTGCGGTGGCATCGAACCAGCCGCCGTTGGGCAGCGTCTTTCCGTGCGCGAAGAGAACGCGCTTCACCATCACCGGTTCGTTCAATTCCACCGCGAACCAGTCCTCGTCCGCCAGCTTGCCGTCCGACGTGGTCACGAACGTTTCAAAGTCCTCATCCGTCATCGAACCGTCGAGGTTGTTCTGCCGCGAATGACTTGCCTTGCCGTCCAAAAGCAGGTTGCCGCTGTAAAGCTCGCGGGGCAGCGGCAGCCAGACCTTGTAGCGCGCCCATGTGGAACCGGCATCCGCGAACGGCACTAATCGCACCGGCACGGGCGTGCCGACTTTGGCCGCCGGCAAAGGTTTGCGAGTGACGGCGTGGATGCGGAACACCTGCGCGCCGGGCCAGGTTCGGAATTCTTTGGGTGCGGGTTCCGGTGCCAGCTTGAGCCTGGCGAGTTGCGGACAGGCCACGGCGATGGCATTGAGCGGAATCGCCTCCGGCGTAGGAGAGGCCGCCCGGTTTTTGGCCGGACTTGTTTTTCCCAGCAACGCTTCGTCCGCCGCCAGCACGAGAGGACCGTGCATCAACGCCACCTTGCCGAGGTTGGAACGGTCGCCGACGATGAGGCGGGGTTCCAATTTTAACCGTAGCGCAATGCGGTCGCCTTTTTTCCATTGGCGTTTGATGGCCACGTAGCCGGCGGCATCTGGCGACGCTGCCGCTTTCCGGCCATTGACTTCGATGGTTGGGTTGCGGCACCAGGCAGGAACGCGGAGTTTGACCGCAAACGATTTGGACCGCGCCGGCTCAATCGCGATACGAATCTGTTCCTTGCTGGGATACAGCGTTTCCGTGGTAAGCGTGACCGGCGTATGATCGCGCAGATTGAGCCGCGCGGTCCCCGCCTCGTAAAGATTGATCACAACGCCATCTGCATCGGTCGTCGCGGCAAACGTGGGGATGAGCGCGACGCCGCGCGGACCGCTCGACAGACAGCACTGGCCGTCCAGATTGGTCGTGTAAGGTTTCCGGCCTTCCATCTGGACATAATAACCCCACGCGCCTCCATCACACCGTTGAGCGCCGAGCAGTTGGTTCAACACGACATTCTCAAGCTGGTCGGCGAAACGCGCTTCGCCGGTGAGGCGCAGCAACTGTGCGTTGAATTGCAGCCAGGTAACGGTGACGCAGGTTTCACCCATGATGTTGTTGTTTGGCAAATCGTAATCGTCATGAAAAACCTCCCAGTAGCTCGCCGCGCCGGTGATGTAGAGGCGATGATCCACGATGTCCTGCCATGCATTCAGACAGGCCTGCAAGAGTTGGGCTTCACCGGTCGTGCGATAAAATTCGAGCGCGCCATTGAGACAGGAAATCATCTCGTAAGCCTTGCCGTTGGCGATCTTGTCCACGCGCTTGGTTGTCAGCAGCGTGGAGATGATCTTTGGCCCGTGCGGTTGCTCCCACGCGCGCAGAATGTATTTGCAGAAATCGAGATAACGTTGCTCACCAGTCAGGCGATACAGGAGCACCATCGGTTCGAGCACGCTGGTCGGTGCCATGCCGACTTGCGGGCCGGACTTGATGATGTCGCGCTTGCCGGGTTCCTCGCCAAAAGTGTTGCAGAGCAAATCCGCCATGCGACGGCAGGCGGTCAGCGGAGCCGTGTTGCCGGTGTAACGCACGTAGGTGAGCAGTCCGATGAGGTTGTATTTATGCGCCCAAACATCCCACGATCTCCACCGATTGCTTTCCACATAAGTCCCCAGGTAACCGTCCTCCATCTGGCACTTGACCAGTTCCGCCGCGATGTAATCGAGTTTCTCGCGCAACGCCGGATCGCCGGTGTTGACCCAGGCGAGCGTAGCCGCGTGCAACCATTTGCCCACGTGCTCGCCGTCCCACGACTGGCGACCGGGGCGTTTGCGGTAGCCCTCCAGCAATCGCGAGGCGTCGAGCTTCACCAGCCGGTTCGCTTCGTTGCCCTGAATGCGCAAGCCAAGCCAGCCGTTCAGCTTCACGCGGTCCGGCACTTGGAAATCCTGCCGGTCCGGAATGGCCGGTATGACCATTTCAGGAATTGGGGTGATCTCCGCCGCGTGGAGGGTTAACAATGCCAGGAAGGGAACGGCCGCAGCCATGGTGCGATTCATAATTTTCACGCCCGTAGGAATTTGGTTCATAGCAAATTTCCGGCGGCGAAAGGAATAACGCAGGGCAGAGCGGCGCGAAAGCAAAAATACTGGCCTCTCGATTTATGGTTTCGGATTTACGACACCGAAAGTCTTCGCGCGCTCGCGCCAAAGCGGAGTTGCGAACTCCATTGACACTGTCGCGTAAATCGTAAATCGTAAATCGTAAATCGTAAATCTGAACCCAACTCCAAACACCATCCAAGCGCCCGACTGGTTCCAGCGCGCGGTGTCTTTTCCGCGCGAAGACCGGGTGGTGAACGTGGAAGGTTGTCCCATTCATTATCTTCGCTGGGGCGACACCGCCAAGCCGGGCGTGCTGCTCGCGCATGGCAGCGGCGCGCACGCGCACTGGTGGGATTTCATCGCGCCGTATTTCACCGACCACAACTGCGTTGCCGCCATTGACCTCAGCGGAATGGGCGACAGCGGTCATCGCAAAAGTTATTCGTCTGAAGTCTTCGCGAAGGAATTGATCAGCGTGTGCGAGGACGCCGGTTTCAAAGAGAACACCGTCATCATAGGCCACAGCTTTGGCGGCTTCGTGACGTTGAAGACCGGTTTGATTTACGGCGACAAACTCACAGGCGTGGTGCTGGTGGATGCGCCTGTTCGCCCGCCGGACTACGAATGGGAACGCGACCCCAAGTATTCTCCCATCCAACGCAAGAAACTTTATCCCGATTTTGAAACGGCGCTTTCACGCTTCCGGCTCGTGCCGGCGCAGCCGTGCGAGAACAAATTTGTTTTGGATTATATCGCCCGTCATTCATTGGTCAAAGTGGACGGCGGCTGGAACTGGAAGTTCGACGACCAGCTTTTCAACGGCTTCAAGATTGGGAACACCTCGGAAGACCTCTCCAATCTGGCGTGCCGGGTCGGCGTGATTTACGGAGAGAACAGCCAGTTGTTCTCGCAGGAGATTGTGGATTACATGTTCAAGGTGCTGGACAGCAGCGTGCCGTTCGTCGCCATCCCGGAGGCCAATCATCATCTGCTGCTGGATCAGCCGCTGGCGTTCATCTCGGCGCTGCGGACTTTGCTGGCGGAATGGCGACATTCCAAACCACAGCGAGGTGCGCGGCCAAGCTGAAGCCCTGCGAAAAAACCTGCCGGAAACGTCCCCTTAAAAACTTTGGAGCCGGTTACTTCAGTTCTTTGATCTTCAGATTACGAAAACAAACCGTGCCGTGATCGCCTTGCAGGAAAATCGGGCCGGGCTGATCCACGTCATCGTCCAGTTGACCGCCGGTTCCTTTGCGACACTCGACGTTGTCGTGAATCTTCACACCGTTGAGCACCACGGTGATTTTGTCGCCGATGATTGTGGCTTCGGCGGTCTGCCATTGATCGCCGGGTTTGGAAACAAACTTGTCGGGAGCCTTGAAGTTGTAGATGGCGCCATTGCCATTGGCGGCAGCCTTGCCCGAGGCAAAGTCACCCAGAATCTGGATTTCGTGCCGCCCGCGGAGGTAGAAACCGCTGTTCGACTTGTCCGGCACCAGAAATTCGTATTTGACGGTGAAGTTTTGAAACTTCTTGTCCGTGACCAGGTCGGTGCCGTGTTCACCCTTGTTGACGGTGTTTTTCAAGACCCCATTTTCCACCGTCCAGGAGTTGTGGCCATCGGATTTGCGGAGATGCCAGCCGGTGGTGTCCTTGCCGTTGAAGAGCGGACGGAACTCATCTTCTTCCGCCACCACCCGCCTGATGTATCTGCTCACCGTGGGAGGCTCTGCCCGCTCATTGTCGAAGTTCATCGCCGCCGTCAGTTCATTTCCGTCCAGCGTGTAAACGAGCGTGCGCTCGTCATCCACCGCCTCAAGCTCGGCGGCTGAAAGGCCCGCCCGGATATTGAAAAACCTGGCCGTTTTGAAAGGCTCCAATCGCCCGGTTTTCACTTCACCCTCGGCATGAAGGGCGATCTCCCCTCCGTCCTGGATGATCTCGAATGTGAATTTGTTTTTCTTGATCTCAAGGGTTTGTTTCAGGGACATGCCCTGAACCTGGGTTTTTTCAGCGACCCATTTCCCGGCGAGCGCCTCGAGGTCGTCTGCGAATGTGTTCAGTGCGCCGAGGGTCGAGAATGCAAACACCGCAGCGAGATTGAGAAAGGTTTTTTTCATAGAATCAGTTTGATTGTTTTATTTCGGCGAATCTATCGATTCACGATTTACGATTTACGCGCCGGTGTCAAGAAGTGAACGGCGAGCGGTGAGCAGCCCTGCTTACTGTTCACTGTTCACTTCTTCTTCACCAGATTCACCAAACGTGTTTCCCTGTAATTTCCACGGGCGGCACCTTCGGGAAGTCGTAGGTGATGCTCCATTCCGCGTTCAGCAGCGTGAGGTCTTTCACCGGAATTGCGCCGGGCGTTTCCAGGCTGATTTGAACAGCGGCAACGGATCCCGGCGGCAACACCTTTTCGATCTGGACAGGCTTCACGTGAACCTGATCCGTGGAGTGGAGTCGTGCGCGGAATTTCATCGGCATGTCGGCCTTGTTCGTGAGAAGCAACTGGCTGGTCGCTCCGGAAAAAGTCGCACTTCCACGATACGTTGCGTTGGTAAACAACCGCTCAAAGGTGACCGCCTTGCCTTCAAGCGCGTTCCCCAAAGCGCGGACCATCCCGTCCGTGCGAACATTTTCATCCCAGATGCCATCGAGATAAAGGTTGGCGAGGATGGCCCCATGGTCTGTCATCGTCATCCAGCCCAGCTGGTCAAATTCGCCAAAGGCACGTCCGCGCAACTTGCTGCTGCCGCCGGTGGACGCGAGGACGATGTAACTCTGATCGTTGCGCTCGAACTTAGTGTAGCTGTGGCGGTGACCGGCAATGACGGTATGCTTGCGACCCTTGAGCAATGCCTCGATCGCGCTCCAGCCGGTATCCTCCTCGTAATCCCACAGTGGTTTGTGCATGAACACCAGCGTCCAGCGAACGCGTGGATTTTCGGCCAGCGCGCGCTCCACATAATCCCGCTGCGCTTTGCTCATCTTTGTGGGTGGCGGATCCTCGGTGTTAAGGCACAGGAAAAGAACGTTGCGATAAACGAAGTGGTAGTAAGGTTTGCCGAACCGCTTGACCCATTCCTCGGCCATCACCTCGTTGCTGATGTCGTGATTTCCAGGGACGAAAAAGAACGGCATCTGCAACTGCTCCACCAAGGCCCGGAATTCCAACCATTGAGTGTTGATGATCTGCCGGTTTGTCGTGCCGCCTTGGATGAGGTCGCCCACGCTCATGACGAATTCCGGCTGCAACAAATTGATCTTGCGCACGCCGTCTTCAAAGATTCCCGGACGCGCTCCGCCGGTCCGGTCGGACACCACCACGAATTGGAAGTTGTTGGGATCATTGTTGAAGTCCAGATGACTCCACGGTTTCAACGGCGTGTCCACGCTCACCCGCGTGCGGGCGGCATCTTGCTTCGTGTTGAAACAGCCTCCACAAAGAAGCGTCAATGCCAGTCCAGACGCGCAGGCCAGACCGGTCAGCAACGACTTGCTGAGCAGGAACGAAAACGAAGCTGCCTGTTTTTTCATAAATTATGGAAGCATTTCTGTTGTTGTTTTCTATCAGTGATTGGACATCGTTCATGGAAATATCAGCCGCGTGCGGTAGAAACGGTTTGTGGGCGCAACGGCGGTGGTGTCAATGAAATTGACGGTGCCGGTGGTGACGGTGTTGGTTGTCAGCGAAGTCCAATTCGTGTTCGCCAAGTTGGTTGAATATTGGAAGATGAGCATGCCGTTGGTGGGACCCCGCCATTGGGTCTGGAAATAGCCCGTCGAATTGACTTGCCAGTTGGTGGCGCGTATCTGCGGCGTGTCGAGATACAAAATCGCGGGGCCGCCCGTCGCCGAGCCGCCCACGTTGGTGACGATGACGCGGTAGTTGCCCTGGTGCGCCAGCGCGAAGTTCGAGCGCGTGTAGGAAGATTGCGTCTGGCCGGAAAGGTTCGTGGAGTTGAACTGCCATTGGTAGTAAAGAGTATTTGCCGAGTTGGCCATTGTGACCGTCAGTGTCCCGTTGGTGCCGGCAGAAACGGCGCGGCTTTGCGGGTGAGTGGCGACGACCGGCGGCGCGGTCACCAGATTGTAATTCAAATCGGCGATGCCATTGGAGCCGCCGACTCCGTCAACGGCGATGAAATAGGTCACGGAGTTGGTGGCTTCAAAGTCCGCGTTGTCAGTTCCGTTGCCTGCGGTGTTGTCGCACGCCACGGAGATGAGGTTCGCAAAATTGGTCATCGGAGTCGGCCCTCTGTAAATAGCCAGCACCGTGTTGTAAGCGCTGTTGCTGGTGTTGATATACATGTGGCCGCTGGCCGGCGCCTGATATGAAAACCAATACGACGCGCCGCCCGGCTCCCCGCAATGGTTCGGCTCGCCCGGTTCCTTGCTGGAACCGGTGGTGTTGAAGATTTGCGTGCCGGTGAAGCCAGCCGCGGGCGCAACTTTTGGAACACCGTCGCCATCGCCTTTTTTGCCGCTGGCGTGAAAACCTCCGCCACCGCCACCGCCGGAACTGTTGGTGAAGAACACGGAATCCAAAAATTTGTCGAACGTCCCGACGGCGACCATGCCGCCCACTTCGACCGTGGATATTTGGACGGAAGCCGGAGCGGAGAAAACTTCACGCGGTGGCACCGTGGTGACACGGACGGTGTAAATGCCGATCTTGGACACGTTCAGTCCGGTGATCGTGTAAGAGGCGTTGGTTGCGCCGGAAATGGAATTGCCGTTCTGAAACCATTGATAGAGCAATGGACTCGGTCTCGCAACGACCGACAACGTGACGTTTTCGCCCGGCCCTGCTGCCTGGTTTTGCGGCTGGACGGTGATTTCTGGCACCGCATCAGCGGTGATTTCAAGGCTCCATGTCAAAACGATGTCGCCGCTCGCGCCGAAGCTGCCGTCCATCGCGATGTAATAAACCGTGCCCGCAACGGCGTTGAACATCACCCGGCTCGCGAAATATCCGCCGCTGTCGTTGTCACTGGCGACGCGCTTCAGGCTGCTGACGTTCGTTCCTGTATAAACCGCCAGCAGCGTGTCGAAACTGCTGCCGAGCGTGCTGAACGTCGCGATGCCAGTAGCAGGCGCCTGCCAGGCATACCAGACGGATTTGCCGCCGGTGTTGCCCGCGTGGTTCGGCTCGCCTGTTTCCCTGGTCGCGTTCGTGTTGTTGCCGCTCACGCTGCCGGCAATCGAGTTCGTCGTGAGGCTGTTCGTGAAATCATCCGCGAAGCCGCCGTCGACAGTGATCACGATGAGTTTTGCAATTTTGCTTTCCACCGCGCCGCCGGCGTTTGCGACAACGACGGAGTAATCGCCGCTGTTGTAAGGCTGGACGTTATTGAGGGAGAGCGATGCGTTGGTCTCGCCGTAAATATTCACTCCGTTCAAACGCCACTGGTAGATCAGCGTCCCGCTGCCGGAAGCAACGACCGTGAACATCACGTTCGCGCCGATGGGAACTGTCTGGCCTTGCGGTTGGGTTGTGATGACAGGCGGAGCTGTCAGACCATTTCCGCTGCCAGCGCAGTCCGGCCCAGTGGGAGTGTATATCCAAACCGATTCGCCCACAGCCGCCGTCGGAGTCGTCGGAACCCACACCGAACCGTCAAAAGTGAAAGCGGTATAGCCGGAGCCATTCCACTTGTAAACGACTTCGCCTCCACCAGCACTTGGAGCAGTTCCAATGATGTTGTCGAACGAGCCGATGTCGTTTGTCTGCCTGCTCAGGAGACGATAACCCTTGCACACGGTAAGCGGCAGGATCGGCACGTGCGCCGCACCGGTGAATACGAGACTGAAATTCGTGGGGCTGTAAAGAAAAGCCCCTTCGCCGGGATTCAACGGAATGTTGCCGTGCGACCACGTTGCAGTCGTGCCGTTGTATAAAGCTGGTTCGAGATAACTGCCGACGCTGTTGTCGTATTTGAAGAGGTAGCAACCGTCTGGGACGACGGGCATGATTTCGTTGAGCGTGTTGCCGCCGCGGTCGAGTTGATTGGCGATGAGGTTGTAGCCGGCACTGATTGCGTTGGTCACTGTGATATTAGCCGCGACGGTGTAACTTCGGCTACCCGTGCAGCCAAACGCATCCGTCGCCGTCACCGTGAAAGTGTAGATGGCGCTGGCCGTTAGCGTCCCCGAAAGCGTGCCGCCACTGGAAAGTGACAAACCGCTGGGCAGACTGCCGCTCGTCACCGCGAACGTGTAGGCAGCTGTTCCCCCGCTCGCTGTGATTGTCTGGCTGTAAGTATCACCCACCATCGCGCTCGGCAGACTGCTCGGGTTTACTGTGATCGTCGGACACGTCACATTCAGCCCAGCCGTCGAACTGGTGACCGAGCCAAAAGAATTTGCAACAACCACGTCATAGTTGGCAGTGTCAGAAACCGAGACGATGGACAAGGTCAGACTTGATGAGGTCGCTCCGGAAACATTGCCGCCGTCCGACAGATTCGAGCCGTTCTTCCGCCATTGATATGTGAGCGTGCCCGAGCCGGTCGCTGCGACGTAAAATGTTTTGCTTCCGCCTGCTGCGACGGTGCTGTTCGTCGGCTGCGAAGTGATAGAAGGTGCCCGGACGTATTTGACTACGATGTCCAATCCACCGTTGGCCAGCTCGACGATGAACTTGCCATTTGCCGGCAGCGCGTTGCTGAAGCTGCTGCTGACTACATTGAACACGCCGGGATCGAAACCACTTATACTCGTTGAGGTTTTAAGTATCGTCCAGGTGTAATCCGAAGTATTCGAGAAATTCGCAGCGTCGCCGGCGGCTCCGCCGCTCAATGAAGTAATATCAATTTTGAACTTGCTGCCCACGCTGGCAGTGATCGTCAACGTGCCGCTGACGTTGATCAAATCCCAGCCCGGATCGGTTCCCACCGTGCCGGTTGCGTCGTTGATTTCCCACGTGTAAACGCCGCCGCCGCTCCACACTTCGTCACCGGTGTTGATTGTCCCCACGCTCGCGCCCGGAGCCAGGGTGCCATCCACGCGCACAGTGCCGAGGACAGCGCCGGAACCTTTCAAAGTCTGGCTCGAACCCAGCACGAATCCACCGGAGACTCCCGCGACATCCAGAGTTGCTCCCGGATTCACGGCTATCACCGGACTGGTGGCAATGGAACCTCCGCCGCCAATCACCAGCGCGCCGGAGTTGATGAGCGTGTTGCCGGTGTAGGTGTTCGCGTTTGTCAACGTCAGCGCGCCAGTGCCGATCTTCGTGAGGTTGATGACTCCGGTGCCAGCCGCGATATTACCGCCAAAGGTCGAGGTCGCGTTGTTGCCGCCGACGGTGAGCGTGGCGGCGGTGGCGGAGCCGTTGGTGACAAACGCATTAACGGTCAGAGCCTTGGTGAACAGGCCATTGACGGTTTCGTCGAAGCCATTCAAGTCCAGGCCACCGCCGGAGGTGCTCACCGTGCTACCGAGGATAAACAAGCCGCCTTTGCCAGCGCCGTTGGGGATGACTTCCGAAGCGCCAAGTCTGAGGATGTTGAATCCGCTCCCGTTGGTCTTGCTGAGGATGGTCGTATCGCCGCTCCAATCATTGCTGATGCCGGAAAGAATGATGGTGCCGCTAATCGTTGCGATGGAGCCTAACTCAAGACTGAAGTTGCCGGTGATCTTGCCCGAAATTTTCGCGGGCGTGGCCGTGCCGCCGCCACCGATGCGTGCGTCGCCGGTGAGGGTGATGCTGCCGCTATTCGTTACTGCGTCAATCAAGCGTATTGCGCCGAAACCAAAACCTTCGGTGGTGCCGAGGCCGGCGATGAAAAAGTCATTTGTGATAAGGGGATTGCCTCCGGCAGGATATACCTGTCCGCCGCTGGACACAAAAACTCCACCGCTTCCCAAAGAGTTCGGATTACCAGGTATAAGCCGCCCTTGCGCGACGTAGGTGCCGCCGGAGAAATTGTTGCTGGTGCTGGTCTGCAGTGTGACCGACGCCTGGCCGGTTTTGATCAACTTCACTTTGCCGCTTCCGTTGTCGGCGATCTGGGAATTGATCGTGATGGCGGAAGTAGTATTCGGACTGTTGCCAGCGTCCAAAACGATTTCACCATCCGTGTTCGCCGCGCCGCCGGCTGTGAATACGCCATTACTCGAATTTGCCGTCCCGATTGTGAGAGTGCTGCTCGTGGCCGCGCCGCGAGAGATGCCGCCGTAACCGCCCAGTCGCAAGCTGTTGCCAAGGCCGACGGCGACGGTCTCATTGGCATTAATTCCGTAACGGAGAGTATTGATTTCGGTGAGATTCGATTGCAAAGTGGCCGTGCCACTGCCCGTGCCAATCTTCACGTTTGCGGTGGTGTCGGAAGGAATGACGCCGTTAGCAACAATCTCCGTGTAGCTGTTGTAGCCGGAAAGATTTCCGTTCCCGTCGTCGGTCGCCCAGTCGGTGCCGAACAACGCCCAGCCGCCGATGATGCCATTGACGTTGGCGAGATTGGGCGCGGAAATATCGCCTGCGCCAGTTTTGAGAAAGTGCGTCACTGCGCCGTCGTTGCGAATGATGCCTCCATCGAAGACGATGTGGCCGGCACCGTTGTTGACGATGAGGTGCTTTCCGCTGGCAAGAATGGTGTCGAATACAATCGTCTGAGGATTGGCAGAATTGTTCGTGATGCTTCCGCCGATGTTTTGCGCCGTGGCGGTGCCGACGACGTTATTGAGGACTATGGAGTTTCCACTCAGTTCAAATTGAGCGAGTCCACTGTTGAAAGTGATGCTGTTGAACAGCGTGTTCGCGGGAAAGTCGTTGAAGGCTTGGAGGTATGAACTGACGCCGAAGAAAAGCGAATCGTTCGGAACCGGCGCGATGCCGCCCCCGCCGGTGGGATCCCAGTTCGCGCCCGTCTGCCAGTTAGGATCAATGCCTTCTCCATCCCAAGTCTTGTCCGCCGCCTCCGCCACGCCGACGGCAACAACTAAAACAAACAGCCCCGAAAGCATTCGGGGAAGCCGTCTCTTGTGAGCCGTCGTCGCTGCGCTTTGACGCGCCAAGCCCGTAAAGAATTTTTTTTGTGCGCCCACTGGATGCAACCCCGACTTCCGATGTCGGGGGTGGAATTTACTTCCAACCCACGCAAAGCACCTGCCGCTAAGGTGATGATGCATAAGGTTTCTGCAAAGGCTGAATCTAAAGTGCATCGTAACGAACTGCGGTAGAGATACAATAAAAAACCAAAAGAATTTGCGCGGTGGATGATGCCTTACGGGAACAGTTGCCCTTGAGTAAAGACTGCGAATGAATCTGGTTACGCCCGGCTCCTCGCTGAATTTTTCCTGCTGGTTGTTTGTTTGATTGAGCGTAAATTGTCCGGGCTGTCCAACCAACAATGACGCAACACGAAAAAGATTTGCACGCGAGCCTGCCGGAAAATCTCCGGCAAAAGTTCGCCGCGCTCGAAAAGCGCCTCTGGAAAATCGAGACGGCGACGGCGGTTTGCTTCGCGCTCACCGGGCTGGCGCTGGCGTTTCTGGCGCTGTTTGTGTCGGACCGGTTTTGGGATTCGCCGGTTTGGTTGCGTGTTCTCATCTCGGCTTCGAGTCTGGCGACGCTGGCGTCACCGGCGGTCTGGTGGTTGAAACGCTGGGTCTTGCAGCGGCGCGATTTGGAAACATTCGCTCAATTGGTTCAGAAAAAATTCTCGCGGCTTGGAGACCGGCTGTTGGGAATCGTCGAGCTTTCGGGTGAACGACGCCACACGGCAAATTTTTCTCCGGAGCTTTATCACGCTGCAATTCAACAGGTCGCGGGCGAGGCGGAACGATTTGATTTCAGCGAAGCGGTTGATTCACGTCGCGCGAAAAAATTTGTCGCAACAACCATTTCGCTGGCCGCCGTTGTTTTGGTTCTTTTTGCCGTTGCTTTCGACGCGGGCAAAAATGTTTTGCTGCGCTGGCTTGCGCCGACGGCGCGTGTAGAGCGTTACACGTTCGTCCACCTCGCGGGTTTGCCGGACAAACTCATCATCCCGCATGGCGAGCCGTTCGCGGTGGCGGCGTCCGTCGAATACCGCTCGTTCTGGAAACCATCGCGGGCAAGCGCAAGGTTGGAGCGCCAGGCGAAAATCGGCGGCGATGTCAAAAACAGTCGCGCCAGTTTTTCCATTCCGGGTCAACTTCAAGCCACTTCGCTGCGGATCAAAATCGGCGACGCTGAAAAAATCGTGGCCATCGAGCCTACCCACCGGCCCACGCTGCGCGAATTGTCTGCGGCGATTCAGTTGCCCGATTATTTGAAACGGGAGCCGCTCGAAGAAACAGTGCGCGGCGGAGCGCTGACGATTTTGGAAGGCAGCCGCGTCGCATTTCGCGGCAGCGCCAGCCGGGAGTTGAGGGACGCGAAGCTGGGTTTGGATGGAAAGGATTTCTCGCCGCTGAAAATTGAAGGCGGGAATTTTTCCAGCGACCCGTTGAAGCGCGATGGAATTTTTCAGGCCGTTTTTTCCTGGCAGGACATGCTCGGCCTGACGAACGCGCCGCCGCTTCGCCTGGTCGTTCAGACGAAACCTGATTCGCCGCCGCAGCCGCAATTCGTGGACGTGGGGCGCGATGTCGCGATGCTTTTCACAGATGTGCTGGAAATCAAAACGCTCGTGCAGGACGATTTCGGCGTGCGGAGCGTCGGCTTGAGCTGGGAAGTCGCGACCAGCGCGGAGAACGCGGACTCCTTCGGCGTGTCGGAAGTGCGCAAGGAAGTCGGCTCCGCGCGGGAAACGAAGGTCGAGAAAAGTTTTTCATGGAGCCCCGTGGCGTTCCGCATTCCGCCGGACTCGGCGGTTGAACTGACGGCGTTCGCCCGCGATTTTTTTCCTGAACGCGAGCGGGCTTACTCGTCGCCGGTCAGGATTTACGTTTTGGGAAATGAAAAACATGCCGAGATGGTCCGGCAAAAACTGGATTTCGTCCTCGCGCGCCTCGACGAAGTGAGCCGGCTCGAAGAAAAAATCGCCGCAAACACGGAGGCGTTGCAGGCGATGACGAACTCGCCGCAGTCAGCAGAGAAACTGGAGGGTGTGAAAAACGACCAGCAGCGCAACGCCGCGCACCTCGAAGAGCTTGCGAAGGAAGGCGTGCGAACGATGCAGGAGGCGCTAAAAAATCCGCTGTTCAATGAAAAAGTTTTCACCGACTGGTCGAAGAATTTGCAGGCGATGCAACAAGTCGCCCGCCAGCAAATGAGGCAGGCGGCGGAATCGCTGGACGCGGCAAAGCAAAGTTCAGCCCAACAGAATTCAGAGCAGCGCCAGCAAAATCTCGCGACGGCAAAGCAGAAAGAAGACGAAGCATTGGAGGCTCTCGCGAAGATGCAGGAGCAGATCAACAAGAATCTCGACGATTTGCAGGCGCTCACGTTGTCGCACCGGCTGCGGCAGGTCGCGTCCGCAGAGACTGACATTGAAACCGGGTTGCAAAAAAGTGTTTCCGAGACGATTGGACTTTTGCCGCGCGAATTGCCGGAGAAATTCAAGCGAGTGAACGCGGCGCTGGCGGCTGTGCAAACGAACGCGCAAGCCGAGGCGGGAACGTTGCAGAAGGAAATCAGCCGTTTCTACGAGCGCACCAAAAAGCAAAATTACGGTGACGTGAGCGACGAGATGGTTGAGCAGAAAGTTGTTGACCGCCTGGAACACGTGCGCGGTTTGATTTTGGAAAACGTGGCGATGGAGGCGTCAAGGAATTCCGCGACGTGGGCCGTGAAGTTCACCGACTGGGCGGAGAAACTTGAGCCAAAGGAATATTGCAAAGGCGGCGGCGACGGCAAGGGCGAGGGAAAGACGGTTGATATGAGGGAGACGTTGATCGCGCTGCTGAAATTGCGCCAGAGCGAAATAAGCTTGCGCGGACAAACGACTTTGCTCGATGAACAGCGCGGGCACAAGGACTACAAAAAGAGCGCGAAGGAACTTTTGTCCACACAGACGAAATTGACCGGCGAATTTCACAACTTGCTGGTGGAAAATACTTTTCCGCAGCTCGACGAAGTTTTCAGCGACACGCAAAACGCAATGCGCGAGACGGAAAAGTTTCTCGGCAAACCGCAGACGGACACCGAAACCGTCGCCACCCAGACGCGCGCGATCGACAGTCTCACCGACCTGATCAATCTCATCAACGAGCAGGCGAAGCGTTCGAAGAAAAGTGCGGGCGAGAGCGAAAGTGAACGCGCCGAGGACATGTCCATGCTCATGCAAATGGCAAAGGGAAATCAAGTCGGGCAGGGAATGCCGTCGGAAAAATCCGGCAGTGGAAACACGCGCGGCGGCACGACGGACCGCGCACCAGGAGCGGCGAACGGCGAGGCTTCAGGCAAATCGCCGGGTGAACGCAAAGTGGCGCGCGCCAGCGGCGCGGTGAAAAATGCGCCGGTGGAATTTCGCGACGCGCTGGAGAATTATTTCAAGGCGGTGGAGGAGGGAGAATGAAAGGAAACACCAAACACCAAACACCAAACACCAACAAATCCTCAAACACTAAATACCCAATTACGCCTTCAGCACATAACGACGGGTGGGTGCTGAAGGATGAGCCGCTCAACGGGCAGCCCGAACGGCATCCGTTTGATTTTGAGGAACGTAGTGCCGTTTTTGGTGAGAACATCATCCGTTTCACAAAAAAAATTCCGCGTGGTCCGGGCAATGATCGGTTGATCAACCAGTTGGTCGGCGCTGGCACCAGCGTCGGGGCAAACTTCTGCGAGGCGAATGATTGCGTTTCGAAGAAAGACTTTCGATATACCGCCAAGCGTTGCATCAAAGAGGCGAAAGAGACACGCTTCTTTCTCCGGATGACTGCGGCATCCGAACCTTCCTTAAAAGAGGAAGCCCGCAAATTCTACCGCGAAGCAACCGAATTGATTCGCATACTCGCAACGATGTGCCGCAAATGATTTCAAACGCCAAGCTTCAAATCCGCAGCGCCCGCCAACACTTGATGTTTGGAACTTGGTGTTTATTTGGTGTTTGGTGTTTGGTGTTTGGTGTTTCTACTTCCTTCGCCCAAAAACTTTTCGTCGAGAAACCCGATTCCGCCGCCGCCGAAGTGGACAAAATGTATGTGCGCGGCCTGCAATTTCTTGCGCGCTCGCAAACGGCGCAGGGAAACTGGACTGACGGCACTTACGGCGGTGAACCGGCAGTCGTGAGTCTGGCGACGCTGGCGTTTCTCGCGCACGGCGATGATCCGAACCGCGGGCCTTATGCGAAACCGATTCGCGCGGGGCTGAAATTTCTCCTCGACCGTCAGGACGCGAAGACCGGTTACATCGGCAATTCGATGTATAATCACGGCTTCGCGACGCTCGGGCTGGCCGAGGCTTATGGCATGGTGGACGACGAACGGCTCGGCCCGGCGCTCGAAAAAGCCGTCGCGCTCATTCTTCAGGCGCAGAAAAAAAATACGATGGGTGGGTGGCGTTACTCGCCGGAATCCACCGACGCGGACACGACCGTGAGCGGCGCGCAAATGGTCGCGTTGTTCGCGGCGCGCAACTCGGGCGTAGCTGTGCCGGAAGATGCAATTAAAAAAGGGCTGGACTTTTTTCTGGCCCGCCGCGCGCCAAACGGCGGCTTTGGTTATTCGACCGCAGCCGATCCGAACGCCGCGCGCACAGCGATTGGCTGCACGATTCTCGCGCTCGCGAAGGAAAAAGATTTGAAGGCTTTTCAGGACGCGGTCGCGTTTTTGAAAACTGCGCCGATGGATCCGTCGCATCCGCAATACTATCTCTACTACGCCTCGCAGGCGTTTTTCCACGCGTCGTCGGCGGAATGGCAGGCTTGGAACCGCAAAAACATCAAAACGCTCGCCGTCGCGCAAAACGCGGACGGCAGTTGGAGCGGCCAATACGGCGCAACGTTCGGCACGGCCACTTCGCTGCTCTCGCTCGCGTTGAACTATCGTTATCTACCGATTTACGAACGGTGAAATTAAACACCAAACAAACACCAACTTCCAAACATCAAAAGCCCGTTGCGCCGCGCTTGTTGTTTGAAGGTTGGTGTTTGGAAATTTTTTGGTGTTTGGTGTTTGGTGTTTGGTGTTTTGCTCCGGCTTCCGTTCACGCGCAGCAGTTGATCATTCAGGGCGGCGCGAACATCAATGTAATCCCGCTTCAAATTCAGGCGACAAACCCAATTCCCGCGACTCCTCCATCCGACGTTCTCAATTTCCTCGACGGCTCGGTGCTGCACGGAAGTTTGAAATCCATTGACGAATCCCGCGGTGTGACGTGGGAACACGACGCCGCGCGCAAACCGTTTCAACTCAAGCCGGCCAATCTCGACAGCATCCAGTTCAAAGACGCCCAGCCCGTCGCCACCGATTTCAAATCCTCCGCGCGCTTTTATTTTCGCAACGGCGACGAGATTTCAGGAAGCTTGACCGCTCTCGACTCGCGCGAGTTTGGGTTGAATAGCTGGTTCGGAAGCGATTTCAAAATCCCGCGCGAGGCGGTGCGCTCCGTTGCGTTTGGCGTGCGTGCGGCCATTTACGAAGGCCCGCGCGACTCGGACGGCTGGGTGCAGGGCAACGGCCAGCAACCCTGGAGGTTTCGCGACGGCGGATTCGAGACGCCGGGCAATTCCATCATCGGGCGCGATTTCAAACTCACTGGGTCGGCGTCCATCGAATTCGACCTGTCGTGGTTCTCCTCATTCCAACTCGTCGTGCCGATTTACACCGAGACCATTGACCGCCTCGACTACTCGAAGAGCGCCTACGCCATCCACATCCAGCCGGGAGTCGTGGCTGTGCAACGCATTTCCGCCGGAGCGGGTGGAATCAGCCTCAGCAACCTCGGCCAGCAGGCGCCGGCGCCGCAAATGACCCGCGAAAACAAGGCGCGCTTCGAAATCCGCGCCAATAAAGGCAACGCGACGATTGAAATTCTGGTCAACGGCGAGCGCGTCAACGTTTGGAAAGACGACAACGGCTTCGTCGCCAAAGGAACAGGCGTGATGTTTTATTCGCAAAACACCAGCGGATTTTCCATCGGTTCACTGCCAAGGCTCCGCATCGGCAACATTCGAATCTCGGAATGGAATACGCAACCGATGGCGACGGCGACAAACTCGGTTCGCACGAATGACCTCGTCCGCCTCGTGAACCGCGACGAAGTGGGCGGCGCTCTGAAAAGTGTGCGCGACGGAAAAGCAATCATGTCAGTGGGCGAAAAAGAACTGGCGATTCCAATGGAGCGGTTGACGGAAATTATTCTTGCGGATGCGACGAACATCGCGTCGGGCGGTTCGTCCGAAGTCCGCGCATCGCTGGCCGGCAGCGACAAGATTTCCTTTCACCTTCAAAGCTGGAGCACGAACGAAGTTCGTGGCCGCAGCGAAAGCTTCGGCCCCGTCACGCTCAACGCCGCAAACATTCGCCAGCTTGAATTCAATCCCGCCCGCTCGCGGGCGAACAATCTTCAGACCATCACCCCTGATTCCGTGCGTTCGGCTGACCCGGCCAGGATTTTTTTCCGCAACGGCGACGTTTTGTCCGGCAGCCTGAATTCTATCGAGCCAGAGCGGGAAATCTTTTGGGCGCGCTCGGATGCGTCGCAACCGCTGGAATTGACAACCGCCGCTGTCTCGGGAATTCGTTTTCCTTCGTCACAATCCGAAAACAAACCTGCGCCCGGCTTGTGCATGTTTCATCTCGTGAACGGCGACCAGATCGAGGGACAATTCGCGGCCATTGACGAGCAGAAGGTCAGCTTGGAAAGCAGCCCGGCTGGTCCACTGAAAATCTCGCGGGCACAAATCGAGACCATCACGCCGATAGATTCGCGCGCGGTGAGAATTTTTTCCGGCTTCACCGGAACGAACGGCTGGACTGCTGGAAAAATCACGACGGTTCCAGATTACGGTTTCTGGGAATACCGCGACGGCGCTTTTTACGCGACGAAAGCGGCTTCGATTGCCCGCGATGTGAAATTGCCGGACGAGGCGAGCATTCAATTTGATCTGGCGTGGCAGGGAACTTTGCAGGAGGCGCTCGCGCTTTACACCGGTTATTGGTTTCCGATCAACCTCGCGAACAAGGACAACGAGCCGGACTTCGGCGGCTTTTACAGTTTGCGGCTCGTGGATTTCAACGGCACTGCGGCGTTGACAGGTGTGAAAAAAACCGGGCCACTCCAGCCGTTCGAGAGTGTCCCTGTGCCACAACTCGCGTCGAAAACTTCCGCGCACTTCGAGGTGCGCGTGAGCAAACCGCGCCGGCTCATCGCGTTGCTCGTGGACGGCGCGCTCGTCAAGACGTGGACGGACGCCGGAGAATTCGTCGGCACCGGCACTGGCATCCGCTTCGTGCATCAGGGACTCGGCTCGGCGCGCTGGAGCAACCTCGTCGTGAGCGAGTGGGACGGGCAGTTTGAGGAACCGCCCGCGCCTGCCGCCGAGCGCAAGCAGGACACAGTGAGATTGCGCAACGGCGACAAAATCGTTGGCGCATTTGAATCCATCGCGGACGGAAAAATCACCGTTGCCGTCGCTGGCAAGGCGAAAATTGAAGTGCCGTTCGCCAGACTGAAGCAAATTGATCTCGCGGCGAAAAAATCGTCTGCGGGCGAAATTCAAACTGCCAATGTCCGCGCAAATCTGCTGGACCGCCAGAGCCTGACGTTTCAATTGGAGCGATGGAACACACAAGAGGTTTCAGCGACGCATCCGATTCTTGGAAAAGTGACATTGAGTCCGGCGGCGTTTGAAGAAATTGAGTTTTTTGAAACTGGGAAAACGAACAGCGCGGGTGTGAAGTAAGGAGGATTTTTTGGCAGATGGAGAACTCAAAGAGGCCCGAAAGATTTCAATGTGACCAGCCGTGTGTGCAACCCACGAAACGGCTCACCCGGTTTCACGCTGGACACATCGGCCGCGCGCGTGGTTTGATTTCCCGGATTAATCCATGAAACCTATCGTCTCCAATCCCGGTGGTTCTTACAAGTTTCTCCCGGGTATCGGTCCCTATTCGTGCGGCGTGATTGCGAATCCTGGGCACGAGATCGTTCACGTCACGCTGCAAGTCGCGCGACCGTGGCGCGAGGGCTTTGGTTTCGTGGATCGCTTTCTCCGCGAGCACGGTCGCCAGCGCGCCGAACTCTGCGCCATGGAATTGCGCTCGCCCAAGCCGTTCACCATGCCGGGGTTTATCGAGTTCAACCGTGGCTATTGCGCGGTGCTGGAGGAGTGGGGCGTGTTCGTGAATGGCGCAAACCCCATCGCGCGAACCAACGTCAGCCCGATCGCACTGGAAAGTTCGGAGCCCGTGCTGCACGCCTTTTCTTTCGTGCGGCCGAACGCCGGGTTGCAACGCCAGACTTTCATCGTCGCCGGCGCGGGTGAGTTGGTGGAAGGCACCCTCGTCAATGACGGCATCCTGCGTCGGGGCGAGACCTCGACCGGGGCTATCGCCGAAAAGGCGCGCTACGTGTGTGGGGTAATGGCCGAACGCCTGCGCGGTCTGGGCGGCACTTGGGAGGAAGTCACGGCGGTCAACGCTTATACGATCCATCCGCTGCATCCGCTTATGGAGTCGCTGGTTCTCCCCGGCTTGCCAGCCGCGAAGCGCCACGGCGTCACCTGGCACTATACCCGGCCGCCCGTGGTGGACATTGAATTCGAGATGGATTTGCGCGGCGTCGTGACGGAGTGGGTGGTGTAACGCCACCTCGATCTCAACTTTCCTTCGGCTTCTCCCAGAACAGTCGCAGCGCAAAGTAGCCCACCAGCGGCGTCAACCCCACCAGCAGAATGCCCAGATCGAACGACTGGGTTCGATCCACGTAGCGGCCGAAATATTTATGCACCGGCGATGAGATGGCCCACACCAGCGCGCCGAGCAGACCGATCATCTTGCCGACATGCTGCGAGGAGACCTCCTGCACGAACGAGTAGAAGCACGGATACAGGCCCAGCGCGCCCGCGCCGACAACCAGCAGCGTGGCGAGCAGCGGCCAGCCTTTGGGCAATAACGCCACGAGGACGGTGAGCGCCGTCAGCAGCGAGCAGGCCAGATAGACGCGGCATTTCGCGGCGTGGGGTGTGAGGCCACGGCGCGCGAGCCAGAGCGACACCGCCCCCGCCGCGATGCACCCGATGTCCGTGGCGACAAAGTAAGCCGAGTTGAAAAAGAGCGCGTCGCTTTCGCTGTAACCACGGCCCTTTTGGAGGAACATCGGCAGCCAAACGCGCAAAAGTTGCCAGGTGGTGTGAATGCAAAAGATGATGACCAGCGCGACCGCGAAGCGACGGCTGCAAATGACACTCCAAAGTGACTCCCGGCTCGTGCTCGTCGCCGACTCGCCAGCATTCGGTTGCGACATGCCGCTCAAGTCGCGCGGACGAATGAAAGCAAACCACGCCACGACCCATAGGAGACCGACCGCCCCGATGACCTGGAACGGCAGCCGCCAGCTTCCCGGCGCGTCTGCCATCATTACGCGCATTACAAGCGGCGTAATGATGGCACCGATGGACGCGCCGCTTTGCAACACGCTATTGCCCATGGTGCGGTCTTGCGGTGAAAGCAGCAGATGCGTTGTCTTCAGCGCGCAGGGCCAGTGGCCAGCCTCGAATAAACCAAGCAACGTGCGGCAGATGAGAAGTTGACTGTAATCCGTCGTCCATGCGGAGAGAAAGCCCATCAGCGACCAGGCGAACAACACCGCAGGATACAGCCAGCGCACACTCACGCGGTCGGCGATGAACCCGAAGAGCAATGAGCCGGCGGCAAACGCCCAGCCAAAGGCGAGCTCGAGGTCGCCGTATTGCTCCTTCGACAACTTGAACTCGTTGACGATGCGGACCGCCGCGTTCGCCAGCGTCTGGCGGTCCATGTAATTGATGGTCGTGGCGAGCAGCAACAGGCCGCATACCCACCACTTCCAGGCACCGGCACGAGATTCAGGCGCGGCGCTCATGCTGGAATTGCCATGGAGATCATGGGAAATAGGGCGGGATTTTGGCGACGCGCCTCCCGTCAATCATCTCCTGCATGTAAAGGGTCACCCGTTCCACGATTCGCTGATTGATCTCTTTTCCTTGTTCCGCCGTGGCCAGCGACGGTTTTTTGTCCGCCTGTTCCGTCCACATTTTCGTGCGAACGTTTTCGGGAAAGGCTGCGAGCGCGAAGGCCGTTTCAAATTCCTGCGCGTGGCCGGGCAGGTCACTCGGAAGTTGGTGGCCGCTCTTGAGCAATTCCTTTGCGTCAGCTTCCGTGAGCACGTCCCAGTAGGAAAGAAAATGGAGGTTCACCTGGTTCATCCGCAGAAACTGCTCCCACGTGCCGTTGATGGGCGCCGTGTTTCCACCATGACCATTGAGGACCAGAACGTTCTTGAATCCCGCGCGCACGACGCTGTCAATCAAGTCGGCCAGCACCGCCAGAAACGTTCCGGGCCGCAGCGACAGCGTCCCCGGATGGCGCATGTGATGTTCGCTGATGCCGGCCATCACGCCTTCCGCCACCAGCACGTGCGGCCGCAATCGTTCCGCCACCGCGACGGCGACGTGACACACGCTGCGCCAATCGTGTTCCATGGCGAGGTGTTCGAGATGTTGCTCGATGGCGGCCACTGGGATGATGCACGCCTCCAGTTCGCCAGACTGCATCCGCTCACGGAACTCGCGGCGCGTGTGCTTGCGTTGCAAAACTTCCACGTTGCTCATGGCCTTCTCCACATCTCAATGCCCTTCGGCTCGGGAATATCCTCCGTGATGATCTTCCAACTCGCACCCATCTCGCGCATCTTGCGGTAATCGCGGGGAGCGTAGGCGATGGCCAACTGCGGTGTGTCCATCGGCTTGCCGCCTTGAAAGCGCGATTCCATTTCCGCATCAAGAATTCCGGTTACGAGCAGCGTCCGCTCGACCGGATACGGTGCGCGCCGCTCACGAAAGTGCGTTTGAATGGCGTGCGACAACGCTTTGAAGAGATTCCGGTTTTGCCACGGACCAACATAAAAACTCGTCGAGCGTGGTTGCAGTTCGCCGGCGAGCCTGCAGGCGAAGTGCCACTTGATGCCGCCGGTCGCGGCGGCGAGCACGATGGCGCGCAGACCATCGCGGTAGTTCAACAGAATGCCGTGCGAAACAAACGGCGCGCTGGTGTCGCCGGGCTTCGGTGGGCGAATCAACTCCTTCGCCGGCAGCCTACCTGAGTTCGGTTCGGCGTCCAGTGCGGTTTGCGCCAGTTTCGGCGACCACAACCCTTCCTCCGCCGCTTTCCAAAGCGCATCGCCCTGGAG
The DNA here is from genome assembly GCA_964389025.1 of uncultured Verrucomicrobiota bacterium. GTDB lineage: Bacteria > Verrucomicrobiota > Verrucomicrobiia > Limisphaerales > CAYMCQ01 > CAYMCQ01. The sequence goes on from CAYMCQ010000042.1 coordinate 27,126, forward strand.
GAATTGCACCCGCGCGACTCCGGTCTCCCCACCGCGACGAGCTTCGATCATCGCCTGAAGCACTTCGAGCCCGTGGAAGTCGTATGATTCGACGCCGCCGCCGTGGATGGAAACGGCTTCCGTGATCTTCGCCCGCGCGGGCAGTTCCAACGGCGGACGCCGTTGCGCCAGCGGCACCGAACTGCCGGCCATGAACGGAAATTTCAGTTCGCGCGCCGTTTCATACATCTCCTTCGCCCAATCCCACCGATACGACAGATGTTTGTCGTTGAAGACCGGCACCGCCTTCCCGCTCCGCCGAAACACCGCCACGATTTCGTCGAAGAAGCGTTTGCGGGGATATTCATACTGCCCCTTTTCATTGGTTGGATACGTGCCGTGTTCGCCGATCGAAAGCACGGCATCCACCGCCAGTTTGTCGCCGCCGAGACAAAGCGCTTCGTTGGTGGTTTTGTAAATGGGGATTTTATACTTCGCCGCAAATTCGCGGCCGATTTCTCCCTCCGGAAACTGGTCCGCATACAGGCTGACCACGTCCATGCCCGAAGAAATCCATTTGCCGTTGAACAGATAAGGCACGACGAAATTCTCCAGGATGACGTGGGCGTGACTGCGATAGGTGAACGCCGTAACTACCGCGGCAACTTTCAAGCGTTTGCCGGTGGCGGCGAGCGCGGAAGCGGGCAACGTGGACGCCAGCATCAATCCTCCGGCAAACTTGCCACTGCGCTGAAGAAACTCGCGACGACCGATTTTTGGTTGTGTGCTCATGATGGATTCAATTCTTGGGTGGAGGATTCTGCTCCAACGGTGGCGAACCCTGCGGGCAGATTCTTGTTCGGTGACGATTTCATCTCGTGAAAGCGGCATTGTTGTAAAACACGAACTTGCAAACGCCAAGCTTTGATTTTTTCTGATTTGACCGCGAGGAGAATTCTTTGGACGCTCACGCCATGAACTTCTCCAAATCAAACGCATGGTTTCTTTCCCTAATCACATTTTGTTCATCGCCCCTCCTTTCCACCGCCGAGGTGAACAAGGCGGAGCAGGTCGCGCCGGGGGTCTATTTTCACGAAGGCGACATCAAGGGCAGCGGCCATTGCAACAATGGCTGGGTTGTCTTTGAAGATTATGTGCTGGTCATCGACGGCAATTTCCCGTCTGGCGCGCAGGAGATCATTCCCAAAATCAAGGCCGTCACGGACAAACCCATTCGCTTCGCCTTTGATACGCATCATCACGGCGACCATGCCTATGGCAATCAGGTCTGGGTGGACAACGGCGCCGTGCCGGTCGCCCACACCGGCGTCATTGACGAGATGAAGAAATACGAGACCGGATATTACGGCGGCAAGCCGGGCCGCTGGGAAGACGCGGCGAAGGGCCGCAAGGATGTCGCCGCGAGCAAATTGAAGCCGCCCACTCTGCTTTACAACAAGGACATGATCTTCGACGACGGCAAGCACCGGGTGGAGTTGCTGCACTTTGGCGTGGCGCACACTCACGGCGACGGCTTCGCTTGGTTGCCAAAGGAAAAAATCCTGTTCACGGGCGACGCTTGTGTCAACGGCCCCTACAACTACATGGGCGACGGAGACTCGGAGCAATGGGTCAAAACTTTGGCCGCCGCCAAGAAGCTGGGCGCGAAAACGATTTGTCCCGGTCACGGCTCGTTCGGAACGGCGCAAATCCTGGAGGATCAGCAAACGTTTTTTGTCGAGTTGCGGAAGCAGGTCAAAAAGTATAAGCGCAGGAAGCCGGAGGAAGTGAAGGCGGCGGTGGAAGACATCAAGGCTGCTCTGCTGAGGCAGAAATCCATTGCGCGCTTTGTCGGAGATTTTTTCGCCGCCCAGGTTGAGAAGGTTTACATCGAAATGGGCGGAAAGCCATTTCAACCCAAGACCGCCTCCGCGGATGATCACAAACAACACGCCCACGATCACGGCAAGGAATTGGTCAAGGCCAGATGACGAGTTTTCGTCGTCGGCACTGTGGATGAATCCTTCACCCGTCTGGTCTTCACCGACATGACACTGGAACGGTTGGAGCGCCGCAACCCCTGCCGGCGCGTCTCAATCGAACCGTTCCAGTCGAATTGGCCGCAGGGCCGATAGAGCTTGGAACCGCAACCAAGCGGTGGTGAAGCTCAGAGGATCCGCCCGGCGTCTTTCCAAAACGGGGACCGCAACTCGCGCTTGAGGATTTTGCCGATCGGCGACCGGGGTAGTTCGTCCCGCAGTTCGCCGCCAGCGAGGCGCTGCAGTTTGCCCAGCCGCGCATTGGCCCAGGCGAGGATCGTCGCGAGGTCGTCGGTGGCGCCCGGTTTGCGCACGACCAGAGCGTAGGGACTTTCGCCCCATTGCTCCGATGGGACGCCGATCACCGCCACGTCGCTGACGGCGGGGTGCTTCAACAGTTCGCGCTCCAGATCGTTGGCGTAGATGTTGAAGCCGCCGGAAATAATCATGTCCTTCTTGCGGTCGAGCAGTTCCAGGAAGCCGTCCTCGTCGAAACGGCCCATGTCGCCCTGACGGAAGAAAACGAGGCCGTCTTTGGAGACGTATTGGAGTGCGGCGGTTTGCTCCGGCTGCTTGTAGTAGCCGGACATCATCACGGGGCTGCGTCCGATGATTTCGCCAACTTCGCCTTGCGGTAACTCGTGGCCCTCCTCGTCAATGATTCGCAGGTCGGAATCCGCGGAGGGTTTGCCGACTGTGTGGAGCTTGTTGGGGAACAGGTGGGCCGCCAGCGCGCAGATGCCGCCGCCTTCCGTGAGGCCGTAGAATTCAACCAACCCGCCCGGCCAGCGCTCCAGCACCGCCCGTTTGGTTTCGGCCAGGAGCGGCGCCGAGGTCGAATACTTCTGTCTGAAGGAGGAAAGGTCGTAGTGGCCAAAGTCAGGATGATCCAGCAGCCGCTGGTATTGCACCGGCACCAACATGGCGTGCGTCACTTTGTGGCGCTGGGCGAGTTGAAGGAACTCGACCACATCGAACTTGCGCATCAGGATCAGGCTCGATCCCGAATAGAGCGAAGGCAGCAGCGACGCCATGGTGGTGTTGGAATAGAGCGGCGTGGAAACCAGCGTGATCGCGTCCGGCCCAAGACCAAGCTCGGCGAGCATCGGGCTGCAGGAGGCCCGCCAGCGCAGCGCCCGGTCGTGCAAGATGCCTTTCGGGACACCAGTCGTGCCGGAGGAATAAATGATGTTGAAATGCCAGTCGGGCTGAATGCGGCGGCCGGGCGGCGCGGCGGATTGGGCCGCAATCAGGTGGTCGAAGGCAGTCCAGCCAGGCCGCTCGAAATCGAGTCCGATCAGGCCGCCGCGAACCAACTTGGGCCGGCGGTCTGTGGTCTGGCTGACCACGGCGAAACATTCCTCTTCCAGAAACAACACCTGGCTGTCGGAATCGTCCAGCATCCTCTCAATCGTTTCGGTCGTCGTCAGGCTGGAGAGCGGCACCACGCAGGCGCCCGCGCGGAGCGCCCCAAACAAGGCTTCGGCATAACGCAGCGAGTTGCGCCCGATCAGGGCGACTTTGTCCGAGGGAGCGATTCCGAGCGCGATCAGCGCATTGGCGACCCGGTTCAGCCGGCGGTCAAACTCAGCCCAGGAAACAGTTTCGTCCTGGTAGGTGATGCAAAAGTCCTCCGGCCGTTCGCGAGCGTGGCGGGCGATGGCGTCGGAGATGTCCTCGAAGCCAGGCTCGGGCCTGGTGACCGGAGCGCGGACGGTTGCATCGGCACTCATATTCTGTAGCGATGAGAAAGAATCTTCATTTGGGCGATGACTTGAAGATTATGGTTGGAGGACACCTCCGAGCAACAGGAAAGCCAGCGTGGCTTCCTGACTCCCTTACTTCGCGACACTCGCCGCAACCGGCGCACCGACTTCTCACGCCGCAGCAACCAACTGAATCAGGAACAGGGTTACAAACGGTCGCTCTGCGCGACAAGCCACTGAAACCATTGACACTGACAGCCACCTCTTGGGCGGCATCGCGCCGGGCTTGTTCTGGGCTTTGAGCCAACGGATTTTTTTCTCGCCTGCTCGCGAACAAACCTGAATGTTCTGGGTTGTGAAATCACCCTGTAATCTGAGGCGAAGCCTCAGCCCCCGCCGCGAATTCCTCAAGCATGTTGCCACCGGCGTCATCGCGGCTCCGTGGGTCGTCCCGGCGCTCGCCCGCGAACCCGCCCGCCGCAAACGCATGGCCATCGTCACGACGGAATGGCGCTACTTCTCCCATGCCTGGCACATGGGCGAACGCTTCCTCGTCGGCTATCCCAGCGGCGGCGGTTGGCATCGTCCTCCGCTCGACGTCGTCTCGGCCTACGTGGATCAGTTTCCCGAAGGCGACCTGAGCCGCCAACGCGCGAAGGAGTTTGGTTTCACGATTTACCCGACCGTGGCCGAGGCGCTGCGTTGCGGAGGAAAACAGTTGGCGGTGGATGCCGTGCTCATCATCGGCGAGCACGGCAATTATCCCAAGAGCGAATGGGGACAAACCAAATATCCACGCTACGAATTCTTCAAACAAGTCACTGACGTCTTTCGCCAGGACGGACGCACCGCTCCCGTGTTCAACGACAAACATCTCTCCTGGAAATGGGAATGGGCCGCCGAGATGGTTGAGTTGTCGCACGCGATGAAGTTTCCCTTTCTGGCCGGCTCCTCATTGCCCGTCACCTGGCGCATGCCGGCCATCGAGATGCCATCCAGCGCGAGCGTGCAGGAAGTGATGTGTGTGGCGATGGGCGGCGTGGACAGCTACGACTTCCACGCGTTGGAAGTGATCCAGTGCATGGCGGAACGACGACGCGGCGGAGAAACCGGAGTCGTCGCCCTCCAAGCCTTGCGCGGCGATGCGGTCTGGCGTGCCATGGACGACGGCTCCTGGTCCGCTGGCGGATGGGATCCGAAATTGTTCGAGGCGTGTCTTTCGCGGAGTCAAACCCTCACGCAGCCGCCGACTTACAGCCACCGTTATCCCACGAACGCTCAGGTTCGGGAGTTCGTGAAAGAACCGATCGCCTACCGGTTCGAATACGCGGATGGTTTGAAAGCCACGATGCTGTTGATGAACGGATTGGTCAACGACTTCACCTTTGCCGCGCGAATCAAAGGGGACGCGACCCCGCTCTCCACGCTGTTTTATCTGCCGCCTACTCCAAATGTGACTTATTCCGCCGGCCTCATGTCCCAAGCCGAGTGGATGTTCGTGACCGGCAAAGCGCCCTATCCCATCGAGCGGACGCTCCTGACAACCGGACTCGTTGCCGCTGGAGTGCAATCCCTCGCCGAAGGTCAAAGGCGGATTGAAACGCCGCACCTCGCCGTGCGCTACCGCGCGCCTCGCGAATCCACTTTTTTGAGAAGTTAGACGGAACGAGGCTTCGATGACGAAGTCGGCTTGCCTGCCGAAGCCCCGGCGCAGGCGGGCGTTTGGCAGAACGGTTTTCAATTCGGGCAAAATGTTTTCAAGGCTAGGCCAGCTCGGCGAAACGAATTCAACTCCGGCG
>CAYMCQ010000043.1:0-9622 GCA_964389025.1 uncultured Verrucomicrobiota bacterium
TCCCTCAGGAAAAGACTGACCAGCGAATACAGAATCCACTGTATTCCCGCTTTTATACCGGCACTGCATTATTCCAGGCATGACAAGTTCAAGCCAGCCTCCAGCAACAGTGTCCGCGACCGAATGCCGGAAGGTCCGTATCGTGGTCGCAGACGACTCGGAAGTGACATTGAAGACCGTGTCGGAATTTCTCAACGCGCATCCGGAACTGTGCGTCGCGGGGATTGCCCATGACGGCCACGAGGCGATTGCACAAGTTGAGCTTCTTCAACCAGACCTCGTGCTGATGGACATCCAGATGCCGGTGCTGAACGGCCTGCGCGCGACCGAGGAGTTGCGGAAAGAGTTCCCGGATCTGCCGGTCGTCCTCATGTCCGTGCATGACAGCGAAAGCTGGCGGCAGGCCGCCGAAGAATCGGGCGCGAAGAAATTCATTTCAAAACGGGAACTCGCTTTGCGCCTGCCGGAATTATTGCGGCGATGGTTTGGAATTTCAATGCAAGGAGAAACATCCACCTATGACTAATCCCTCCATCAACAATCACTCCATCAAATCTGCTTTCGGGCAGGCCGTGCGCCAGCATCGGCGCGCCCTCCGCATGTCACAGAAAACGCTGGGCAAACGCGCGGACTTGCACCGCACCTACATCGCTGACATCGAGCGGGGCGCGCGCAATCCATCTCTGGAAACCATCTCAAGAATTGCAGGCGGGCTGGAAGTTCCGATGACAGCCCTTTTCGAGACGGTGAAATCAATGGCAGAAACCCGCCCATGATTTCCCAAATCAAAGTTACCCTGTTCTCCCGCAACCTGCTGATCTCGGCAGGCCTGGTGGTTCTGCTCGTCGTCACCTTTGCGCTCTACGTTGCCTCGAGGGAACGGGTGGCGCGCGCCTTCGAGCAGCGGCACCGCTCCTTCCTGCTGGCGGATGAGCTGCGGCAGTCCGGGGACGACCTCACGCGGATGGTCCGGACCTATGTCGCAACGGAAGACCCGGCTTACAAAACATACTTTCAGGACATCCTGGACATCCGCGACGGCCGGAAACCCCGGCCGGAGCATTACTGGCGGACTTATTGGATCCTCAAGCTGCCGGATGGCCCGGCCCCGCGCCCCGCGAGCGCACAGTCCGTCCCGCTGCTGGACTTGATGCGACAGGCGGGGTTCACGAAGGAGGAGTTCCATAAGCTGGCGGAGGCCAAGGCAAACTCCGATGCGCTGACGCAGCCGGAATTCGAGGCGATGAAACTGGTCGAGGCCGCCGGGCCGGAGGCCGAGGCCAACCGAGCACGAGCGATCAGGATGCTGTTTGACGAGAAGTATCATCAGGCAAAGTTCTCAGTCATGAAACCGATTGACGACTTCCTGGTGCTGGTGGATCAACGCACCCTTGCAGCCGTCCACAGCGCCGAAATTCACGCCAGGACCCTGCGGTATGTGTTTATCGCGCTCGGTCTGGGGCTGATGTTTATGCTCTGGCGCACTTACGCGGCTTTGAACGACACGCTGGGCGGTTCCGTTAACGAGGTCTATGCGCGTATTGCCAAGATCGGGAGCGGAGATTTCTCGGCGGCCATCCCGGTGAAAGCAGGCCGGGAAAACAGCGTGATGGGCTGGCTGGCGGAAACGCAGGCCAAGCTGAACGACATTGAGCGCGAGCGCCAGCAGTCCGAAGCCGCACTCAAGAGCCTTGAGTGGATGCTGACCCCGCGGCCTGTTACCGCGGCGACGGGCGCGACCGAGCGGGTGGGCCAGGCCTATGGCGATGTCACCGAGTTGAACACCGAGCGCACCATCCTCGACGCCGTCGGCAAGGACCTGCTCAACGACATCGTGGGCGATTACATGAACCTGCTGGAAACGTCGTCGGCTGTTTACGAGAAGAACGGGGATTACGCCTTTGGCATCTTCACCTCCGGCTGGTGTCAGGCGATGGACATGGCGTCGTTCCGCGGCTGCGGCACGAGCGACAACCGCGAGGCGCTGCGTTGCGGCAAGTGGCACTGTCACGAGTCTTGTTGGAACGATGCCTCGCGCAAATCCATGGAGACGCGTGGTCCCACGGACATCGAGTGCGCGGGCGGCATCCGGCTGCACGCGGTGCCGATTTACGCCGGCGATGAGATTGTGGGCAGCATCAACTTCGGCTACGGCGACCCGCCACGCGACCCGGCCAGGCTGCAAGCCCTGTCAGCCAAATACGGTCTGCCGGTGGAGGAGTTGAAGCGCAACGCCGCCGCCTACGAGCGGCGACCGCCGTTCATCATCGAGCTGGCCAAGGAACGCCTGCTCGGTTCCGCGCGACTGATCGGCGAAATTGTCCAACGCAAGCGGGCCGAGGCGGAAATCCGCCAGCTCAACGTGTCGCTCGGACAGCGTGTGCGCCAGAGAACCGTGGAATTGGAAGAGGCGGTCAAGGAGTTGGAATCGTTCTCCTACAGCGTGTCGCACGACTTGCGCGCGCCGTTGCGGGCGGTGGCCGGTTTCGGGCGCGTGTTGCAGGAAGAGCACGCCAGCCAGCTCGAAGCAGAAGGGCGGCGGGCGCTGGGCTTGATGGTGAGCGAGGCCAGGCGCATGGGACAGTTGATTGACGAGCTGCTGGCGTTCTCGCGGTTGGGCCGGCATGATCTCCGGAAGGAGAAGATTTCGCCGCCCGCGCTTGTGAGCCGCGCGCTGGAACAGTTGCGCGCGGAGCAGGCGGGCCGCGACGTGGAACTGTCCGTGGGCGAACTGATGCCTTGCCACGGCGACCCCGCGCTCCTTCAGCAGGTCTGGATCAACCTGCTCAGCAACGCCCTCAAATACACGCGGCGCCAACCCAAGCCCCGCATCACCATCGGCAGCCGCGCGGAATCCGGCGGGGCAGTTTATTTCGTCCAGGACAACGGCGTGGGTTTTGACATGCAGTATGCCGGCAAGCTCTTCGGAGTGTTTCAACGGCTGCACAGCGAGGCGGAGTTTGAAGGCACCGGCGTGGGGCTGGCGCTGGCGCAGCGGATCGTGCATCGCCACGGCGGCCGCATCTGGGCCGAAGCCAAATTGAACGAGGGCGCGACCTTCTATTTCTCGGTGCCGAACACCGACACAAAAGCATGAAGCCCCGCAAGACATCCTTTCAGGAAAGTTTCCAGAACTCCCAGATCGCGCCTCTGGGCAAGGAACCGATTGGCGCTTCCGTGGTCGCGCCAGCGTCTTGGAGTGCGGCAGTCCTCTGCCGCTTTCGCAACGCCGGGACTCCCCCGCAAAAGCGCCAGAGGACTGGCGCACTCCAAAACCTCGCGGGGCTTCAGTCGGTTGATGGAATCTTTCCACGATACAATTATTGCTACTCCGGGTCGGTCTGGAACGGAACTGCCCCGCAATCTTTAATCCAAGCCACACGATAAACACCATGAACAACCAAACTGAAATCCTGCTCATCGAGGACAACCCGCGCGACGCCGAACTGACGATCCACGCGCTGCGCAAACGCAATCTCGCCAACAACGTTGTTCACCTCGTCGATGGCGTCGCGGCGCTGGACTATCTCTTTGCGACTGGCGCGTATGTGGGCCGTGATGTGAACCATCAGCCCCGCGTCGTGCTGCTTGACCTCAAGCTGCCCAAGGTTGACGGCTTGGAAGTGCTCCGCCGCATCAAAGGCGACGCGCACCTCAAAAATGTTCCCGTGGTGGTGCTCACCTCCTCGCGCGAGGAGCGGGATGTCGTGACAAGCTACCAGCTCGGCGTCAACAGCTACATCGTCAAGCCGGTGGATTGGGAGAACTTTTCAACTGCTGTGGCGGACCTCGGCTGCTACTGGCTGTTGTTGAATGAACTGCCGCCGGCTTGATACGAAAATGGCCACTCCCATTCGAGTTCTAATCCTGGAAGACCGTCCCGCCGACGCGGACTTGATAGTCAGCGAGCTGCGCCGCGCCGGCTTCGATCCGGACGTGCGCCGCGTGGACACCGAAACCGGCTTCACCGCCGCGCTCGACGCGTCACTGGACCTGATACTCGCCGATTACCAGTTGCCCGGCTGGAACGGAATCAAGGCGTTGGTCGTCCTGAAAGCGAGCGGACTGGACATCCCATTCATCATCGTCTCAGGCACCATCGGCGAGGACATCGCGGTGGCGGCGATGCGCAACGGCGCGGAGGATTTTCTGATCAAAGACCGGCTGGCCCGCCTCGGCCCTGCAGTCAAACAGTCCCTTGAGCGAAAGTGCCTCCGGGCGGAACGCCAACAGGCGGAGAAAGAATTGCGCCGGAGCGAGGAGCGTTTCCGCGACCTGTTCGAGAACGCGAACGACCTGATCCAGAGCGTCCGGCCGGATGGCACGTTCCTTTACGTCAACCGGGCCTGGCGCGAGGCGCTGGGCTACAGCGCGGAGGAGGTGGCCGGCCTTTCAATGCAAGACATCATTGACCCGTCATGCATGAGCCACTGCATGGCGATGTTCCAACGAGTGCTGGCAGGCGAGAAGTTGCCCCGCGTGGAGGCCATGTTTCGGACGAAGGACGGACGCACGATACATCTCGAAGGGAGCAGCAACTGTCGCTTCGAGGACGGCCAGCCGGTCTCCACACGCTCGATCTTCCGCGACATCACCGAGCGCAAGCAGGCAGCGGAGGTTCTGCAACGAACCGAGCGACTGTATCGGAGCGCGATTGCCGCCGCCGGCGCGGTGCCGTATGACTACGATTACCAAACACGGACATACCTGTTCATCGGCGAAGGGATCGAGCAGTTGACCGGCTACCGTCCGGAGGAGATTTCCGGCCCGCTCTGGCGACAAATCATCCAGGAATCCGTCATGCTCGGCGAGGCGGCGGGGTTGGGCAAAGACGATGCGGCGCAACGCGTCCTGCGGGGCGAAATCCGGCATTGGCGCTCAGACATGCGCATCATCACCCGCGACGGAAAAACCCGCTGGCTGTCGGATGTCTCCGTGCAAAAACTTGACGATGCTGGGCGGGTGATCGGCTCGACGGGCATCCTTCAGGACATCACCGAACGCAAAAAGGCCGAAGTGAGCATCCGGAAATTGAACCGCACCTACGCGGTGTGGAGCGCCATAAATCAGTTGATCGTCCGCGAACGCGACCCGCAGACCATCCTGGACGGGGCCTGCCGCATTGCGGTGGAGAAAGGCGGCTTGCGCCTGGCGCTGATCACCAGCCCGGAAACTCAAGGCGACGGTTTGAAGCTCGCAGCGCACGCAGGAGCGTCGCCAGACACGCTGGCGATCCTCGGTAAAATTTTCGCCGCCCCGCGGCGACAGGCCAGTTTCACAAGCAAGGCGTTCACCACCGGCGTCCACTCCATTTGCAATGACATCGAGCACGACCCGCAAGCCGCGCCCTGGCGCGAGGCCGCGTTGAAACGAGGCTACCGCTCCTCGGTGATGCTGCCATTGAAGTCCGGTAAAAGTGTGATCGGCACTTTCAACCTTTACGCCGGCGAGCCAGGTTTTTTCGACGCCGACGAGATGGCGCTGCTCGACGAACTGGCGAGGGACATCAGCTTTGCACTGGAAGTAACCCGGCAGGAGACGCAACGCCGGGAGGCGGAAGAGGCGCTCAAACAGCGCGCGGCTGACCTTGAACGGTTCCATCGCCTGAGCGTCGGGCGTGAATTGCAGATGATTGAACTGAAAAAAGAGGTCAATGAGTTTGCCGCGCTGGCGGGCCGGATTCCGCCTCATGATTTGTCGTTCCTCGAAAGACAAACTGTCAAAACCGGCTCCGACCATGAATGAATCTCCCGTCCGTCCTATCAAAGACCGGCCTGTGCGTCTGCTCACGGTGGTGGTGACGCTCACGTTGGTGACGCTCGGCTGGTTAAGCTGGACGGCCTACCGCAACTACCGCTTTGTGAACAAACAGTTGCCGGTGATCAGTCGCATGGAGGAACTCCGGGACGAAATCGTCCTCTTCGATGAGGTCTTGACCATGTCGGCGCGGATGGCGGCGGCCACCGGCGACCTCAAATGGGAGGCGCGCTACCGCCAGGTTGGTCCGCAACTGGATCGGGCGCTCAAAGAAGCCATGCGCCTGGTGCCGGGATTGGCCGGCAGTCAGGCAGCGGCGCAGACGGACGCTGCCAACACCAGGCTGGTCGTCATGGAAAAACGTGCCTTCGAGCTGGTGCGGCAGGGACAGCAGCCGAAGGCGCAACAGTTGTTGTCGGGCAAGGAATATGAAACCCAAAAGAAGGTCTATGCCGCCGGCATGACGGAATTGAACCGCCTGATGAAGCAGGTCATCGCCTCAGCCCGGGCGCGACAGCAGGATCAGACGCTTTGGAGCATCGGCACGGCAGCCATCTCGGTCATGCTGCTGATCCTTGGCTGGTGGTTCGTGGTGCGGGCCACGCGCCAGTGGCAGACAGCCTTGACAGAAAGCAATGAGAAACTAAACCGCCACGCCGAGGAATTGAAGAAAATCACCCACAACCTCGACGAGGAAGTGAACGAGCGCACGAAGCAGCTCAACGAGTCGAAATCGGCCCTGTTGAACATGATGGAAGACGCGGTGCGCAACCGGGACAAAGTGGAAGAAGCCTACACGAAACTCAAACGCGAGGTTGCAGAACGAAAGAAGGTGGAAGAACAGCTCCGTCAATCGCAAAAGATGGAGGGCATCGGCCAGTTGGCCGGCGGCGTGGCGCACGATTTCAACAACATCCTCACCGTGATCCAGGGACACGCGACCCTCGCGCAGATGGGCGAAAAATTACCCCCAAGCGTCACCGAATCAATCAAGCAGATTTCCCGCGCCTCCGAGCGCGCGGCAAACCTCACGCGCCAACTGTTGATGTTCAGCCGCAAGCAGGTGTTGGAGGTTGCCACACTGGACCTGAACCAGGTTGTGACGGACATGACGAAGATGTTGCGGCGGATCATCGGCGAGCAGGTGACGCTGGATTGCAGTTTTCACCCGCAACCGCTGCTGGTGAAGGCGGACGCCGGCATGCTCGAACAAGTGCTGATGAACCTTGCCGTGAACGCGCGCGACGCCATGCCGCAGGGCGGAAGCCTGGCGATCCGCACGTCCATCCAGCGCATCACCGACACGGAAGTGCGGCGGAATACAGAAGCTTCGACCGGTGATTTTGTCTGCCTGACCGTCACCGACACCGGCTGCGGCATCGCACCAGAAAATTTAGATCGCATTTTCGAGCCGTTCTTCACAACCAAGGAAGTCGGCAAAGGCACCGGACTCGGGCTGGCGACAGTTTACGGCATCGTGAAGCAGCACAATGGCTGGATAAAAGTCGCGAGCGAACCCCGCGAAGGCACGCGCTTTGAAATTTTTCTGCCGCAAACACTCGATGCTCCCGCCAAAGCCAGCGGCGACACAAGCCGTTTCAAAAAAACCGCCCAAGGTTCAGAAACCATCCTTGTCGTCGAAGACGAAGAACCGGTCCGCGAGCTTGTCAGTTCCATTCTCGGGGGATACGGCTACCGCGTGCTTGAAGCCGGATCCGGCGAGGACGCGCTGCGCATCTGGAGGAAGCAAAAAGACAAAATAGCCCTGCTCCTGACCGACCTGGTCATGCCGGGCGGAATGATGGGGCGGGAACTCGGCCAGCGATTGCTCGCCGACAAGCCGCAGTTGAAGGTGATTTACACCAGCGGTTACAACACGGAGACAACCGACGGCAATTTCGCGTTGCGCGAAGGTCTCAACTATTTGCACAAACCGTATGACCCGGCCAAACTCGCCGAGATTGTCCGAAATTGTCTGGATCATTCAGTGGAAAAAACCGATGCGCCGGCAATGCCTTCCAAAGCGGCATTGACCGCAGCTTTCAAGGCAGCCACTCGCGCCTCCAACGGGAAATCGGACGGCGCTTCGAGCGTGTAGGACAACGGCGTTTTGTGCGTCATCAGATAAAACGCCTCCGGCCAGTCCGGGCGCAATCGCGGGTCTGTGACCGGACGGATGATTCCGTTTTGGGCCGGGCGGCCTTCGATGAGTTCCGAGCGGTCAACCGGACAAACTCTGGCGACTGCTTCAACGATCTTCCCCGCGAGGCCCGGCAAATTATCAGGGTTCAATTCATAAACGTAAAACCCGTTCGACTCCCAATCTTCGTGCAACTGCAACGTGAGGTCGAACCGCCGCTGACGCTCAAGCCACGCTACGTGTGCGCGGACTTCGGCGGTTTGCGGGTTGCGATAATCGCGGTTTAAGTCCTTGCCGTCGGCGTTCTCCCGGCGGTTCAACTTGAAGCCGGCGGGGTTCAGACAGGGCAGCAGAAAAATTTCCGCGTCGGGCGGCCAGTTGTTTTCCTGAAGCAGTTGCAGCGCGGCGAGCGGCCCGGCCGGTTCGTCACCGTGAATGCCGGTGGAAATGTAAACGCGGAGCGCGGAGTGCGGAGTGCGGAGTGAAGAAGCTGCGCGAGTGAGCGCGAGCAATTTCGACTCCTGCGTTTCAAAAAAAGTTTCGGAAGCCCATCCGTGTTTTTTTGCGGCGGCTTCGATGTCGCCGAGAACTTTTAGGATGTCAATCGTCTCGCCGTGATAGCCGCCGTGATTCTTGCCGAGTTTTTGCACGCGAAAAATCATGCAACTTGTCGCGCCGAAATGCAATGAAAGCGGAAGCCGCGGAGACGCAAAGAAGTTTTGCTCGCCGGACATTTTTCAAGGGCATTTCCGTTGAGCATGGGCGCACACGGTTCACGGGGTAAAGCGCCAGAGGACTGGCGCAGTCCAAAAGCTCGCGCACAATCCGGCGGGCGTGGTCAACGCGAAGCGTCCTGGAGTGCGGCAGTCCTCTGCCGCTGTTGCTCCGGCATGGCGTGGAGCCAATGAACTTTCGCGGCTCGCATTCCGCGTCGCTCTCCCCAAAGCGCCAGAGGACTGGCGCAGTCCAAAAGCTCGCGCGCAATCCAGCGGGCGTGGTCAACGCGAAGCGTCCTGGAGTGCGGCAGTCCTCTGCCGCTGTTCCGAATCCGCTAGACCAGCCGTCAAGATTTCTCCATGTTCATCCCCTGCCCGAGCCTCGCACGCCCTGGCCACACGCGCCCACGCATCAACTCTCGGTGCGTGGCACTTACTTCGTCACTGCCAGCACGTATCTGAAGGCTCATCATTTCCGTGGTGCCGACCGCTTAAGAGTATTGCACCGCGGGCTGCTGACTGTGGCGCGGGATTACGGATGGATTTTTGAGGCGTGAGCCGTGTTCTCGAATCACTACCACTTCGTTGGACATTCGCCGCCCGCCGCGCCCGATGCTTCAAATCTTTCCGACATGTTGAGTGTGCTTCACGTCAAGACCGCGGAGTGGGTCAACAAGCTTGACTGCGCGCCGGAGCGGCAGGTCTGGTTCAATTTCCGCGAGACGAGGCTCACTTACCAGAAATCTTATCTTGCGCGGCTGAATTACGTCCATCAAAACGCGGTGAAGCATCGGCTCGTGACGGTGGCGAACCAATATCCGTGGTGCTCGGCGCGGTGGTTCGAGCGCGCCTCGTCAGCGGCGATGGTGAAGTCCGTTTATCGCTTCAAGATTGACCGGTTGCAAGTGCCGGATGATTTCGAGCCGGTGGGGGAGTGGTGAGAGATGCGGTGGAAAAGCGCCAGGGGACTGGCGCAGTCCAAAAGCTCGCGCACAATCCGGCGGGCGTG
>CAYMCQ010000043.1:9722-32486 GCA_964389025.1 uncultured Verrucomicrobiota bacterium
AAAGCGCCAGGGGACTGGCGCAGTCCAAAAGCTCGCGCACAATCCGGCGGGCGTGACGAACGCGAAGCGTCTTGGAGTGCGGCAGTCCTCTGCCGCTGTCGCTCCGGCATGGCGTGGCGCGAATAAACTGTTGCGTCATTCTCATTTCACATCACCCTTCCCAAAGCGCCAGGGGACTGGCGCAGTCCAAAAGCTCGCGCACAATCCGGCGGGCGTGGAGAGGGCGAAGCGTCTTGGAAAGCCCTTCAACGAACCGTCAACTTTTCACCACATCACCATCGGCGGGGTTCAAGTTTTTTTCGTGGAGCAACCCGTGCAACGTCTTCACCAGCTTGTCAATGGCGTAGGGCTTGGTCAGGAATGTTTCGACCCCCAGCGCCTTCAAATCGGACGCCTTCCCGCCGGAACCCCGGCCACTGGCGGCGATCACATTCAGCCCCGGCTCCATCTTCTTCAGCACCCGCGCCAGCGCGACGCCATCCATGATCGGCATGGAAATGTCCGTCAACACCACCTGAATTTTCTCCCGCAACGGGGCGAACAACGCCAGCGCTTCGGTTCCATCACCGGCCGTCAACACCTGATACCCCTGCCTTTCCAGAACCTTCTGCGTCATTTCGAGAAGAGGTTTCTCGTCATCCACCACCAGGATCAATTCGCCCTGGCCGCGTGGCAAAGCGGACGCCGCCGGAGCGGCCTCCGGCGCGACGGCAGCCGGGGTGGCCGGCAGGTAAACATTGAACGTGCTGCCGCGGCCCGGCTCGCTGTAAACTTTGATGAAACCCTCGTGGCCCTTCACGATGCCCAGCACGGTGGAAAGACCCAATCCGGTTCCTTTGCCGACTTCCTTGGTCGTGAAAAATGGGTCGAAGATTTTATGCAGGATTTCCGGCGCGATCCCGGTGCCGTTGTCAGCCACTGTGAACAGCACGTGAGAACCCGCCTTCGCATCGAGATTCTGGGTGACGAAATAGTCGTCGAGCACCGTGTTTTCAGCCGAGATCGTCAACATCCCGCCGTTGGGCATTGCGTCGCGGGCATTGAGGCACAAGTTGAGCAGCAGTTGATGGATCTGGGTGGGGTCTCCCATCACATTCCACAGGTCGTCGGCGATTTTTGCGTTGACCAGGATGTTCTTGGGAAAAGTTTCCTTGGACATTTTGACCATGTCCTTCACCAGATGCCGGGGTTGCACGGTGATCCTTTCGCCCAGGGATCCGCGGCCAAAAGTGAGCAGTTGTTTGACGATGTCCACCCCGCGCTGAGCGTTCGTGTGGATCATGTCCATTATCTTCTGGATTTCCCTCTCGTCCAGCTTCCCCTGGCGCATCAGCGGGGAGGCCATCAAAATCGGCGTCAGAATGTTGTTCAGGTCATGGGCGATGCCGCTGGCCAGCATACCCAGGCCTTCCATGCGCTGCGCCCGGAGGAACTGCGCTTCCAACTTTTTCTTGTCGGTGATGTCGGTGTTGATCACCAGCACCGACTTCGGTTTGCCATGCTCGTCCCGCACCAGCGTCGAGCGGCTGTTCAAGATTACTTCCCGCCCGCCCTTGACGACCAGGTTGACTTCCCCAGCCCATTCGCCCTTTTCCAGCAACTGCTTTTGGATCGCGTCGAACGCAGTTGGATCTTTGTAAACCAGTTCCGTCACTTTGCGTCCGATGGCTTCCTTCGCAGTCAGGCCAGACAAATTCTCGGCGGCCTTGTTCCAGAATCGGATCAGTCCCTCCATGTCGCGGATGATGATTGCGTCCTGCGCCAAATCCAGCAGGCTGGCTTGTTGCAGGAGTTGCTCCTCCGCCTGCTTGCGCTTGGTGATGTCCTGCGTCAAACCCATCAGCCGCTGCACAACCCCCGTTTCATCCCGGATCGGCACAAACGACGACTGGAAATGACGCTTGTTGGTAGTGGCAAATTCGAATTCGGACGACTGCCCCTGCAACGCAAGATCCAGCAGCCGGCTGATCCGCTCCTTGTCAACATCCGCGACGATATCCAAGCAACGCTTCCCGCAAATCGCGCTTTCATCCCGAACAGACATCATTTCCAAGCCAACCGGGTTCATGGAAATCAACCGGCCCTCCCGATCTATTTCGTGGATGCAATAGGGCGAGTTCTGCACCAGCAGCCGAAACCGTGATTCGCTCGCGCGCAGCGCTTCCTCTGCCTGCTTGCGCTCGGTGATGTCCTGAATGATCGCCAGGAACATCGGCGCGCCTGTTGATAGAGCCATTTGCAGGCGCACTTCCACCGCGTAAAAGGTTCCGTCCTTCCGTCGGTGCCGGGTCTCGAGTAATAATCGGTCGCGGTTCCCGGTTCGCAAAGGGTCGAGCATCGCCACAAACTGCTCGCGCGAAAAATCCGGCTTGATGTCCAACGGCGTCAACGCCTGAAGTTCCTCCATCGTGTAACCGAGATTTTGACGCGCCCCGAGACTGACCCGCGTGAAGCGCAGGGAACCGGCCTCGAAGACGTAGATCTCGTTCGAGGAATTGTCGAGGATGGTGCCGAACTGGGTGGCGAGTTCCTCCGCCCGCTTGCGCTCCGTGATGTCAGTGAAAAGCGCGAGGATACATTTCTCTCCGCCCATCTCGACCAGTTCCATGGACACGAGCATGTCACCAAGCACTCCAGATTTCTTGCGGGCTTTTCCCTCCACGTTCTTCAACGAACCTTCCGTCATCAGTCGTGTGAGCGTTTCCTCGCGCTGCTTGGAATCGGCCCACAGCCCCAATTCCACAGGGGTGTGACCCAGCACTTCTTCCCGCCGAAAACCAAACAGCTTCAAGAAAGCTTCATTGACTTCAATAAATTGCCTGTCGGACAGCCGGACGACGCCGACGCCGACCGAAAGCGCGCGAAAAGCTTTCGAGAAAAGTTCCTCCGACTGCTGCAACGCTTCTTCCACCCGTTTGCGCTCGGTCACATCGAACAAGGTGGCCAGCACGGCGGGCTGGCCTTCAAACTCCGTCGCCTTGGCGCGAAGCTCAACCCATCGGGTTTGGCCGCTTTTTGTCAGAATCTTAAATTCATATTGTGGCGGCGGCGCCCCTCCCCGGCTGCGCGCCTCGCCGCGCTCGCGCACATGGTCCCGGTGGTCGGGATGGATCACCTCCCAGAAGTTCATTTTCAACAGTTCCTGCCGGCTGCAGCCGGTCATCTGCTCCATCACTTCGTTGACGTAACGGAACGGCCCGCCTTGATGGATCAGAATTGCCGCGGGGGAGGCTTCGGCCAAACTTCTGAATCTTATCTCACTCTCCCGAAGCGCCGCTTCCGCCCGTTCGTGCGCGGTGACGTCCCATGACATTCCCTGGATGCCAATGAGTCCGCCGCTGTGATCGCGGAGCGGCACCTTGAACACATGGATATGCCTTCGCCCACCTTCGGGGGTTTGGAATTGCTCCACACTCTCAAAAACTTTTCCGCTGGACATCACCTCCTGCTCGTCCCGGCGATGTTTCGCGGCCGTCTCTGGCGGAAAAAAATCCGCGTCCGTCTTGCCAAGGATGTCGGGGAGCGTTTTCCCCATCGCGCGACAAAATAAATCGTTGCCAAACATGAATCGCCCCTCCATGTCCTTGCAGAAGATGTGGACCGGCAGCGTTTCAACCAGCGATTGATAAAGCGCCTGTAGATTCTTCGTCGCCGGGCTTGACCCGGTTTCACGGACGGCTTCAGAGGCGTCGGGCATACGAGATTTTTTGTGTCAGTTCGTTACGGAGTCCACAAGAGCAGATTCCTAGCCGGGCGCACCGTGGAATACAATACTTTTCAGCAAAATTGATTCCATCAACGCCGAGCTGTCGAGAAACGCGGAGTTTGATTGAACCAGGAGATTTGTTCAATTTCATTTACGCCGAATATTTTGCGGCTAGGCTTGCGCCATGCGACAAATCGGGCATCTGGAAAACGAAGCCGCTGCGAAAGCCTTTGGCGATTTTCTTTTCGTCCAGGGAATTCACAATCAATTGGAGCACGAACCGTCCGACGGCTGGGCGATTTGGATTCACGACGAGGAACATTTGCCGCGCGCGAAGGAATTGCTGGCCGAATTCCGCGCGAGTCCGACCGACCCGAAATTTTCCTCGAACAAAGAACAAGCCGACAAACTCCGCAGCGAGGAACAAAAAGCCAAAGCCGACTACGAGAAAAAACTGAAAGGCCGCAGGCATTTGTTTCGTCCGATGACGGCTTATGGATTCGGGCCGCTGACGTTTGTGCTGATTGCCATCAGTGTCGTCGTGTTTATCAAGATGAATTTTGGTGACGCTGGCAACGAACTCGAACGAATTCACAGCTTGTTCATAAAAGATTTCTTTTCGGAGAAGGCGTTTCAGTCAAAAGATTTGCCCGAAGTTCGCAGCGGTGAAGTCTGGCGGCTGCTCACGCCAATATTTATTCATTTCAACGTGTTGCACATCTTGTTCAACATGCTTTGGCTGCGTGATCTTGGCAGCATGATTGAAGGGAGACAAAGCAGTTTCGTTCTGGCGCTGTTGGTCTTGGTAATCGGGGTTTGTTCCAACTTGGGTGAATTTTTAGTCATGCAACCCGTATTTGGAGGAATGTCCGGCGTTGTTTACGGCTTGCTCGGCTACATTTGGATCCGCGGAAAACTCGATCCCGGCTCCGGCCTGTTTCTTCATCCGACGACCGTGTGGATGATGATTGCCTGGTTTGTTCTTTGTTGGTCAGGATTGATTGGTCACATTGCAAACGTCGCCCACACTGTCGGACTCTTTATGGGAGTCGCGTGGGGCTGGCTGTCGTCCTTGCGCCATCGGTGAAAATTTTTTGGAACGTGCGAAATTAAATTCATGCCGCTGCCAATCATCAACGTCTCGCAGATGCGCGAGTGGGAGAAGGCCACGTGGAAAACCGGGCAGACAGAGGGCGAGGTCATCCGCCGCGTCGGGAAAATCGTTGCCGAACGCGCGCTGGAACTGACGAAGCGTGACGATTTTATTTTGATTCTCGCGGGCAAAGGCCACAACGGCGATGATGCGCGTTGCGCCTGTGAACATCTGCACGAGCGGCGCGTGGACGTGTTCGAAGTCAAAAATCCCCAGCAGTCATTGTCCAAACTCGACGCGCTGCTTTCACCGAAACCCGCGCTCATCATTGACGGGCTTTTTGGAATCGGCATCAGCCGCGCGCTGGATGAGCATTGGATCAAGTTCATCGAACGAGTCAATGCGGCGAAAACCTGCGTGCTCGCGGTGGACGTGCCATCCGGTTTGAATGCTGACACGGGTGAAATTCACGGCGCCGCCATTCGCGCTACAGTAACACTGACGCTTGGCGCGCCGAAAGTTGGATTGCTCGAATCAAGAGCCGCGCCGTTCGTCGGACGGCTTGAAGTCGCGCCGGAAATCGGTCTTGTCCCCTGCCCTCTCAAAAGCGAAGCGCAATGGACATTGCCCTCAGACTTTGAAGATTTTCCTCCGCGCCGAAGCGTCGGAACACACAAGGGAAGTTTCGGCCATCTCGCAATCATCGCCGGCAGTTTTGGATTTCACGGCGCGGCAGTCCTCGCGGCTCGCGGCGCGCAACGCGCGAGGCCGGGCTTGATCACGCTGTTCACGCTCGACAAGGTTTATCATCCCATCGCGTCGCAACTCCAAGCCGTGATGGTTTCGCTTTGGAATGCCAGACTGGATTTCTCGGAAAAACGTTTCTCAGCGGTTCTCATCGGGCCGGGTCTCGCCGCGCACGACGTTCCGCACGAAGTGTCCGCCAACCTGCGGTGGCTCTGGCACAATTCGCCGCTGCCCATCATCGTGGACGCCAGCGCGCTGGATTGGCTGCCGCTGGATTCCGGCCACCAAAAGGCCATCCGCCTCATCACGCCGCATCCGGGCGAAGCGGCGCGAATGTTGAAGGCCACGATTCCGGACGTGCAGGCGAACCGTCCCGACACGCTGAAAAAACTTTCGCAGCAATTCGGCGATTGTTTCGTGGCACTCAAGGGCCATCAAACGCTCGTTGGCAAAAGCGCTGGGGAAATTTTCGTGAACCCGTCCGGCAATCCGCATCTCGCGCAAGGCGGCAGCGGCGATTTGCTTGCCGGTTACATCGCGGGGCTGCTCGCCCAACACGAACTTCAAACCGATCCGCTCAAGACGGTTCGCTACGGCGTCTGGCAGCATGGAGCGGCGGCGGACCGGCTGGACGGCACGCAGGCGAATTGGGTCGTCGAAGATTTGGCAGAGAGGCTTGGCAGCTCACACGCCGGGGCGTAGCGCAGGTTTCCAACGTGCTCCCGCCGCGGCGGGGCGGATGAACTTTCCGCGCGTCGAATCTTTCCCACGGCGCGCAGGCTGGAAGCGCTGCGATACAGCCCCGAAAGCTTTCGGGGGAAACCTGCGCTACAAGCGGGCGAGGAATTTTTTCTTCCTTTGCCTCAAATCATCTGCTATCCAGCCCGCAATGCACCGATTGAAAATCATTCCGGCCGGACTCATCATTCTTCTGGCCATCGCGTTTTCCGTCACGGCGGACACATTCACCCTGACAGACGGCAAAAGCGTCTCGGGCGACATTGTCTCATTCGATCAAAAAGGCGTTGTCTTAAAATTCCCGGACGGAAAATATTCCGAGCCTGTCCTGTGGGAAAAATTTTCGCAGGACGATTTGAAAAAGATTGGGGAAAAACTTCCCAAAGCCGCGCAGTTCATCGGGCCATTTATCGTGCAAACCATCGAGGAAAAGCGCGCCAAGACCACCATCGAGGTCAAAAAAGATTTCCCTAAACTCGAACGGCCTGCGCCGGGCTCGCTGATTGGCGGTTTGTTTTCGTCGCCTTTGGGAATCGTGATTATTCTCTTGATTTACGCTGCAAATATTTATGCCGGCTACGAAGTCGCGATTTTCCGCGCGCAGCAACCGGCGCTTGTTTGCGGGCTTTCGGCAGTGCTCCCGTTCGTCGGGCCAGTTATTTTTCTTTCGATGCCGACGCGCGTTTCAAAAGCTGAAGGCGAGTGGGCAGGCGTCCAACAAGCCGGCACAGCCGAGGGCGAAGGCGCCGGTGAATTTGTCGTTCCGCAGGAAGCTGCCGCTGGCCAGCCATATCCGCCGCCCGCTCCCGACGAGTCTGCCTTGCCGCCGACGCAAACTTTTCCCCGCGGCCAATTCACATTGAACCGGCGTTTTTTCGAGACGAAATTCCCCGGCTTTTTTGGCATCATCAAGCGCGACGCCGACAAAGACATGGTTCTCGTCTTCAAATCCCCTCGCGGCACTTGCGTCGCCCAGCGCATCGCCCGGATCGCGTCCAACGAAATCCATGTGACCGTGCAGCGGGGCCACGCATCCGAGGAAGTGATTATTCCGTTCACAGAAATCCAGGAAGTTCAATTGAAACACAAGGACACTCCATGAAATACCGCACCATTTTACTTTTTGGCGCGCCCGGCGCGGGCAAAGGCACGCAGGGAAAAATCCTCGGCACGATCCCGAATTTTTTTCACTGCGCCTGCGGCGACGTTTTCCGAAATCTCAAATCGGACACCGCGATTGGACGCGTTTTCATCGAGTATTCCAGCAAGGGCCAGCTCGTGCCTGACGAACCGACCATAGACTTGTGGCGGGAGTTCATCCACAACACCATGAGGAGCGGACAGTTTCATCCCGAGCAGGACACACTGGTGCTCGACGGCATTCCGCGCAACGTGCGGCAGGCGGAGCTTTTGAGCAACACGCTCGATGTGGTCGCCATTTTTTATCTGCGCTGCACGAAGATGGAGAAACTGGTCCAGCGTTTGCAAAAGCGCGCGTTGAAGGAAAACCGGCTGGATGACGCGAATCTCGATGTCATTCGATCCCGGCTGAAGACGTATGACAAGGAAACCAAGCCTCTGCTGAATTATTACGGGCGAAAACTGGTCCACAGAATTGATTCCACCCAGCCGCCGGAAAAAGTTCTGCACGATATTCTGCGGCACATCGCCAAGATTTGCCCCGGAGGGCGGAGTTCCACGACGCCCTAAATCTCGCTTACCCAGAAATTAGGGCGTCGTGGAACTCCGCCCTCCGAGACGAGACGAAATTTCCTGCCTCGCACTTTTTGCTGGAATCGGCTTTCCTTGGCTCGTGTCACCGCTGCGAATCATTTTCATGGGCACGGCGGAAATCGCCTGCCCGAGCCTGTGCGCTTTGTTGTCGCGGCGGGATTTTTCCATCGTCGCGGTCGTGACACAGCCTGACAAACCGAGCGGGAGACATCTCAAAAAGACTTCACCAGCGGTAAAAACTTTGGCGCAGGAAAAAAATCTGCCGATCTTGCAACCACTTCGCGCGCGAGACGAAACGTTCATTGAAAAGCTGAAGGAGCTATCACCTGATTTGATTGTGGTGATGGCTTACGGACAGATTTTGCCGGAGAAAATCCTGTCGCTGCCGAAGTTTGGCTGCGTCAATGTCCACACCTCGCTGCTGCCGAAATATCGCGGCGCGGCACCGATTCAATGGGCCATCGCCAACGGGGAAATTGAAACCGGCGTGACCATCATGAAAATGGACGCGGGCATGGACACCGGGCCGATTCTGACCCAACGCCCAACGCCGATTTCTTCCAACGACAACGCGCAAACACTACACGACCGGCTCGCCAAACTCGGCGCGGAGTTGTTGATTGAAACCATTCCAGATTACGTCGCCGGAAAAATTCAGCCGCGTCCACAGCCCGAAGGAGCGAGCTACGCGCCGAAAATTAAAAAGGAGGACGGACGGCTTGATTGGAGCCAGCCAGCGCAAGTTTTGTGGAACCGCATCCGCGCGTTCACTCCGTGGCCGGGAGCGTTCACAAGTTGGAGTCCAAGCTTTAGCTTGTTTCGTTCGCAGGACACGCTAAAGCGTGAACTCCAACCGCAGTTGTTGAAAATCTGGCGCGCCGAACCTACGAATCCACCCAGCACAAAGCCGGGCGAAGTCTTGCAGGCTGACGGACTCGGAATCGTTGTTTCCTGCGGTGAAGGCGCGTTGCGGATTTTAGAACTTCAACTTGAAAGTGGCCGGCGAATGAGCGCACAGGAATTTTTGCTCGGCCACCCGATGGCGCTCGGACAGATTCTTGGCTGAAAAAGCCGCTGCGGACGAATGTTTGACAAGAGTGGAAAATGTTCAAATACTTTTCCTAAGATGAAACCACCTGACATTCTCGGACTTGTCGTTCGCGTTGTCGGCTTCTTTCTGATGATTTATGGCTTGTGGAATTTTTTGTATGGCATCGAAAGCCTTCCCGCTGCACTGGTCAACCGCGAGGATGCTGAACATTCGCCTTTAAGTTACATCATGTGGGGCTTGCCTGTGTTGCTTTTTGGAGCGGGTTGCTTCTTCTGCGCGGATTGGATTGTCAAATCGAGCTACCGAAACCGCGATTAGCCTGCTACTGCTTAACTAACTCCAAAACTTTCCCGACCGCCTCATCCGCCTTCGCCAAAATCAATTTCGCCAAATCTGAGCGCAGTTTGATCTCCACTTCACCCTTCGCCAAAGATTTTTCGCCGATGCCGATGCGGATCGGAAAACCGACAAGCTCAGAGTCTTTGAATTTCACGCCGGGACGTTCGTCGCGGTCGTCGAGGATGACGTCAATCCCCTTGGCGGTGAGTTCGGCGTAAATTTTTCCCGCGAGTGCCATCACCGGGCCGTCTTTGACCACGTTGAGCGGCGTGATGCAAACGGTGTAGGGCGCGACGGACAGCGGCCAGATGATGCCGTCCTTGTCGTGGCTCTGCTCGATGACGGCCTGCAACGTGCGCGTGACTCCGATGCCGTAACAACCCATGACGGCGGGTTGCTGCTTGCCGGTCTCGTCGAGGAAGAGCGCGCCGAGCGCCACACTGTATTTGGTGCCGAGCTTGAAGACGTGGCCGACTTCGATGGCGCGCTGGACTTTGAGCGGCTTGTCGCAACGCTTGCACGGCTCGCCGGCTTGCACGGTGCGAAGGTCAGCCCAGTTCGTGACCTTGATGTCGCGGTCAATCGAAACGTTGCGAAGGTGAAAGCCGTCTTCGTTCGCGCCAGTGGTCATGCCGCTCGCGCCGCGCAAACGTTCGTCGGCAAAAATCTTCACGTCGGTAGGGCCGCGTTGCTGCGCGGCCTCGGATGACGACCTGCAGGTCGTCCCTGCCACTGCGCCCAAACTTCCGGGATGTGCGCCAAGCGCAGAGAAAATTTCTTCGGCCTCAGCGGGACGGAATTGCGCCGTGCCGAGCGCGCCGGTGAGTTTGGCTTCGTTCAACTGGTCGTCGCCGCGCAGAAGAATCAGGACGATCTTGCCGTTCGCCAGATAAACCAGCGTCTTGATCTGCTGCGATGCAGGAACGCTGAACGGCGGCTTGGCCAGGTCTTCGATGGTCTTGACGTTTGGCGTCGGGAATTTTTCGATAGCCGATTGCCGATCGCCAATAGCCGACGCAGTAGAAGCCGCGCTTGTTGCCTTCTCCACGTTCGCGGCGTAACCGCAACCTTCGCAATAGACGACTTCGTTCTCGCCGGTCTCGGCAGGAACCATGAACTCGTGGGAAAATTTGCCGCCCATGACGCCAGTATCCGCTTCGACAGCGACGCTTTTCAAACCGCACCGCTGGAAAATTCGCGCGTAGGCTTCATACATTTTCTGGTAACTCGCCTGCGCCAGCTCATCGGTCGAGTCAAAACTGTAGGCGTCCTTCATGATGAATTCCTTCGCGCGCATGAGGCCGAAGCGCGGGCGGATTTCGTCGCGGAACTTGGTCTGGATCTGGTAAAAATTTTTTGGCAACTGGCGGTAGGAATTTATTTCGCCGGCAACAAGGGTGGTGATGACTTCCTCGTGCGTCGGGCCGAGCAGCCATTCCTTTTTCGCGCGGTCGCGGACTTTGAAGAGCACTTCGGCTGCAGTTTCGTAACGTCCGCTCTTCTGCCAGATTTCCGGCGGTTGCAACGCGGGCATGAGAACTTCCAGCGCGCCCGCGCGGTCCATTTCCTCGCGGACAATCTGCTCAACCTTGCGCAGGGCACGAAGACCGAGCGGCAGAAAAGTGTAGAGGCCGCCCGCCAGTTTCCGGACGAGTCCGGCGCGCAGCAAAAGTTGGTGTGACTGGATTTCCGCCTCAGCCGGAGCTTCGCGAAGTGTGGGAATCAATGCTTTTGTCCAATACATGACGGGAGAGACTGGCCGTGAAGAAACTAAAACTCAAAACTTATTTCACCGTGTTGACCAGCGGGGACAATCCCTGAATCCGCACCTCAAGCTGGTCGCCCGAATCAATCGGCGCCACGCCGCTGGGCGTGCCGGTGAGGATGACGTCGCCGGGCAGCAGCGTCATGTTCGTGGAGACGAAACTCACCAGCTCGTAGCAGTTGAAGATGAGCTGCGCGGTGTTCGAGTTCTGTCGAAGCTGGCCGTTTTGAAAAAGTTGGATCGTCAGATCGTGCGGATCGAGTTTCGTTTCCACATACGGCCCGAGCGGCGTGAACGTGTCGAATGACTTCGCGCGCGCCCACTGGCTTTCGGAATTTTGTATCGTCCGATCACTGATGTCCTGCGCCGTCGTGAAACCGAAAATGTATCGCGCGGCGGCGGCGGGCGTGACGTTGCGAACTCGTCGGCCAATGACAATCGCCAGTTCCGCCTCGAAATCCACCCGATGGTTTGGAAATGGAATTTCAATCTTGCCGCCATCAGGGATCAGCGAAGTCGTGGCCTTGAACCAAAAGAGCGGTTGCTTGGGCAATTCCTTTTTCTGCTCGCGCGCGTGGTCGGCGTAGTTCAGCCCGATGGCGATGATTTTGGACGGCGCAACGGGCGTCAATGTCCGCACGCCTTTTGATGGCATTGGCTTGCGGTCGAACGACGGCGAGCCGAAGACGTCGCCGCGCAGACGGAACAATTCTCCGTCCACGACTTTCGCGTGGAAAATCTCTTCGCCCTTTTGAAATCGGCCAATGGCTGCCATAAGCGGCTGTTTTCTAGCAAATGTCTTGGCCGCATCGCAAGGAGAAAGAGAAACAATCAGCGTAAAATGCAGTTTTGCGTGCGCGCCGAATCTTTACTCGCCCGCATTCTTTTGAGAACTTCAACTTGTGCAATGCCGTTTGCTCTGCTCCATCAACGTTGTTGTCGCTGTCGGGCTTCAAAGCTTCGCTTTGGCCGGCGGCAGCGGGTTGAATGTCGCAGTCGTCGTTAATCAATCCAGCCCCGATTCGCTTGAACTTGGAAATTATTTTTGCGAACGACGCCTCGTTCCGCCGCAAAATCTTTTCCGCATCTATTGGACGAACGGCGTCACGACGTGGATGCGCGAGGAATTTGAAAATACCTTGGCCGCGCCGCTTCAAACGAATCTCGTCGCGCGCCAACTGACGAACCAGATCGAGTTCGTCGTCCTCTCAATGTGGATTCCGCACACCGTCATCGGCAGCAACGGCGTCAACAGCACCACGTCCGCGCTGTTCTACGGATTCAAACCTGACGAAACAGCGCCGCCAGGATTGCCAGATTCGTGCTCTTTGCCGGCGGCGTCATCGAATTCCTACGCTGGCAGCGAAGATATTTTCAGGAACGTATTTCCCGGCGCGACAAATTATCTCGTGACGATGATCACCGCCAGCAATCTGGCGCAGGCGAAACAAATCATTGATCAAGGCGTCAACAGCGACGGCACATTCCCGACACAAACCGTCGTGCTGGCCAAAACCAGCGACACCGCCCGCAACGTCCGCCACCTCTCGTTCGACAACGCCATTTTCAACACGCGACTGCGCGGCAACTATTCAATGGTGCGGACAAATTCTGACTCGCCGCTCGGCGAAACGAATCTGCTCGGCTACCAAACTGGATTGTATCAATTCGACATCCTGCCAGACGTTTTTGCTCCCGGTGCGATGGCAGACAGCCTGACTTCGTTTGGTGGTGTGCTTTTTCAGCCCAACGACCAGACTACTCTGCTTGCGTTCACCGGAGCGGGCGCGGCGGGCAGCTACGGGACAGTCGTCGAGCCGTGTAATCACCTCGAAAAATTTCCGTCGCCGCAGAATTATTTTTACCAGGCGCGCGGGTTCAGTCTTGCGGAAAGTTATTACCAAAGCCTGACGAATCCGTATCAGGGTTTGATTGTCGGTGAACCGCTGGCCGCGCCGTTCGCGCAAACGGCGAATGGAAGCTGGAGCAACCTCGCAGAAAATTCCGTGCTGACCGGCACCACAAATCTTTCCCTCCAGTTCGATTTGACGGATACACAGCATCCCATCCAGCAAGTTGATTTGTTTCTCGACGGAATTTTCTTCAAGACGCTCACAAATGTTCAGCCGATTTCAGGCAATCGGCTTTCTGTGACCATCGCAGGAAATTCAACAAACATTGTTCTCCTTCCATTTGCCTCCATCAAATCCGCCGCAAGCGACTTGACCGCCAGGTTAAACACGCCGGCATTCACCAACGCCACCAAAACCATCGCCTTTGCTCATGGCGACCGTATTGAACTCCAATCGCTCGACCCCGCCCTGTCCGGTTCCCAGATTTCCATCACGGTCAGCAACGACCATATCGGCCTCGGTGGCAACCTGCAGACTTTCATTTCCGCGAGCCGCACAAACTTCCTCGACGATGCCAGTTCCAATCTGCCACCGCGAAACCATCTTTACATCACCGCAGGCACGACAAATCTTGCAGTGACATTCACGCTCAACACCACGCTGCTCTCCGACGGCTTTCATGAATTCACCGCCGTCGCTTACGAAGGCAGCCATGTCCGCACCCAAACGCGCATCACCCGAAATGTCCGCGTCCAAAACACTTCGCTCGCGGCGACGTTCACTCCGCTTTTCGGCGGAACAAATTTCGCTGTCGAAGGCACAGCGCAATTTTCTGTCGTGGCGAACACGAACAACATTTCCAAAATAGAATTATTCAGCACTGGCGGGTTGCTCGCTTCGTCGAATCAGCCCAGTGCGGTTTTTTCAATTACGGGAACAAATCTCGGCGTCGGCCTGCATCCGTTCTACGCCATCGTCACCGCGACGGACGGGAAAATTTACCGAACTGAAACGAAGTGGATTCGCCTTGTTGGAGTTGAACCGGCATTTGGCATCTATGTTTCCCGGTTTCCGCTCACGATTTCATGGACGGCGACGGCAGGCCGCAGTTACGACGTTTTCAGCACGACGAATTTTGCCGCCGCGTTTCAACTTCGTGCAACAACCACCGCGACCAACGGCATCGCGCAATGGATCGAGCCTCAGCCCGATTCATCGCAACGTTTCTATCGCATTCGTGTTTCACCTTGAGTAGATTGCCTGGCATCGTTGTCGAACAAAGCATGAACAGGTTTGCGAAAATATTTCTTTGCGTCCTCCCGCTCGGGATTTTTCTTTTCGCGCCCGCCAACCTCCACGCCGCCGACACTTTCGCGTGGCGCACGAATGACAACCGCATCAGCGCAGAAATCGGCTCGTGGCCATTGTCAAAACTCCTCGGCACAGTCTCCGAGCAGACAGGCTGGAAAGTTTTCCTCGAACCCGGCACCACTCACGATGTCTCCGTGAAATTCAAAAATCTTTCGCTCGGCAATGCGCTCCGCTCGCTGCTCGGCGATTTGAATTTTGCTTTGGTGCCGGAAACCAACGGCCCGTCCAAACTTTTCGTCTTTCGCACGTCGCTGCATCAGGCGACCCAACTCGTCTCCCCTGCCCAATCCACAGAAGCCGCGAAAAAATCCAGACGCATCCGAAACGAAATCGTTGTCACGCTCAAGCCGGGGGCGAACATTGACGAAATCGCCCGCGCGCTTGGCGCAAAAGTCACCGGACGTATTGACGCGCTGAACACATACCGCCTCCAGTTTGACGACGAAGCCGCAGCCGACGCCGCGCGCGCCGCGCTTGCGAACAACCCTGACATCGCTGCGATTGATTCAAATTTTTCCATCGAGCGGCCTCAGCCTGCCCAGGGCGTTCTCGCCAGTTCAATGCCTGATTTGAATTTGAAAACCCGCGCACCCGGTGATTGCGGCATCGTCATCGGCTTGGTTGATACTTCGATGCAAAGACTCGGCGGCAACCTCGATACTTTCGTCATGACGCCCATCTCGGTCGCGGAAGGCGGGCAAACGAGCGGCAGCGTTCCGACACACGCCACTTCGATGGCCGAGACTCTGTTGCGAAGTTTGCAACAGACCAGCGGCGGGCAAACGTCCGCGAAGATTTTGCCAGTGGACGTTTACGGACGAAACCAAACCACTTCCACCTTTGACGTGGCAAACGGAATTTATCGCGCCATCAACGGCGGCGCGAACGTCATCAACCTCAGCCTCGGCAGCGAAGGCGACAGCACGATGCTTCATAACCTGATCCGCACCGCGAGCCAGAAAGGCATCGTCTTCTTCGCCGCTGCCGGAAACGAGCCGGTCACCTCGCCGTATTATCCCGCCGCATATCCCGAAGTCACCGCTGTGACTGCCGGCGACCGTCGCGGCCAGATCGCCAGCTACGCGAACCGCGGCAATT
This sequence comes from uncultured Verrucomicrobiota bacterium, assembly GCA_964389025.1. GTDB lineage: Bacteria > Verrucomicrobiota > Verrucomicrobiia > Limisphaerales > CAYMCQ01 > CAYMCQ01. The sequence continues at coordinate 25,218 of CAYMCQ010000043.1, forward strand.
TCGTGGACGTAGTCGGCCCCGGTTCAACCATCATCAACTTCAACGATCAGGCTTGGTTCGTCAGCGGAACTTCCGCCGCGACCGCCTACGTCACCGGCATGGCCGCAGGTCTTGCCGACTCGAAACAAGTCTGTCCCGGCGACGTTGTTGGCTCGATTCGCAGTCAACTGGCGGTGCAGAGCTCTGAGCCGTAGGAAGCATCGCGGAGCGATGCCAGAGATTAGCCGGGGGTTGAGCAAGTCTGCGAGCGATACCCCCGGAAAGCGTCCCCAAAATTCCGCACCCTGAAAGGGTGCCAGAACCGCTCACTAAATTTTTCTGCGACTCCTTCAGAGTCGTTGTCGTTTTGATTCGCAACCGGGGGTGTCGTCGCAGACTCCTCAACCCCGGCTAATTTCTTGCAACCCTCCGGGTCGCTTGATTTGTTCCCACAATTTTTCTTCATCGCGTTTTGTTTTAGCGCCAGATAAAACACCGCCGCGAAATGAAACTCCTCGTCATCGGCTCGGGTGGGCGCGAGCACGCGCTGGTGTGGAAACTGGCGCAGTCGCCGCACGTCACGCAGATGTGGTGCGCGCCGGGCAACGCGGGCATCGCGCAGGAACGGCTTTCAAAAAATCAATCCCTCGTTCAATGCGTCAACATCGGCGCGGATGATTTGCCGAAGCTGCTCGCGTTCGCGCAGGAGAAAAAACCCGACCTCACTGTCGTCGGACCGGACAATCCGCTGGCGCTGGGCGTCGTGGATCTGTTTCAGAAGAACGGCTTGCGGATTTGGGGGCCGAACCAAAAAGCCGCACAGTTCGAGTCATCGAAAGTTTTTTCGCAACGGTTCATGGAGAGATACGGAATTCCAACGGCGCGTGCCGAAACTTTTACCGCTACGGAACCGGCGAAAAAGTTTGCGGCGTCATTGGACGGTCGCTGTGCGGTGAAAGTGGACGGACTGGCGTTGGGCAAAGGCGTTTTTGTTTGCGCCAGCATTGAGGAGGCGAACAAGGCCATTGACGAAATTCTTGTCGCCAAAACTTTCGGTGCAGCGGGTTCAAGAGTCGTGATTCAGGAATTCCTTGAGGGCATGGAGATTTCGCTTCACGCAATTTGCGATGGCAAAACAGCGAAGCTTTTTCCGACCGCACAAGACCACAAGCGCGCTTTTGACGGCGACCAAGGCCCAAACACCGGCGGCATGGGCACATATTCGCCCACGCCATTTTTGAGCGACGCACAACTCGAAGATGCGCGCCAACAAATTCTCGATCGCTGGCTCGCCGGTTGCGCCCAGGAGAAGATTGATTTTCGCGGAATCATTTATCCCGGAATCATGCTGACGAAAGACGGGCCAAAAGTTCTGGAATTTAACGCACGCTTCGGCGACCCGGAGACGCAAGTTTACCTGACGCGGCTGGAAAATGATCTGGTCGAGTTGCTCGACGCGAGCGTGAGCGGCACGTTGGCGAACGTGGAATTGAAATGGAGTCCGCAAGCGAGTGTGTGCGTGGTGATGGCCAGCGGCGGTTATCCCGGCAACTACGCCAAAGGCAAAGTCATCTCCGGTCTCGACGACGCGGCGAAATTGCCAAACACAAAAGTTTTCCACGCGGGCACGGCAAACAACGGAGACGAAATCGTGACGAATGGCGGGCGCGTGCTGGGCGTGACGGCGTGGGCGAAGGATTTGAAAGCCGCGCAAGCCGCCGCCTATGCCGCCGTGGAGAAAATCCATTTCGATGGCGCGCACTTCCGCCGCGACATCGCGGTGAAGGGGGTGCGCTGAATTATTTCTGCGCGTTCAGCCACTCGATAAACTGACGGGGTGAGAGGATTTTGATTCCCTGAAATTCTTTGAGTGTCAGCAAATCCTTTTCGCCGGAAAGAATGACTTCGGCTTCACCAGCCAGAGCGGTTGCAAGCAATTCATCATCGTCTCTGTCTCGGCAGACAGGATGGGGCAATGGGTTTGGTTTTACGATTGTTGCGGTGTCTGCGTAGATTTTTAGCAACGGCAAATCTTCCGGATTCAGGCCAAACTTGTCGCGCATTGTTTCGGCCAGTTCAGCCAGCAACGCGGGGGACGTGATCAAGTCGCACGCCGGCAGATATCGCTTCACGATGTCCCGGCAGACACCTTCAGCCACCACGCCGGATACGATGACATTGGTGTCAACGACAACTCTCACGAAACGATTTTGAAAACGTCCTCGTCGGTGTAGATGCCGGCGGCGCGTGCCTGCGGAATGGCCTTGCGGCGCGTCTCCTCGAACGCCTCCACCCAAAGCTGGCGTTTGACGGCGCGGCGGATGAATTCGCTCTCGCTCACGCGTTCCTTTTTGGCGGCGCGGGAAACATCGCGGCGCAGCATCGGCGGCAGGCTGATGGTCAAGGTCGCTCTCATGTAAGACATGATTAAGACAGCCAATCTGCCTGTCAAGCCGCCGCCTACGCCGCCGTGGAGAAAATCCATTTCGACGGAGCGCAGTTCCGCCGGGACATCGCGGCGAAGGCGTTTTGACCACGAAACACACGAAAGAGTTTTAGCGTCAGGCGTGCGGTGTGGTTTTTGGGGAACTTATTCCGTCGCTGTGGAATAGCGGCGGAGGGCCGCCGCACTCCAAGACGCCCGCGCGAGTTCTGGCGGCGTGCGACTGGCGCGAAGCGTCTTGGAGTGCGCCAGTCCTCTGGCGCTTTGGATGTGGGTGGTGCCAGCTCGGCGAACGCGGGTTCGGAACGACATTCAGCGTAGGCGCGCAGCGGTTGCGAGCCGGTTCGGTCGTTCACTCACCCAATAGTAGCCGCCGCCGCTTGAATCGGACAGGGAAAGGAGAAAATCCATTTCGACGGTGAGCGCTTCCGCCGAGAAATCGCGGTGAAGGCGATTTGAGCCAACTGAATGAAGTATTTCAGTTGTTTTTTGGCTCAATGGCGAAGTCTTGCTGGGCTTTTTCCGTCTCTCCAAGCAATTCATAGCACTGCCCGCGTAGACGATGAACATCGTCTCGGTGCGGGTCTAGTTTTAGAGCTGCAGTGTAGTCAGCGATTGCCTTCGAATAATCTCGTTTGTAGTTCTGATACACATGCCCTCGCCAAAAATGTGCTCCCGCTATTGACTTGGTTTTACCTTCAAGCTGATGCGAAAAATCGGTGTCGCCCTCGATGTAAGCTGTCCAGTCAGCGATGGCATCATCATTACGCCCGAAATGTGCGTAGGCGTTTGCGCGATTCCAGCGTGCCGAAGCGTCATTTGGTTTAAGTTCCAGACAGCGCGTATAATCTGCCAGGGCTTTTTCCTCGCCCCCCCTTTCGTTCGGTAGACTATGTGCATAAAGGTTGCCGCGCATGAAATAGGCTTCTGCCATGTTGGGATCCAGCTCGATGGCTTTGTCGAGGTCTTCCAACTGGGCTTCATAGTTGCGGTTCATGTAGTGAGTTCCAGCCCGATTGTAATATTCACGGGCCGAGGCAAGAGGTGGTTGTTTGGAGTGGGGTGCGGCGCTGCTTGTCCCTGCAAGCTGGGTTCGCAACGCGCCGACTTCGCCGCGCAGCTTGAGTAACTCGCCCGTGTTGCGGTTCAAGCGTTCGTTGTCGTCACGGAGCGCAGCGAATTGCCGTGCGATTTCGTCGCGTTCGCGCTGCAATTGTTGAATTTGCTCTGTCAACGGTGATTGCTGTTGCTGGAGTGTTTGGTTCTGTTCGCGCAGTTGCGAGGTTTGGCGGGCTTCGTAGATTCCCGCTCCGGCAAGGACGGCAACGGTGACGGTAACGAGAGTTTTTTGGAGTGTGGTCATGGCAATGGTTTTGGTTGCGGTTGCAGTTGCGGTAGCGGCAACTGTTGTTCCGGCAAGTGCGGCGGCGGTTGAAATGGTGACGACCAGTCCGACGGGCGCGGCTTGGATGGCGTTGGCGGAGAGGACGACGACGAGTCCGCTCGCGCCGACGGTGACGCCGCGTTTGGCGAAGAATTCTCGCAGCCGTTCGACGGCGCGGCTCACGCGTTTTTGCGCGGCGTCGTCGGACGTGCCGAGGGTTGCGCCGACTTCGCGGAGGGATTTGTTCTCGAAGTAGCGGAGCAGGACGGCGGTGCGGTCGGTGTCGTCGAGCGCGTCCATCGCTTCGTCGAGCAGCGGCTCGATGTGCATCCATTCAACGGCAGTTGAGTTCATATCGGTCATTTCAACGGCGATGCGCTCGCGGAACTGGCGGCGCGACTCGCGGCGAATCACGTCCACCGCCGTGTGGCGCGTGACTTGATACAGCCACGCGGTGAGAATTGTGTCCGGCTTGAGTTTGTCCGCGTTGCGGGCGAGGTCGGCAAAAACGGATTGCGCGATTTCTTCGGCCAGTTCCCGCGAGCGGACTTGCCGCAACGCCGCCGAATAAACCAAATCCAAATGACGATTGACGAGCGCCGCGAAAGCCTCCTGCGATTCTTGCCGCGTGTATTGCTCCAGCAAATCCAAGTCGTTTGTCATCGTTTCCAAGTATATCGCCGCAGGTGGCTGGAATCCGACAAAAGATTTCTGAAAAGTTTTGCAGATTCGGAGGGCGGAGTTCCACGACGCCCTGAATATCTTTGCAGAAGAGTTAGGGCGTTGTGGAACTCCGCCCTCCGAAAAGGGACACGACTCTTTACTTTCCCGCGTTTGTCCCGCAATTTGTCGCCGACATGAAACGATTTGGTTTTTATTTTTTTGGAGCAGTCCTGGCAATTTTGTTGAGCGCATTCAATGCGTCTGCCGCGACGAATCAACCGCCGGACTTTCAAGAAGTTTATGATTTGCTTCGCGCGCATCTGGCCGGCTCGAACGAAAAAGAACTCAATCGCGCCGCCGTTCAGGGACTCGTTTCGCAACTTTACCCGCGCGTGTCCATCGTCACAAATGCAGCGAAGTCGAACGCGGAAACAAAGCTCGTGAGCAAGACCGGTCTCTTCGACGGGGCGATTGGCTACGTGCGGATTGCCCGCGCAGGCGACGGTCTGGCGACTGCCATCCGCGACGCGCATCATGAGTTGACCGCGACGAACAAATTGAAGGGTTTGGTTTTCGATTTGCGTTTCGCGGACGGCGACGATTACAGCGAGGCGGCTGGAGTGGCAGATTTGTTTTGCGCGAACGAACGGGCGCTTCTCGACTTTGGAAAAGGGATGACCCGCTCGAAATCAAAAAGCGACGCGCTGAAAATGCCGGTCGCCGTTCTCGTGAATCATCAAACCGCCGGCGCGCCCGAAGCGTTGGCCTCGGTGTTGCGCGAAATTGGCGCGGGATTGATCATAGGCGCGAGCACTGCCGGGCAAGCCGCGATCACGAAAGTTTTTGATTTGAAAAACGGCGGGCAATTGCGGATCGCAACTTCGATGATCAAGCTCGGCGATGGAACAACGGTTTCGATGCGCGGCGTGAAGCCTGACATTGAAGTGGCCGTGAGCGCTGCCGATGAAAAGGCTTATCTGGCCGATCCATTTGCCGATCCGACTGCCTCCGCAGACCTGACGGCGGGCAGCCTTTCGTCAACAAATTCCGCCAGCACGAACCGGCTTCGCCGCAGAATCAGCGAAGCGGATTTGGTCCGCGCGCGTCGCGAGGGCGCGACCATTGATGATTTGATGGAAAAGGAAGAGCCGGAAAAACAGGAAGTGCGCGATCCGGCGCTGGCGCGCGCACTGGATGTGCTGAAGGGGCTGGCGGTGGTGCGGCAGTTCAAGGCGAATTGATTTCCGGAGCGCGGGCTTTAGCCCGCTTCAACGCGCGATGGTCGTGGACACCCAAAACAATTCGAGCCGTTTAGAGACTCGCACGATGAAGCGGCGGAAACGCCGCGCGCAGCGAGGATTTTCCGTTGACGATTTCCCGCAAGCGTCCAAATTTGTCGCCGCTACCGGCTAAATGAAGACCATCCTTTTTGTTTGCACTGGAAATATTTGCCGCAGCCCGATGGCTGAGGGCATTTTCCGCCATACCACGCGCGGGCGGAAGGATTTCCGCGTTCTCTCCGCCGGCCTCGGCGCGGCGGATGGCCAGCCGCCGAGTCCGTTCGCAGTCGAAGCGATGAAGGAACTGGGAATTGATATTTCCAGCCAGCGCAGCCGGATGCTCACGACAGATTTGCTGGAACAGGCCGATTACATTTTCGGAATGACCCACAGCCACGTTGACACGATTTGCCTGCTCTATCCGCAAGTGGCCGAAAAGACTTTTCTGCTCCGCGAATTCGACGACACGCTCGACACGTTTGAAAAGGACATCACCGACCCCATCGGCGGCACGTATGAAGTTTATCTGAACTGTCGCGACCAAATCGAGCAAGGCATTGCGTCGTTGTTGCGATTCATCGAGCCGGGCATGGCAGCCGCGCCGGGCGAAAGCGATAAACCCGCGACCATCGCCATCGGTTCCGACCACGGCGGATTCGAATTGAAGGAAGAGTTGAAAAAATATCTGGCCGGGCGCGGCGTGAGCGTCGCCGACTTCGGAACGAACTCGAAGGAGTCCACGGATTATCCCGACTACGCGCAAGCCGTGGCTGAAAGCGTGGCCGCGAAACAGGCGCAACTTGGCCTGCTCGTTTGCACCACCGGCACTGGCATGAGCATCACGGCGAACAAAATCCCCGGCATCCGGGCGGCGCAGGTTTTTACGGAGCAAATGGCCGTCAAGGCGCGCGAACACAACAATGCCAACGTGATTTGCCTCGGCGAAACGGTCATCACGGCGGAGACTGCGAAAAAAATCGTGGACGCTTTTCTTGCCGCAAAGTTCGAAGGCGGACGGCACGAGAAGCGCGTCAACAAAATGGAGGCGCATGTTGTTCCGCCGGAGTTGCGATTGCGCGTTGTTGATCCTGAAATTGCCACAGCCATCGCGCACGAGCGCCAGCGGCAGCAGGAAAACATCGAGTTGATCGCCAGCGAAAATTTTGTCAGCCCGGCAGTGATGGAAGCGCAAGGCTCGGTGCTGACCAACAAATACGCCGAAGGTTATCCAAAAAAACGCTGGTATGGCGGCTGCGAATACGTGGACATCGTCGAGCAGCTTGCAATTTCGCGCGCGAAAAAGCTTTTTGGCGCGGAGCATGTGAACGTCCAGCCGCATTCCGGCAGCCAGGCGAACATGGCGGTTTATTTTTCCATGCTCAAGCCCGGCGACAAAATGCTGACAATGGATTTGAGCCACGGCGGACATTTGACCCACGGCAACAAGGCGAATTTCTCAGGACGGTTTTTCGAAATCGTCCACTACGGAGTCCGCAAGGATGACGAGCGGATTGACTACG
>CAYMCQ010000044.1:0-31997 GCA_964389025.1 uncultured Verrucomicrobiota bacterium
GCAAAACACCCAATGAAATCGAAGCTTCACGCTTTGGCTTTCGTAACACCCTTTATTACCTCATGATTGCAGTGGTGGGGTTCGTCTTGTTGTGGCGGGACCGGCGGCAGTTCGCGCATTTCGTTTCGGTCGTGTCATTCGTGTTCTACGTCTGCTACACGATCTACATTTTTGTGCCGGTGGTCGGGCCGCATATCGTTTATAGCAGCCTAGTGGTCGAACCGCTTCCGCATGATGTCGTTCCTTCCAGCAACATCGGCACCCCGACATCAGTTCAAGAAGCCGTGTTCTTTCAGATCATGGATTGGATTTACGATCACTTCGAGGCGGCGGGGGCGGCGTTCCCGAGCAGCCACGTCGCGGTGGCGTTGTGCACGTTGTATTTCTCGTTCCGGTATCTCCGGCGCATTCGCTATATTCATTTGATCGCGGTGGTCCTGTTGTGTATCTCGACAGTGTATGGACGTTACCATTACGTGGTGGACGTGGTGGCAGGTGTGGCAGTGGCGGGTGTGCTGTTACCACTTGGAAACTGGCTCTACCACAAGTTCGGCAACGGGAACCGGGAATTGAGCGGAACCCCCGAGTCCGTGGAAAATTGCCGCTGATTCTCGCGCCGAGGGGCTGATACAGTATCGAGAGGATGGCTGGCGGGAAAGATCACACCTCGCGCTCGTAAATCCGATACGTCTTGTAAACCCTTCCGCCGAATGGTTCGAGCAACCGGCGCATCGGCAAGTTGTCCTCCAGCACCCAGGAAGCTTCCGCCTCTTTGATTCCGAGTCGCAGCCCTGTTGCCAGACCTTCCGCCAGCATCACTGCTTCTATGCCGCGGTTGCGATATTCCTCCTTCACACCCAGAATGATCACCCGGCATCGGGTTGGAACCTTGCAGCCGAGTGCGTAAGGGAGCAGCCCAAGAAGTTTTGGTGTCCACAACCGACCCCGCAGCGGCTTGAGGGCCTCGTTGTAGTCCGGCAGGGCCAGCATGAACCCGATCGCCTCGCCCGGTTTCTCCGCGATCCAGACCAAGCCTTCCTGCAAAAGCGTTTTGAGCCGGGACGCCAGGAAATCAATCTCTGCTCCTGTCATCGGGACAAATCCCCAGTTGTTTTGCCACGCGGCGTTATAGACTTCCTTTATCTTGTCGAGATCGGCAGCGAGCGTCCGGTGGCGCACGGGTTTGAAGTGAAGTTCAGGATTCCGCCGGCGGGTCTGACTTGCAATGCGCCGCAATCGTTCGAGGGGGCACTTCGCCACATCAATGTGAAACGCCAGCAGATTCTTTGCGGTCGAGAAACCTTCCGCCTGGATCAACTCCTCGTAGTAAGGCGGGTTGTAGGTCATCATCAACTGCGGCGGGGAATCGAAGCCGTCCACCAGCAGTCCGCACTCCTCGTTGGTCGTGGGGTTCATCGGCCCAAGCACGTGGCACGCGCCCAGTTGTCGCGCCCAGTCAAACGCCGCAGCGAACAATTGCCGGCCCGTTGGCGCAGCGTTCTCGCACTCAAAAAACCCGAAGAAGGCGGCACGATCCTGGTTCGACTGATTGTAACTCCGGTCGAAGATGCCTGCGATGCGCCCCACGTCGCAGCCGTTGCGCGTTGCGATCCAGAGTTGCATCTCGGCGTGCTGAAACAGCGGATTGGCTTCCGAAAAAACTTTGCGCGCGTCCAGGAGCATTGGCGCGACCCAGTGCGGGTCGTCGCGATAGATGCCATAGCTGACTTCGAGGAAGCGGTTGACGTTGTGCGCCGCACGCGAGAGGGATATTACATGCAGAGCGTGGCCCATTTCAACAATTCGGGATCTGCTGTCTCGTGGGTTGCGGTTTCACTTCGTCATTCTTGGAGATCCATCGTCAACCGTCAATGTCATGCGAGAAGTCGCGGCAAGAGAGCTTTGGCTTCGCGTGAAGGTGACGACGGATCTCGGGCAGCTTTTCATGCCATCGTCTGTGTGGCAGTTCGACTGGCGAGACGCGGCAATGGCGCATTTCCAGATTGATCCGAAGGAGTATTATCAGGCATTGAGACAAGCTACGGATTCAGTTCGCTGGACTTTGGCCCTGGTTTGGATTGAAATGCCTGTCATGACGAAGTTAAGCTTTTCATTCACGGAAGAAAAAATCCGCGCGCTCAAAGTCGGCGATGAGGTTCTGATTTCCGGCGTCGTGTTCACTGGGCGCGACGCTGTTCACAAATATTTGCACGAGGGCGGGGCGCTGCCGCCGGAAGTGAAGTTGCGCGACGGGATTCTGTATCATTGCGGTCCGGTGATGATGAAGCAGGACGATGGCTCGTGGAAATGCACCGCCGCCGGCCCGACCACATCTATCCGCGAAGAACCGTATCAATGGCAGATCATCCGCGATTTCGGGATTCGCGGCGTCATCGGCAAGGGCGGCATGGGCGACCGCACGCTCGCGGCGTGCAAGGAACATGGCTGCGTGTATCTGCACGCAGTCGGCGGCGCGGCGCAAGTGCTGGCCGAGTGTATCAAGAAGGTGCGCAATGTTTACTTCCTCGAAAAGTTCGGTTCACCGGAAGCCATCTGGGAACTTGATGTCGTGGATTTTCCGGCCGTGGTGACGATTGATGCGCACGGCAATTCGCTGCACAAGGAAATCTTTGCCAAGAGTCAGGCGGCGCTGGCGGAGCGGCTGTAATTCTCGAACGCTGCCAACGCCTTTTAGTTTTCCCTCAACGAACCAAGAAAAGCTATTTCCTTTTCTTTCCGATCATTGCCTTTATCCTGCCGCGCTCTGGTTTTAGATTAAGATTACGATTAAGTAAAAGATTACGAGTCAGCTACAATGGACGCACCGCACATCAGAAATTTCAGCATCATCGCCCACATTGACCACGGGAAGACGACGTTGTCAGACCGCTTGCTGCATCGCACGGGCACGATTGCCACGCGCGACATGGAGGCGCAACTCCTTGACTCGATGGATTTGGAGCGCGAACGCGGCATCACCATCAAAGCGCATCCCGTAACGATGCTTTACAAGAGCAGGGCAGGGGAGGCGTATGAATTGAACCTGATTGATACGCCGGGGCACGTGGATTTCACCTACGAAGTGTCGCGCAGTTTGAGCGCGTGCGAAGGGGCGTTGCTTATCGTGGACGCGGCGCAAGGTGTGGAGGCGCAGACGGTCGCGAATCTGCATCTCGCGATGAAGCAGAACCTCACCATCATTCCGGTGATCAACAAAATTGATTTGCCGCACGCGGACGTGGCGCTGGCGAAGAAGCAATTGGAGGACATTCTGGCAATTCCTGCGGAATTGGCGATTCTTGCGAGCGCAAAGGAAGGGATTGGCATCGAGGAAATTTTGGAGGCCATCGTAGCTAGGATTCCCGCGCCGACGCCGTCGGGTGCGGCGAGTTTGCAGGCGTTGGTGTTCGATTCATTTTTCGACACTTACAAGGGTGTGGTGACGCACGTGCGGGTTTTCAATGGCGAGCTGAAGGCGGGAATGCAGGTGAAGCTTTTGCACTCCGGAAAAAATGTCGAGGTGAAGGAAGTCGGCAGTTTTAATCCGAAGCCTTACGTCCGCGAAAAACTTGAAGTGGGCGAGACAGGTTATATCACCGCCAACATCAAACACCCGAAGGAAACGAAGATGGGCGACACGTTGACCGACGCGCGCAATCCGTCGCCGGCGTTGGCGGGTTTCAAGGAAATTCATCCGATGGTGTTCAGCGGGATTTATCCGATCAACACTGCGGACTACGAACACCTCAAGGTCAACATGGCGAAGTTGCAGTTGAACGACTCGGCCTTTATTTATTCATCGGAGACGAGCGTAGCGCTGGGTTTTGGTTTTCGTTGCGGCTTTCTTGGTTTGCTGCACATGGAAATTGTGCAGGAGCGGCTGCGCCGCGAATACGACATGGACATCATCGCCACGTATCCGAGCGTGGTCTATCGCGTGACGTTGACGGACGGGAAGGTGAAGGAGATTGATAACCCGGTGTTCATGCCGGAGCCGAATTACATTGAGCGGATCGAGGAGCCGATGGTCAAAGGCTTCGTGATTTGCCCGAACGAATACATCGGCGACCTGATGGCGTTGATCGCCGAGAAGCGCGGCACGCTTGACCACACCGAAACGCTCGACGCGCGCCGCGTGATGTTGACGAGCCGGCTGCCGCTGAACGAGATTTTGATTGATTTCCACGACCGCATCAAGAGCATCACCCGCGGCTTCGGCTCGATGGATTATGAATATGACGGTTACGGCGAATCGGACATGATCAAACTCGACATGCTGGTGAACAGCGAACCGCTCGATGCGTTTTCGTGCATCGTGCACCGCTCGAAGGCAGAGGGCAGGGGACGCGCGCTGGCTGCGAAGTTGAAAGAAGTCATCCCGCGACAGCAGTATCAAGTGAAGATACAGGCTTGCATCGGCGGAAAAATCATCGCTTCAGAATCCGTAAGCGCGTTCCGTAAGGACGTGACAGCAAAATGTTACGGCGGCGACATCACGCGCAAACGAAAACTTTTGGAGAAACAAAAAGAAGGCAAGAAGCGGATGAAATCAATCGGCAACGTGAACATCCCGCAGGAAGCGTTTATTGAAGTGTTGAAGGCATGATATGAAGCACCAAACACCAGGCACCAAGCGCCAGAGAAAGTTCAAGCTCCAAACATCAAATGTGCGGAGTAGCGATGAATTTTTTTGTAGCTTGAGGTTTGAAGTTTCTCTGGAGCTTGGATGTTGGAGCTTGGAGCTTTTATGACACTACGCTGGTTCTATTCACGCACCGTCCGCCACGCAACAGCGATGCACAAGCATGTCTGGAAATTGCTGCAGGCGCAGAAGGACATTCTCTCGCCGCAAGCAACCGACGCCATCAACGCATCGCTTGATGACATTAAAAGCGCTTTGTCCAGCGACGCGAGCAAAGCAGAGCTTGAGAAACAGATGGACAATCTGGAAAAGGCGGCAAACAAATGGTTGAAGCCATATCCACATCCAGTCTGGCGGGAGAACATCGAAGTCGCATTGGTCGCGCTTGTGATAGCCATCGGCATCCGCACATTTTTCGTTCAGCCGTTCAAAATTCCGACTGCTTCGATGCAACCAACGCTTTTCGGCGTCATGCCATTGGACTATTCTGGCAACCAGCCGGATTTGAAAATCCCTGGTCGCGTGGAACGGTTTTTTGATTATTGGACTCACGGCAATTCCTACGTCAACGTCGTCGCGCCCGAAGATGGAGAGCTGCAAGGCGTCAAGCAGCCGGTAAGATTTCTCCTGTTCAACTTGAAGCAGGAATTTTTGTTCAACGGCAAGTGGCGCTCAATCTGGTTTCCTGCCGACAATCTTTTCGAGCGGGCTGGCTATCGTGTTGATCGCAGCTCTGGGGCTGTCGCGAAATACGATCCGACTACTGGCGAACCACAGCGCGCCGTTTTCCATCGAGGGGCAGACATCATTCGATTGAAAGTTGTCGCCGGCGATCATTTGTTTGTGGATCGCTTGAGCTATAATTTCTGCCGACCGAAACGCGGCGACATCATCGTGTTCGAGACGCATGATATTCCCGGCATCCAAACGCCGGACACCTACTACATTAAACGGCTAGTTGGCTTGGGTGGGGAAAACTTGAAATTGAAACAAGACTTCGAGGTCACTCGTGTTCCACGAAGCCATCGGCCCATTCCTACGGGACGCCTGGTTGTCAATGGTGAGGAGCTTTCGGCAGGCACGCCACATTTTGAAAATCTTTATTCATTCCCCAACGCGACTCAAAAGACTTTGGTGTATCGCGAGAACGGTTACATCGGCCACGCGCTGCTTGAAGGACTAAGTCTCGGCAGTGAATTTAACGTTCGCCCAAATCACTACTTCGTGATGGGCGACAACACCATGAACAGTTCGGACTCGCGTTACTGGGGAGATTTTCCGCAGGAGAAAGTGATAGGCAAATCGTTCTTCGTTTACTGGCCGATTTCGAAACGGTTTGGCTTGGGCTACAAATAAAAGCCAGCCCAAACAGCCTTTTCTTGACAATCGTCAGGGAGATTAATAAGTTCGCACAATGTATATTATGCTTAGTCTATGTCTGGCCAAACTCACTTATTCAGGGTGTTTCTGTAGAGATTCACAAATTGTTCACATGTTTGTTCCCAGGAAAAATCCTGCTTCATCGCGTGACGCCGGTATTGTGTCAAGAGCTTCGGAATTCGATAAAGCGTCAGTGCTTTGCGAATCGCCTTCGCTAGTGCGCGTGAGGAATATTCACCAAACTTGATGCCGGTTGCTTTCGATTTTTTCTCAGAAATATCCACAACTGAGTCGTCCAACCCACCGGTGACGCGGACGACGGGAATTGTCCCGTAAATCTGGCTATACATCTGGTTGAGGCCGCATGGCTCGAATCGAGACGGCATCAGGAAAAAATCACACCCGGCTTCGATGCGGTGTGCGAACGCCTGGTCGAAGCCGATTCGCACGGCTGATTTCGTTGGGAATCGCTTGGCGAGGAGTTGATAAGCCTTTTCAAATTGCGGTGAACCACTGCCAAGCAAAACGAATTGCATTTCAGATTGAAGCATTTCTTCCAGCGCACCGAGCTGAATGTCCACTCCTTTTTGCTCCACCAGCCGCGTGATGCTGCCGAACAGCGGAGTGTCCGCCGTTACGGGCAAGCCTAGTTCCCGTTGCAGATCAAGTTTGTTAAGCGCCTTGCCGCGCAGATTGCGGGACGAGTAGGGGTGCTTGAGACAGGGATTGCCTGTTGTGTTCCATTCCTCGTAATCCACGCCATTCAAAATTCCCATGAGCGCATTTTTCCTCTTGCGCAGCAGACCGTCCAACCCGTTGCCAAATTCCTCCGTCGTAATTTCGCGCGCGTATCGCGGGCTGACGGTCGTGATGACATCGGCTAGTTGAATTCCCGCCTTCAAACAATTCAACGTTCCAAGAAATTCCACGCCGTCCCTACAAAAATAATTTTCAGGCAAATTCGTGAGTGCAAATGCCGAAGCGGGAAAAACTCCTTGATACGCGAGATTGTGAATTGTCAGGCAAGTTCGCGGAGCAGTCCCCCACCCTTCTGCCTCCTGTTGATGCTTGATCAACGCCGGCACAAGTCCCGTTTGCCAGTCGTGAACGTGAACGATCTCGGGTTGAAGCGGCAAGTAGCGCGCGAGTTGAACGATGCACTTGGAAAAAAAAACAAAGCGCTCGCCGTTGTCCCAATAGTCAGATCCGCCTTCGGAATACAAACCGGCGCGGTCAAAAAATTCAGGCGCGTGGATGAAATAAACCGTGAGCCGTTCCACTGGTTGCAGAATCCAAACTTCAGCCTGCACACGACGCGAGCCGAGCGGCAGATCAATCCACCAATCCAATTTTTTCAGTGCGGGAAACCTTTCCCGTATGCCTCGATACAGCGGCGTGACGACGGCGACTTCATGGCCGACACGAGCCAGAGTTTTCGACAGCGCGCCGACCATGTCCGCAAGGCCGCCGGTTTTTGAGTATGGATGGACTTCGCTGCTGGCGTGGAGGATTCTCATTGATAAACCACGAATGGACGCGCTCAGCAGCCAACGATTCGTTCCGTTTTCAGATACGGTTGCAACGGCGCTGGAACCAGCACCGAGCCATCCGCCTGTTGATAAGTTTCGACGAGCGACACGAACAAGCGCGACAAAGCCACGCCGCTGCCATTGAGGATGTGCGGGAATTTATTTTCGCCGGTTTCGGTTTTGTAACGCATGTTCATCCGGCGCGCCTGAAAATCCTCGCAGTTCGACACGCTGGAAACTTCCAGATAGCTCCCCTGCCCCGGCGCCCACACTTCGATGTCGTAGGTCTTCGCACTGGCGAATCCCATGTCGCCAGAGCAAAGCAGCACGACACGATAATGCAGCCCGAGCAATTGCAGAACACGCTCGGCATTTGCGAGCATTTTTTCGTGCTCATCGTAGCCGTGCTCTGGCTTCGTGATTTTTATCAGTTCAACCTTGTCGAATTGATGCACCCGAATCATGCCGCGCGTTCCGACGCCCGCCGCGCCAGCCTCGCCACGAAAGCATGGCGTGTAAGCGCAGTAGTAAATCGGAAGTTGTTTCTCGGATAAAATTTCTTCGCGATGAATGTTGGCAACGGGAGTTTCCGCCGTTGGAATCAAATAAAGTTTTCCCAGCTCCTCGGTCTTGTCGCCTTCAACGACGCCGTAATATTGGTCCTTGAACTTGGGAAATTGCCCGACACCCTCCAAACAATGCGGCGCGACGGCAAACGGCGGCGAAACTTCCGTGTAGCCGTGCTCGCTCGTGTGCAGGTCCATCAGAAATTGAATCAACGCGCGCTCCAGCTTCGCGCCCCAATTCGTATAAAGAACAAAGCCACTGCCGGAAAGTTTAGCAGCGCGATGAAAATCCACGAGCTTCAGCGATTCGCAAATCTCGACGTGAGTTTTCGGTTTGAAATCAAACTTAGGCTTCTCGCCGTGAGCGCGGACTTCCTTGTTGTCCTCTGCGGATTTGCCAGTTGGAACGGACTCGTGCGGCAGATTCGGCAGTGTGAGCATCAACTTGTGCCGCTCGCCATCCGCGTTGGCCGCGAGTTTTTCCAGTTCGGAAATCTTATCGCCGAGTTCGCGCGTCTCTTTTTTCTTCGCCTCGGCTTCTTTGGTTTTCTTTTGCCCCATCAACGCACCGATTTCCTTCGAGACGCGATTTCGCTGCGCTTTGAGTTTCTCGACTTCTCCTAGATTCTTTCGCCAGTCGTCGTCCAGCCGCAGCAGTTCGTCAACTTTCAACTCCTCCCCTGCCCCGCGCGATGCGAGGCGTTGGCGGACAAAATCCGGCTTGTCACGAATCAGTTTTATATCGAGCACGCGCGGATTATAGAAACGAGTCCGTCGTCGGCAAGGAGGAAGGCGGTCGCATTTTGTTGTTTCGATTTCAAATGAGCCCTTGACTGTTTTAGGCGAATTACTAACGTCTGCGAAACAGCTTCCCGTTCGATATGAGTGTTATGGAAAACAGGCTCGTGTGTAGCTCTCGCTTATGAAGCGAAACGTTGTAGTCACGGTCGTGTTGCTCGCTGGCCTCTTGCTGCTGGCGGTGCTCCTGCAACAGAATCGCAAGTCCAAACTGGACACCGGCACACAGTCGGGGACGAATCAGCCAGCGCAGACTTTGCGGAAGGTGGTGGTAAATGAGGCGGCGCGCACGCTTCTTTACATCCCGCTCTACTATGCACTCGAAAGCGGTTACTTCCGCGACGCGGGACTCGACGTTAAAATCGTGACCGGCGGCACGGCGACTACGGCATTTGCAGCGATGGTCAGTGGCGAAGCAGAGTTTTCGGTGGCTGACCCGATGTATGTGCCAATCGCACAGGAGAAGGGTGGTGACGCGCGAGTTGTCGCGCAAGTCGTCGGTCGGATCGCAGTGTGGGGCGTTGTGAAAGACCCGGCGCTCAACATCGCTGGCCCAGCCGATGTCCGGGGCAAGCGCATTGCGACTCACCAAAAGCCGATGACTGCATACACCTACACGGTGCGCTGGTTGCGGGACGGTGGACTTGATCCTGAAAAAGATGTCACGCTCATCACGGGCGCGCCGGGTTCGGAAATTGCCGCGCTGACGGCAGGGCAGGCGGATGTGATGTTCTCGCTTGAGCCAAACACATCACGGGTCGTGTTGCAGGGAGGCAAGGTGATTTTTTCTTTCCCGCAAGCTTTAGGCGATCAAATTTTCACGGGCTTGATGACGAAGGAATCCTTCGCGAAACAGAATCGCACGACGGTTGAAAATGTTGTTCGCGCGCTTCAGCGGTCGCTGAACGAGCTTCACGCCGATCCGGACAAAGCGTTGCCTGCCGCGAAAAAATTTTTCCCGCAAGTTGACGAGCCGGTTCTGAAAGCAGCACTCAAAAGGATAACGAGCGAGGAAGTCCTTCCAAAAAGCGTCCTCGTCTCGGAAGATTCCTGGAACAACGCGATCAAAGTTCGAGTGGACGCCGGAGACCTTAAGCGCGCATTCACTCGCCAAGAAAGTTGTGACGTAGCAATCATGGAAAAATCCACTAAACCTTAAATCAAGCGTCTCTCACGACCCATGCCAACACAACGCGCGCGAACACCGACAGTGGTCCTTGCGACCAACTCTCCGCTATATGCGCCCATTCTGTTGGCACAGGCTGAACGTATCAACCAAACGTGTGCAAATATGCGGCTCGAACTGGCTGCATATCCGCCGTCGTTTCAAAGAAGCCCAACGGATGTCGATCCGTTTATTGATCGAATCCTCTCTCAAACAAATGTCGATACGGAGATTCTGATTGGAATCGGTGACCCTATGCGCATAACGGCAGTCCCTCAAGATAGGGGCAAATATGCCGAACCAAAGGTTATTGGCGGGATGCTTCAGAAGATGTGCTATTGGTTGGTGGACCGCAGAGATTTCAAAAACGGTGGCAACGGCTGGGAGGAAGCCTTTGAGCGCGTTCTCGTTCACCCAAAGGGCATGACGGGTTTCACCGTCCCTTGTTACGATTATTACATTCGCACAAAGGCGACCGATCTCTCGACGTTCACCCAACGTCTATGGGACGACACTGATCCGAATGATGAGCGCGGAGGATATGACCGGATTAATTCCATGCTGACCAAGGAGCAGAAGCCTCCTCGCAAGCCGCTCGCTTTCATCACAATGAATCCGCTACATGCGTCCGAGGCGGCGAGCTTTGCGAGGGACTACACAATGGTGCGTCCCTTCATTGATCAGCCTCACTTTTCCGACGCGGTTATGACTGGAATCATCGTTGCAACCGACATCGCAAACGCCGCCGCCAGTCATGAGGGACGCGCAATTCACGAATTTAAGGAAGGGGTTGCTACCGCGATAGAATACATACTCCACGATCCTTTATTGTCTGCATATCGACTCTATCGTGCCCACGAAAAAGACCGCATTAAGATCTACAATCCGATGAACGACCTTGTGCATCCGTTCTTCAGGAACTGGTCGCCGCAAGAATTAGCTGAAGCGTTGCGTATCCTCAAAAAGTTTGAGGCTTTCAATCCTTCACCAACGTTAGGAATCAAAGCAGTGCAATGGCAGAAGACTAAAGCCATGCGAGAGATTGTTGAGCCGGTTTTGACGGATATGGAAAAGCGCAGAAGTGTGAAAACGCTAACCGATGCGGCCTGCTTATATGAGTGAGAAAAATGAGCCGCACGTAATCCCCAGTGTCGCCGTTTCATCGGAAGCGCCGACCCAGCGATCGCCCGCCGGCGAAACGCTGCCGGCCAGCGAAGCTCTCGAACCAAGAGAGCCCTCGAATAACAAAGCATTGATGAAGATGGAAACAAGCGCGCCTTCACGCCCAGTCGTGGTTGCTGGTTCTTTGATCGCGACGAAGGCGATGCGGTGGAGTGATACATCTTCGGAAGACCTGCTAAAAGAGGTAATGCGCCGAAGCACACTAGAAAGAGACCTAGCCTCTCAGGGCGAAAAGCACATTCAAGAATTGCGCCTTTGGGACAAGAAACACGGTCGGCAGAAGCGGGTGTTTTGGTTTTGCCTGTTGTGCATTAGTTGCGGCCTATTGTGGTTGTCATTGTCCAAAGGCTGGGAATTTGTTGATTCGGAAAGGCCATACCGGGAATTTAACAGGCTGCTCGTCAAGAACCCTGAAGTGATCTTTGAAGAAGATGCCCGCCGCACTTTAACCCCTGAGGTCTGGACCGAAACATTAGCTGACCAATGGAAGCGGTTGTCGCCGGAAGCAAAGTCGAGTTTCGTTGATGACCGGAAGAGATTAATCTTGTGGCAAGCTTGTCTCGCCACGTTGTTTGCCGTGCTCTCTGGGATTCTTCCTGCTGTAGTTTTGTGGAATTTGAAAGACTGGTGGACAGGTTACTCGCCTTGGAAAGGGCTTTTGACAGCGATCTTCGCCAGTGTGATCGGCGTTGGAGCATTTACCCTCCCTTGGATTATTTGGGTTGATTACAGAAACTCCATGGTAGGCGCTTCTGCTCCACTATTGGCCGCTGCAATTCACATCCTCCATATCCGTAGCGCATTGCTGAAAGACGGAGCGTTCCCGAAATCTCACAAACAGTCGCGAAATCAGCCCAGTCTCGTTTCTCAGGGAAGTGGCGACTCAGAAACTGACGAACGAACCAGAAAGCTTTTTGAGCAATTGAATCCTCCTTCCTCATCGGAAACGAAGTGATCACCGCTTGCAATATTTCGTATTCCTACCCCCCCAGACCCGCAGCACCTGGGGGAGTCGCAGTCATCGCACGACTTGATGCCACGTTTCCGGCAGAGAAGCTCACGGTGATTGTCGGCCCAAGTGGTTGTGGTAAGACAACACTTCTGAATCTCATTGCGGGGCTGCTCCAGCCCACATCCGGTCGCGTTGACTTCCCGGAATCGCTCGGCGGAAATCCTAGACGAACGGCTTACGTGTTTCAAAGCCCGCACCTTGTTCCATGGCTGTCGGTTCGTCACAACGCGCTTTTCGGCGCAGAGTTGGATGGAGTGTTGAGCGACGAGTTGCAGCGTCGTTGCGATGAACGCCTAGCTGCTTACGGGTTGAAAGGCTTTGAGACTTCACTGCCACATACTTTGAGCGGCGGCATGCAGCATCGAGTCGCCCTGCTTCGCGCACTCTTGTCGGGCGCGAAGGTGCTGCTGCTAGACGAGCCGTATGCCAATTCAGACTTTATTCTTCGTCGAGAGTTGCAGTCGGAGTTGTCCGAATCCATTTCACGCGAAAACCTGGTGGCTGTTCTCGTGACGCACGATTTGACCGAGGCCGCAAGGATGGCAGATGACATTGTGGTGTTGAGCGAACGTCCGGCCGAAGTCGTGGATAAATTCTCCATCCCCATTTCCCGCGAAGCCCGTCTCAAAGGCGAGCCTGATGCGATTCGCGATTTGGCCGAGTATCTGTCGCGCCTTGAGCGTGCGGTTTCAAATTCAAGGAGAGCACAAAACGAATCTGCATTGTGAAAAGCTCTGCTCTCATCAATCTTTTACGACTATTGCCCGCACTCGCCATTCTGACGGCCTGGCAGCTTGCGGCGAATCAGTGGCCGAATCTCGACTTCACAACGGGATCACCTGTTGGAATCGCACGCGAACTTCGAGTTCTCATCGGCACGGAAACTCTGTTCAGGGACTTTGGCATCACGCTGGCGGAAGCCGTCCTCGGATTTCTGTCAGGAACGGTTGTCGGGACAGCTTTGGGGCTTTTTCTGTGGAGCATGAGAACCACCTACGACGTGCTTCGCCCATATCTGCTCGCCCTTGGTGCGCTTCCAATCGTGGCACTTGGGCCGATGATGATTTTCTGGTTTGGCACGGGGATGCTTTCCAAAGTTGTTCTCGGCTTTCTTGCGACCGTGGTAATTGCCATCACACAGTCTTACACGGGCGCGCGCGAAGCGGATTCCGATCTCCTAAAAATGGTTCAAGCTTTCGGTGGAACGCGCCGCCAGGCTTTCTGGAAAATTGTTGTTCCATCCGCCGCACTGTGGGTTGTGGCTGGAATCCGCATCAACGTGAGCATGGCTTTGCTTGCAGCATTCGTCGGCGAATTCATCGCATCGCGGATGGGGCTGGGGCATCTCATCATAACAGCAGAAGGGCTTTACAACGTAAACCAAATCTGGTGTGGCATCGGCGGCATTCTTCTGATAGCATTTCTCCTTCATTTCTCTACATTTCCGCTCGAACGATGGGCGAGCAAACTCAAACCAACACGCAACTAAAGGAACAAGCATATGGCATGTCGAATCGCAGATAACAAACCGCTCGCGAGACTTTCGCGAGAACTCGGCATCGCGCCGCGTTGCCACGGCAAACGGCGCGAGTGCATTCAAGGATTTGAATCGCATGGCGATGGTTTCGTAATGGGAGCTGCTGGCGCGGCTATCGGCTATTGTCAGGCACTTTTCGCCAACGCAGGAAACCCGCGCCGTCACACCGAGAAAGTCCAGCGGCTCTTGCGTGAGATCGAAGCGCCGTGGTGCGAGAGCCATGAGCTTCAATGGGGCTACCGTCTCAACGCAACCGCCACAGATTTCGTTTCCGACGCGTGCGCGCCGCTGCTCGGAAGCGGACGAGTGCCGATTCTCATTACGGCGTTAGACCCGGCCCGCCAGGGAGACGAACTCAAGGCGATTCTCGAAACTGCGCCCGCTATTCCGAACCCGGAAAGCATTCTTGTGCGTGTAGTGTTGAACAGTGCCGAGTCTGCAAGCGCGATGAGTGTCATCCTGAAAGACTTGCTTGCCAAAGCGCGAGCGCAGCGGCGAATGCCAAACTGGTGGCCGCTTCTTCAAGGGGCAATGACTGTGGCAGATTGGAAATCACTCAAAGGTCAGTTGGGCGCGGATTGGGATTTCGTCAATGTGGCGGTGAACCCATTTGTGGCGGCGGATGTGTTCGCAGAAGTCGAGAGTCAGATAACGGTCGGTCAGATTCCCGTCGCGCGGGCTGATGGCATTCATTCGGATGGACAAGTGCAGCTTCACCCAAGCGTGAAGATTCTCGGAGCTTCGGGGAGCGCCAGCTATTCAATGTCGGAATTTGCCGAGAGACTTTCTTGCCTGCCGACTGCGCCAACATTGATTGTGCTTGGCCCAAGCCAGCAAGATTGGTCCGACGGAGAAAATCAGCAGCGGATTTCTGCGCTGCTTCCGCTGGTTCGACAAGCGTGTGACCGACTTTGGGATGAACTGACGCCCAAAAGGCGCGATGAGGTATGGAAGCTAGTCGCTTGACGCGGGTCGTTGTCTCGCTCCATTTGCATCCTGACAAGAGCGGCGAGCCGTTGAAAAGCGTGAATGAAATTCAAGTGGTCAAGGAAAAAGGAATTCTTGGCGAGCCGCGTTTTTTTGGCCGGCTCGGTCGTGATGGCCTGTCGAGCAAGCGGCAAGTTAGCTTGATGGAGCGTGAGCAGATTGATGAACACGCAAGTGCGTTCGGGATTGAGATTTTGCCGGGCAGAGTCCGCTCCAACATTGAGACGACCGGTGTGAAGCTTGTTGAGTTAGTCAATCGCAACATTCAAATCGGCGATGCTGTGCTGCACATTTCAGAAGCGCGAACTCCATGCACAAAGATGGACGCCATCTGCCACGGTCTGCGCGAAGCGAGCGGTAACGGACGCCTCGGCGTGATCGCGCAAGTCATCAGATCGGGAACGATTCGAGTTGGCGATGAAATCGTAGCAGCCGAAGTAATGAGGCTCTAATTTTTTCTGCGTTCCGGATTCCGCCTTAGAATGAGCCTCCTTACGTCGGCTGCTACGGGATTTAATATTCCCGCTTTGTTGTAATGCCCGGCTGCGGCACGGGATACCTTCCATTCTTGTCGGGCAGCACCGGCGCAGGTGAATCAGCTGTGAGCTTGTCCAGATCCGGCGCCATTTCGTGTTCGCAGTTGAGCATGTCCTCGTAAGTGATTTCCTGGCCGGTGTGCGCGGCCATGCGGCCCATCGAACTCACGGTGCTCACGATCACGCCGCGCTCGACTTCGTTGTAGGGTTGATCGTTGCGGATGGCTTCCATTAAATCGTTCCACTCGTTTTGATACCAATTCTCTTCTCCTTTGGGGACTTCGGATATCCAAACCCGCTCGGACGGATTCGGCGTCTGGCCTTTGAAAATGCTGGAAGGCGCTCCGCAATCACCGCTCTTGGAAACGATTGCGCTGCCCTTGGTGCCGTGGATATAACTCGAGAAGTTGTCGTGGCAGCCGGTCATGCAGCGACCGTCGAAAAAGAATTTGGTGCCGTCGGCATAAGTGTATTCCACCGAGTAAGTGTCGAAATTCTGGTCCACGTAGGCGATGCCCTCGGGGGTTTGGCGGTAATGCCTCCCACCCAGCGCCTGCGCCTTGACCGGCCAGGCGTTTTTCATCCAGCTCAGATGATCAATGATGTGGATGTAAAAGTCGTTGAAGTTGCCGCCGCTCGCCCAGATGAAACTGTGGAAGCGTTGGATCTGATACATCAGGTCGCTGATGCCCGCGGGCTTGGGCAGCGACTGGAAAAACGCAACCGGCCCATGCATCCGGTAGCCGCGCTCAAGGATGATATCGCCAATCGCGCCGTCGTGAATGCGCTTGGCCAATTGCTGGAGGGCGCGCGCGTGGCGGGAGTTCAGACCCACGCCGACTTTGAGGTTTTTGGACTTGGCCGCTTCGGCGAGCTTCAACATGCGTCGGCTGCTCGGGCCGTCCACCGTGACCGGTTTCTCCATGAAGACGTTCAAACCCTTCTCGATGGCGTAGGCGAAATGCACCCAACGAAACGCTGGCGGCGTCGTCAGGATCACGATGTCGCCCGGCTTCAAACAATCCATCGCGTGTTTGTAGGCATTGAAGCCAAGAAATTTTCGGTCTTCTGGGACATCGAACTGGGCGGCGTGCTTCTGCTTCAAGGCCTTGTAACTGGAACTGAGGCGCGACTCGAAAACATCCGCCATTGCCACGAGTTTGGTCGGGCCATTTTTCACTAAAAGCGCGTTGTCCGCTGCCCCGCCACCACGGCCTCCACAACCGACAAGCGCGACTTGGATGGTGTTGTTTCCAGCCGCGTGGACATAAGGAATCGCAGCGCCGGCTAAAGCTGAAACGGCGGCCAGCTTGCCGGTGTTTTTCAAAAATTCGCGACGCGTGGTGAGATTGTTTTCAGGTTCGTTCATAAGGTTGCATCTTCCTGACGCAGATGTTGCATGTCAATTCAAGATTTCTTGCGGTGGCGACAACACTCAAATCTGATTGAAAACTCCTGTGACTCCCCTCACATTGCCGCCATGCAATCTGTTTTCACAGGCCCGGTCTTCGTCGTGCGCGACAACATTGACACCGACCAAATCATCCCCGCGCAATATCTGAATCTCGTGCCGACGATTCCCGACGAATACGAGAAGCTTGGCAGTTACGCGCTGTGCGGCCTGCCGGAATCGCTTTACGCGACTCGTTTCGTCAAGGATGACCAGCTCGACAGCGACTATCCAATCGTCTTGGCCGGAAAAAATTTCGGCTGCGGCAGTTCGCGCGAACATGCGCCGATTGCGCTAGGCTCGGCTGGTTGCAAAGTTGTTCTCGCCGAAAGTTTTGCCCGGATTTTTTTCCGCAACAGCGTCGCGACCGGCGAACTTTACCCGTGCGAAATCACGGAGCGGCTTTGCGACACGTTGAAAACCGGCGATGTTGTCACTGTTGATCTCGACGCCGGAACTGTGACCGTGAAAAACACCGGAAAGGCTTTCAATTTCAAACCACTCGGGGACGTGCGGCCAGTGGTTGACGCGGGCGGACTTTTCAATTACGCGCGGAAAACAGGGATGATTGCGAAGTAGAACGACTTCATTTACAGTTCTCCCGTGAGCGCCAACGATTTGATCACCGTCGACCCGGAAATTCTGGGCGGCACGCCAGTGTTCAAAGGGACTCGTGTGCCGATCAAAACGCTTTTCGATTATCTCGAAGACAATTACTCGCTCGATGAATTCCTTGAATGTTTCCCGTCGGTGACGCGCACGATGGCTTGCCGCGTTCTGGAGCGCTCTGAGTCGGCTTTGCTTGAGCCGGCATGAAGATACTTCTCGATGAGTGCGTGCCGTGGCCGATGCACCGGTTGCTCGTCGATCACGAATGTCGGATGGCGCAGCAGCAAGGTTGGGGTGGAATCAAAAACGGGCGGTTGCTTCAACTGGCTGAAGGTGAATTCGACCTGTTCATCACTTCCGACCAAAATGTGCGCTACCAGCAGAATCTTGCCAATCGCCGCATAGCGATTCTGGAACTTTCCACCAACAAACTCCGACGCATCGAAACTGCAGCGGCTTTGATTCAAACCGCCATCACCGCGATAAATAAAGCCCGGTGAGTTTCGACAACTCGAAATCCCATAACACAAGAACGATGGCTTTGAACCTCCTCCCCTACCCTCGCTCGCTGACACTTCAACGCGGCACGTTTGCGCTGCCGAAACACGGCGTTCTTGCCGCAACGAAAATTGTCCGCAGCAAATCCGCGCCGAATCACGCTGAAGGCTATTCGCTTTCGATCAATAAAGACGGCATCAAAATCGCGTATCGCGAAATTCCCGGGCTGCGCGCCGCCCTCGCAACCTTGAAGCAAATTCTCCGCGGGCACGGACGCGAATTGTCCTGCCTGAAAATCCGTGACTGGCCGGATTTTCCCCGGCGAGGCGTGATGCTGGATGTTTCGCGCGGGCGCGTGCCGAAATTGGAGACACTGCTCGACCTCATCGAGCGCCTCGCTGATTTCAAGATCAACGAGTTTCAACTCTACACGGAGCACACGTTCGCCTACCAGAAATACAAACCTGTCTGGAAAAAATGGGGCGCGCTCACGGCGCGGGAAATTCGCAAGCTGGATGCGCGCTGCCGCGAGCTGGGCATTGACCTTGTGCCGAACCAAAATTCCTTCGGCCACCTGCGCTACTGGCTCGAACATCCGCCGCTTAAAAAACTTGCCGAAGTCAGCGAACCTTACGTGGGCGCGACGGGAGATTTTTTAAGGTATCCGACAACCCTTGCGCCGAATCATCCGGGGACGATCAAGTTCATTCGCGAACTATACGACGAGTTGCTGCCAAATTTTTCCAGCAAATTTTTCAACGTCGGCTGCGATGAGACGTGGGATTTGGGCCGTGGCCAGAGCAAAATACTTTGCGAGCATTTCGGCAAAGGCCGCGTCTATCTCGACTTCCTTTTGAAGATTCATCGCGAAGCAAAAAAACGTGGAAGGAAAATGATGTTCTGGGGCGACATCGTTTTGAATCACCCTGAATTGATCAAAAAACTTCCCCGTGATGGCATTGCGTTGAACTGGGGTTATGAAGCAAATCATCCATTCGATAAGGAAGCCGCGAAGTTCGCCAAGTCTAATATTCCTTTTTACGTTTGTCCCGGAACTTCGACGTGGATGACTCTGATTGGCCGTCACGACACCGCTTTTGCAAATCTCCAGATCGCGGCGAAAGAAGGCCTCAAGCACGGCGCGATTGGCTACTTGAACACGGACTGGGGCGATGGCGGTCATCCACAACCGCTGGCGGTGAGCTGGCTGCCGTTCCTTTACGGCGCGGCAGTGAGCTGGTGCGAGAAATCTTTCGACGAAAAAAAACTTGTTCCCGTTTTGAGCCGGGATGTTTTCGCCGACTCCACCGAAAATGCAGCCGTCGCCGCGCTTATGCTCGGTCTGGTGCATCTCGACTTCGGCTATCTCGAAGCCAACGTCACTCCGTTTGGCGCGGTCGTTGCCGCGCCGCCGCCGGAGTTGCGCGACGTGTTTTGCCGGAACGGGCTGAAACATTATGCGCGAATTTCGGAAGGCAACATCCGCCGGGCATTGAGAGACGTGGAGCAGCAACGCAAACTTTTGTCGCTGGCGCGGCCGGCTGGCCGCACTGGAAAAATTCTGGTTCAGGAACTGGACTTCGCCGCGCGCATGGCGGCGCACTCGTGCAAATACATGCTTTGGCAAAAGGCGCTGGCCGCCGGAAAAACTTCTTTGGCAAAGAAAATGGCGAAGCAAAACATCCGTGAACTCCATCAACTCGACAGGGATTTCAACGCCTACTGGCCGAAGCGGAACAAAGGTTCCGCTGAAACCTGCTCGAAGTTTTTGCAATGGCGCATCAAGGATTATCGTCGTGGCGTTCTGCATTTTTCGCCAGAGGAAGCGCGCGCTCCGCAGAAAAAAGTTCAGGCGGCGGAATAATTTGCATTGCTTTTTTTCGCAACGACGCGAGGATTCGGCCTCAATCGTTTTCAACATGAAACAAAAACTCTGCCTTGCCATTGCATTTGGAATTGTCGCCGCAACATTTGCGAAAGACGCTGGCCCGACTCCGCAAACCGGCACGAATCCGCCGACACCATTCAAAATCGAAGCCGAGACCAAAGGGCCATTCAAAGCGCCAGCATCCTCCCCCGCCCCGCTGCGGACGACGGGTCAGGGTTTTTGGAAATTTGCTGCTGCGACAAATTTGATGCCGATTCCCGCGAGTATTCAGGGGAAAACGAAACCGGCGCACGGAACGATCGTCGTGGATGCGGAGCGCGATATCGTTTATTGGGGGCTCAAAGGTGTCGGCTGGGTGGCGTTCAGCAACAAACTCTCGCAATCGTGGGTCGTTGATGCGGATCCGGTTTTCGCCCGAGGAAATTTGCATGGCGCGGAATTGCGCCCCCGGCGAGGCAAGTTGCCGCTCGTCATCGCTGCCGACAACGAGGAAAGTGAAGTTTATCTATCCGACACAACTTTTCACCACCCGGAAATTCTGGGCTGGCCGGGGACTGCGCCTTACACGAAGAAAGAAGAATTTCATCCCACGGACGCGACCTTCATCAGCGACAAGGAAATTGTGATCGAGGACGGCTACGGCAAAGCCTATTTCATGACCGCAACTGTTTCGCCATTCAAATACACCGGCAACTTTTTTGGCGGGAAACAATTTTCCGGAACGCCTCATGGCGTCACTTACGATGCGCGCGCAAAAACCTTGGTCATCGCCGGCCGTCCCGAGGGCGCCATCAAAGGTTGCGGCGCGCGTGGAGAAAAATGGGTGGAATCCTACGGCCTGCCGTCGGGCAGCACTGTCTGCGACGTGGACGTGTGGGGCGATTACCTGCTCGCGCCGTGCCTTTCGACAGGCAGTAACGCTCCCGGCCCGATCTTTCTCGTGAACATGAAGACGAAGAAAATCGTGAGCGTGCTGCGTCTGAAGGAAGACCTAGGCCTCGAAGAAGCGCTGCACATTCATGACGCAGTCTGGTATTGGTCCGGCAAAGGCAGGAACCGGGAGCTTTACGTTCTTTTCACGAATTGGAATCCCGGCGGCATCGGCGCGCTGAAATTGGTGAGCGCTGACTGATGAACTGCAAGCCATCGTAGCGCGGGCTTCCAGCCTGATGTGTCGCCGATTTCCGATCGGCCAACAGAACGAATGTTCAAAGCGCGTTGGCTTTTTCAGGCACGCAGGCCGGAGGCTCTGCGACACAGCAGATTGCAAATCTGCGCCAAGGCTAATCCCGGACTCGGTCAGGCGTGGACAGAACCAGCGGAGATTGGTATAAAGCGCCAGCCATGATGAGCCTTGCTGATTTTCGTCGCGAATACAAAGCGGGCAGTCTGCGGCGCGCTGATTTGAATCCCAATCCGATTGCGCAGTTTGAGAACTGGTTTGCCCACGCGCGCGAAATCAAATCGCCGGGCGACTTTTTCCGGCGCCTTGGCGTGGCGACCTACAAATGGTTTCAAATGGTTCGTGGAAAAAACATCGTCGAAATCAACGCGATGACTTTGGCGACAGCGGACAAAAATGGGCGTCCATCAGCGCGCGTCGTTTTGTTGAAAGGCGTGGATGAGCGCGGGTTTATTTTTTTCACCCAATACGAAGGATTGAAAGGGCGCGAGCTTGCGGAAAATCCAAGCGCCGCGCTGGTGTTCTACTGGCCTGAATTGGAACGGCAGGTGTGCGTGGCCGGCGAAGTCGCAAAAATCTCAAGCGCTGAATCCAAGGCGTATTTCAAGACGCGGCCAAAGGGCAGCCAGCTTGCCGCGTGGGTCTCGCGCCAAAGCGAGGTCGTTTCAGACAGACATTATCTCGAAGGCCACATGGAAAGGCTGGAAAGGGAGTATGCGCGGCACGATGTTCCGATGCCGCCGTATTGGGGCGGCTACGTTTTGTCACCGCGCCGGATTGAATTCTGGCAAGGACGACCAAACCGTTTGCATGACCGCTTCGTTTACACGAAACGAGAAGGCAACACCTGGAAAATTGAACGACTCGCGCCGTGAGCCACATATCCATCGTGAAAAAACTACCCTGACTTTGGCGGTTCAGCTTCGATCTGCGCGTCCTGTTTTTCCTCGCTGATGACGGGAGCGATGGCTTGAAGTTTGTCGCTTTCACCGATGTTGATGAGTTTGACGCCTTGCGTGTTGCGACCAGCCTCACGAATTCCTTGCACAGGGATGCGAACCATCTGTCCGCCGACGGTGATAAGCATGATTTCATCGTCCTCTTTCACGGTCAGCGCGCCGACAACTCCGCCGGTCTTCTCGTTTGTCTTCATCGTGATGATGCCCTTGCCGCCGCGTGATTGGACGCGGTATTCGTCGAACGCGGTGCGCTTGCCGATGCCGTTTTCGCCGGCGACGAGCAAAGTCGCTTTCGGGTCAACGATGGCGAGTGAAACAACCTGATCACTTTTCGCAACGTCAATCCCGTAAACGCCGATGGCCTGTCTGCCGGAGGCGCGGACATCGTCTTCGGAAAACCGGATGCTCTGCCCTTCGTGAGTGATCAACACAACCTCGTTCGCGCCACTGGTCAATTTCACTTCAATGAGGTTGTCGCCCTGCTCGATGGTGATGGCGATGATGCCGCCTTTGCGGACGTTTGAGAATTCCGAGAGCGCGGTCTTTTTGACGATGCCCTGCCGCGTCGCGAAGAAAAGAAAACCGGGTTGTTCCCACGTCATGTCTTCTTTGTTCGCGCCGGTCTTGGCGCCAATGCGGATCATCGCGGCGACTTTTTCATCGGCTTTCAGTTCAAGCAGGTTCGCGATGCTGCGGCCCTTCGCGGCGCGCCCCATGTCGGGGATCTCGTGGACGCGCTCGACGTAAACACGCCCGGTGTTCGTGAAGAACATCAGGTAATCATGCGTGCTGGCGGTGAAAAGCCGCTCGACGAAATCCTTCTCCTCGTCCGTGGCGGCTTCGCGAGTGGTCATGCCGATGACGCCCTTGCCGCCGCGTCGTTGCGCGGTGTAGTTGCTGATGGCGGTGCGCTTGATGAGGCCGTTGTGCGTGAGCGTGATGATGACGCCCTCGTTCACGATGAGGTCTTCGATGGCGATCTCGCCCTCGTCGGGAACGATCTCGCTTTTGCGCGGCGTGGCGAATTTTTCCTTGATGACCTGCAATTCGCTTTTGATGATCGTGAACACGCGCGATTCCTTCGCGAGGATGTCCATCAGGTCTTCGATGCGCTTGAGCAGTTCCTTGTATTCGCCTGCGACCTTGTCAATCTCCAGCCCGGTCAATTGATAGAGCCGTAATTCTAAAATCGCATCCACCTGGCGTTCGCTCAACGCGTAACGTCCCGCAGTCAGCCGCGCTTCGCTGCGAATAAGAATTTTCCATTGCTCGACCTGTTTTCGCGACCATTCGAACGCGAGCAGCTTCACTTTCGCCTCTTCCTTCGTCTTGCTGCCGCGGATGATCTTGATGAACTCGTCAAGGTTCGCCAGCGCGATGAGATAACCTTCGAGCAACTCGGCGCGGTCCTCGGCCTTGCGCAATTCGAAGCGCGTGCGGCGCAACACGACTTCGCGGCGGTGCTCGATGTAACACTGGATAAGCTCCTTGAGATTGAGCGTCTTGGGTTTGCCGTGGTCAATCGCGAGGGAATTGACACTGAACGAAACTTCAAGCTGCGTGTGCTTGTAAAGATTGGCGATGACGACCTTGGGATTGCCGTCGCGCTTGAGCTCCATCACGAGCCGCGTGTGCTCGTCGGACTCGTTGCGCATCGCGGAGATTTCCGTGATGATTTTTTCGTTCACCAGGTTGGCGATCTGCTGTTCGAGCGCAGCGCGGTTGACGTTAAACGGAATCTCCGTGATGACGAGCTGCTCGCGGTTGCCCTTGATCTCCTCCGAGCCGACGCGCCCGCGCAACTTGATGCTTCCCCTGCCCGTCTCGAAATAATTCTTTATGCCTTCGACGCCACAAATCACGCCGCCGGTCGGGAAGTCCGGGCCTTTGATGAATTTCATCAACTGCGGGATGGTGATGGCTGGATTGTCAATCTGCGCGCAGATGCCGTCCACAATCTCGCCGAGGTTGTGCGGAGCCATGTTCGTGGCCATGCCGACGGCGATGCCCGTGCCGCCGTTGACGAGAAGGTTCGGGAACGCGGACGGAAAAACCGTCGGCTCGGTCATGCGCTCGTCGTAGTTCGGGACGAAGTCCACCGTGTCCTTGTCCATGTCCTGCATCAATGCCGCGCCGAGATGCGTCAGCCGCGCCTCGGTGTAACGCATCGCCGCCGGAGGGTCGTCTTCGATGGAGCCGAAATTTCCCTTGCCGTCCACGAGCTTCTCGCGCATCGCCCACGGTTGCGCCATGTGGACAAGCGTCGGATAAATCACCGCTTCACCATGCGGATGGTAATTGCCGCTCGTGTCGCCGCAAATCTTCGCGCACTTGTAATGTTTGCGTCCGGGGAACAGCGACAGCTCGTGCATCGCATAAAGGATGCGGCGCTGCGAAGGTTTCAAGCCGTCGCGCACATCGGGCAAGGCGCGCGAAATGATGACGGACATCGAGTAGTCGAGGAACGAATTGCTGATCTCGTCCGCAACGTTGATGGTGCTGATTTTTTCGCCGCCCGTGTAAGCGCCGCCCGTGGCGTGGGATGCTTTGGATTCGTTTTCGTCTGACATGGTGCTCTGGTTTACGGAAAAGTTAGAATTGGATTAAACATCCAGGTTGCGCACGTTGAGTGCGTTGTCTTCGATGTATTGACGGCGCGGCTCGACTTCCTCACCCATGAGGCGCGTGAACATTTCCTCGGCTTTGACGGCGTCGGTGAGTTCGATGCGCAGCAACTTGCGCCGAACCGGGTTCATCGTGGTCTCAAAAAGTTCCTTGGCGTCCATTTCACCCAGACCCTTGAAGCGATACATCTGGATGCCCTTTTTGCCGACAGCTTTGACGCCGGAAAGAATTTCAGGAATGGAAAACAGTCGCGTCACGGTCATCTTCTCGCCCTCGCCTTCAACAAGCTCGAAAAGCGGTTTGTCCTGCGTAGCGTAATGGTCAACAGCGAGGCCTTTCTTCGAAAGTTTGCCGAGTATGTCGGCGATGGTCTTGCTTTCCAGGTGCAAGTCTGCTTCGACGGCCCGGCGCGTCAGGGTTTTGGCCTTGTCACTTTTCTCGCGGATCTCCGTGTCGCCACGATAAAGGTCGGGGTTGGCCTCCTTGAACTTCGCGACGTCATCGAGACTTTCAAAGTAATGGACTGTTTCGTCGTTGCCTTCGCGGACCTTGATGAGAAAAACCGGGAACGTCCCCTTCTTGCTGCGCTTCTCAACGTAGTCGCCAAAATCGCCGCCCTGCCGCCGGATGAACGTGGCGTATTTGTCCAGCGATTCGAGCAACGTGAGAATTTCCTCCAGTTGCTTCGGCGCGAACTCGCGGCCATCGGCAAGATTTTTCAGCCGGACTTCCTCGGTGCCGATCTGCAAAAGGATTTTGTTCAACTGCGCGTCGTCATCCACATATTCGGTGCGTTTCTTCCGAGTCATCGAGTAAAGCGGCGGTTGCGCGATGTAAACGTAACCGTCCTTCACCAATTGCGTCATCTGGCGGTAAAAAAAGGTCAGCAACAGAGTGCGGATGTGCGAGCCGTCCACGTCCGCGTCCGTCATGATGATGATCTTGTGGTAGCGAAGTTTGGTGATGTCGAACGCGCCCTCGCCCGCCGCCGTGCCGATGCCCGTGCCGATGGCGGTGATCATCGTGCGGATTTCGTTGTTCTGAAGAACCTTGTCAAGCCGCGCCTTCTCCACGTTGATGAGCTTGCCTCGGATCGGAAGGATCGCCTGAAATTTTCTATCGCGTCCTTGTTTGGCCGAGCCGCCGGCGGAATCACCTTCGACTATGTAAAGCTCGGTGTTCGCCGGATCGCGGTCAGAACAATCTGCAAGCTTGCCGGGCAAGCCGCCGCCAGTCAGCGCACTTTTGCGGACGGCTTCGCGCGCCTTTCGCGCGGCTTCGCGGGCACGGGCTGCGTTCAAGCTCTTTTCGATTATCCTTTTTGCGACCGGCGGATTCGCATCGAAATAGCCCATCAATCCTTCGTAGGAAGCCGAGCCGACGATTTTTTCAACTTCCGGAGAAAGAAGCTTCACCTTCGTCTGCGATTCAAATTTTGGATCGCTGTGCTTCACGGAAATCACTGCCGTCAAACCTTCGCGCACGTCATCGCCGGTGATCTGCGGGTCTTTTTCCTTCAGCAACTCGTTCGATTTCGAGTATTGATTGATTGCCCGCGTGACCGCGCTGCGGAAGCCGCTTAAATGCGCGCCGCCATCTGGATTAAAAACCGTGTTTGTGTAGCAAAGCACTTGATCGTTGTAGCTGTCGTTGTATTGCAGCACGACCTCGACGTGGACTTCGATTTTCTTGCCGTCATTTTCCTCGCTTGTTTCCCTGCGGAACGCGATCGGCTTGGGATGCAATGGCTGTTTGCTCTTGTTGAGCTGCTTCACGAACTCCTCAATGCCGTCCTTGTAATAAAAAATTTCCGGCTTGGCTTCGGGCTGGCGCTCGTCGAGAAAAACAATTTCTAATCCAGAATTCAGAAACGCCAGTTCGCGCAGCCGCTGGCTGATGATCTCGGCTTTGAACTCTGTTGTTTCGCGGAAAATTTCCGGGTCAGGCTTGAAAGTGATCAGCGTCCCGGTCGTTTTAGTTTTGCCGATGGTGTGAAGTTTTTGGATTGTCTTGCCCCGCTCGAACTCCATGTGATGCACTTCGCCATCGCGCGAGACTTCGACCTCGAACCATTCCGAAACTGCGTTCACGCATTTCGCGCCGACGCCGTGCGTGCCGCCGGAAAATTTGTAGCCACCCTGACCGTATTTGCCGCCGGAGTGCAGCGTGGTCAGCACCATCTCCACGCCGGGAATTTTGTATTGCGGGTGTATGTCCACCGGAATGCCGCGTCCGTTGTCACGGACTGAAAGCGAACCATCCATGTGGATCGTCACCTCGATCTTGTCGCAATGCCCTGCGAGATGTTCATCCACAGAATTGTCGAGAACTTCCGACACGCAATGATGCAGCGCGCGCTCATCCGTGCCACCGATATACATGCCCGGCTTCTTGCGGACGGCCTCAAGCCCTTCAAGTTTTCCGAGTTGCGCGGATCCGTATTTTCCAGTGGTCGCAGTGCTGGCAGGAGCAATTTTTTCTTCAGCTAACTCTACAGTTTTCGGCATAATTGGAAACGTAATCTGTCTCGTTTTCCGAGAGGAAATTAACAGGAAAAAAGATACGAAAAATTGCCGATTCCGACAACTTTTATTAGTGATTATTTTAGAAGAAACCTACAATTAGTTGTGGAATAAACTTGACGAAGTCAAACCTGTTGCGGGATTGCGAATGTCCAATTCAGGACTTGATATCCCGCACTTGAAAGCCCGTCAGACCGACAATAAAAGCTGTCGCACTAGCCGCAATCAAAACGATTTCTGACTGTAGAATTTGCCACCACGGAACAGGGCTCGTGAAAGCCAGCAACCAGCTCCGAAAGTGGTGTGTGATGAACCAATTCTCGTAGCGGTTGAAGAACGGGATGTTCTCCATGACGACATTTACGAAGACATACGATAGGGCAAGAATTGTGGCTGCCGCCGGCTTCATATTGAAACACGAAAACATGAACGCCACTGAAAGCATCGTGTTCGCGTTCACCGCAAGGAACAGATGCGCAAAAACAAAACGTTCCAACCCTTCTTCCGCTGTCAAGACGCTGAAGCCTTGTCCCGGAATGAAAACAAACATCTCCTTCCACGGAAAACAGATCCGCGCAAATAGCAGTGCCGTGATGCCAAGCGCAGTAACCAGGACGACCGCAAAAATGATTCCCGTCAGCCACTTCACAAACAGCAGACGAAGACGTGAAATTGGCCGCGACAAAATCATCCGCAATGTTCCATCTTCAGACTCTTTTGCCACCATGTCGCCGCCGACCAGCGCCGTATAAAGCGGCATCAACAAAAGAATCTGCGGAATCAGCATCACGACCGAAACCGTCAAGGCCGAAATGAATTCTGACGCGAGATAGCCATTGTTCGACAGCATTCGCTCAAAATCCTGCTGCCAGCGGGTGTATTTGAACGTGAGCATCATCACCAACTGAGCCAATAGGAACGCGCCGAAGCCGATGTAAGTCCGCTTCTTTCCAAACAGTTTCCAAAGTTCGTTGCGAAGCTGGAGGTAAAACATGATGTGGTCAGTTCTGCGGCTTGTTTCGGGAATCATTCATCAGCGCCAGATAAAATTCTTCCAGCGTTTGCTGTTCTCTCGCGATTTCATAAACAGCAATCCCCTGCTCCACCAATCGGCGGACGACTTTGTCCGTATCAATCCCGTCCGCGAGCGCAATGAATTGTCCAGCGCGTGTAGCAGTGATCAAAGCGGCATCGCTCAAAACTTTTATGGCTGAAGCAAAGTCGCTGACTTTCAAACGAACCCAATCTTGTTGTCGCTTGGTCCCAGCGAGGGGGCCTTCATATACTTTTCGTCCTTGGTTCAAGACTGCGATTCTTGTGCAAAGCTGTTCCACTTCGACAAGAAAGTGCGACGACAACAAAATCGTCAGCCCAAGCTCGCGATGCAGCCGGAGAATCGTCTGCCGCATTTCATGGATGCCCTCGGGGTCAAGGCCATCGCTCGGCTCGTCGAGAATCAGCAATTCAGGATTCGGCAACAACGCTTGCGCCAGCGCCAGCCGCGACCTCATTCCATGCGAGTAAGTTCTGACTTTCGACTTTTCGCGTCCGTTTAATCCGACCCACTCGATGACTTCGGCAATCCGTTTTCGAGGAGTGCGCGCGGTGTAGTGGCTTAAAATCTCCAGATTACGCTCACCGCTCATGAAATCATAAAATGCCGGCGCTTCAAAAATGGCGCCGACTTTGCGGAGTGCGTTGCCCCGTTGAGTCGTCACATCGAAGCCGCAAATTTTCACTTCACCGCTCGTCGGCCAGACCTGCCCGAGCATCATTCCGATTGCGGTGCTTTTTCCCGCGCCGTTGTGGCCGAGCAGCCCGAAGATTTCGCCGCGCGGAACTTTCAAGGTCAAGTCATCGACCGCCACCCGTCGGGCGAATTTTTTGTTAAGATTTGTCAGGTGGATCACAGTTTTTTAGCACCCTTAATTTCAAGAAGATTTTTGATGTGTCCGTCTGCGTAAATTCACTTTGAAGCCGGATCAATTTCTCCTTCGACCGCGAAACGTGCCGCCGGCGCGCATCACGTTCTGAAGTTCCTCGAGGACAGGCGCAAGCGCGGCCTTCGTCTCTGCGGAGCTCTGGCTGTAAAAAGTTTTCAATCCGACCATCCTGACCTTTTCCTCCAAAACCTTGCTCAACACGGAAGCATCGATCTGTCCACGTTCCAAAATCTGGCCCGGCTCGCCTCCGCCATTCTTTTCGCGCGCTTCGTTAAGCCGCGTGATTACGTCGAGAATCGTCTTCCGGCGTTTCTCCTCCGGCAATTGTTCAAAAGCCGCGAGCATCTGCTTGAAGCCGGTCGGCATCGTTGCTTCGATGAAACTTTCCTTTTCCTTCTCTGTCATCTCGTCAAACCAGCGTCCGGCTGTGTTTCCCATTCGCATCTGGCGACGTTCTTCAGCCGAAAGCGCGTTGAGTTTATTCGCAAGTTTTTGAATGGCCTTGGCCCGTTCCGCGCCATGAAGTTTGCGCAAGTCGGTTGATTCAACGAATGCCCGCAGCTTTTCCGCCGTCATTTTGGAATTCTTCGCCATCGTGTAACCCGCCCACGCGCCCAGCCACAAGAAAACCAGCG
Source organism: uncultured Verrucomicrobiota bacterium (assembly GCA_964389025.1). Classification (GTDB taxonomy): domain Bacteria; phylum Verrucomicrobiota; class Verrucomicrobiia; order Limisphaerales; family CAYMCQ01; genus CAYMCQ01. The sequence continues at coordinate 29,647 of CAYMCQ010000044.1, forward strand.
TGAAGACTGCTGAAATAATGAAACGACGTTGTTGGCGCACAAAAAAATTTAGCGGAATTAAATTTGTTCGCCATTAAAAATCATCTCATCGAAATCCCTCTTGATTTGGCGGCATTCACCCTTAATTTCCCCCGATGTCAGTTTCGGAAATTCTAGAAACAACTTCAGCGAAACCTGCGGGAGAACAATTTTTGCATCCCGACCGTTTCATTCATCGGCACATTGGCCCGCGCCCGGCGGAGGCGGCGGAAATGCTTTCAACATTGGGTTTTTCCGCACTCGACGAATTGATTGATTCTGCCGTCCCAAAGCAAATCCGTCTCGCGCAGCCGCTGCAACTTCCGACTGGCCGCAGTGAATTTGGGATCCTGAATGAGTTGCGAACCATCGCTGCGCAGAACCAGGTTTTCCGCTCCTACATCGGCATGGGCTACCATGATTGCATCACGCCGCCGGTGATTCAGCGCAACGTTCTGGAAAATCCCGGCTGGTATACGCAATACACGCCTTATCAAGCCGAGATTTCCCAAGGCCGGCTTGAAACTCTTTTGAATTTCCAAACGATGGTTGCAGACTTGACCGCGCTTCCGATAGCAAACGCCTCACTTCTTGACGAAGCCACTGCCGCTGCCGAAGCGATGACGATGAGCCACAGTTTGAAGGATGGACGGAATGTTTTTTTTGTCTCCGAGAATTGTCATCCGCAAACGATTGACGTGGTCAAAACCCGCGCGAAGGCGTTGGGTATCGAAATCGTCGTTTGCGATCACGAATCATTTCAGTTCAATCACAAAGTTTTCGGCGCGCTAGTTCAATACCCCGACACATTCGGCGCAATCCATGACTACACAGATTTCGTTCAGCAGGCGCATTCAGCCGGAGCGATGGTCACAGTCGCGACGGACTTACTCGCTTTGACTTTGCTTAAACCACCGGGAGAATTTGGCGCGGACATCGCCATCGGCAGCGCGCAACGATTCGGCGTGCCGCTCGGTTACGGTGGCCCGCACGCAGCGTTCTTTGCAACGAAAGACGGATTTAAACGCCACATCCCCGGACGTATCGTCGGCGTCTCGAAAGATTCCCGAGGCCGCCCTGCCCTTCGTCTCGCGTTGCAAACGCGTGAGCAACACATCCGCCGCGAAAAGGCCACGAGCAACATCTGCACAGCGCAAGCGTTGTTCGCGAACATGGCCGCGCTCTACGCGATTTATCATGGTGCGGAAGGTTTGAAGAAGATTGCGCGGCGCGTTCATTTGATGACGGGTTTACTCGCGGCAGGATTGGAGCGGCTCAATCATAAAGTAGGACGGGCTTCCAGCCTGCCCGGGCGAGAGGGAAGTGCTGGGCGGGCAAGATGCCTGCCCTACTTTGACACGTTGTGCGTGGCTGCATCGGGAAATAACGCGGCGGAAATCCTCAAGACTGCGGAGTCGCGCCGAATCAATTTACGAGTCATTGATTCAAACACAGTTGGAATTTCACTCGACGAAACTACGGGTGCGAAAGAAGTCGCCGAGCTTCTGCAAATTTTCAACGGCGGCACGCCTGTTGATTTCGCGTTTGAAGAACTTGCTTCCGGTCGGCAATCGGCAATCGGCAATCGGCAATCCCCATTCCTCACCCATCCTGTTTTCAACCGTTACCATTCCGAGACCGAAATGCTCCGCTACATCAAGCGACTTGAATCGCACGATCTTTCGCTGACGACTTCAATGATTCCGCTCGGTTCCTGCACGATGAAGCTGAACGCGACGGCTGAAATGTTTCCGATTTCTTGGCCGGAGTTCGCGCGCATTCATCCGTTCGCACCGCTCAAACAAACTCGCGGCTATCAGCAAATCTTTCAGCAGCTTGAAGAATGGCTCGCGGAAATCACCGGCTTCACGGGAATTTCCTTGCAGCCGAACGCCGGCTCGCAAGGCGAACTCGCTGGGCTTCTTGTCATTCGCGCGTATCACGAATCGCGCAACGAGTCCCATAGGACGGTGTGCCTGATCCCGACATCAGCTCATGGAACAAATCCCGCGAGCGCGGTGATGGCGGGAATGCGCGTCCTATCCGTCGCATGTGACCAAAGCGGAAACATAGATGTGGCAGATTTGAAATCCAAAGCGGAGGCGCACAAAGCCGATCTCTCGTGCCTCATGGTCACTTATCCATCCACGCACGGCGTCTTTGAGGAAACCATCAAGGAGATTTGCGAAATCGTTCACGCGCACGGCGGGCAGGTTTACATGGACGGCGCGAACATGAACGCGCAAGTCGGTCTCTGCCGGCCTGCGGATATCGGCGCGGACGTTTGCCATTTGAATCTGCACAAGACGTTTTGCATTCCGCACTGCGGCGGC
>CAYMCQ010000045.1:0-31955 GCA_964389025.1 uncultured Verrucomicrobiota bacterium
GGCCTTTCCCAATGCTCACGCCGTTAAATGCGCGTCTCGTCAATTCTGAACTCCCGGCAAACGGCTTCGGCTTTGCACCGAAATTGTAGGCGAAGTTCTTCCAATTGTCGCCGCGCTGATAATTGGTGCCGAGTGCGCCGCTGGGATCGTAGCCGCAGTGCACCATGCAGTTCTCGCAACGCGGGTCGCGCGCGACGCTGTCCACAACGCCGTATTTTTCCCAGTCCACTTTTGTGAGCATTTCCTGGTAGCCATCGTAGTGGCCATCCGTCATGAGGTAACACGGCGCTTTCCAGCCTTTGACATTGTAAGTCGGGATCGCCCACGCGGTGCAGGTCAATTCGCGTTTGCCGGCGAGAAATTCCTGATAAACCGGCGTGCCGAAAATGGTGAAGCGCTCGCCCCATTCCTGAATTTTCGCGAACTTTTCGCGCGTCATCTTGCGCGTGAGGAAAAAATCTTCCGGCTGTTTGTGAAGGCGCTTGACCATGTCCTTTTTGGCGGCGTCGTATTCGTAGCCGGGGGAAATGGTGTGGCCGTCCACTTCGAGCGAAGAAAAATATTCAAACATCTGCTCGATTTCCTTCACGTCCGTCTCTTTGTAAACGGTTGTGTTGGTCGCGACTTGGTAGCCGAGAATCTTCGCCATGCGAATCGCCTCGACGCATTCCTTAAACACGCCTTCGCGCTCGACGATGAGGTCGTGCGTGTATTCGAGGCCGTCAATGTGGACGTTCCAATACATCCACTTGGTCGGACGGATGACGGGCTTCGAAGTTTGGGCGTCGCGGAACTCCGCCCTCCGGGATTTGCGGATGGTCTCGGCGTCTTTGTCGGAAATGAGTTTCTGGTCGAGCAGCGTTTTGATTTTCGGCTCAAGCTCGGGCGAATAAATCGCCGCGAGGTAGTCCTTCATCTTTTTCCGCATGAACATCCCATTCGTGCAGACATAAACGATGCGGCCTTGCTGGAGCAGACCGTCAACGAGTTCCTCAATCTTCGGATAAATCAGCGGCTCACCGCCGCAAATGGAAACCATCGGCGCATCGCATTCGGCGGCGCTGGCGAGACAGTCCTCCAGCGACATCATGTCTTTGAGGCTGGTGGAATATTCGCGAATACGACCGCAGCCGGTGCACGTCAAATTGCACGTATGCAGCGGTTCGAGCTGGAGGACGAGCGCAAATTTCGGCGTGCGCCGGACCTTGTGCTTTATGATGTGCTTGGCGATCTTCGCCGTCAGTGCGAGTGGAAATCGCATATTGATTTAATCAGCTTGAGCTACAAGTTTGGCCGATTCCTTGTCCGGAACGGTAACATCAGGCTGCGATGGCTGTGAATCCTTTTGCATCAGGCCGGGCAAAAAAAACGACGCGGGCGAAATGCTATGTGTCTGGTTGATGCCGCTGCAACCCGCTCCCAGCAGCATCAGCGCTGCGGACATTGCCAGGAGCAAAAATTTGCAATTAAATCTCACGGTCACCGAGTATAGGTGGCCGAAATATGCGCGCAACATATAATTCATTGGTGTTTTGTCATGGTTCAAAACCGGTTCCGGCGGTTTGTTTCGCGATCTGTGTTCTTTTGACAAATGCCCCGGCTCAAACAAACTCAAACCCTTCCGCGACCAATGCCGTGCCGCCAAGCTTCGCCGCCCGCGCGGAAACTGTTTTCCGCGCCGCGCAAAAAAAATCCCGCAGCGAACCGCGCAACAACGAGGCCGCGTGGCGATTTGCCAGCGCCGCTTTCGACTTCGCCGAGGTCGCGAAGAACGACGGAAAGCGCGAGGAAATAGCGAACGAAGGGATTTACGCGTGCCGGCGGGTCATCGAGCGCGAGCGGACCAACGCCGCGGCGCATTATTATCTGGCGATGAACCTCGGCCAGGTTGCGCGGACGAAATCCGTCGGCGCGCTGAAACTCGTCAACGAGATGGAGCGGGAGTTCGGGCTGGCCGGCTCGCTCAACGAAAAATTCGATTACGCCGGGCCGGACAGGAACCTCGGACGGCTCTACTTCGAAGCGCCCGGCTGGCCTGTGAGCGTCGGCAGCCGCATCAAAGCGCGGCAACATCTGCAACGCGCCGTCCAGCTTGCGCCGAATTATCCCGAGAACCACTTGAACCTTATCGAGGCGTGGTTGAAATGGGCCGACCGAAAAAAGCTGGAGCGGGATATGAAGACGACTGAAGAGTTATGGCCGAAAGCGAAACAGGAATTTGCGGGCGAAGAATGGGAATCAAGCTGGGCGGATTGGGAACAGCGCTGGAAAAACATCAAAAGCAAAGCGGGAGAGATTCCAAAACAAATCAAATCACCGGCGGATAAGAATTAGCGAGGATGCACTTTCCAAGTTCTTCGGAAGATTTATTTCCGCGCCAGAAAATCTGCCATCGCCAGATTCTGCACGCGACTTCTGTTTTTACTCCCCGAAATAAACCTGCCCACTTTGATTTGTTCCGAGGAAAAAGCCGAAGCCTGCATTTTCTTTTTGCGAAACTGCACCTTTGAATGAAATGGTTTCGCCGCTCGCCGGGTCAGTGGCTTTGCCTTTGAACAATCCTGTCGGCAACGTGATCGTCAAAGCAAGTTTGTTGCTGTCGAGGTTTGTGACCTTGTTGTCCGCGCCGAGAACAACGTCGTTGCTGAAACTTTGCGACAGATTTCCGCCTGTCAGCAAAACGATTGCATCCGAGAAATTCAGGACTCGATTGCCGGGAAGCGGCGGGGTGTAGAACGAACCTGCAACGATTGTGTCGTTGGTGAAACCAGCCGGATAAAGTTTTGCCAGCGAGTTCGCCTTCTTGATCCAACTCATGTCGCCGGAGAATTCCTTGATGCCGCTGTTGGTGAAAGTCACCCAACTTAGGACCGCGCCGCTTCCATTGTAAATCGAATCGTAAAACGGCCATTGGCCGTTCTTCGAGAGTGAAGTCTTTTGCGAAATCTTCGTTCCGTCTCCCAAAGTTCCCTTCAACGAAACTTTCCCGCCGGCATCCACCGTGACGGTTCCGAATCCGTCGCCGCCGGGACTTGCTGCCGGATCAGGATTTCCCGGAATGTGCATCGTGTATCTGCCGGTTTGCGGCGCGGGATTGAGCGTGGCGTTGAAGACGGCGCGGTCGCCACTGAGCGCGGCGAGCCATGTCCCGTCGCTGACAGTCCCAAAAACCTGGTCGGTCTGGTTGGTCAGATCCGTCGCGAATGAAAGTTGCAGGGGCGAAAGACCGGAGCGCGTGATCGTGGCGCTCGCGGTGCCTTGAAGATTGAAGATTCCCGCGCCGGCGTATTTCGCGCCTGCCAATTGCAGCTTGCAACTGAACGCGCCCTTGTCCGTGAGCTTGAGCGTGAAAAATCCCGAGGACTGGTGTTCGACGCCGTTGGTGCGGTAGAAAAGCCCCGAGTATGTCCCCTTGCGTGGGATGAACGGATTGGGGATGAAATTTACACGCAGCACAAGGTTGGATTGCATGGTGAACGTCACCTTTGGATTTGTTGAAATGACTCCGCCAGCCCAGTCGGCAAACACCTGGCCGGCTCCCGGTCTGGCTTTGACGGTGTATTGTTTTCCGATCTCGAGCAACTGCCCGCCGATGTTCGGCGTCACGCTGCCGACTCCGCTTGTGATCAGCGTGAGCCGGTCGGACCGCACATAAACAAACCTGCGGGCGACCGTCGTCGCGGAATAATTGCCGGAAGAATCGCGGCTGCGCACGCGGAAAATATTTGTTCCCGGTCTCGTAAGCGGGATGGTGACCGCCCAATTGGTCGTGCCATTGGCAGGCTGCTGGTTGGCATCGTTCAGGGTTTGATCGAGCGTCCAATAGACGGCGTCAACTCGGGCATTGTCGGTGGCCGTTCCACGAACCACGAGAACGGCGTTGCTGTTGCGCGAACCGTCGGCAGGTGACGTGATGGCGATTGTCGGCCGTTCAGTTTCGACAACGACAATGAGATTTGCGTCGTTGCTGTCCACAGTATCGGCTTCATTGCTGATGGTCACCGAGTAAGCTCCGTTCTGGCTGGTGGATGTGGCCAGAAACGTGTAAACGCTGTTTGTTGCGCCGGGAATGTCGTCGCCATTAAAATGCCACTGATAAGAAAGCGGCGCGGTGCCAGAAGCGTTGACGGTGAACGTGGCGTTTTGGCGGACAGGAACGCTTTTGCTTTGAGGCTGAAAGTTGATTGTTGGGGGGACAAGCACGGTCAGATGGATTTCAGAACTGATGGCTTTGATGGCCGACGGGCTGGCTGCGTTGACGGCGGTGCTTTGGACAACAACGGAATAATCCGCCGCATCTCCCGGCATCGCATCGTAAATGGCGAGAAAGTCATCCGTTTCACCGGTCATTGCCAGTCCGTTTTTTCGCCATTGATACGTCAAATCATCCGATCCCTCGGCGTCCACGCTGAAGATGGCGCTCTCTCCCTGCACGATGCGCCCATCATCCGGCTCAACCGTCACGAAGTTTATCGTCGGCGGAATGACAACAGTCAAAGTGGCGATGTCGCTGTAAACATCCTCGCCTGTGAACACCGTCGCCGGGTTTGAAACGGAGACTTGATAATCTCCTTCATCGTCGGGAGATACGTTGAGGATCGTCAGGTTCGTCGAGGTCGCGTCGGAAATCCGGCTGCTATTCGTGAGCGCCTCCCCGTCGTGATACCATTGATAAGTCACCGGCTGTGTCGGCGGGCCTAAAATACTCACCCTGACCGTGAAAGTCACGTTGCTGCCGAGGATTTTCGTTTGGGTCTGCGGCTGGACAACGATCGTCGGTGGAACATAAACCGTGATAACTGCCACCACGCTGGTCACTGTTCCTGCGCAATTTTGAACGCGCACCGTGTAACTTCCCGCGTTAGAGGCTTGAACCGGATCAAATTCTAAAAATGAATCTGTCTTGCCGGCAATCGCGTTGTTGTTTTTCCGCCACTGGTAAGTCATCGGACACGATGGGTTGTCTGTCCCGCTGGCGGCCACAGCGAGTATGATCGCGTCACCCACCACGTTGGTCTGGCTCTCAGGCTGCGTCGCGATGATGGGCGGAACATTGGTCTGGCCAAAACAGGAAAACGTGCCCGCAAGGATCACTGCGTAGAAGAGCTGATGCAGTTTCATTGGACTTTCTTTCTGACGCGAACTTACAATTCCCGTGATTTGAACTTTAGGCTATTCTCCCGGCGCGGGTGTTCAAGGATAAACAGAGAACCATCTGCGGACAACGAACCTTCCCTCGGGCTAACTTGTTTTGCGCACCAAAAAATCCCCCATCGCCAAGTTTTGTAAATCGCTTCCGTAAAACATGTTCAGGGCGTCGTCCGGCGAACAAACCATCGGCTCGCCGCGACGGTTCAAGGACGTGTTCAGCAAAACGGGGATGCCCGTCTTCGCCTCGAATTTTTTCAGCAGCTCGAAATAACGCGGATTGCTTTTGGCCGTCACGATTTGCGGACGCGCGGTGCCGTCTTTGTGGACGACTTCGGGAATTTTCGCCTTCCAGCTTTCCGCAACGTCGAACGTGAACGTCATGTAGGGCGACGGATGCGGCGTCTGCAAAATTTCCGCCGCGACGCGGTCGAGCATCGAAGGACAGAACGGCCGCCAGCGTTCGCGGTATTTGATCTGCGCGTTGATCAAGTCGGCGACACCGCGCGATGCGGGATTGCCGAGGATGCTGCGGTTGCCGAGCGAGCGCGGGCCAAATTCCATCCGTCCTTGAAACCACGACACGACTTCACCCTTCGCCAGCAGTTCGGCGGCAACGTCGGTGATGAAAGAAACTTTTTCGTAGCGGACGTTTCGCTTCTTCAGCACAGCTTCGATTTCGTCAGCAGAATATTCCGGGCCGAGGTAGGCGTGTTCCATCGGCCGGATCGTGTCGCCGAGTTGATGCGCCGCGTAAGTCGCCGCGCCGAGCGCAGTGCCAGCGTCGCTCGCGGCGGGCTGGACAAACAGTTCAAATCCAGGCGGCTGCGATTGGATGATGCGCTGGTTCGCCTTCACGTTCAGCGCCACGCCGCCCGCGTAGCAAAGCCGTTTTGTCTTGGCGATTTGTTCGCCGAGATAAAATTTCATCAGCGCGAGGATGATTTCCTCAAGCTCGCGCTGAACCGCAGCCGCGATGTGGACATAAGGCTCGTCAATCTCATCGCCTTCACGCGGCGCGCCCCAAAGCTCCGTGAGCTTCGGCGAAAAATATGTCCCGCGCCGATTCAGTGGTAGCACAGGCATCTTGCCTGCGTGTTTCTGCTCCGGTTCGCACAGGCAAGATGCCTGTGCCACTACCGGACGTTTGTAGCGCCGCCAGCCGATGCAGTTCACGAGGCGAGTATTGATCTCGAAACCACGCTCGTTCCAGCGAACGAGCTTCTTCACATCGAATTTGCCCGCGTCGCCGTAGGGAGCCATGCCCATGACTTTGAATTCACCGTCGAGCATTTCGAAGCCGAGAAATTCCGTGACCGCGCCGAACATTCCGCCTAGGGAATCCGGCGCAAAAAATTCCTTGATGGGGCGGATGTTCCCGCCGTCACCCGCGCCGAACCACGTCGTGCAATATTCACCCACGCCGTCAATGCTCATGATGGCCGCGTCCTTGTAGCCGGAAACGTGATACGCGCTGGAAGCGTGCGCGAGGTGATGCTCGACGGGAACAAATTTTATTTTGCGCGGCTCGATGCCAATTTTTTCCAGCATCGCCAAAACATTTTTCGCGTTGCGGCGGTAGCGGCGATTCCCATTGAGCAAAGCCGTGAGAGCGCGGTCGGGCGCGTAAAGATGTCGCGCCGCGAAATGCCATCGCGCCGGCGAAAAAATGCTGATGGGCGCGAAGGGGATGGCAACGGCTTGGACATCGCCGGGTTTCAGTCCGGCTTGTTTCAGGCAGAACAGCGAGGCGAGTTCAGCCTGTTTTCCTTTGGCGTGTTTGTCGCGAAGGAATCGTTCTTCTTCCGCCGCCGCCACGACTTTTCCATCCACGACGAGCGCCGCCGCCGGATCGTGCCCGACCGCGCCGCCCAAACCGAGGACGATCATGGCTTCGATTCTCCGGCGCGCTCGAACAGCGCGAGGTGCATGGTGTGGATGAGCGGCAATTGCGCGAAATCCCTGACGAGTTGGAAGCCGGCCTTCTGAAAATAACCTTCTAATTCGAACAGAGGCGTGGAAAATTTCTGCGATTTTTTTCCGCCGAACGCCTGCCGCAGTTTTCGTTTCAGCGACGTGATTGACCTCGGGCTGAAATAAGAAAGCACGACGTATTTGCGCGCGACACGGCAAAGCTCCATGACGGCGCGCTGGCGGATTTCAGGCGTTGGAAAATGATGGAACAGCCGAAAGCTGATGACGGAATCGAACGCGCGGTCTTGATACGCCAGCTTCTCGATGTCCTGCCGCTCGATGGCGCAGTTCAATCTCTCAGCCGAAATATTTTCGCGCGCGATGGCAATCATGGGATCCGACAAGTCCGCCGCCGTCATATTGTAGCCACTTTTTGCGAGATGAATCGTCACGCGCCCGCCACCGCATGGCACGTCGAGCACGCGATGCGTCTTCGGCACGCCCGCGAACGCCCGATCCACGAGGCGCATTTCTGCGAGATGCTTCCCCGCCTTGACCATTTGATATTGCCGTGACTTCCGCTCGTCGTATTTCGTCCGGCCGCGATAGGCCGCAGTGGATTGTGCCATTTGCGGAAAAATTATGCGGCAATTTGATTGAAGGCCAGCGATTTCCTTGCCGTGTCCGGAGGGCGGAGTTCCACGACGCCCATATCAACCCTTCGAGGGGCCTTTTGAGGGAAAGATTTTCAGGGTGTCGTGGAACTCCGCCCTCCGAATCAAACAGAACGTATTGAATTGTCTGCGCCGCCGGGTCTGTTCTATTTTGGCGCAACGTGAGCCGCACCATTGAAACTTATCGCGCCCGCTTTCAGGACAAACTGAAGGCGGAAAAATACGCCAAACGCTTTGAGGAAAACTCGCGCAAGGGCATTGACCGCCGCGAGCAACAGGCCGTCAGGAACATTTTCGGTCCGCTCAAAAACTGCCACACCGTGCTCGACGTGCCATCCGGCGCGGGACGATTTCTCAGTTCGTTGGGGCATGACGGGCGCAAAGTCATCGAAATGGATGTCGCGCGCGAGATTTTGCAGCACGCCGCAAAACGCGCCGCGCAGTCGCGGCTCCACGCAGGCTTCGTCCAGGGCGACGGCTCCCGGTTGCCGTTGGCCGACAATGCTGTTGACGCCGTTTTTTGCAATCGCCTGCTTCATCACATCGTCGTCAAAGGTGAGCGCGCCATGATTCTCCGCGAACTCCGCCGGGTCGCGCGCCGATATGTCGTCGTTTCCTTTTTCGACTACGGCTCGTTCGGCGCGGTGCGGAAGATTCTTAAGAAGATCAAAGGCAGCAAAACTCATTACGACGAGCAGCCGACCTTGAAGCAATTTCACCGCGAAGCAACCGCGTGCGGCCTGCGCGTGCTCGAAGTCGTGCCGACGGGCCCGCCGTGGGTTTCACAGAAGTTCTTCGTGATGGAGAAAGTCTAAACCCGCTCCTCAAGCCGTCCAAAACTTCAGCGCGGGTTGTCACGGCGCAAGCATGACTTTTTTCTGGTTTTATTTATCCTGACAATGGATTTTATTCGAAGATGTCCATTTCGAAGCTCGAAAACCAAAGCATTGGCGGTGGAGTTATCGTCGCCGGCAGTTCTCCGCGGCGGAGGCCGGACGCGGAGCACAAGAGCAAAAATATCTCCTGGACTCTCAGCAAGGTCACTGCCGAACAACGCACGCAGCGCAACCGCTATCCTGGATGCGTTGTCTGGCTCACCGGCTTGTCCGGTTCCGGCAAATCCACGCTGGCGACCGAACTGGAGCGCGAACTTTTTGAATCCGGCAAGCAGGTTTTCGTTTTGGACGGCGACAACATGCGCCACGGTTTGTGCTCCGACCTCGGTTTTTCGCCGGACGACCGCCGGGAAAACATCCGTCGAATCGGCGAAGTGGCGAAACTATTCGCAGATGCGGGTTTCATTTGCGTGACAGCATTCATTTCGCCGTATCGCTCGGATCGCGACCTGGTGCGGAAGCTGATCGAGCCGGGAAAGTTTGTCGAAGTTTATGTGAACGCGCCGCTCAACGTCTGTGAACAGCGCGATCCGAAGGGGCTGTATGCGAAAGCCCGCGCGGGTGAAATCAAGGAATTTACGGGAGTCTCCGCGCCTTATGAGCCGCCCGCGACGCCGGAGATCGAACTGCGCACCGACCAGCTTCCGGTGCCGGAATGTGTCGCGCGGATCATCGAACACCTTTCGGTGTTGTCGCGCCCGAAGCGCTAGGGCGGTTTAAGAAAGATCGTTTCCGTTTTCCGATTGCGCACAACTCTCCCTCACCCCAGCCCTCTCCCGCTGGGAGAGGGAGAATCATTCGCCGCCTCACCTGAACACGTGCGACGGCATCGGACGGAAGACCTCAAAGAAATCGAAGAATGTCCAGCGGCTGTTCCCTCTCCCAGCGGGAGAGGGTCAGGGTGAGGGAGAAGACGTCGGCCAACCCAAGCTGCGGACACACTTTTTTGGCTCGCTCCAAACTCAGCCCACCGAAAATTTCAGGATGTTTTTTTCATCCATCGCGCGGACGCCGGATTTGATGAACGCGCCTTGTTTGCCGAGGTCTGCCACGCGCAGATTATTTTTCCGCGCAGCGTCTTCGTAAAATTGCAGCGAGCGAAACACGACTGGAAATCCCTGCCAGTTTCCGTCCGCGCGCTCGCCGAGATTGACGTTGGCGTAAAATACGCCGTCGTCGTGCACATGGCGGCGCACCATTCCCAGACAGCCGTCGAGGATCTCGTCCTTCATGTGGATCAGCACCGAGAACGCCCAGATAAAATCAAATTTCTGCCCGACCGACACCGCCGAGATGTCCGGCGAATGGACGAGTTGCGGCGCCTTTTTTTCCAATCCGGCCTCTGCCAGCTCTTTTTTCCCTTCGGCCAAGACTTCCGCCCGCGATTCCAGACCGCAGTAATGCCCCGGCTCCAGCAGTTCGATGATCGGAATCCCGCCGCGCAACGTGCCGCAGCCGATGTCCATCAGGAAGTGTTGCGGCCGCAAACCCATCCTCTTGAGAAAGCCGATCTGGAAATCGCGCCGCTTCTGCCATTCGCGCATCGGCCCGACCATCGAATGCCGCCGCGCCTCGGGCGACGCGAGCCGCCATTTGATTTTGCCGCGGATGGTTTTGATGAAATTGCTCATGCGGCGGCGAACCGGCGATATTTCTAATTGCACTTGCCGCGCCGGTAAAGTTAATCATTCTCAATCCGTGAGAAAATTCCCTGAGCCGTTCACAGAGCAACGCCGCGCTGGCGGCCTTCGGCTTTGGCTGGCCTCCGGCTTCGACGTGCCGCCGCGCGTGGAAAAAATTCTGGGCGAACTCGCCCGCCCGTCCGATCCCGGCGTTGAAATCCTGAAATCCTCGAACCGCCGCAGCGTCCTGCGCGTGAAAAACTTTTCACCGGAAATCCGATCCGTCGTCGTCAAAGGTTTCCCGCTGAAAAAAATCGAGTCCAGCTTCAAGCACAAAAAATACGGCCTCGCGGAGTTTCACAATTACCGCGAAGCCGCCGCGCGAGGAATTCCAATGCCAAAATGTTACGGCTGCTTCGAAGTGCGCTCGTTTTTTTTGGTCAAAGCCAACGGCGTTCTCATCGAAGACCTGATGGGTTTCCGGAATCTCGACGAACTGGCGCGCGAAACTCCCGCGCAGAAATTGAAAGTGTTGCTCACTGCGATTCCTCTGCTCAAACTCCTTTTCGAGACCGGCGTGAACCACATTGACCCCAGCCCGCACAACATGATGCAGTCGTCGAGCGGCGCAGAGTTGCGGCTTATTGACTGGCAGTATTGTTCGTTCGTCGCGCCGCGCCAATCCGCGCAACTGGCGCTCCACGCCGCGCACTTCCTGAACTTCGCCGCTTGCGAAATCAACTCGGACGACTGGAACCACTGGCTCAATGAGCTTCAATCCGTCTGTGGCTGTAAATCGCCGCGCGAAAAATTTCAGCGAGCCGTTGCCGCCCTGCAGTCGCGCGGAAAAATCAGCGGTGACGAACGGCTCGCGCTCGCGCTGGATTCCGAAACGCTCGGGCTGCTCGAAGAAAACTGACGATGCCGAACCCCATCCACTTTCTTCGCCATCAGCTTTTCAAGCTGAAATGGCGGCGCGTCCGCAAGCGCGGCCACACGCTGCGATTGCGCATCGGCAACGCGTCGAAATTTTTCGCCGCGCTCAATGACGCGACGATCCGCTACGTCGTCCTGCGCTGGTTCGACGAGGTTCCGCTGGCCAGATCCGACGAATCAGAGAACAAGACGGACGTTGACCTGCTCGCCGATTCCGCCCGGCTTGCGGACATCGTCCGCATCGCGGCCTCGTTTCCCGGTGCGGTCAAATGCGACCTCTACACGAACACTGGCAAGCTCGGAACCGCCTACAAAAAATATCCCTACTACCCGCCGGTGCTCGCTGAGGAGATTTTAGCCGCGCGTGAATTGTTTCAGGGAACTTTTTTTGTCCCAGCGCCCGCGATGCACTTCAAATCGCTGGCCTATCATCTCGTCTATCACAAAGGCACGGCATCTGGCATTCCAACCGGCACGGAAATCCCGACCGAGACGCGTTCGCGCCGCTCGTATCAATACTTCATCGAAACACTTGGCGAAAAACTCGGTGTGCCCCTGAAAAAACCTTACACGCTGCTCGCGTTGCACGAGCATCTGAAATCGCTCGAGTGGTCAATGCCGCACGACCTGATGGTGCGCTGGCCGCAGCAGCACGATTGGATGCACTGGATCGCCCGACACGAAGAAAAACCGTTCGACGACTTCGCGCGGGCACTGCTGAACGTTGTCGTGTTTTTGGTGCGCGACGACGCGGCGGAACCTGCGATGGAAGCGAAGGCGTTGGAAATGTTGCAGTCTCGATTTCGCGTCTTGAAAACCGAGAGGCTTTCGCGCGATCAAATCCACCGCATCACGCGCTCGGTGCGCGGCGGAAATTGGATGGAGCATCGCAACGCTGTGCTTGTCGAGCCTCGCGTCGCATGGGTTTGCAACGACCCGCATCCGCAGCCCGTCGCTGAAAACGATCCGTTGCGCCGCAAATATCCGCTGGTGCAGAATCAAAACGTGTTTTTCAAAAACGAAATCCGCGACCGCCTGAACGAACTTTTTCCGGTGTCACCGAAGCGCGTCGCAATCCACGGCAGCGACAACGCGATGGAAACGCAGCATTATCTCCACGCGATTTACGGCGAGCGCCACGCGGAGATTTGCCGCGAACTTGAACACCTGTGCGCCAAATGAAACTTGGTTTCCTTTTGTTCGACTATTTTCCGTTCGGCGGATTGCAGCGCGACTGCCTGAAGATCGCGTCGCTCTGCGCGGCGCGTGGGCACGACGTGACGATTTTCACCCGCACATGGCAAGGCGAACGGCCTGAAAAAATTTCCGTCGAGCTTTTTGGCCGGCGCGGTTTCAGCAACGTGGGCCGAAACCGAAGCTGGCTTCGGCAACTCGCAGAGAAGTTGCCGCAGAAAAATCTGGATGGCGTCATCGGCTTCAACAAACTGCCCGGCCTCGACGTTTACTACGGCTCCGACCCGTGCTACGCCGCCAAGGTGCGCCGCTTGAAACCAATCTGGCACTGCTGGCTGCCGCGCTACCGCCATTTCGCCGCCTTGGAACGCGAAGTTTTTCAGCACGGGAACGAGACGCAAATCCTGCTGTTGACGGATCACGAGATTCCGGCCTACCAGAAATTTTACACCACGGAAGAGGAGCGTTTCCATGTGCTGCCACCGGGCATCACGCGTCGCCCGTTTAGTGGACACGCGCGCACGAACGCGCGCGAACGCATGCGCCGCGAAAACGGCTGGCCTGCCTCGGAAAATCTGCTGCTGCTGGTCGGCTCTGGCTTTCGGGTCAAAGGTCTCGACCGCGCCATCAACGCGCTGGCCGCGCTCCCTGTCGCGCTGCGAAATCAGACGAGGCTCGCCGTCATCGGACAAAACCGCGCCGAGCAATTTTCATTTCTGGCGAAGCGGCTCGGCGTGGGCGAGCGCGTGCATTTTCTCGGCGGACGCGATGATGTTTTCGACTGGCTGCTCGCGGCGGATTTGCTTTTGCACCCGGCTTACAGCGAATCCGCCGGAATGATTTTACTGGAAGCGATGACGGCGGGGCTGCCGGTCTTGACGACGGATGTTTGCGGCTACGCGTTCCACATCACAAAAGCGAAAGCGGGCATCGTTCTGGCGTCGCCGTTCGGTCAGGATTTTTTGAACAGCACGCTCGCGGAAATGCTGGCGTCGGAACAGCGCGCGGCTTGGTGCACGAACGGACTGGCCTACGCCGCGACGAAAGATTTATACAGTTGCCACGAACGCGCGGCCGACATCATCGAACAAACCATCCGCGCCAAGCTCAAATGACCTTGCTCGAATTCGACGCCCATCTTCGCGAGCATCTGCCCGCGCAAAACGTATTCGACTGGCTGATGAATTGCGCTGGCACGGAGCATCGCCACATCAAGCATCGCCGCACGGTCGAATTCGAGATCGGCGACAGGCGTTACTTCATCAAGATCCATCACGGTTGCGGCTGGCGGGAAATTTTCAAGGACTTGTTCCAGTTGCGCCTGCCCATTATCAGCGCGCGAAACGAGTGGGAAGCCATCGAGCGGTTGCAAAAACTTGGCGTGCGGACTTTCAAGATCGCGGGCAAAGGTCAGCGCGGGAAAAATCCGGCGCGGCGCGAATCGTTCCTCGTCACCGAGGCGATGGACGGGATGATCAACCTGGAAAAATTCCCGCGAAGTTTCACCGTCAGTGGCCGGCAGAAAACTCTGCTTAAGCGCGCGTTCCTGAAAAAAATCGCCCACATTGCGCGCGTGATTCACGAAAATGGCATGAATCACCGCGATTTCTACCTCTGCCACTTCCTCGTCAAAGACCGCGATTGGAACGCTTGGAAGCCAGCCGACGAACTGGAGCTTGTGCTGATTGATCTGCATCGCGCACAGATCCGACCGCGCGTGCCGGAGCGCTGGCTGGTAAAAGATTTGGGCGGGCTGCTGTTTTCGGCGATGGATTGCGGTCTGACGCGCCACGATTTGTTCCGGTTCCTGAAAATTTACCGGAAGAAACCGCTGCGAGAAATCCTTCCCGCCGAGAAAAGTTTTTGGGCGAAAGTTTTGCGTAACGCAGAGCAACTTTACCGCAGCTTCCACAAAAAGGAGCCGCCATTTCTTTCGTAGCAGCCGACGTGAGGAGGCTCTGACTGGTTTCATCATTCATAATTCATCATTCAACATTCAGAGCGAGCCTCCTCACGTCGGCTGCTACGAGTTGAACGTGCGAAACTTCCGGCGCTTCAGAAGATGCGCGACGCGGGCAGGGATTGCCGCCATGAGGTTCCGATCCACGCGGCCTGAGTAAGTTTTCAAAAACCGGATCCGCTCTTTCGCTGAAACGAATCTCAAGGGCGCGGTGACGTTCAGCGCGGCCAGATCGCGCGCGCGCATTGTTTCCAAAATCTTGTTGCGTTTGTCCAATCGCGCCATGTCAATGAGCTGAAAACCTGGCGCGCCGTTTTTGACCTCGACAAAAATATGGCGCGTGAACAAATCGGGCGTGGCCAGTCCTGCATCGTGCATTTTTCGGATTTCTTTCGCGAGTGCGTCGAAAACTGCGCGACGGCGCTTTTGATCCGTGCAATTGCGGATGAAGCCATCCAATGTTTCGCCCGCGGCAGACTCGGTGATCAAAAAGGAAAATTTTTCCCAAAGCGGCCCGCTCTCTTCGCCGTAAGCCACAAGCCCGCACGTCCGCAAACCTGCGCTGCGAAGAGCCAGACAATTTTCCCATTCGACCCGCGATTGCGACCAGACTTTGCCGCGCGAAAACAGCGAGGCGAGGCCGTCTTTTTTATAGGGCTTCCAGTTCCGTTTGAGGAACAGAACGAGCGGCCTGCCCGACGAATCGCGGGTCGTGATCTTGATAATATCGCGCCTGCCGCCGTGGTTTTTCACGAGGTCGCCCTTGAACTTTTTGACCTGCGCGGACGTTGTCAGCCCCAGCCGTTGGAGTTCGTCCTGATGTTTGGCGATGACGACCATTTGTGCGCAACAGTAGTGTCTGGACCGCGAAAGTTGAACAGAAATCACGGTGAAATCACCGCTTCCCCGGCAAATTTCTTGAACTATCGCCGCGCCGTTGTAATATTATTGCCACACAAGCGCCCAAGCCCAAATCCATGTTCAACAAGTTTTCAATCTTTTTTGCGTCATTGGTTTTTTTCATCTGCTCACCGCTTCGCGGCGACGAGGCGTCAGGGCAATACTTTCTGAACTTTGACGAGCCGGCGAGCATCTGGGACATTTCCGGCGATTACGAGGACTCGATCGGTGGTTTCACTCTGAATTACACGGTCGTCTCCGACCCGAAAGGGCGATTTGAGGGGCTGGGAAGTTTCAACTACGAGGACGAAGATGGGAATTCTTTTGACGGAGATTTCACGTTTCGCGGGCGAACGCGCTCGGCGCACAAAGTGGTGCGTGTCAGCAAGCGCGCCAGGTTGTCCGGCACTGGAAGCGTGACGGGCGAGGAGGAGGATTTTGACGCGACGCTCAAGGGACGCATACGCGAGAGATTGGAAATTGACTCCGGCGCGCTGCAACTCGTCGGCAAGGCGTCGGCACGTTTTCGGATTGATGCCACGGGTTTCGTGCATACGAACGGCTCGGTGCGCGTGGCGGATTTTGTTTCAGACATTCCGCTGGGCATGGACGGCACCTGGGAATTGACGATGAATGTTTTTCCCGACGGCAACTCCAATTACACCGGCAACGCCACGATTGAACTCGCGAACGGCGTTCAATACGGGTTCCTCCTGAGTGGCAAACACCTTCGAAACGACCTCTCGAAATTCAAGCTCAAGGGCGATGAGGCAAGCCCGCGCGCGCGGTTTTCAATCACGGCGACAGTGACCAACAATGAAGTGGCCGACGTCATCGTCGCACAATCGTTGCGCGGAAGACTGCTCGGGCAGCGAATCCGTCTCCAGCCGTAGGATTTTCCACTGACAACGTTGCGCCACCGGCTAAACTAAGGGTGTCCGCAAAGTTTTTGCCGATTTGAAAATGGCTTCCAACGACAAAACCAACCCGCGCCCCGTCCGCGCCACGCAACCAGGCCAAAAACCGCCGTCGCCATTTTTTTTGGCGCTGCTTGCGTTGATGATTCTCGCGATTGCAGCGGCGATTTACATGGGCAGACAGAAATCTGCTTTCAAGAATCAAGAGCAGCGTGATGGTGAAACATCCAGGGAGCTTTCCTCCCCGACGATTCGCAAGTTCCCTCGCCCGACCAAAAGAAATTCCGAAGTCGAACAAATCCTTCCCGTGCCGCCGGACGCGACGGTCGCGCAATTGCTCGCCCAGTTGAACGATTCTACAGCGCCCATACAAGCGCGCCGCGCCGCAGGCCGCGCTCTGGCGCGCATCGCGTCGCATCAAGTGTTGGATGCCGCCAAAACCGCGCTGGGAAATGCCGTTCTTCCTTCCCAAATCAAGGCGGCAATCGCCGAAGGTCTCGGTGAAAACTCACTGCCTGAGGCGCGGGCGGCGCTGGAAAGTTTGCTCGCTGAAAAAGATGAGATCGTCGCGCGCGGCGCCGTCCGCGGGCTTGCGCTCCGAGACGACGCCGGGGCTGTGGATACGTTGCTGAAGCTTTTGAGCGACGGGCAGCGACCCAAAAGTGTCCGCACCGAAGCCGCGCTGGCGCTCGGCGACATGAACCAGCCCTCGGCCACGCCCGCACTTTTGAAAGCCATGTCCGAAATTCAGGACGAGGGCATCGCAGAATTTATTTTGGAAGGACTCGGCCAGAAGCCGCTTTCCGAAACGGAGGAGTTTTTCCGGAACTACCTTTCAACGCAAAACTTCAGCAGCGATTTGCGCGTCGCCGCGGTCGAAGCGCTGGCCAACGCGCAGGGCGACCCGACCACGCTCCTGATGAAATACGCCGCCGACACCGATCCCGAAGTGCGGATGGCCGCCGGGTTCTCACTGGCTTCGACCGATCAACAGGGATCCGCCGGCGGCGCATTGCTTGATTTGCTTGAGCGGGAGACCGACGCGGAAGTCCGCGCGAAATTTTACCAGGCGCTTGGGAACCAAGCTGACACCGACTTTGCGAAAGCGTTCGCGCTGGTGAAAAACGAGGCTGACGCGACAGCAAAACTGGCGGGAATGAATCTGCTGGCTCAAAGCCTCAAGACCAGCCGGGAGATTACGGACTATTTCAATCAGACCGGGCTTGCCGAATTGAAGTCCGTCGCTCTCCAAAGCGAGCGCCTGCACGACCGGCTTTCCGCCACGACGACGCTGCGCAAACTCAACAGCGCGGAATCGCTGGCCGCTTTGCAGGAACTGGCAGGCCAATCCACCGACCCCAAGGTCGTCGAGGCAGCAAATTCCGCTTTGCAGGCGCGCGCACGGCGGCAAAACCGCTAGCCGCGCGTTTGACAACCGCGCCGTTCGCTCTACGCTCGCCGCGTGATTCGCATCGAGAAAAACCGCGCCCGCTGGGAATTGCATCCCGACTTCGCGCTGCTTCTCGATGAAATTCTCGCGAATGAAAAATCCCGCGTCAAGGAATCCGCCGCAAAGCTCGTCGCAATTCACGCCGCTGGCGGAAAAGAATTTTTCGTCAAGCGTTACCGCCACTTCGCTTTCCCATTTCGCCCGCTGAAGTTTTTCTTCAAATCGTCGCAGGCGCGGCTGGAGTGGAAACTCGCACAGGAACTGGAAAAGCTCGGCCTGCCCATCGTCAAACACGTCGCGCTGGGGGAACGCTGGAGCGCGCGCGGCCTTCTCGAAAGCATTTTGATCACGGAAAAATTCGATGGCGAACCGCTGAACGAAATTTCGCGGCTTGAGCCGGCGCGCGTTCTGAAATTCGTCGAGTCCCTGCACAAACACGGTGTCCTGCAGCGCGATCTGCATCCCGGAAACATTCTGGCCACGCCGGATTGCGGCGAACTGCGGCTCGTGGATCTGCACGGCATCGAAATCAGGCTGTCGCTCGCCGACGAAGAAAAGGCTGAAAACATTGCATATCTGTGCATATTTTTGCCGCTGCCGGTTTCGGCGGACATCGCGAAACGCAGCGAGCAGTTGCGAAAACAAGTTTTTGAAAAACGCTCGCATCGCGCTCTAAAGGAAAACCGCGAGTTCGCCCGCCAGAATTTTGGCGGCCTGCGCTGGCAGGTTCGTTTGCCGCTGCTGACTCCGGCGGCGGAAAAAATCATGGCCGACCCGGACGGATTTCTTTCCAGCCGCGCGGAGATTTTGAAACGTGGCCGCAGCTCGACCGTCGGCAAGGCGGATGGTTTTGTTCTGAAACGCTTCAACCTGCGCAAAGCACTGAGCCTGTTCAAAGATTTGTTCCGCAGCTCGCGCGCCGTTCGCGCGTTCTGCAAGGCGTATCACTTGGAATTGGCCGGAATCCCCACCGCGCGCGCCGTTGCCTGCGCGGAGCGGCGCGTGTGCGGATTTTTGTTGCGGAGTTATCTGCTGATGGAGGAAATTCCCGGCGCAACCGAGTTGCGGAAGTGGCGCGGCGAAAAAGCGCGGGCGATTTCAGACGCGGAAAAATTGATCGCCCAAATGCACGCCGCCGGCTTCACGCACCGTGACTTGAAGGAGACGAACCTGATCTTCGATTCGGCGGGAAAACTTTTTCTGATTGATCTGGAAGGGCTGGAGTTCGTTGGAGAAGTTTCCGCGCAGCGGGCGGAGGCGGACATGGCGCGGTTCGAGCGCGCGGTTCAAAACATGAAGCGGGCTTAGTCGCGCACCCAGCGCTTCGCCTTCATCTCGAATCGCGGCAACGTTCCCGGCGCGACGGCTTTCACCGCGATCCGCAGCACAAAACTTTTATGAAACGCCTGTTCCAGTTTTTCCGCTAGTGCCGACGCGTCGCTGCAACTTGCCTCCGGCTCGATCTGCAATTCCAACTCCGTCAGACTTTTCTCCGTCCTCACCCGCGCTTGATACTCCGCAATCTCGCCGACTGACCGGATGATTTCCTCGACGGCTCCTGGATAAATGTTCACGCCGCGAACAACAAGCATGTCGTCCGTCCGCCCAAGAATTCCGCCCTCCAACGCAAGCTCGCGACGCCCGCAGCCGCAACGAGGGCTGCGCTTGACAAGGTCGCCCGTGCGATACCGCAGCAACGGCGAACCAGTCCTTCCAAGCGTCGTCAAAACAAGTTCGCCGGTTTGCTTTTCTTCAACCGCTTTGCCGCTCGCAGGCTCGACAATCTCCGCGAAGTAAGCCGATTCGAGGACGTGCAAAATTCCCGGTTTTGCCGGACATTCAAAAGTCACCGGGCCAACTTCCGTCATGCCGTGATGGTCGAACGCGCGCGCGCCAGGCCAGAGTTTTTCGATGCGCGAACGGATCGCTGGAACGCTCCCGCCCGGTTCACCCGCAACGATGATTGTCTTTACCCGCGATTTTTTCAGGTCAAATTTTTCCTGCGCCGCAACTTCCGCCAGCCGCAGCGCATAAGTTGGCGTGCAACAAAGAACCGTCGCGCCAAGCTCAACAATATCCCGCACTCGCGTCGCGCTGCTCAAACCTCCGCCCGGCAGACAAAGACATCCCAGCTTCGCCGCCGATTCGAACGCCAGCCAGAATCCGATGAACGGCCCGAACGAAAACGCGAAATAAACCTTGTCGCCCGCCTTCACTCCCGCTGCACAGAAAACTTGTGTCCAGCTTTCCAGCATCCAATCCCAGCTTTCCGGCGTGTCGAGCCAGCGCAATGGCGCGCCACTCGTGCCGCTCGTTTGATGAAGACGGGTGTAACGTTCGAGCGGATAAGTCAGGTTTGTGCCGAATGGCGGATTTAACTTTTGGTCTTCGACAAGTTCCTGTTTTGTCGTGAATGGAAACCGCGTGGAAAAATCTTCCAGCGACGCCACATCAAACGTCACGCCGAGCGATTGAAGTTTTTTTGTGTAGAACGGATTCGCCGGAAACAGTTCCGTGACGAGCGATTGGAGATGCTCCAATTGCTGCGCCGCGATCTCTTCGCGCGTCGGAAATTCTCCTGCGGTCATGAATTCATTTCGCCGGTGGATTTGCCGGGGCATTTTGAGCCACCGCCGGAGAAGGCGCGTTGGACGGCGCAAATTTCGCGACCAGAAACGCTCCGCTGGCGGCGAGCACGCACCCAAGAATGAATGGCAGCGGCAACGCCTTCAGCCCGCCTTCGGGCGGATGCATCAGCATGGCCACGATGGTGTTCACGATCGGGGCACCGGCAAAAACGATGGGCATCACCGCCGCAGCCGCAGCGCCTTTGTAAATCTGAGCCGCTGCGCCGAGCGCCAGCACGAGCGTGAACGCACCGACCGCGCCCGCGCCTCCGGCAACCAGACTCCAGCGGATTCCGTTGCCGGTGAAACTCCAGTTCGAGCCGCGCCATTTCAGCACCGCCGCTGTCGCGACGCCGATCAATGCATACGCCAGACAAACAAACAGGAACGCCTTCAGCCCCGCGTGTGGCGCTTCCGGCCCCATCGGCATGTAACCACGACCCTTGTGCAGCAGCACTCCATAGACGCCCCACGACAAAACAGTCATCAACGCGAAAACAAGCCAGTTCATAGTGGCGTGAATGTAAGGCAAGGCCCCTTTCCGTGAAAGAGAATTGAGTTGCGCGGTCCGTGGGTGGCACAGGCGTCTCGCCTGTCGTTTCGGGCATCCCGCCCGAAACCGTCGTGTGGCAGAGATTTTCTGTTCGCTTGTCCAGAAACCGAACGGCCATCATCACGAAATTCGGCGGGACGCCGAGTTTAACAGGCGAGACGCCTGTTCCACCCACAAATTTTTCGTGTCCATCTTCGGTCATTCGTGGTTAAACAATATTCATGCGCACGCTTATCATCGGCATAGACAGCGGCACGCAATCCACCAAGGCACTGGCCGTGGACGCGCGCGATGGAAAAGTCGTCGGCGCGGGCGCGCAAAGTTACGACCTCATCCCAAATCTTCCGCCCGGCGCGAAGGAACAGCATCCGCACACGTGGCGGGATGCCACTGCGGCGGCGATTCGTCTGGCGTTGCGACAAGCCAAAGCCAGCGCGTCTGAAGTTCAGGCGATTGGAGTCAGCGGACAACAACACGGCTTCGTCCCGCTCGACAAAAGCGGCGAAGTCATCCGCCCCGCAAAACTTTGGTGCGACACGGCGACTGCGCCCGAGTGCGAAGAAATCATGGCGAAGCTCGGCGGGCTGAAAAAAACGATCCGCGCGATTGGCAACGCCGTTTTGCCCGGCTTCACCGCGCCAAAAATTCTCTGGCTCAAAAACCACGAGCCGAAAAGCTTCGAGCGACTCGCGACGGTTTTGCTTCCGCACGACTACCTGAATTTCTGGCTCACCGGTGAACGCGTCATGGAGTTCGGTGACGCAAGCGGAACGGCGTTGCTCGACGTTCGCAAACGGAAATGGTCGCAGCCGGTTCTCGACGCTATTGATTCCGAACTTGCCAGCAAACTACCGCCGCTCATTTCCAGCGACAAACCTGCCGGGACTTTGCAACCGTCCACCGCGCGGCTCCTTGATTTGAAACCGGGAATTCTCGTCAGCGCCGGCGGCGGCGACAACATGATGGGCGCCATCGGCACCGGCAACACGCGCGCTGGCGTCATCACCGCCAGCTTCGGCACGAGCGGGACGATCTACGCCTGCTCGGAAAAACCGATCATTGATCCGCGAGGTGAAATCGCAGCGTTCTGCGATTCGACGAACCGCTGGTTGCCATTGCTTTGCACGATGAATGTGACCGTCGCCACGGAAATGGTGCGGAACGATTTCGGCTGGACGCACGAGAGATTTGCCGCCGAAGCCGCGCGAGTTTCCGCAGGCTCGAACGGTTTGCTGCTGCTGCCGTATTTCGAAGGCGAACGCACGCCGAACGTTCCCGACGGCACGGGCGTCTGGTTCGGCGTGAACCAAAAAACTTTTGAGGCCGGACATTTCGCACGCGCCGCGATGGAAGGCGTGACGCTCGGAATGAATTACGGCCTGCGCCGCCTCGCCGGACTCGGCGTCAAACCCACGCAAATCCGCGCGACCGGCGGCGGCGCGAAATCCAAAGTCTGGCGGCAGATCATGGCGGACATTTTCGACGCGGAAGTCGTCACGCTCAAAGTCAGCGAAGGCGCGGCTTACGGCGCGGCGTTGCAGGCGCTCTGGTGCTGGTCCCGCCACGGCGGGACAGCGCGCAATAACATCAGCATCAGCGAAATCACGGACAAGTTCGTGGAATTGAATCGAACCGAAACGGCTGAACCGAAATCTGAGAACGAGAAAATTTACCGCGAACTGCAAACCTTACAGGACGAAATGTCTGTTTCCCTGCGCGGAATTTTTGCGAAGCATCGGCAGTTTGTGCTGGGGTGAATTCAAAGTTGCAAAATGTAAGATGCTTTGACTTAATTCCGTCGTGACGAACCACTGTTGGCGTATCGAATCGCGGACAGGAAAAGGACTAACATGCCTCCTATGTGCGGCAGGCGTTGCTTTCTTGATTTCGTCTTCGGCCACGCGCGCGGAACTGGTATTTCAAACTCTGCGCGAGCTTTTTCCAATGAATGGAGGCCCACAAATCCCAATCGGAATTACCGATGCCAGAGATGGTAATTTCTATGGGACAACAGAGTTTGGAGGTTCGTATAACTCTGGAACCGTTTTCAAAATGACCCCGTCGGGCTCGGTTACAGTGTTGCACTCTTTCTCAAGCTCCCCGGCGACAAATGGGAACTATCCAATCGGCGGTTTGTTACAGAACGATGACGGATTGCTTTATGGAGTCGCGAGCGACGGCGGCAGTAGCGTAGGAACAGCATTCCGGATCGCGACAAACGGCGTTTTTGAAAGACTTGCTTTGTTTGGAAGTTCGCCAATTGGGAGTGTGCCTCTTGGCGCTTTGGTTACAGACCACGCAGGAAATTTTTATGGAGTGACCACCTCGGGAGGAATCGACATTCATGGCACTGTTTTCAAGATTACTACGAACGGAGCTTTGACTACTCTGGTTTCTTTCGATAACGGGAACGGTGCTAATCCAAACGGCTATGGCTTAACGCCAAGCGACGACGGTGCATTCTATGGAACCACGTCATCCGGCGGGAGCAAAGGCAAAGGCACTATTTTCAAAGTTACGACCAACGGCGATCTCACAACCTTGGTCCATTTTAACGGCACCAATGGAAGTCTTCCTAGATGCAATTTGTGCAAGGGCGATGATGGAAATTTTTACGGTGTGACATCGCGCGGAGGCCAATTTGATTTAGGGACAGCTTTTAAAATGACAATGGACGGCGCACTGTCCACGCTGATTTCTTTTGACAGAACGAACGGCAGCATTCCCCACGGCGGAATCGCTCAAGGGCGTGATGGCAATCTCTATGGTGCAACCAGTGATGCAGACTTCTTGAACCCAACCAAATACGGAACGTTCTTTAAAATGACAACAAATGGAACGCTAACGACACTGATTTATTTCAACGGCACAAATGCCTTGAACCCTTTTGTCACGTTCACTTCGGCGAGCGATGGCAATCTTTATGGGACCTTATGCGGTATAAACCGCAATCAAACGCTCAACAACAACGTCGGCACCATCTTCCGTCTCGTAGAGCCTCCGGTTCTTACGATTCTCCAAACGAATGACATCGTGAAGCTGAGATGGACTTCCTTCACAAACGGAATTTATCGGCTGGAAAAAATTTCTTCATGGGATTCGACGAACTGGACGGCCATTTCTTCCAACATCATCGCGACCGGCAACAGCACTTCATTCACGAACGCCATGTCCGGCGCGGCGCAGGAATTTTATCGCGTTGTTCTGCTGCCGTAGATGCGCGTCCGACGCTGCCGCGTAGAGGACCGCGAAGCGACCAAACGTGAATAGCCGTGGGTGGAACCCACGGTTGCGATCGCACAAATGGTGCGACCCCGCAGGGGTCGAATGTTTTTGTCGCCGCTCCGTGGGCTTGCGCCCACGGCTATTCACGTGATGTCCCTGCGGGACTTTCTTTGCTGAAGCAATCCTGCTACTTTCGCTTTTTGAAATGATTTCCGCCATCGAATCCCAGCCCGCTGGTTCAGCCATTGATTTGGTTGCGCAGGTGGAGGAAATTTTTTCCCCGACGGGAATTCTTTCCAAGGCGAGCAATTTCGAGTTTCGCCCGCAGCAACAGCAGATGGCCGTGGCCGTGGCGCGCGCGCTCGAAAATCGCGAGCATCTCGCCGTCGAAGCGGGCACGGGAGTCGGCAAAAGCCTCGCGTATCTCGTCCCGGCGATTTTGTTCGCCGTAGCGCAGAAGAAAAAAGCCGTCGTCTCCACGCACACGATCAATTTACAGGAGCAACTCACGCAAAAAGATTTGCCGATGCTGGAAGTGGTCCTCGGAAAATTAGCGACGCCCGTGAAGTTCAACTTCACCATGCTCAAGGGCCGCGCGAATTATCTCTGCACGCGGCGGCTTCACAAGGCGATGCAGCAATCGGGAAATCTTTTCACGTCGTCGGAAGGCGAGGAATTGCAGCGCATCTGCGAATGGTCTAAGCGCACCACGGACGGCAGCCTGTCGGATTTTGAGGTTGAGCCGGACGGCAAGGTCTGGTCGCACGTCTGCTCGGAGCGCGGACTTTGCTCGCCGAAGATTTGCGGCTACCAGTCGGACTTTTCCAAAGACAGTCCAGTTTGTTTCTTCCAGCGCGCGCGGAATAAAATCCTTGCGGCAGACGTTCTCGTTCTGAACCACACGCTGTTTTTCACATTGCTCGGCGGCGTCGAAGAAGAGATGGAAGGCGGAATCCTTTTCAAAAATGATTTCGTGATCTTTGACGAGGCGCACCAGATGGAACAGGTCGCGTCGAAACACATCGGTGTGAGCGTATCGAGCGGGCAACTGCGCTTCGCCCTGAATCGTCTCTGGAATCCGCGCACGGAAAAAGGTTTGCTCGCGACGTTGCGGCAAGGAACAGCGGTGAAACTTGTCGCGGAACTTTTGCACGAAGCGGACAAGTTTTTTGAAAGCGTTGAGGCGGCTTGTGAAATCTTGGAGCAAAAGCGCGGCGAAGATTCTGAAAGTTACGGCTCGCGAGGGCGCTCGCCCTCCCGGCGGGAGCGGGCGTGGACGGAACTGAGAATTCGCCAGCCAGACTTGGTGAAAGACAACGTCACGCTGGCGGTTCAACGATTGCGCGAAGCCGTCAGCGACCTGATCAAGACCAGCGACGACAAGGACACCGGGCAGGAATTGATGGAGTGCAACCGCCGCCTCGCGGAGTTGCGCGACGGCGTGGCGACATTTCTCAACCAGAGCGAGGACGGCCTCGTTTATTGGGTCGAGCGCGGAGGCAAGACGCATAAAAATCTCGCGCTCAACGCCGCGCCGATTGATGTGGCGGATTATTTGCGCCGACGGCTTTTCCAGAGCGAGACGTCGGTCGTCATGACGAGTGCGACGCTGGCCACCAAAGTAGGGCAGGCTTCCAGCCTGCCCAGCGAGCGCGCCAGCGCGAGCATACAGAATAAAGAAAAAGGGTCGCCGCCTTCTTTGGCGGGGGCAGGCAAGATGCCCGCCCTACTTTTTACGCCGTTCGATCTCGACGCGCCGGTCACGATTTACAGCCGCCATCTTCCGCATTGGCGGCAGGCTGGTGCGACTTATTTTGTCACGTTCCGGCTTGCAGATTCAATTCCGCAGGAAAAGTTGTGTCAATGGGAACGCGAACTTGAGGGCTGGCTTGGAAAAAATCCCGAGCCGCATTGCGCGGAACAGAAAGTGGAATATCACGAACGATTCACGGAAAAATTCCACCAATGGCTTGACACGGGGATGGGAGAATGTTGGCTGCGGCGTCCCGAAGTTTCCACCGTGGTTGAAGAAGCTTTAAGATTTTTCGACGGGCAGCGATATGCTTTGGGCCACTACGTGGTGATGCCAAATCACGTTCACGCAGTCGTGCGACCCGTTCAGGGACATTTGCTCAAGGACATTTTGCATTCTTGGAAATCATTCACGGCAAACAAAATTAATGAGCTTGTTGAAAGAAAAGGAAGGCTTTGGCAGGAGGAATCCTTCGACTGCATTGTCCGACACGAAACTCAACTGTCCAAAATCGCGTTTTACATTCAGGAGAATCCAAAAAAAGCGGGGCTGAAGCCAAACGAATTCCGGCTCGGAGCGGGCAATAATGTAGGGCAGGCTTCCAGCCTGCCCGGCGACCCCGAAAGCCTTCGGGGGAGCATTCCAAAAAAAGAAACGACCATTTCGCCGACTTCGTCGGGTGAGGCAGGCTGGAAGCCTGCCCTACTTTATTTTTCCAAACGAGTCGGTTGTGAATCCGCCACGATGCTCCAAGTCGGCACGCCGTTCGATTACGAGCGGCAGATGAAATTGTTCGTCGCCAAAAAAATGCCCGACCCGCGCGAGGCTGGTTATCGCGATGCGCTGGTTCACTGGATTGAACATTTCGTCAGGCAAACGCACGGCAAAGCCTTCGTGCTGTTCACGAATTCAAAATTGATGCGCGAGATTGGCGAGGAGATGCAGCCATTCTTCGACAAGCTCGGCATCGCCTGTTTCATTCAGGGCACGGGCACGCCGCGCTCGTTGATGCTGGAAAAATTCAAGGACGACGTGGACTCGGTTCTGTTCGGCACGGAAAGTTTCTGGCAGGGCGTGGACGTTCCCGGCGAGGCGTTGAGCAACGTCATCATCACGCGGCTGCCGTTCGCCGTGCCCGACCATCCGCTCATCGAGGCGCGCATTGAAGCCATCGAAGCGCGTGGCGGAAATTCCTTCAGCGAATTTTCCTTGCCGGAAGCGATTCTGAAATTCCGGCAAGGTGTTGGCCGGCTCATCCGCACGAAGACCGACACCGGTATCGTCGTGATTCTCGACAACCGCGTTCTCGCAAAGAAATACGGCCAGGCATTTCTCGATGCGCTGCCGAAGTGTCCGGTGGAAATTGTCTAAAGTTGTGGCTACAGAAGGAGTTCTCAAGCAACGCCTGAAAAAAATCCGCCACGTCGCGCTCGACATGGACGGCACGATTTACAGCGGCGGCACGCTGTTCAAATCCACGATTCCATTCCTTGCGCAGATCAAACAACTCGGCGTCGGCCACACGTTTCTCACGAACAATTCTTCCAAGAGCGCCAAAGATTATCTCGCGCACTTGAAAAAAATAGGAATCAACGCGAAGGCTGACGAGCTTTACACCTCCACGCAAGCGACCATCGAGCATCTTCGAAAAAAATTTCCCCGCGTGAAAAAACTGTTCGTGCTCGGAACAAAGAGCCTTCACAAAGAATTCGCCGCAGGCGGGTTTCTTCTCACCAAAGACAGCGCGAGCGATAAACCTGACGCTGTCATCGCCGGCTTCGACACGGAGTTGGTTTTCGCGCGACTCTGCCGCGCCGCGTATTGGATTAAGCAAGGCAAGCCATTCATCGCTACGCATCCTGACCGCATTTGTCCAACCGACGCGCCGACAGTTCTCGTTGATTGCGGCTCGATTTGCGCCGCGCTCGAAAAAGCAACAGGCCGCGCGCCGGACGTTATTCTCGGCAAACCCGACCCGTGCATGATTCGCGGCATCCTGCGTCGCCACGCGCTTGCGCCGGAAAATCTCGCGATGGTCGGCGACCGGCTTTACACCGACATGGCGATGGCTCGTCGCGCCGGCGCACTCGGAGTGCTCGTGCTCACCGGCGAAACAACTGAGGCCGAGGCTAAAAAACATTCGCCGCCGCCGGATTTGACCGTTTCAAACCTCGGCGAGTTCGGCGCGCTGCTGCGCGAAGCCCGGGCAAAGTAGGGCAGGCTTCCAGCCTGCCCGAGCCGACGAAGTCGGCGAAGTTTTTTTGACTGCTCCCCCGAAGGCTTTCGGGGTCGCCGGGCAGGCAAGATGCCTGCCCTACTTTAACCGCTTGCCAGCGCCAAAAGTTTCAAGCCAACTACGCGCCAAGCCATGTTCGCCGCCGTCATTCAATGGTTCCGTCCGTCGCCGCACCAGCCCCGGCTGGCTCAACCGGAAGTTGAAAAACTTTACCCGCTCCACCGCTGGCGCATTTTTGAAGCAACTTTCATCGCCTACGCCACGTTTTACATCGTCCGAAACAATTTTTCTCCCGTCCAAACGGCGATTGGCGCCGCGCTTCATTACGACAAGCTGATGCTGGGCGACATCATTGCCGCCACGGCCATCGCCTATGGTGTCGGCAAATTCGTGATGGGACATTTCGCCGACAAGAGCGACGCCAGAAAATATCTGGCCGTCGGGATGCTGCTGACGGCCGGCGTCAATTTTCTGTTCGGCGCGACAACAAATTTTTACGGCCATCTCGCACTCTGGACGATGAATGGTTTCGTTCAAGGGATGGGTTACGGCCCCTGCACACGCGGTTTGTCACATTGGTATAGCGCCAGGGAGCGCGGGAGAATTTTCGGCCTGTGGAATTGTTCGCATAACCTCGGCGGCGGGATCGCGGGCTACCTTTCCGCCGCGTGCGCGCAGAAATGGGGCTGGCCTTCGGCGTTTTATGTTCCCGGCGCCATCGCGACGCTCTGTGCGATTTACCTTTTTTGGCGGATGCGGGACACGCCTCAATCCGTCGGCCTGCCGCCGGTTGAGGAATACAAAAACGACTGGCCGCCCGAAGAAAAAGAATTGCACGAGCAAGATCTTTCGACGCGTGAAATTTTGATGAAATACATTTTGCCGAATGGCAGGCTCTGGATTCTCGCGCTCGCGAACGTCTTCGTTTACATCGCGCGCTACTCGATGGTGGATTGGGGGCCGACATATCTGAAGGAGGTCAAAGGAGCGTCGCTCGTCGAAGGCGGTTTCAGCACCACCGTCATCGAATTCGCCGGGGCGGCGGGAATGGTTTCGATGGGCTGGGTTTCGGACAAATTTGGCGGGCGGCGCGGACGCGTGAACGTCTTGTGCATGGCTCCGCTGCTCATCATCTTCACCGCCATCGTTTTTGTCCCGGCCACGATGCTTTGGCTGGACATGGCGTTGTTCTCAATGCTCGGATTTTTCGTTTATGTGCCGGTGATGTTTTCCGGAGTGATGTCGCTTGACCTGACTTCAAAGAAGGCCGTGGGCACGGCGGCGGGATTCGTCGGTTTTTTTGGTTACGTTGGCCGCGTCATCCAAGGCAAAGGTCTCGGCTGGCTTGTGGAAACTTACGGTTGGAACACGGCGTTGTGGTCCGTCGTCGCCAGCACCGCAATCGGCGTGGTTATGCTGGCATTTTTGTGGAATGTCAGGCCGAAGGGATGAGCCAGCGCGCAAGTCAACCACCCGCGACGATCTTGACGATTTCCAAACAGTCGCCGGGTTTCAGTTGCCGCGAAGAAAATTCGGACGGCGCGACGGCCTCGCCGTTGTGCTCGACGACGACGCTGCGCGGCAAAAGATTTTGCGCGAGGAGAAATTGTTCAAGTGAACAAGGAAGGTTCGCTTCTAGTTGCTTTCCGTTGGCGGTGACGAAATCTGAATTCATGACTTCCCGTTAGACATACAAATCCGGCGCGCTCAACCATTCATGCTCGATGTTTCGCATCAAGAGTGCGCAATCGAAATTAACGCTGCCTTTCGGAAACCTTCGTTCGTCGTCGAAGTAGCTCGAATAAACTTCATCTACTTCCAGCGGCTCGACTTGCCACGACTTGGTTTTCAGCACAATGCCGTCCAGACGCCTCGCGTCTTGCGTCGTGGAATAGCCGAGCGAGCCAGGCTCGAAAAATTTTGAAGCCTCAGTCAGTGTCGTGAACTTGGAAGTGGACGGCAACGCGTCTTGAATTTCTCCGCGCAGTCGAACCGCTACTTTTCGGTCTTTCGATTTCATCTCAAAATTAATTTTGTTTCCCGAAGTTTCGATTTGGAAATCCGCCGGGTGATGTTCGCCGGGAAAAATGCGCCCGCCTGCAAAATGATTCAGCAAAGAATTCGTGTCGCGCCGTGGAATAAAAACTCCTTCCTGCGGACGCCCCTCCTCGTCATCCCAAAGCACCGCGATGCGATGCGCTGCATTTTCGCTGCTGATACCGAGAAAGCCGGGAAAATGTTTCGGGCGAATTTGCTCCAGCCTGATCAGACAGATTCCGGCAATGGCAAAGCCTGCGTGAAGTTTCGGCCGAAACTTCGATGGTATTTGTCGCCGTATAATTTCGGGTTCGACTCGAAAGTTCACCAGCATTCGCCGTCTAATCACGCCTTGGATTTGAGGCAGCCGCATAAAATGGTTCAAATTTCTGTTAAGCCGTCAACGCCGTATCCCAATCTTTCCAAACCGGCTCGTAACCAAGTTTGCGAATCAATTCAGCCATTTCTTTCGGCGAACGTTCGTCCGCGATGTCGAATTGCCCCGTCGCATTTGTCGCGTGGCCGTTGGTCGTCGCCCATTCGCTTGAGCCGGATGCGAGTTCCACGATTCGACCGCGCTCGGTGTGATGAATTTTTCCCCTTCCCGCGCCGGTGTAGCCGCCGGGTTCGGTGTGGCTGCCCGCACTCATCAACGTGATGCCGAGCGGAATCAGGCCGTCGCGCAGCCGCGCCGGTTCGCGCGTCGAGAGCACGAGGCCGGCGTCGGGAAACAGCAGGCGGAACGCGCAGACGAGCTGGACGAGGTCGCGGTCGGTCATTTGCGTGAGCGGCTGGAATTCTCCCGCGCACGGACGCAGGCGCGGCAGCGAGATCGTGAGTTGCGCCTTCCAGCAATTGAGCAGCAAATAATCCGCGTGCGCCGCGACGCAAATCGCTTCGTAACGCCAGTCGCTCAAGCCGAACAACGCGCCGATGCCGAGCCGGCGAAATCCCGCGGCGTAAGCGCGCTCGGCGGTTTCGAGCCGCCATTCGAAATTTCGTTTCGGCCCGGCGGTGTGCATGTCCGCGTAAACATTGCGGTCGTAAGTTTCCTGATAAACGACGAGCCCTTCCGCACCCGCTTCGACAAGCGGCCGGTAATCTTCCGTTTCCATCGGACCAACTTCGAGCGAGATGCTGGGAATTTCCTCGTGCAACGCCGCGACGCATTCCCGGAGATAGCCGTTGGAAACAAACCTCGGATGCTCACCCGCGACGAGGAGAATATTTCTGAAACCCTGCTCCTTGAGCGCGCGCGCCTCGCGCAAGACTTCCTCGACCGACAGCGTCACGCGCAGAATCGCGTTGTCGCGTGAGAAGCCGCAGTATTTGCAGTTGTTGATGCACTCGTTGGAAAGATACAGCGGCGCGAACAGGCGGATGACTTTGCCGAAGCGTTGCCGGGTCAACTGCTGCGAGCGCAACGAAAGTTTTTCAAGAACGCCGGAAGCCGCCGGTGAAATCAACTTGGCGAAGTCCGTAAGCGACAACTTTGATTTGGCTGCGCTCGCAGACACTTCGCGCGTGTCCGCCGCAAGCGAACGTTTCACGAGCAAATCCAGCGGCAGCGAATTGAATTCAGAAACAAAACTCACGGCAGAATTTAACCACAAAGAAGCCGTGGCACCAAGACGAGACTACGTTTCCCGCGGCCTGCGCACGACCACTTCCTGCTCTGCCTTGTTTTTCACAATCGTGTTTGCGGGCAGGATGCCGCGCCAGTTTGTGCAGGGATAAATCACGGAGTTTTTGCCGATGATGCTGCCGGGGTTCAGCACGGCGTTGCAGCCGATGTCCGCGTGGTCGCCGAGGAGAGCGCCGAATTTGCGCAGGCCGGTGTCGTGCGGCTGGCCATCCATCTCGACCATGATGTTTTCAGGCATGAGCTTGAAGTTCGAGAGCACCACGCCCGC
>CAYMCQ010000046.1:0-31854 GCA_964389025.1 uncultured Verrucomicrobiota bacterium
GCAACCCATTCCGTTTTATCGCCAATATGTGCCAATGTTATTGTTAATAGCTATAGGATGACATTCGCCTTTGACGCTGCGCGTCGCTGTATTGGAAGCGCGGCAGGGCGCGCCGGTGCAAATTACGCAACTCTTGCAAGCGCAGCCCCTGCCAGCGCAATATCAAACATGCAGCCCACAAGCGTCTATTCAAAAATCACAGGCACCGGCTCCTATCTTCCCGACAAGATCGTCACCAATGCCGATCTGGAGAAGATGGTCAATACAACCTCCGCATGGATCCTCGAACGCACCGGCATCGAACGTCGTCACATCGTGGCGCCCGAGCAATCCACGCTCGATATGGTCGAGCACGCGGCGCGGCGCGCATTACAAGCGGCGAAAGTCGCCGCCGAAGAAATTGATCTCATCGCGTTGGGAACGACGACACCCGCGCAACTTTTTCCGAACACCGCGTGCCTGTTGCAAAAGCGATTGGGAATCGGCGGTCCGCCCGCGATCCAAGTGGAAGCCGCGTGCACCGGATTTATTTATGCACTGAGCATTGCAGACAAGTTCATCCGCCTCGGCGAAGCGAAGTGCGCACTGGTCATCGGTGCGGAGTGTGTTTCCAAACTCGTCGATTGGACCGATCGCAACACCTGTGTGTTGTTCGGCGACGGAGCGGGTGCGGTGGTCTTAAAGCCATCGCCGGAGCCGGGCATCATCTCGACGCATTTGCATGCGGACGGCGAGTTCTCCGATTTGTTGTTCTATCCGACGGGCGCGTCGTGTCATTACAATCCCACCGTGCCCGACGATAAACAGCACAGCATGATTATGAAGGGCGCCGAGGTGTTCAAAGTGGCGGTCAACAAACTGAGCAGCGTGGTGGACGAAACTTTGGCGGCGAACGGTTTGGACAAATCGGCCATTGATTGGCTGGTGCCGCACCAGGCAAATTTGCGCATCATCCAAGCCATCGCGAAAAAGCTCGATCTGCCGCCCGAGCGCGTGATCGTGACTGTGCAAGATCACGGCAACACTTCGACGGCTTCGGTGCCGCTGGCATTGGATACTGGCGTCCGCGATGGACGTATCAAGCGCGGCGATCTGCTGTTGCTTGAAGCATTTGGCGGGGGGTTGACGTGGGGTTCGGCCTTGGTTCGATATTAATGGTGCTGGTTTATTGAGACACGAATTTCACGGATTGACACGGATTGGATCCAAGAATCCGAATTGCAGTTTTCGATTCGTGATAATTCGTGCAATCCGTGTCAGATTCTTTGCGGTCTTTGTGTTCTTTTGCGGCTGACTGACGGAGAAGGCGGCGGCGCTGGTGCTGGTTTATTGAAGTAGTGGGGCGGATTTTGTTGTCACTTCGCAGCCGTCTGTTTTTCGTCGGTGATTTCTTTTCCGGTCTTTGGATCAACACGGATGTTCAGGGTTTCCGTATCGTCGGTGTAGAAGAAAAACCCCTGCATCATTTCGTTGTGGGTTTGCGGGCCGTTTTTGACGACGACCTTGGGGTCGGGGTTGTAGGGATTGAACGGCGAGTTGTCGAAGTGCGAGCTGCATTCGATTTTTGTTCCTTTGGGGAAGCGTTGCGCGCCGCGGTCCCAGACATAACCCAACTGCCAGTCGAAGCTGTAATTCGGCAGGACGAGCAGCGTCTCGGTTTTCCCATCCGGATAGTGCGCGAAAAACGTGGTGTCCTTGCCGCGCAGATGCATGTGGCTGAAAAGGCCGATGCCGGTGGCGTCGCACTCGAGTTCCTTTTGCGCCGTGACGGGATAGGCCGGCGCGCCGGGTGGAATCTCAAACTTGTAGTCGCCAATGATTTTGTAACGGACGCGCTTGTGGATCGGTTCCTTGGCGAAGCGCAGGCCGACGGAAATCTGGTCGGTCTCCTCCTTGCCCGTCGTCACATAATGAATCTGGTAAACGAGGGACATTCCTTTTGGAATCATCATCGCCAGTCCGGAATCAAGGTTGACAGGAATCCCTCCCGGCACTTTGCCGGTGATGAAGTTGTGGTTTTCGTCAAAACCCTTGTCGAGCGAGCCGAAAGCGATGTTGGCGTGATGCACTACCTTCGGATTGCTGGGCATGATTTGAACGCCCTGCACCCATGTGTCGTGCGGGAAAACGTAGGGCAGAATCACGTAGCGGTAATTGATGTAGCCGGTGGCCGGCAACTTTTCCGGTTTCGCAGCCGTGATGATCAAGTCTGGCTCGCCAATCAACCATTTGCTGTCAGAAAATACCGGCGGCTTGGGCGCCTTCGAGAGATCGCCGGGTGAGCGGTCGCCGCGCGCCCATTGCACGAGGGTGTCGCGCTCCTCCTCGGTGAGGGCGCGTTGATTCATAAATTTGCCGAAGCCGGGATGCGCAAACCACGGCGGCATGCGCTGTTCCTCGACGACCTCCGCGATGGCCCTGGCCTTGGCCGAAGCTTTTTCGTAAGAGGTCAGCACGAACGGCGCTTCCGTTCCGGGCCTATGACATTCCACGCAATGTTTGTTCAGCAACGGCGCAACATCTTTGGCGTAGGTGAGTGATTTGTCCGGCTTGCGAACTTCGGGGAACGTAATGGCGCAACCGTCAACGGCAGTCTCCTTCACCTTCACCTTGCGTCCGGCCAGCACGTCTTCGATGGCCTCCTTCAAATCTTCCCGATCAACGGACGGCTTCACGCCGCCCAATCGGTATTGATTGTCAATGCGACCACGATAACGAATCTTGTGTCCGGCATCGAGCACGACGACTTGCGGCGTGCGGTTGGCACCCAAAGCGCGCGCGCACTCGCCATCCATGTCTTTCACAAAGGGGAACTCAACGCCATGTTCAATGGCCTGGTAAGCGATTTCCTTGATCGAATCGTCGGAGCCGACGTTGACGGCGATGAATTGAACGCCTTTGCCGCTGTATTGCGTAGACATCTCCTTGAGTCGCGGCAAGTAACGTTTCACCAGCGGGCAGCCGGTGGTGGTGAATACAATCACGAACGCCTTTGGCTGGCCGAAGTCATCGAGCGTCCGTGGCAGGTAGCGGATGTCCTTGAACGTGAATTTTTCCGGCTGCGCGCCGATGGGCACTTTCTTTTCCCGGGCTTCAACTTTTGGCGAAATTGCCGGCACACTCGCCAGGCAAGCCAAAACAACGATTGTCAATTTGCTCAGTTTCATAAGCGACGTCCTGCGCGGAATTTTTCCCGCAACTTTATGTTCGGTGACAACCCGCCGGGCAGAGAGGCGAAGCCGCCTTGGCGAACATCCATAGACTATGACGCTCCCGCCCGGCAGGCAATAACAATGCTGCAAAGAATAATTCGATGGGCAACTTGACAGCGCATGGTTCCTCTCCTATTGAGTGCGTCCATTATGCACCTCAAAACTACACTGTTCACGGCAGCCTGTCTGGCTTTGACAGCCGGCCTCGCGGGGTCGGCTGAGGCCGAAACCGATTATCTTTCTCAGCTTGGACCGCTGCCAGTCGGTGTGACGACGACCGTTCTGGTTGACCACAGCCGCACCGACGCCTTGACTCATGAGCCGCGCACGCTGGTCACGGAAATCTGGTATCCCGCCACCGACGACGCGCGCCATCTGCCTAAAAACAAATATTCAAATTTTCTTCCCGGTGGCGTCAGCCCCGAGGTCGAAACAGCAATTCAAAAAAACTACAGGGTATCCGTCGCCGAAGTGGACAAGATTTTCTGGAATCACGCCGTGCGCGACGCGCGGGTGCGCGACGGCAAATTTCCGCTCATTGTTTTTTCCCACGGCAACGGCGGCAACCGGCATCAGAACACGTTCTGGTGCGATTTTCTTGCGAGTCACGGTTACGTCATCGTCTCCGCCGACCACACCGGCAACACTTCAATGACGATCCTCAATGGCAAAGTAATTCCTTACGACGGAAAAGGCCGCACCAATTCCGCCGCCGACCGCCCGAAGGACATGAGTTTCCTTCTCGACCAGATGACGCTCTGGAATGGCGGCGCGGACAGTCGTTTCTCCGGCAAACTCGACCTCGGCGCGGTCTGCGCCTCCGGCATGTCATTCGGCGCGATGACAGCAGTCCGGGTTGCTGACACCGATCCGCGCTTCAAATCAGTGATTGCCATGTCTGGCGCGCCGCCGACCCACACGAACCTGACCGTTCCGACGTTGTGGATGCTCGGCACGGAGGACACCACCATTGGCGCCTATGGCAACGCGCTGATTCGTTCGCATCACGGCAAGCATGTTGGACCGTCCTTTCTACTGGAGATGAAGGACGGCGGGCATTACTCGTTCACCGACATGTTCAAGATCAACAAAAACTTCGGCGACGGCGTCGGGCCGGGCAAGCGACGCGAGACCAAGGAGCCGTTTGAGTTCACTTCGATGGAAACCACTTACAAAATCATCAACGCCTACAGCCTCGCGTTTTTGCAAGTCTACGCCCGAGGCAACCGTGAAGGATTTTCGTTTCTGAAAACAAACCACTGGCCCGAAGAATTGATCTGGAAATTCTCAGGCGCGGACGGGAAGGAAAAATAGGCGCTGGCTTGAAGTCTTGAGTTCAAAGCCTTGAGTCTCGTGTCCCCGACTCGCGACACAACAGACTCAAGACTTTTTTCAGATGAACGTCAGCAAATCCCGGTTGGTCAGATGCGGCACGGAATTGAATGTGACTAGCGAAAATCTTCCGCGTGAAAAAAGGAATTCCGTGCAAGCGGCGTTGCGGACAATCCAGCTCAACTCCAGAGTTTTCTCATCGTCGAGGTTCAGGGCAAATCCCGTCGCCGCAGCCGTCGGCCCGCCGGACGTGAAGGCTGCCACATTTTTTTTACTGCCGCCTGTGCCGGTCATTTTTTCGATTCCCCGATTCACCCGGGCGCGAAACTCATGCCACGCCTCCAGATCGGGCAGGCTCAGTTCACGGCGAACCCACATCCGCGTAATTTTCTGGAAGAGCCGCAGGTAATCGCGCTGGGCCGTGTCGGAATCTTTGCGGAGTTTTTCCTTCATTTCGCGGATGACGGGATCGCGTTGCATCAAATCCGGCAGCGAACGGCTGAGAACGTCCTGCCCTGAATGCTCGTCCAATTCCGGCAGTTCAACCGGCTCCGGCCACTTCAATCCGCGTTCATGATACACAGCGGCGACCGCATCCAGTGATTGATGGTGACGCCGTCGCGGGCCGACATAGACATGGTCGAAAATCAATTTCAGTTCCGTCCAGTGGAGCCCCAACTGACGCGACTGCTCCACGCCTCGCGCTGAAAGCTGATCGTAATCATCGCCGTTGAACGAGGCCTGGCCGTGTCGGACAAAAAATAAAAGGCTCATGGTCGCTGCCTTACTCCGCCACGATCCCGCCATCCATCACCAGCGAGTGTCCGGTGATGAAGGCCGCCGCATCCGAGAAAAGATAAATCACCGCCTGCGCGATTTCCTCGGCCGTTCCCAGCCGCCGCAGCGGGACGCGGGAAATCAACTTCGCTTCGAGATCTGGTATTTGGTCCAACATCCGGGTCAGCATCGGCGTGCGGGTGTAGGCGGGGCAGATGGCGTTGACGCGGATGCCGACCTTGGCGTAGTCAATCGCCGCGGTCTTGGTCAAGCCGATGACGCCATGTTTGCTCGCGGTGTAGGCGGCGTGGCCGGGGAAACCGGTGACGCCTGCAACGGATGACAGGTTGACAATCACACCGCTGCCTTGCTTGACCATGACGGGCAGCTCGGACTTCAGACAAAGAAAAACTCCCGTCAGGTTGAGGGCGATGACCTGCTGCCAGACATCTTCCGGGTAATCAGCCGTGCGCGCGCGAACACCGTCAATGCCGGCGTTGTTCAGCGCGTAGTCGAGTCGGCCAAAAGCCTTGACGGTTGCCTGGACCATCGCTTCCACCTCGCCCGATTTCGTGACGTCCGTCTTTACGAAAATCGCCCGCCCGCCCGTCTCGGTGATCGTATGCACCGTGGCCTCGCCCTCGCTCACCATCACGTCAGCCACGACAACCTTGGCACCTTCCTTCGCCAAGGAAATCGCCGAGACTCTGCCCAAACCGGAAGCGCCACCTGTCACCAAAGCCACCTTGCCTGAAAATTGTTGTGTCATGATTTAATGATTTCTCCGGAGCGTATCCGAATGTTTTCAAAATTCAATTTTTAGAAAAATTTTTTCCGAAAGTTGTTTCGACGAGGCGTGGACCAACCAATAAAGGCAAAAGGAAAAAGTGAAAAGGCAAAAGCTGTGTGAGCCGTGTGAGTTCAGTTTTCATTTTTGCCTTTTACCTTTTACCTTGAATGACCCCCGTCCTCATTCAGCTTCAACAGCGGCAAAGGGCCAGCGGCGTGTCCATTTTGACCAGATTAAAAAGAAGATTACCCCCAGCAGCAACGTCCCCAAGCCGAAGAGGATTACTTTCCAGTTCGCCGTTCCGAAGACGAAAAGCCAGCCGACCAACGCCACGAAGCACGGCACGGGATAAAGCCAGATGCGATACGGGCGCTCCATGTTTGGCGCACGGCGGCGCAACAGAATCACGGCCACAATCTGCCCCATGAACTGGACGATGATCCGCGTGATGAGCAGCGCGTCAATCACTGTCATCAGCGGCAGAAAACTGCACACGATGGAGACCAGTCCAATGACCAGCAGCGACACATGCGGAAAGCCTTTTTTCGGATGCAACCGGCCAAAGACCTTGAAGAAATCGCCGTTCTGCGCCGCCGCATACGGAATGCGCGAGTAACCAAGCATCAACGCAAACACCGAGCCGACTGCCGTCCAAAGCACCATTACGGTGAAAACGCCGGCGACTTTGGAGCCATAGAGCTTTTCCATGAACATTGAGGCCACCGCATCCGGCGGATCTTTGGCCGGCACGAATTCGCGCCACGGCACCACGCCGATGAGCGAGAGGTTAATGGTAAAGTAAATCAACGCCACTGTCACGAGGCTGATCATGATCGAGCGTGGGATCACGCGCCCCGGCGTCTTGACTTCTTCGCCGATGTAGCAAACGTCGTAGTAACCGAGGTAATCGTAGATGCCGACGCGCGAAGCGGCGCCCAGTCCCAACAGAAAACCCCAGGAGAAGTTGAACGCCCCCGGCGGAAAGTCGAAAGCGATCTTGTGATTAAAGTTCAGCGCGCCGCTGACGATGACCGCGCCGACCGTCAGCATGGTTCCGATCCACAAACTGACCGTGATCTTGCCGATGGTTGTAATGCGGCGGTAGAGCAACATGACCGTCACTACCGCAACGCCCGCCGCCACGAGTTGAGCCAGCCGAACGTTCTCCGGTTTCCTGAGGGCGGGAAAAAGATAGCCCATGTATTGCGCGAAGCCGATGCAACCGGAGGCGATTTCCAGCGGTCCGCTTAGAATGAACTGCCAGATGAACAGGAATGCCATCAACCTTCCGATCTTTGCGCGACCGAACGCCTCGCGCAGATAAAGATAAGAGCCGCCGGAGCCAGGCATCGCCGCACCCAACTCGCTCCAGACCATGCCGTCAGGGACAGCAATGAGCAGCGCGACGAACCAACCGAGCATGGACTGCGGCCCACCCAGCGCCGACATCAGCGCCGGAATCGTGATGAACGGCCCGATGCCGATCATGTTCGACATGTTCAGCGCCGTCGCTTGGAGCAAACCAAAACGGCGCTGCAGGCGGGGAGCTTCCTTCGTGTCGGCGTGAGGTTCCGGGTTCATGACAGTCAGAATTGATGGCGAAGGTCGTTATTCCTTTCGAAGTTTGTTTGCCACCGGCCACGAGGCGCGCTCATCGCTTTTGTAAACGCCAATCAACTCAATCGGGATCGGCTTGAAACCCAGCTTCCACGCCGGCGAATCCTTTCGCAGTTGAAAATTCAGATGCGCGGCATCCACGAAGCGCGGGTCGTCATTGACCAGGTTGTCCTCGAATCGAACCAGCGGCTCGGCGGCCTTCTCGAGTTCCAGCCACTTGCCGCCCATCGAAATGTTGCGCGCCACGGTGTTCCCCTTGGGCGCGCCCGGCTCGTCGTTGAGGATGTTCGCGAGCTGCGGATAACGCGCACGCCACAGCGCATCCTGATATGGCACATCCTTCAATCGTTGCGGCATGATGCCATCGCCCTCGACGGTGTCGCGCATCCAGTTCAGGCCGCGCGCGTCCACGTGCACCGAAGGCTGGCACTCAACAAAAATGTTGTTCTCAACCACGT
This sequence comes from uncultured Verrucomicrobiota bacterium, assembly GCA_964389025.1. Lineage (GTDB taxonomy): Bacteria > Verrucomicrobiota > Verrucomicrobiia > Limisphaerales > CAYMCQ01 > CAYMCQ01. The sequence continues at coordinate 8,187 of CAYMCQ010000046.1, forward strand.
TGTCCCTTCCGCCGCCGATGAAGGCCGCGCGTCCGGCGCGGTAAAAAACGTTGCCGTAAACGGTAATTCCACTTGCGGCGTCGTCGAGATAAACGGCCATGGCACCGTGCAGACCGGGGCCGCGGATGTCGTGGAGGTAATTATGCCGGATCACCGTGCCGCGCATCGTCCAGTCGCGCCCCATGTAGAACGCGCCCACGTCTCCCGTCTCGTAACAAACGCTGTGGATTTCGTTGAACTCGATGAGATGATCGTTGCCACCGAGTTGGATGGCTTCGTGCGGAGCGTCGTGCATCAGATTGTGAATGACGCGATTGCCCACGCCGTTGATGCCCACAGCGGGGCGATAGGTGCGATAGATCCGGCCAAAGTTGTGAATGTGATTGTTCTCCGCGCTGTGGCCCGCCGGAGTCAGCGTTTTCCGATCTCCACCGTTCAGTGAAATGCCGCCCTCGGCAGTTTGATAAATGTCGCAGCCCACCACGGAGTTCGACGTGCCGTCCACGATTGACACCGCCTCACCGCCCGTGTTGCGAATGGTGCAACCGACGATGCGATTCCGCGCTCCGCCGGAAACCGTCACCGCTGTTCCGCGCGTCGCTTCGAGCGTCAGTCCGCGAAACGTCACCCACGAAGCGTCTTTCAGCGTGAGCAACGTCGGCGTGATCGAAATGACGGCGCGGTTTTTTTCCACTGGCGACGGCGGCCAGAAATAAAGAATGCCCGCCTGCCGGTCCAGATACCATTCGCCGGGTGAATCCAGCTCGGCCAAAAGATTCAAAGCGTAAAACCGCTGGCCTTTGCGATAGCCGTAACCGTGATAAGGCGGGGAGAGGATGAAAGTGCGCTTTTCGTTGACGATGGAATCCACCTTCTCATAACTGTCCGACCAATCCCAAAACCAGTAACCGTGAAGCCAGAGTTCCTTTTCCGCCGACCACCGTTTGGGGCGGTCGCCTTCGTAAATGAATTTGCCGATCTTGTCGCCGGCTATGCCATGACTTTTGAACGGCTCGCCGCCCATGACATCAACGATGCGGACAAATCCGTCGTTCGGCCAGCGCGCCAGGGTCATGGGCTGGTCGGCGAAGAAAAGTTCCAATCGTTTCCCGGCGGTGACCGCATCGCCAAGGTCGGCGATGCCGAGCGCCTTCAAATCCGCCTGCAAAACTTTGCCGCGCGCAGATTCTTCCAGCCGATTGAGAATGGCCGGATCGGTGGCGGGTTTGAAATCGGTGATTTCTTTGCCGCCGGACAGCCGGACTTCCTCCCGGCGATAAGCGCGGTAAACGACGGGAGATTTTTCCGTCCCCGAATCTTCCTTGCTCAGGACGAATGATTTTTCAAGCGGGTAAAAACCGCCGCGCAGATGGACGGTGCCGCCGTCTTTGAATTTGCCGGCCGCTTTGAGGTTTCGCAATTCAGCGCGTGCGCGTTCGAGCGTGGCAAACGGCCCGTCGGTTCTCCTGCCATTGGGCGCGGCGAGTTTTCCGGACCAACCATCGTTTCCGTTGGTGGCGACGTAAAAATCTGCTGCCAGCGATGGACTTGGATTTGCCGCCAGACACCCAACGAAGGCGAGCAGCAGGGAAAGTCGTCGAACGGATGAAGGATGAAGGATGCAGTTTCCGCATCGGAATGAAGAATGAAGAATGAAGAATGAAGAAGTAAAAGCAAACCCCCCCGGAAAATTCCGCATTCTACATTCTACATTCTTCATTCTTCATTCTCCTTTGCGTCGCGCGCTGGAATGCAGCACGAGAATCTGGTTCCAGCCCTGCACGAATTCGAAGTCGCTGCGGATGATTTCGCTTTCAATCCCGTCCTGTTTGAGTTCGCGCCGCAATTGTTCAAGTTGAGGATACGGTTTTCGGTTCATGCCCGCGGGCGGAAACAGCCGCACCTCGCCACTACTCACTCGCACCAGTTCCCGCGCCGCCGCCAGATGGAACGGGTAGTCAAACCGATCATCATAGATGAACAAGAAATGCCCGGACAACACGAGATCGAACTGCTTGTCGGCGAACGGCAGATTTGGCAGGAGCGTGGGAACATAACTCGCTTTGCGGCGCGCAAAATCCGCGCAAAACAAATCCAGCGTCCGCCGCCGCGCTGCGCGCATCTCGTCCATCGAGTGATAATATCGCGACAGGTAAGCGTGCCGGACTTTTTCCACTTCATCCATGACGTGATCAATGTCGGTCTCGCCGATGGCGCGCAGTTTTTCGGCGGGGTTTTCGAACAACGGATCAACGGCGGTGACGTTGATCCCCAGCTCGCTCGCCTCCGCCGTGAACGACGCCGCGCCGGACGGGCAATCGAGAACCGATTTTCCCTTGAGGCTCGGAAGATCGAGGTTGAAAAATAATTTATATTCGGCCAGTGAACGCCCGTAAAAAACGACGCGTTCCAGGTGCAGTTGATCAGTTTCTTGCATGCGCTTTTTGACCCCGAAAGCTTTCGGGGGGCCGGCAATTTTCCTGAAAACCGGGGGCAAGTCCAGTTTGATGAATCGCTTTGCCTGAAAAAAATCCGGGAATTCTGCAAAGGGAAAATCATGGACTACAAAATTCCTTACCGCGTCAAATTCGTAACCGAGTTCGCCGCCACAGTCACCGGCAAAATTCAAAAGTTCCGGATGCGGGAGATTATGATTGAGGAATTAAAGCTCGCTTAAGAAGCCTTGTAAAAATCTTCACCGCGTAGCCACGCATATTTTATTCCCGGTTCTTGGTGTCCATGATGATTGTGACCGGGCCATCGTTGGTCAGGCTCACTTTCATGTCCGCGCCAAATTCGCCGGTTTGAACAGGCCGGCCCAATTGTTCCGTCAGTTTGCGAACAAACGATTCGTAAATCGGAATGGCCACTTCCGGTCGGGCGGCTTGACTGTAAGAGGGCCGATTTCCCTTTTTGGTGCTGGCAAAAAGAGTGAATTGGCTGATGACGAGAATGTCTCCCCGAATTTCCTGAACCGAACGATTCATCACGCCTTGTTCATCATTGAAAATCCGCAGTCGCACCAACTTCCCGCTCAACCATTCGATGTCCTCGGCTGAATCCGTTTCCTCAACGGCCAGCAGCACGAGCAAACCGTTTTTGATGGCAGCTTTGTTCTGGCCGTTGATGGCAACGGACGCTTCTGAAACTCGTTGAATCACTGCTCGCATATTGATAGGTCGCCGCCGTTTCGGTGTTTGGTAATTGGGTGATTGGGTATTTTCAAGTCCCCCAAATCATAACGACACTCGTCGTAACGCTACCACCCATGTTGAACGTGAGAAACCGTTTCGCGCCGGGAATCTGGCGTTCGCCGGCGCGGTTCGTCAGTTGCAGCCAGGCTTCAGCCACCTGACGCACACCGGTAGCACCGACGGGGTGTCCATCGCCAATCAATCCGCCGCCTGCATTCACCGGCAACGTGAATGGCGGCGAGCCGGTCGAGAACTCAGAACGCGCCAGCGGCAAAGTCGTCGCGCCGCTCTCAAGCAGTTGAGCGCCCTTTCCATTTTCAGCAAAACCAAGAATTTCGTAGGCAATAATTTCTGAGATGGAAAAACAATCATGCACTTCCGCACCGTGCAACTCTGATGGTTCGACGCCGGACATCGAATAGGCATTTGCGGCGGCTTGCCGTGCGATGGAAAATTCCGGGACATCTTTTTTCGCCAACGGCAGATAATCCGTGGTGTGACCGTAGCCGAGCAAACGAGTCGCTTGACGATTGGCTGGCAGTTTTTTCAGAAATCGTTCCGAGCACAAGACCAACGCCGCTGCGCCGTCGGTGATCTGGGAACAGTCGGTGGTTTTGAGCGGCGGTGCAAAACGGGGATTCTGTTCCGAAGCGGTCGCGGCTTGTTCAAGGGTCAAATGCGCGTCCCGCATTTGCGCCAGAGGATTTTTGCGGGCGTGTGCAAAATTTTTGACCGCGACTTTTGCAAGTTGTTTTTCCGTCATGCCATATTTTTCCATGTAAACCTGCGCGATACGGGCGAACAATTTTGGAAACATGAAGTCGCCATGGATGGCCTTTTCAATTTGATAATCTCCGGCGGCGCCGAGAACATCCGCGCCTTCCACCGCTGGCATGGTTTTCTGCTGCTCCGCGCCGACGACCAGAACGACCTCGTGAAGACCGGCCATGATTTGTTGCGCGGCGGTAAGAACAGCCACCGATCCGGAAGCGCAGGCCGCTTCCACGTGCAACGTAGGCAGGCCGCGACACTTCGCATCAATCTCAGTGAGGAACGCGCCCAGATGAAGCTGCCGGGTGAACAGTCCGCTGGCGAAACTCGCGACCACGCCCGATTGAATGTCGCCGGGATCAATTTGCGCGTCGGTGATGGCCGCTTGCGCCGCTTCAAGAATGATCTGGCGCAGCGTCTTGCCTTCCTTCTTCAAGTTGCGTTTGAAATCCGTTCGCCCCGCGCCAATCACATAAACAGGCTCGACCATGATGAGAACGTTAGAGTGAAACCTGCGGGGAATCAACGCAGCGGTGCAGCCCCGAAAGCTTTCGGGGTTCAGTTGGGCGGGTCATCGTTCTGTTTGTCGAACTGGAGGCGGGTGGTATTTATTGCGGCGGGCAAATACGTTGCCAGATGTTGTCTCAATTTGGCGGTTGTGACTTGGTGAGCGCTGCCATCCACAAGGCCGATGTTTCCGTTTGAATTATGCGCCCGCTTATCACTCCATCCGACGGAATCAGCGCTGCTGAGTCTGCCGCCCGGGCCTTTGATCGTTTCCGTGCAGCAGTAAAGGTCAGCCGGGGGCCTTGGCGGATCGGAATAACCAGCGCCCCTTCCGTTCCCAAGGTTGCGGTCGCCGGTCAAAATCGCCAGAGGTTGATTTTCCGTGGCGTCGAGACCGACAAAATAACTCAACGCCATGTTTTTGCGGTTTGGGCCTTTCGTGTTGCCGTCGCCGCCAGCCCGGCCATCCCACAAATCCGCCGCGAAGTCTGTGGCGGCAACTTTATGCCGGTCACTTGGACAGACCATGAGCTTGGGTGAGCCCAACTCATTAGACATCACTTGGAAATTACGAAAGAGCAACTGACCAATGGCGGGATCGTCTTTCGTGCCTCCGGCCGCGTTAGGCACGGCCATGGGAAATCGGTTCCCGTTGTCATTCGCCCAAAGGCGAAAAGCCAGTCCGATTTGCTTCAGGTTATTGACGCAACTGATTCGCTGCGATTTGGCCTTGGCCTTGGCGAGGGCGGGCAAGAGCAGGCCGGCCAGTATGGCAATGATGGCGATCACCACCAACAATTCTATCAGCGTGAAGGCGCTGCTTGTTCGACGCGGAACTTTCATCGGATAATTTCTTGGGCGCGGAACAAATTTATGAATTGTTGGCGCATGGTCAATGCGTTTCGGCAAATTCCGCAAGCGCAAATTGCCCTGACCAAAGTGGCCTTATCGCAATTTGGCGGATTTCCGGCGCTTCTGAAAATTCGCCATTGACCATTATTTTGCGGAGTAGAATATCGGCGACATTCCTGATCGCCAACATAGCAGGGCGACCCGGTAAAATAAATTTTCCATGACTGACAAAGGGCAGAGCAAACCGAAGCCGCTGCAAGTCTTGTGCGATGAGATTCTGGCACAGGAAGCGACATTGCGCGAAGGCGGCGGGCTGTCCGGCCAGGAACGTCAGCGCAAGCTGGGCCGTCTGCCCGTGCGCGAGCGTCTCGCGCGCCTCCTCGACGACAAGTCGCCGTTTCTCGAACTGAGTCTTTGGGCCGGCCATCGAATGTATCCGGACTGGGGAGAGATTCCGGCGGCTGGTGTCGTGACGGGCGTTGGCCGCGTCAACAAACGGCCGTGCATGATCATCGCCAACGACGCCACGGTGAAGGCGGGCGCTTTTTTCCCGGCGACGGCCAAGAAAGTTCTGCGCGCCCAACGCATCGCTCTCGAAAATTTCCTCCCGCTGATTTATCTGGTTGATTCCGCCGGTGTTTTTCTTCCGTTGCAGGATGAAGTTTTTCCCGACGAAGATGATTTTGGCCGGATTTTCCGCAACAACGCCGTCCTGAGCGCGCGGGGAATTCCGCAGTTTGCGGCGATCATGGGCAACTGCATCGCGGGCGGGGCGTATCTGCCGGTGTTGTGCGACAAAATTCTGATGACCAAAGGGAGCGGGCTTTATCTGGCCGGCCCGGCACTGGTCAAGGCGGCCATCGGTCAGGCAGTCGAGGCAGAAGAATTGGGCGGCTCCGCGATGCACGCCGAAATCAGCGGCACGATTGATTTCCACGAACCGGATGATGAATCCTGCCTCGCGCGGTTGCGTTCGTTGATTGATCTTTTGCCACCCGAACCGGAAAAGCCCGCGCCGGAAACGGGCGCGGAGCGAAATCTAGAATCAGTTTATGATCTGGTCAGCGTTGATGGCCGCGCGGAATACGATCTTCGCGATTTGCTGGCGTGCGTGGTGGATCGCGACTCGATGCAGGAATACAAGGCGGAGTATGGTCAGACGCTCGTCACCGTGTATGCGAAGATTGGCGGGCAAGCCGTGGGGATCGTGGGCAACCAACGAAAGCGTTGTCACGCGAAGAAAACCGGAATCCAGATCGGCGGCGTCATTTATTCGGACAGCGCGGACAAGGCGGCGCGTTTCATCATGGACTGCAATCAAACCGGGCTGCCGATTGTTTTTTTTCAGGATGTTCAAGGTTTCATGGTTGGGCGCGATGCGGAGCAATCGGGCATCATCCGCAGCGGCGCGAAGCTGGTGAATGTGGTGAGCAATTCCGTCGTGCCGAAAATCACGGTGATCGTGGGCGGTTCGTTCGGCGCGGGGAATTACGCTTTATGCGGCAAGGCGTTTGATCCGCGATTTATTTTTGCCTGGCCGAACGCGCGATACGCCGTGATGGGCGGCGAACAGGCGTCAGACACGTTGTTCACCATTCTGCAACGCAACATGCAGTCGAAGGAAAACACGCTGACGCCGGAGGAATTGAATCAGTTGCGCGAGACGGTCAAAAATAATTACAAGCAGCAAACTGACATTCGTTACGGCGCGGCGCGCGGTTGGGTGGATGCGATCATTCCGCCGCACGCGACGCGGGAAGTTCTATTGACGACGCTGGGATTGGTGACGCGCAAACCAGTTCAAAACAATTTCAAGACCGGCGTGTTGCAGGTTTAAACCTCGCCTGCGTTGCCGCACTTGTAACAATCGCCGCTGGCTCAACGTCATTTCCTCTATGAGCCACCCAGCGTTACCACCCGCTGTCTGCGGGTTAAGGGCCGGCGTGACGGCGAGTCTGCACCGTTTCCTCACACCGCTGCTCGTCGTCCTCGCGGTGGCGGCGTGCTTTTCCGGCCGCGCGCAGACGCTCACCGTCACCAACGGCGCGCTCGGTTTGCAGACGGCGCCGGGCCAGACCAATCACGTCTGGGCCGACCCGCCGCCGATGGATCAAGTCTTCGACCGCTGGACTGGCGACATCCAGTTGCTCGCCGACCCGTGGGCTTGGCACACCACGGCGACGATGCCCGCCGCGCCCGCGAGCATCACGGCGACTTTCCGTTCAGCACCCGTGTGGACGGCCACAACTTACATCCTCAACGGTCTCGCCGCGAGCGACCCGAATGCCGTGCGGCTCATCTTTTATTTCCCGCCGAATCCCGTGGGCCTCATCTTCCGCTTCCATGGAAGCGGCGGAAGCGCGGCAAGTTTTTTCAGCAAGGTCGAGGACTTCGCGTTCGCGCGTGACGCGGTGGCTGCCGGCTACGCGGTCGCGGCGCTCGACAGCGCCGACCGCACGAACAAACAGTGGGCCTCATCCATAACGTCAAACAACGTGGACGTGGTGAATATGCAGGCGGCAATCAATTACTTCATCGGTCTCGGCTTGATGACGACGAACACGCCGAAATTTTCCGTCGGCATGAGCAACGGCGGTGGCTTCGCGCCCAAGCCCGCGTATTTCCTCGGCTTCAACGCCTGCGCCATCTGGTGCGCGGCCGGCGCGCCGATGGCGCTCTTCAACGTCACCACCGTCCCGACGATTTGGAACCTCGCGCGCAACGACGACCTCTACGACCACACCGATTTTTTGCCGAACGCAACGACCAACCTCGCGAACCTCGCCGTGCGCAGCATCGCCGGTGAATTGCGGGAAAATGCGCCGTCGCCCGTGTATCCGCGCCGGTTCCTTCGCGTTTCCGGCCTGACCGCAGCGGATTCGCAGTCTATCTACGACAGCTTGAACAACGGCGGCTTCCTCGACACCTCGGGTTTCCTGCTCGCCGACCCGAACACCAGCGGCTGGGAAAGCGTGGTGCCGACGGCCTACACCGCCTACCACGGAGACATCCTCGACCAACTCGTCTGTTGCTACAGCGGGCATAAGTTCTACACGGACTTCGACAACAAGGTGCTCCAGTTCTTCGACGCACAGCGCCCCGCAGTCGCCGGGCAGTCCACCATCAGCGCGATCACCCGCCATGCCGGCGGTGCGGTTCAGCTAACGATTGCCGCTGATCCCGGCCTGACCTACCGCGTGCAAGCCTCACCCGACCTCAGCGCGTGGACCACGCTCTTCACCAACACTTACTCCGCAGCCACGTTCGATTTCACCGACACCGCCGCGCCCGGCTTCGTGCGCCGCTTTTACCGCACCGTTTCGCCGTAACAAAAATTCTCGGAAGATATTTGAGTCTCGTTGCCCCGCCTCCTACACTCTGCGAACTTTGAACCTTAAACTTTAAACTTGAAACGAATCTTAATCGGCAACGCCCAGGGTTTCTGGGGCGACAGTGTGGATGCGCCCGCGCGGCTGGTGTCGCAACAGCCGAACCTCGATTATCTGACGCTCGATTATCTGGCGGAGGTTTCGATGTCCATTCTGGCGTTGCAAAAGGAACGCGACCCAACCGCCGGTTACGCGCGCGATTTTGTCGAGGTGGTCCGCTCGCTGATTCCGTTTTGGCGGAAGGGGTCGAGGGTGCGGGTGATTACCAATGCGGGCGGCTTGAATCCGCAGGGTTGCGCGAGTGCGTGCGCCGAGGTTTTGCGGCAAGCTGGCATCCGACCAATGAAAATCGGAGTCGTGACCGGCGACGATGCGTTGCCGGTGGTGCGAAAAGCTGGCGCGCAAAAAAAGTCTTTCAGCAATTTGGAAACTGGCGAATCCATCACGAAGGTCTTTGATTCATTGATCACCGCGAGTGCCTATCTCGGTGCCAAACCCATCGTTGAGGCATTGAATGAGGGCGCGGACATTGTAATTACCGGGCGTGTAGCTGATCCGAGTTTGACTGTCGCGCCATGCGTGGCGGAGTTCGGTTGGGACTGGAACGATCATGATCGGATTGGCGGTGCGACCATCGCCGGACATCTAATCGAATGCGGCACGCAGGTGACCGGCGGTATTTCGACTGACTGGCTGGCGATTCCTGATCCCCCCAACATCGGTTTTCCGGTGGTCGAAGTGAGTTCTGACGGCGCGTGCGTTGTCACCAAGCCGAAGCGGACAGGCGGCGTTGTGAATGAGCGAACCGTCAAGGAACAACTGCTGTATGAAATCGGTGATCCCGACAATTACCTCAGCCCCGACGTGACGGTTTCATTTCTGTCATTGCAAGTTCGTGAGGAAGGCAAAGACCGGGTGCGCGTCAGCGGTGCAAAAGGTCGTCCCGCCAGTTCAAGTTACAAGGTGAGCGCTTCGTATCGTGATGGTTTTTGGGCGCAGGGAACGCTGACGATTTTTGGGCGCGACGCCGTGGCCAAGGCGCGTCGTTGCGGTGAAGTCATTTTACAGCGAGTGCGCGCCGCTGGGTATAAACTGGAGCGAACCCAAGTGGAGTGCCTAGGCGCTAGCGCTTGTCTGCCGGGGGTCGTGGACAAATCCGAGGAAGCGGAACTGCTGGAAACGGTGCTGCGAGTGACGGTGGCCGATCCGCGCCGCGAATCAGTCGAACGTTTTGCGAAGGAGATGTCGCCGTCGATCACGAGCGGGCCGCAAGGCGTCACCGGTTACGCGGCGGGTCGTCCGCGCGTGCATCCGGTCTTCGGCTATTGGCCTTGCTTGATTGACAAAAAGCTGGTGAAACCGCAGGTGACAATCATGACGACAGGTCAATAAACAGTTCCGCATGACTAGAACTTTGACAAAACGCCAGATTCGTCTGGGAGAAATCGCCTATGCCCGCAGCGGCGACAAAGGGTCGAGCGCCAACGTGGGCGTGATTGCAAACACTCAGGAGGGTTTTGACTTTTTGTGCGGCTTCTTGACGGCGGCGAGGGTGGAAAGATTTTTCAAACCGTTGGGCGTTGGCAAAGTGGTCCGTTATGAATTACCGAACTTGGGCGCGTTCAATTTCATTCTGCCCGGCGTGCTGGCTGGCGGCGCGAGCCGTTCGCTGCGGATTGATGCACAGGGCAAAACGCTGGGGCAGGCGCTTCTGGAAATGAAACTGGAGATGTCAGAAAAAGATTTAACCCGCTATCAATCTGCGCGAGGAAAAAAACCATGAGTTCACCATTGATTTCAACCCAACAACCGGAAGAGGGCATCACGATTGTGACGATGAATCGCCCAGCCAAACGCAACGCGCTGAACTGTGTGCTAATGGAAGAATGCTCGTCCGTGTTCGAATCGCTAGCACAAGACCAGACTCAGCGCGTGATTATTTTGCGCGGCGAAGGGCCGGTATTCTGCGCCGGACTAGACTTGGAGGAAGCCTTCGCGCCGGACAACGCGGAACGAACCGCCCGACTCGTGGCTCGTCTGTTGCGCGCGGCGTTTCAAGTGCCGCAGGTCACAATCGCCGCCGTGCATGGAGCGGCGATTGCCGGCGGCGCCGGTTTGATGTCCGCGTGCGATCTGGTTGTGGCGACCCCGGAGACGCGCATCGGCTACACGGAAGTCCGGCGCGGACTTGTGGCGGCGTTGGTGATGACGCTTCTGCATCGGCAGGTTCGCGAACGCGACGCGCGCGAGTTGCTATTGCTGGGCGACTTGATTTCCGCCGAACGGGCGAAGGAAATGGGATTGGTCAGCCGGGTCGTGGCGCAGGAAAATTTGATGAACGAGGCTCTTACGCTGGCGCGGACGGCGCTGCAAGGCGCTCCCCAGGCAATCGCCCACACGAAAAAAGTCCTGGATGAACTTTGGCCTTCCTCCTTCAACCAGGAACTGGATGAAACGTTGTTGCACCATTTGTCCGCCCGCGCCTCGGCGGAAGTGCGGGAAGGCGTGGCGGCATTTCTCGAAAAACGCAACCCGAGTTGGTGCCCGAAATCCGCAGGCAAATGATTGACCGACACCTTTTCTTTCTATTTTCGGGAGTATGTATTTAGAATGAGCCTCGTTACCTCGGCTGCCGCGAAAACTTGGAAGGCAAAGAGCTTGTTCGGCCAGCTTTAGCGGCGCGCAGGCAAACGATACTTGAAACGCCCGTCGGGTGCCACATCGCCGCTCAACCAAAAGTCCATCGGATCGCCCGGCTGTTGTAGATTGTCGGCCCACTTGAAATCGAGCGCGACGGGTTTCCCGCCCTTCGCCTGGGCCAACGCTTTTCGGGGAATCGCCAGGTGCAATTCATTGCCTTCAACGCGAAACTTTACAGTCGCAACTTTCTCCCATTTCCAGCCGCCGCTGTTTTTCTCCAGCCATCTCGTTCCCCCCGACTCGACCACGCGGTTGACGATGAAATCGAACCCCTGCCATCCCGTTGACGGATTTTGATCCGCGTCAATCAGCAGCCACATCCAGTTGGTGCCACTGCTCGGGCTGATGGCTGCCGCAGTGCGGACGTAGAAGAAAACGCGCGCTGAATCGCGAGCCACTTTGGCGGCGATGATGTCGTTGCGCCCGGAATTGTTTTCGTAATGCAGCCCGGCCACGCCGTCGAAGTTGCGCGGCGCGGTTTCGCCAATGTGATCCAGGAATTCAGGCGCTACGTCCCGCCACTGCTCAAAGCCTTTGTCAATGCGGATCGTTTTCGGCGGTGAAGCGACAGGCAACGGCGGTGCGCCCTTGAAGCGGCGCACGTTTGCCACGAGCTGCCAGTAGTAATTGTCGCCGTGCCCGCCTTTCATGGGTTCGATGTCGCGGCTGAACTCCTCGTCGAATTGATCCACGAAAACCAACGGGCCATCTGGTTTGCCAAAACGTCCGGCGATCCACTCATTCCAACCGGTTACCATCACGGACGGCGGCTGCAAGTCGAAGGCCCGCCGCCATTGCTCCTGAAAATTGTATCCCTGATCCACCGCGCCGGGCGCTGTGTCCTCAATCCGGTCATGAAAGCTGCGCCCGCGCGCGTCGCCCGCGCTCATGTTGGTCACCTTGCCATCGAGCTGACGGAGATTCTGCGCCACCGACACATTCACCTGCTCGGGGTTGGCGGGATCATCCACGTAACCGTAAGGCTGCGGGTAGGTGGCTTCCCAATGCCATGCCATCGGGGTGTTGGTGAGCGTGAACGGCCAGTGCGCCCGGCGCAACGTGAAGAATTGCCGCAACTCGTCGCTCGCTTGCGACGGATCGCAGATCATGAGCGGCTTGCCCTGCCAGCGAAACCAGAGTTCCTGGAAGAGTCCCGGCTGGTAGAGATCGCGGTAAATCTGCAGCGCCGTTTTGCCGGCCTCGGTATTTACCATGAAGGCGATCTGAGGCGTGCGCCCTCCTTCCTGCCGGACTTTGCGAAACACTTCGCACAGTGCGCGGTAAACTTCCGGATAAGACTGGGCGTTGGTTGTGTCAAAGATAAGCGTGTCAATGCCCGCGTCGGCGAGGAGTTGTGCATGTCGCCGCAACACCCAAGGATCCATGCTGCGATAATAACCGTAGAGCGGCTCGCCCCAGTAATGGCTCACACCGATCCCGCCCCAAAGCGGCGATTGCGGTTTCTTGAGCGCATCCGGATCCTGCGCTTTGATCCGGGCGATGTCATACGGCCCCGGCTCGGTCGGACTGCGGCGGGGAACGTCCTGGTGCCAGAGAAAATAAAAGATGCCGACAAACCTTCCCGCCTTGGGCGGGCCTACTTGTTCCGGCAACGGAAGCACGCGACCGAGCGCGTCCACCGCCGGCCAGGGAGTGCCTGGATTAACCGCTTCGCTTGCAGCCTGGGTTTGAAAGGCAATCGTCCCGGCCAAAGTCAGCAGCATCACGGAAAAACAGATTTGCGTTTTCATTTCGTCAGAGTGTCGCCGGACTGCTTGCGGAATTTTTCATCCAGTTGCTGCCACAGCGCGGACATTTGCCGGACGCGATCGGGATTTGCCACGGCGACGTTCTGCGATTCGATGCGGTCACGCTTGAGATTGTAAAGTTCCCACTGACTGTTGTTCTCTGATTCAGACACGAGTTTCCAATCGCCGACGCGCAGGGCGCGGTTGCCTTCGTGATGCCAGTAGATCGCGTCGCGGGCAATGCTGGCGTCGCGTTTGAGCAGCGGAACAAGACTACGGCCGGGCAGCGGCGGGCGTCCCGCCTGGGCGGGACTCCAGCTTTCCGGCGGTTTCAAACCTGCCAACTCCAGCGCGGTCGGAACGAAGTCCACGACATGCGCCGGTGTGTGCCTCAGCTTTCCACCGGCCCGCACCGCCGCCGGCCAGTGAATGATGAAGGGCGTGGAGATGCCGCCTTCATGCACCCAGATTTTGTGGCGGCGAAACGGCGCGTTCGACGCGGTGGCCCAACCCGGTCCCAAGCACAGAAATGACTCCGCCGAACCTGGCGGTGCTGATTGATCGTGGCCGTCGCCGCGCACCATCAGGGTCGCATCCGCGCCGTTGTCGGAAAGAAAAACGATCACCGTGTTGTCCCACGCGCCCATCGCCCGCACTTGATCCAACACGCGACCGATTTCCTGATCCATGCGATCCACCATCGCGGCGTGAATCGCCATCTTGTTCGCCTGAAAGCGCTGCTGCTCCGGCGTCAGATTTTTCCACGGCACGGCGTGTTCAACTTCGCCGTTGCCGATTGTCGGGAGCAAATCCGGTTTGAGATAACGCGGGGTGAACTTCGGATCGAGTGGCGACAGGGCGCAGTCCACGATGCCGCTCTTGCGCAGGCGCTCCCAGCGCTGCTCACGAATCGCATCCCAGCCCGCAAGATAGCGGTTCCGGTAGCGCGCGATGTCTTCGGGCAGCGCGTGCAACGGGAAATGCGGCGCGTTGAACGCCAGATACAGAAAGAACGGCTGGTCGCGGTGCTGCGCGGAATGATCCTTCAAAAAATCCACCGCGTGCCGCGCGATGGCCTTGGTGGCGTAAAAGTCCTCGCCCGGTTTTACGGCTGGCAGCGGCTGGTCGTCGAGATAGTGAATCTTTGGCGTGAAGTATCGGTTGTAGTCCTCAAACCAATACGAGTGATCAAAACCACCCGCGAGCACCTTGCCGTCCACGTGCCACTTGCCGGAGTGATAGCTGCGATAGCCGGCGGGTTTGAGCAGCTCGGGCAACAATGCGGCCCATGGCGGACGCGTTTTCGCGGGATCGCGATTGACCTGCTGCGCGTAGTAGCCGGTCAGGAGGCACGCGCGCGTGGGCCAGCAGCGCGCTGTGTTATACATCTGAGTCAGGCGCAAACCATTCGCCGCCAGCCGATCCAGATTTGGCGTGGCGATCTCGCCGCCGTAACAACCGATGTCGGAAAAGCCGAGATCGTCCGCAAGAATGAGGATGATGTTGGGTTTCGCGGGCGGTTTGGCCGCGGAAAGTTGACCGCACAGCGCCGCGCACATTCCGAGAATCAGTATCAAACGCAGTTTCATTTTCTTGAACGGTTGGTCAAAGGTCACGTTGAACTGTAAGCGCTGGAACACGGTTGAGATCAGCGACCCGCGTTTGCCTTGTCGGATTTGAAAGCGGGATTCTTCTGTGGCAACCGGACATCCGCTTCCTTCCACCATTCATGGAGGCGGGCACGCACTTTGGCCGCGCGCTCGGGCTGTTGAGCCGCGAGGTCGCGCGCTTCGCCGGGATCGTCGCGCAGATTGTAAAGCTCGATGCGATTGTCTTCAAAGTATTCGAGCAGTTTCCAATCCCCGGCGCGCACTGCGCTGACGGGCGTGGTGTTGAAGTAGTAGTGCGGGTAGTGGAAAAAGAGTTCGTTGCGTGGCAGACGGGATTTCGGGTCTTTCAGCAACGACGCGAAGCTCAAACCATCAACCGCACCGGAGCTTGTGGCGGAGAGCGCGCTGGCTGCGCCGCACAACTCAAGAATCGTCGGAAAAAAATCCGCGCACGTCACCGGTTCGTCGCACGTCGCCCCCTTCGGCGTGACGCCGGGCAAACGAACGATGAGCGGCACGCGGATGCCGCCTTCGTAGAGCGAGCCTTTGCCGGAGCGCAGCGGCCAGTTATCGGTCGGCACTTTGTTTCGGAAAGGATTCGTGTAGCCGCCGTTGTCAGAGACAAAAATCACCAGCGTGCGATCCGCCAGCCCGCGCACCTGGAGGTGATTCAAAACACGACCGACATTTTCGTCGAGCGAATGAATCATCGCGGCGTATTCCGCGTTTTGGTGACGCATCCCAGGCTTTAACTTGCGCTGGTAGTATTCGACGTGCTCGCGCCTGCCTTCGATGGGCGTGTGCGGATTGTGATGCCAGAGATTCAGGAAAAACGGACGGTCGCCCGCGGCATCAATCAACTTCAGCGCCTCATCGGTCAAACGGTCGGTCAGGTTATCGCCCGGCTTGCCCAGACCGAGTCCGGGAACGTAACGAAACTCGCGCGAGCTTCCACTCGGTCCGCTGAAGGGATGGAAGTAGGTCGCAGGCGCGCCCCAATGCGTGCCGCCGATGTTCACGTCAAAGCCCAGCGTCTCGGGCGAATGTCCGGCGTCGCCCAGATGCCATTTGCCAACGTGAAGCGTGAGGTAACCGGAAGATTTGAGGACGCCGGCGATGGTTTTCTCCGAGTGCGGAAGATCGCTGATGGCCGGCGGCGGCAGGAGCGGCTTGTCGCGGGTCGGTTGCAATGCCGACTCGCGCCAGGTCGTCATGTGCAGGCGCGCGGCGTGTTTGCCGGTGAGAATGGCCGCCCTGGTCGGCGAGCAGACGGACATGGCATACGCCTGGGTGAAACGCACACCTTCGCGCGCCAGCCGGTCAATGTTGGGAGTCTCATGCAAGTCAGCGTCGTAGCAACCGAGGTCGTGCGCGCCGAGGTCATCGGCGAGGATGAAGACGACGTTCGGAGGTCGAGGCGCAGCGGGAAGTGCGCTGGCGCAGAAAAGTCCCAACGCAACAAGATAAGATGATCCAAACGTGAAAATGGTTTTCATTCGCCCAGTGACCTTGCCTCCGTTTGGCCGACAGGTAGTTAGTGCATAGGGCATGGGGATTTTTAGTTGAGTTGGTTTTCAAAGTCCACAAGGGATTTGTAATCAAGAGTGCTGTGGAGTCCCGACGTGTCGGGATTGTAAAACACTTCGAGCCACTCGAAGATCACCAGTCGCGCCTGCTCGCGCGTGGCAATGTTGCCGTGATGCACCAGTTCACTTTTGAAAAAATTCCTAAATTCATTCTTGACAGGCACTAACGCATGTCACTTAATGTCGACAAGCCGGCGCAATTCATCTGAAGGAATGATGTGAGGACAATGCGGCAACCATTCGCGGCAACCATTCGCGGCAACCCTTCGCGGCAATAGGAAGCGATCCAGCTTTCCTTCTTCAGAAATTCATCGGGCTTCCGCTGAGAGAGATTTCCCTGGTCTTACCTTGTCCGGCAACGACGGAACTTCACCAACAAACACGGAGGAATGTTTATAAAATCATTCGGATGGTCGGTTTCTGTTTTTCTTGCGGTCGCCGGTCTGGCGAAAGCTGAACTTGCACCGGTTTCAAAAATTGCCGGCTTGCCTCCAGCGCAAGCGGCGAATTACGTCGTCGCCGAGCGCGGAGCGAACCATCGCGTGTTCGCGCGTGTGACTTACGAAACAAACAAGGTTGGAAAAGTCATTGCGCGCACCAACTCGGCTTACACTGAAATCGAAACTTCGATGCACTATTTCAAGGACGGCGAGTGGAAAAAATCCAGCACCGAAATTGAAATCACGAAGGACGGAGCCATTTCGCAAAAGACACGCCACAAGGTCGCGTTCGATGGGAACATCAACGTGGCGGGCGCAGTTGAACTCATCACGCCGGACGGCAAACATCTCAAGAGCCATGTGCTCGGATTGGCTTACCTCGACACGGCGAGCGGCAAGAGCGTGTTGATAGCGGAGTTGAAGGATTCGCAAGGGCAGCTTCTGCCAGCAAAGAACAAGGTCATTTACCCGGACGCTTTTACCGATGTTAAAGCCGACGTGCTTTACACGCTGACGAAAGCCGGGCTGGTGCAGGACATCATTTTGCGCGAGCAACCTCCGTCGCCGAAAGAATGGGGACTCGATCCCGCAACCACGAAAATCCAAGTGTTGACTGAATTTCTCGATCCGCCCGAGCCTGTGAAAGAACAAGTGGTCGTTGACGGGCAAACAGGACTGACCGACGAGCGCCGTCTCGATTTCGGTGAAATGACGCTGGGCAAGGGACCAGCCTTCGCGCTGGGCGCAGCCAATCAAAAGTCCGGCGTGCCGGTGATGAAGCAGTGGACGGTTTTGAACGGGAGACAATTTTTAGTTGAGTCGGTCCAATACAATCGAATCGAAAACTCGCTGAAAACTTTGCCAGAGAAGCCGCAAGCGGCGCTTCCGGACACACCGAAGTTCCAAAATGTTGCGAGCGTGGAGAGGAAGCTGCCGTCCTTGCCGACGAAGAAATCAGAGAAGCCCATTGAAGTCGCCCAACTGGATATTTACGCGCAGCCCGGCTTCGTGCTGGACTACGAGGCGCTCACAAGCCAGACCAATTTCACGTTCAAAGGTGATTCAACATATTTTTGCAGCGGTGACGTGTATCTGGATGGAACGACGACCATAGAGGGTGGCACGGTGGTCAAGTTTAATCGCGCCTGCGGGACGATGGGCGGAAGCGGCGGAACCATTTCCTTCAATGGCCCGATTGATTGCCAGACGACTGCGTATAGCCCAGCCATCTTCACTGCGATGGACGATGACACGGTTGGTGAAACCATTTCTGGCAGTTGGGGAACGCCTTGGGGCTCCTACGGCGGGAGTGAGAGTTGCCCCGAGTTCCGGGGCAGTTCCAGTGACTATTGCCTGCGGTTTGCCCAAAGCGGCCTTGATCTGCGGCACCTGCGGGTTTCGTTCCTGGACAGTGCGTTCTATTTTGCAGACTCCAGCGGCGTTTATCTGCGCGACCTTCAACTGCTCAACAGTTACGTGGGGATTCAGGCGGCTGCCGGGCTGCACATCCAGAACGGGTTGTTTGCGAACCTGACATACGTCTTCTGGGCGTATGGCGCGAGCGAGGAAGACGCGGGCAATGGTGGAACCGCCGTGAACGTCTCGGGTGAGCACCTGACGATGGACGGCTGTGCTAATTTTGCATACGGTCACTCTGTGGCAAATCAGGTGGCCTTGACCAACAGCTTGTTGGTGGGAGTTCCCGACCTGACGGATTGCACGCTCATCACCAATCAGACCGCCGAGGTGGACGGAAGCGCGTTTCAAAGTGTGGGCGCGGGAAATTATTATCTGGCCGACGGCACTTACCGCAACGCGGGAACCACCAACATTAGTCCGTGGCTGCTCACCGAACTGAAACAGAAAACCACTTACCCGCCGACGATTCTTACGAACACAATCACGACGAACACGACGCTTTCCATTCAGGCATTGCGAGATACAAACACATTGCCCGCGCTCGGCTACCACTACGCCCCGATTGACTACGCGGTGAACATTGCCGTGAGCAACGCCACACTAACCATTGCGCTCGGAACAGTCCTCGCGACATTTAGCTCGTCGGGAATCAGACCGTGGAACAACGCGCACCTCGTCAGTGAAGGCGACCCGTTGAACCGTATTCACTTTCTCCGCTACTATGCCGTGCAGGAGCAGCCAATCAATTGGGGTGGCGAAACTCCGGGTGCGACGCAGACGATTTTGCCGGTCTATCAAGCCAATCCGTTGCCGACGGCTTCGTTCCGCTTCACGGACTTCGACGGCATGAGCGGCTGCGGCGTGCATGTCTACAACGCCAACTCCTGGAAGCTGGGCGCATTGACAGTTCAAGATTGTGCAGCTAACTCGGGAACATTCCAGATGGAAAACTCCTCGAACAGCGTCGTTTTCAAGAACAATATTTTTGAGCGCAGTGCGTGCAATTTTGAATACAATCTTGCGCTCGACTTGCGCAACAACCTTTGGAAAGGCAGCTCGACTTATTTTTTGAACGACGGCAGCCAGCCGTGGCACATCACGGACAACGTTTTCCACGATTGCGAAGTTACTGACGAGGGCAATCCAACGGCACACCATCACAACGCCTACATCGCCGCAAGCAACCGGCTTTACCCGACGAACGCCAGCGACGTTGTTCTGACCAACTTCGTTTACGATGCGGGAACGTTTGGAAATTATTATCAAGCCTCGACGAACCTGATCAATCGCGGAAGCCGCAGTGCGAGTGACGCGGGGCTTTTTCACTACACCACCGCCACGAACGTCACCGTGGAGGAAGCGGCCACGGTGGTCGACATCGGTTTGCACTACATCGCCGACAGCGATGGCGACGGACTGTCCGATGCTTGGGAACTAAAATACTTCGGGAACTTGAACCAGACTGCGAGCGGCGATGGCGATGAGGACGGTTTAGCCAACCTGCAAGAGTATCAGCTCGGCACGAACCCCACCAATTGGGATACGGACGGGGACGGGTTGTCGGATTCTGAGGAACTCAGCATTCTGGTTGATGTCAACAATCCCAGCCTCGGTTATCTTGACCCATTCAAGCGTCAGACCCGCAACACTGGCACGGACGACGGCGACAAAGACAGTGACCACGACGGCCTTTCAAATTGGCACGAGCTTAACTGGTATAATTCGAATCCAGCCGACGCTCACACTTTCAATACTTCGACCGATGACGGCCGATACCTGTTCTCCGTCAGGGGCGGAAGCCTTAATTACATGGCAAGATTGATCATTTTTGAATCCAACAACCAACATGACGAACTTGGCCTTATCATTGAAAACGCGGCACCGGGTCAAAAATGGGACCTTTATTTTACGGACGACATAAGCGTAGTTCTTTACGACCAGTTTAGGTGGAAATGGCGCCGCGTTTACAGTGGGATTGTCTGCGATACGTCCGGAGACGCCGTGTTCTTTCTTCAACAGCCGAACCCCGGCGGTCTGTTCGGCGCATATGTAATTCTCGACGCGAGCGACGACGATGGCGACGGTCTTTCAAACGGCTATGAGGCTTGGTTCACTTATGGAGTGGGCTTGCGCACCAAGTTGAACGCCCGAGATTCTGAGACCCCGCTTGACCTTTTGCTCGACAACTGGGAAGTCGAATACGGCCTCGACCCGACTGATCCCGCCGGTATCAATGGAGGCGATGGCAATCCCGACGATGATGATGATCCTAATGACGGAAGCGATTTGACTAATTTGAAAGAGTTTGGGCGCTACAGTTTTTCTTTTCCATCCTACGACCCGCTGAAAGTCTATAACACGTCGGCAAACAGGCCGGTGGTCTCCATTGTTAATTCCACCGCCAATCCATCCTGCGAAGAGGCCTCATTCACAATTAGCCGCTATGTGGGCGATGGCGGTAATTATGACCAGGACTTGGCCGTTTATTATGCCGTGGGCGGAACGCTCGCGTATAACACTGACCCAAGCTACAGCGATTACACTCTGAGCACACCTGCGGATCCGAACCCGCCGCAGGGAGCACCACGAATCTTCTCCGCAGTCATACCTGCAACTGAAACCTCGGTTGAAGTAACAGTTACAGCCGATGGTGTGAGTGCAACCGACGGAGTGGAGAAACTGGTCGTCACTCTGACCCCCTATTCTGTTTCTCCGGTGCCCCAGGAACAAAATGCGAACAACTGGATTTACGTTGTTGACTGGGCCAACAACCGCGCCGAGATCACCTTCGATTTCCAAGCCCTCCGGCCCCGCGCCAACAATCAATCCATAACCGTATGCCCGGATGCGGACACACCGATTACCTTAACCAGCTCGGACGATTGCAACGACCCGCTCATGTTCATCATTGTAAGCGGCAGCGGCCCGACACATGGCACCTTGCTGGGAACGGCTCCCAACCTGACTTACCGGCCCAATGTCGGTTATCAGGGGTCAGACAGTTTCAGATTCAAGGTGAACGATGGATTGCGTGATTCGGTGGAAGCCACCGTTTCGATCACAGTAAGCGATCAACTCGTTGCGGATGCTCAATCTGTGCAGGCGTGCCGACACGCAGACACACCCATCACCCTGACCGGCTCGCTCCCCTGCGGTGGTTCGCCGACATTCTCTGTGGTCAGTGGCAGTGGCCCCATACATGGGACCTTGAGCGGCACACCCCCAAACCTGTCCTACCGGCCGTTTGATAATTACGAGGGGTCGGACGAGTTCGACTTCATTATTAGCGACGGCACCCGCAATTCACAGCCTGCTGCTGTTTCGATTGAAGTGGGCTATCAACCGATCGCAGATGGCCAGTCGCGCGTCACCGACCTGACCCGACCGATCAATATCACCTTGACCGGATCGGATCAGTGCGGGGATTCGCTCACTTATTCGATCGTAACCGAACCGACACTTGGCGCGCGGAGCGGAACGCTTCCGAATGTTACATACACGCCAGTTACAGCCGGGCAGGACACCTTCACTTTCAAAGTCAACGATGAGGTGCGTGATTCTGCCGAGGCGACCGTTTTTGTTGATGTGCTGCCCGCCCCAAGCCTGATTGCGGTATGTCGTCCGGGAAAAATAAAACTGGCATGGAGCATTCCCGATTGGGCTATAGTGAAAGAATTTTTAATTTACCGCTCCGAAACCACAGGGGGCACATACACCCTTATTGATACGGTTGCAGCCAATATCCGTAGCTATTCCGACACGACCGTTGCGCCCAACACAACCTATTATTATGTGGTCAGCTTTCATTACACTGACGACAATACTGTTTATGAATCTCCGCTTTCCAACGAAACCAGCGCAACCACATGTGACCCACCAGTGGTGATTCGACCGGGATTTACAAGTTTTTTCATCCCCGCTAATGATGATGGCTCCTCCGGTTTGATATCATTGCCATTCACGATAAACTTCTTTGGGACATCCCACTCAAGTTTGTATGTCAATAATAACGGGAACGTGACATTTATCAATCCCTTGGTGGCATACACGCCAGAGGAACTTGTCAGTTTGCATCTTGATATTATTGCCCCATTTTGGGCGGATGTGGATACGCGCGCCCCGCTGTCTGAATTGGTGTGGTATGGCGATGGAACCGTAGATGGTCGAACAGCTTTTGGAGTCAATTGGCTTGATGTTGGGTATTTCGAGGCTTACGACGACAAACTTAACTCGTTTCAGTTGGTAATCGTCGAGCGATCCGACAGGGCGGCGGGGGATTATGATGTCGAATTTAACTATGCTCAAATCCAATGGGAGACGGGCGATGCAAGTGGCGGGAACGGTGGTTACGGCGGCTTTCCAGCACGAGCGGGTTATGCCAGTGTGGACGGATCAACCTTTGGGATAAATGGTTCAGGTATCTCCGGTGCCTTTTTGGATTCAAATACCAACACCGGCTTGATTTACCACAGTTTTAACAGCACTGTTCTGGGTCGTTATGTGTTTCAATTTCATAACGGTGTTCCATTGGCAACCCCGTGACAAACAAATCAGATAACCATTTTGTGAAACTCCATATCACTGTCGCAAAGATATGCATTATGACGGCTTCAGTGCTGTTGTGTCCTTCGTGGTCAATCAGAGCTCAGGGCACACTTAGTTTTACATTTGACGGTCCTCCCCTTGTTCCAAGCGGTGCTACTTACACTGCAACCCAGTATTTCGAATCAGGGATGTTGTTTAGACCTGTGGCTGGCTCGCCCAGTTTTGGCCGTGTCGGGGCGGGCGTTGATCCCGCGGGGGGACAGCCTGATAATGGCACAGCCTATGTCCAAGCGGCTGTGACAGACTCCCTGATGTTCAGTCCGACAAATGGTTCCCTTTTTGGCGTGGTATCAGTGGACTTGGCTGAATACAGCACATTTTTAGCCGGCCGGCCTGTTGATGTCTGGCTTCTCGGGTATCGCTTTGACGGAACTGTCGTCACCAACATTTTTAGGACGGACGGCATCATTGACGGAACCGGCCCGATAAATGACTTTCAAACATTTTATTTCGGCTCTGAGTTCAACGGCCTCACCCGAGTAGAAATCCCCACCTTCGGCTGGTCACTGGACAATCTGGTCGTCCAAATTCCCGAGCCAAGCACCGTCGCGTTGGTTGCCCTCGGCGGCGGATTGTTCGCAGCGTTCAGATTCCGCAAGCGCAAGAATTAGGAGTTGGAAATTAGCAGATAGGAGATAGGAGATGGGAGATGGATGGTTTGCTGGCAGTCGTTCCTGAAAAACTCTTTTACGGGCGGGCGAGTGAAACGGTGGGGGATTGAGTGCTTGCGACGAGGCGAATGAGTTGAAGCCAAAAAAGGAGGCGCTGGCGCATCCACTTCCTCAAGTTCCACGCGGATTAAAATTTTGTGCTGGGACGGGACAGGTTTGTGGGTGTTGACCAAGCG
>CAYMCQ010000047.1:0-31826 GCA_964389025.1 uncultured Verrucomicrobiota bacterium
CCGCGCTCATCACCGGCGAAACCGGCACGGGCAAGGAACTCGTCGCGCGCGCGATTTATCATCACAGCAAACGCAGCGACCAGCCATTTCTCGCCATCAATTGCGCCGCGATTCCCGAGCAACTGCTCGAAAGCGAACTCTTCGGCCACGAGAAAGGTTCGTTCACCGGCGCAACGCAACAGCGCATCGGACGATTCGAGCAATGCGATCACGGCACGATTTTCCTCGACGAAATCGGCGACATGACTCCCGCGACGCAGACGAAAATCCTGCGCGTGCTGCAGAACGGAACATTCGAGCGCGTCGGCGGCAACACGCCGATCAAAGTGGACGTGCGCATCATCGCCGCCACGAACAAGCCCTTGGAACAAGCTGTGGCCGAGAAAAAATTCCGCGAAGATTTGTTTTACCGGCTGAACGTCGTGCGGATTTCGATTCCTCCATTGCGCGAACGTCGCGAGGATATTCGCCTGCTCGTGAATTATTTCCTCAAGAAGTTTTCGCAGGAACAAAGTAGTGGCACAGGCGTCTCGCCTGTGCGGACAAGAGCAGAAACACACGGGCAAGATGCCCGTGCCACTACTCCCAAATCCATCGCCGCGCCAGTTTTGAAAGCGCTGGAGAAATATCATTGGCCCGGCAACGTGCGCGAACTGGAAAATGTGATTCGCCGCGCGCTCGTTGTGTCGAAGGGCGATGCGATTTTGATGGAAGATTTGCCGCCGGAGATTTCCGGCGAGAAAGGTTCTGGCGCAGCGTCTTCGCCAGCCGTTCCCATTTCAGGCGGCGGCGATGCGGCATCACTTGCGCAACAATTGTTTCAACTCGCCAGGCGCGATCCAAAATTAAAAATCATTCCGTCTGTCGAGCGCGAGCTGATTATCCAAGCTCTCAAGGAAACGAGCGGCAACCAAGTCCACGCCGCGAAGCTACTCGGTATCACGCGCGCGACCTTGCGCAAGCGCGTGGCGAAGTTCAGGATTCAGCGCGAGTTGAGCATCAAGTAAAAAGCTCCAAACACCAACATCCAAGCCCCAGAGAAGCGCCAAGCTTCAAACTTCAAACAGGCAGCGAATGATGTCATTGGAGTTTTGGATTTGGAATTTCTCTGGAGCTTGGAGCTTGGAATTTGGAGCTTTTCTGCTATTTCCTTCGCGTGCCTGACCCGAGCCTGTTGCTGCTGATTCCAGCTTACAACGAGGAGCGCCGCATCGAACCGGTGCTCCGCGACTACGCCGACTATTTCAAAAAAAATTATTCCGGAAAATTCCAGCTCGTCGTCGTGCTCAATGGCTGTCGCGACAACACGCTTGGTGTCGTGCAAAAAGTTGCAGCGGAATTTCCATCCGTCAGCGCGCTTGAATTTGCCGCGCCCATCGGCAAGGGCGGCGCGCTCATCGAAGGACTGAAGCTCGCGCCGCTTGGGGATTTGATCGGTTACGTTGACGCCGACGGCGCGACTCCGCCGCACGCGTTCCACGACCTCGTCCGGCGCATCGGCAGCGACGCGGACTGTGTGATCGGCTCACGATGGCTTCCGGGCGCGGTGTTGCACATCGAGCAGAGCAGCAAACGCCAGTTCGCAAGCCGCGTTTTTCATTTCATCGTGGACACGCTTTTTGGGATGCGCATCAAGGACACCCAGTGCGGCGCGAAGGTGATGAAGCGGCAGGCTGTCGAAAAAATCCACTCGTCGCTGCGCATCGCGGACATGGCGTTCGACATCAACCTGCTTTACGCGCTGAAGCACGCCGGGTTCAAAGTCCTCGAAGTGCCGACGGAATGGACGGATAAGATCGGCTCGAAGGTCGCGCTGTTCCGCACGTCGTTCGTGATGTTCTTGTCAGTCGTGCGGATTCGGCTGATTTACTCGCCGATGTATCGCTGGCGTTGGCTCAAGCCGTTGTTTCGCCCGCTGGAAGGCTGGATTTACAAAAAACTCCGCGCGCCGCAGCCATTGCCAGGGCCGGAAAAGTAGCGCAGCGCTTCCAGCCTGCGCGGGCAAAAGGGGATTTTTCTTTCCCCTTTTCCCGGACAGGCTGGAAGCACTGTCCTGCTTTATTGCCGCTCGTATTCACCTTTGCTGACCTTCTTGAGGACGGTGAACCCTTTGTCTTTGGCCCGCGAAAACTGGCTACGCTGTCCGTGCTGCGGATTGAACGTGGAAAAAACTTTGCGGACGGGTTTTTTGCACGCCGGACATTGTTTAAGTTCCGGCGCGCTCAATGGCCGGCGCAACGTGAATTTTCCGCCGCACACCTTGCAATCGCCTTCGCACAGTTCGTATTCGTAGAGAGGCATCGGAGAAAACTTAAAGCGCAGCAAAAAAACTTACAATAGAAGCGTGCTGGAAAATTCATTCCCGCCCATCAGCAAATTCACAACTTGGCTGACGCGCTTGTGCAAATCGCGCACCTTGCTGACGTAAATGACCGTGCCAAAGCAGTCGCGCATGAGGTAGATGCCCGGCTTGTGCGGCAGCGCACTGATTTTTTTGCGGATGGTTTCGGTCACGTTGTCGGCTTGGTGGATTTCCTTGCAGCGTCTCGTTTGATCGCCGCTTCAATCAATTTCGCATCGAGCCGGGCGTTGGTTGCATTAAGTTTCCGCAACGTTTCAGGCAGGGCGATCAATCCGCGCGCCGCAGCCTGTTCAAGAAGACCGAGCGTTCCAATGACAATCAATCCGCATCGCGCGGCGGCAATCCGCCCAGCGCGGTCATCCATCAACACTGCGGCGGCGTTGATTTCTTTGGCGAGGCAGATGGCCTGCAATTCGCCCTCGTCAATGTCGAGTTGCAAATCCATTTTTCCGGGCGACTGGACGGAGCACCACGGCGGCAAGTCCGCAGCCCATTCACGGACTGATGCTGGAGTGTTCGGCTGTTGAAGCTCCTCGAAAACCGTCGGCGGAATCACCACGCGCTCAAAAAGCTTTGGCAGAAGATTCACCGCGCCGCAAAGGATGAGGTAATGGATCGGCGAAGTGTCTGAAACAACAATGTTCACTGGCGTCGCGGCAGATCATTCAACACGGCGGCATCCGCTTCCAGATCCGATGTCGAATAATTCAGCGGCACGCCGCGCCCGATGAAAAATTGCTCCGTCTGCCAGTAATCCAATCCGAGCATCGCGCCGACCTGCCGGTGTGAAAGACGCCCCGCGCGATACGCCTCGATAGCGACATCCTCGACCACGTGGCGCGCCACGCCGCGAGGATTGTCCCCCAACTGGCGCGCAACCGAATCAGGCAGTTCAATGGTTACTTGCATCGGTGGAAATTGGTTTTTGACTGCGAAAGCATAGCACAAGGCTGCCGCTGTTGGCAACGGCAGGAAACCGGCTTGTGCGGCAGCGCGCTGACTTTTTTGCGGATGGTTTCGGTCACGGCAGAAGAATTTCGCGCAAAGAGGCGAAGGCACAAAGGGGAATTTCGTCCGAAGTTGGAAAACAGCTCGAAAGAAAATCTCCTCAACCAAATTTGCAGCCTATCTCCTTATCATCGTATCAATCACTCTGTAAACCTCGACACAAGCTCCTCGACAATCACCGTGAAACCAAAAACGCATCCAAGAAATGCAACCAAACGACTCAGCGCTCGGTGTGCGAATTCTCGAATCACAAAAAATGAAATCAAGGCGATCATCGCCATGAGACCAAGAACCATGGGATGAAACAAATACGCGAGTAAGGCGACGTGACGATAACTCCAATGCCCGCCTCGAATAGCCCAAGCACTCTGAGCCATCACCACAAGCACCGGAACGAATAAAGCGTAAGGAAGAACGGACGCTTTCTTCTCGTCAGGGTCTGGGGTTAGCTCTGCCATCGCAAACGATTTAGTTCATTTCCCCCACTCCGGATTCTCCATGAACGCGTAGCAAAGCAGATGGCAGATGCCCATCTGCGCGTCCTCGACTCGACCATAATGCGTGTCGTTGATGACGACGGTTTGCTCGGCGATCTCCGCCATGCGACCGCGTTTCGCCCCGACGAGGGCGATGGTTTTCAATCCGTTTTTCTTCGCCCACTCCAGCGCCTTGATGCAGTTGGGCGAGTTGCCGCTCACGCTGAGGCCGAGGGCGATGTCGCCGGGCTTGCCGTAATTCTGCAACTGGCCGACAAAAACATCCTCGTAGGAATAATCGTTCCCGAGGGCGGTCATCCAGCTCACGTTGTCATTCAGCGAAAGCACGCGAAAACGTTTTCCGGTTTTGTCCGAAGCGCCTTTGCCGAGGTCGGTGGCGAAGTGGGAAGAGTTGGCAGCGCTGCCGCCGTTGCCAAAAACAAAAATCTGCCGGTCGTCCTTCAGCGCCGCGCGAAGTTTCTCGATTATTTGCGCCACGGCATCCACGGGAATGGAATCGTGCGCGGCCTTTTGCTTTTCGATGTAATCAGAAATCCATTGCTTCATCCGGACAGTTTACGAATTGAGCGGCGCGACTCAAGCTTTCGATGGTTCGGTGGCACAGGCCTCTGGCCTGTTGAATCCGGCGTCCCGCCGAATTCCGTTGAGGGAACAAGAAGAGAAATGAGCCATTTGAAAAAACAAGATGTTGTCATTGCGAATACAATCGTTGCGAGCAGCAGGCTTCCATTCAAAGGTTTTTTGCGCTTGCGGATGCCTCGCGACGAATTCCGCCGGGACGCCGGAATTAACAGGCGGGACGCCTGTTCCACCCAAGCCGCGCCAGTTCCAGCACGCCGACGGGCACGACATCTTCGCCCAGCTTTGCCAGCAAAATTTTTGGGCCGGGCAAAAAAACTTCCATCAGGAATTTTCCGAGAGAACTTTCTACCGCCGACCGCAACGGCTCGCCAATCGCCGAAAGCCCGCCGCCGATGACTATGACTTGGGGATGAAACAGGTGAACGGCGTGCGAGAGTCCAAAAGCCAGATCGCCGGCCAGTTCCTGTAAGATTTTCTTCGCCGGCGCATCACCTTGTTGCAGCGCAGGCAGCAGAAATCTGGCTTCGCCACTGGTTGTATTGACCGCCAGTTTTGCGAGCACGCTGTCCGGCTCCTTGATTTTCAGCCCGCGAATCCGCGCGTCAATTGCCCAGCCGCTGCAGCGCGATTCCAAAGTCGTGCCGTCGCGGTCCAATCGAACGTGGCCGATCTCCGCCTCGCCCGGTTTCGCGCCGTGGTAAATTTTCCCGTTCAGAATCAAACCGCCGCCGATTCCGCTCCCCAGCGTGATGAAAAAAACAGGATCGAAACCAACGCCCGCGCCGTGCGTCGCTTCGGCGAGCGCGGCGACATTTTGGTCGTTGTCCGTAAAAATCGGGGCCGCGGTGAATTTGCGCAGCCAGTCAACCAGTTGAAATTCAGACCAGCCCTCGATTTGATGCGAGCGCGCGATTTTTCCCGTCTCCCAATCCACCGGCCCGCCGAAGCCGACGCCGACGGCGGAGATGTTTTTGCCCCGCGCAAGTTCGGGCAGCGTGGTTTCAATTTGCCTGCGAATTCCATCAGCCCCGGCAGTCCGGTCAACGGAAAATTTTCTGCGCTCCAAAATTTTCGCGGACTCGTCGCCAAGGACGAGTTGCAACTTCGAGCCTCCGATTTCGATGCCGATGAACTTGGCTTCCACGCGCAGGAATTAACCACGAATGGACACGAAGAAAAAGACAGAAAGAGTTTACACGGATTTCCGCTGATTGTTTTTTAATCCGCGGCAATCCGCGAAATTCGCATCAAAGTCTTTCCTTCATTCAACCCGGATATTCCTTCGCGCTTTCGGGAATGGTCATCAAAACTTTTTGCGCTGGGACTTTGTTTTTCAGCAACGCGATTTCGTCCACGCCAATTTTCAGCGGCAACGCAATTTGTCCGCCTTCGGCGGCGGAACGATACATCGCCGACATGATCTCAAAACCTTTGTAGGCATTTGCGAACGCGCATGGATGAACTTTTTTGTCGTCGTCGAGCCAGTCGGCCATTTCCTGGACGTAAGGCGGCATGTCTTCGACGTAATCCATGTTGCCCGCGCCGCTTTGATGGCCGCCGCTTTTCGTGACCGCGCGCCAGCCGCCGTTCGTGATGACTTCTGCAAAGCCTTCGCTGCCTTGCGCGCCCATGCGGGCTTTGCGCCACCAAAGTTTCTGCTCCTTGCTCGCGTCAACTTCCGGAACGTCGGGCGCGCCTGCGCCGCAATCGTAAATGCCGCGCACGCCGTTCTTGAAATGCACAAAGCCCGCGACGTAATCCGGTGACGTGTGGAGATCGGCAAGCTTTCCGCGACCGGCAGCCTGCGCCATCACCCACTCGGCTGGTTCGTAATTGTTGAACCAGCAGGTGTAATCAATCAGGTGCGAAAGCATGTGCGCCGCCCAGCCCGTCGCCGTGCCGTAAACTGTGTGGACGCGTCCCAGCGCGCCGCTTGCGATGATTTCCTTCACCTTCTTGTAATGCTCGCCGTAACGATGTTGATGGCTCACGACCGCTTTCACGCCGCTCTTATCGAGCAACTCCTTGATCTTGATTCCTTCCGCGCTGCTCATCGAAACCGGTTTCTCGAACGCGATCAACTTCGCGCCGGAATCAACGCCGGCTTTCACGAAATCGAATCGCAAATTTGGCAGCGTGCAGAAACAAAAAATGTCCGGCTTGAGTTCCTTCGCGAGCGACGCGGCGTCCGCGCTGATTTTTGGATTGCCGATTTTCGGCGCGGCAGCCTCGCAACGCGCCTGGTCAATGTCGCAAATGCCGGTGACTTTGAATCGCGGGTTCGCGTGAAAGGCTGTGGCGTGATGCATCCCGCGTTTGCCCATGCCGACGACGACGACGGAGTATTGTTTGCTCATAAAATGTTTTAGGCCGGACTATTTGCCTGCAAGTGAAGCCGCGGGCAAGCAATCATTCACCATCGCGCGGCTGGCTTTTGAAAAACGTCTCCAGGGCAGAACGAACCTCAGGCACATGGACCGTGGCAACCTCCCAGACGATTTTCAAATCCACGTTCGCATAATCGTGCGCCACGATGTTTCTCATGCCACGCATTTTTCGGAACGGGAGGTCGGGAATTGCCTTGCGCGTCTCGTCAGACAGGTGGACTGCTGCTTCGCCGATGATTTCGAGCCGACGAATGATGGCGTCCTGCTTTTGAGTATCAGTCCTAAAATCCATTTCTGCGACGCCTTGAACGTAAGACGCGATGAGTTGTGCCGCGTTGAGGATGTCTTGAAGCCGCCCGAGTTGGTCAGCTTCCATAGACGCAGATGGCTGACGACAAAATTTGTTCGCGGGCGAAACGGTTCGGAGATTTTTCGAGAGAGTGGCGCAAAACAAAATCCACGGGCGCGCCTGCGAGCTCTTCCGCTTCGCCGGCCATTTCCAGCAACTCTGCGGTCGATACGGATTTTGAATCGGCAAGTGTCACCAACAAATCCACATCGCTGCCGACAGTAGTTTGTTCCCGCGCAGTCGAGCCGAAAACTTCCAGGCGGCGAATGCGGTGCTTCTCGCAGAACGGACGAAACAACCGTCGTAATTCGGCTAACGAGATTTGGTTTGTGCGGTGAAGCATGAGATTAGAATAACGGTTAAGGGGCGCCATTTCAAGCCGTGGCGTGATGCATCCCGCGCTTGCCCACGCCGCCGCCGCCGACGGAGTATTGTTTGCTCATAACTTTCTAAACCACCTCAAACTGCAAATTTTTGTTTGAGAAATTTCTCAACTGCATCGAGAACGTCTGTGCAATGCGTGACATTAACCCCCTCAGTTTTCACGTGTGCCCATTCTGAATGGTGCCGTGAATCCGAGACGGCGGCCTGTTCAACAGTTAAAAAGCCATCTCTGCCGTCCCAAGAAAACTTGATTCGCTCTTTACGCTTTCCAGCCACGATTATCCAATTTCCAAAAACAAGTGGGTAATACTTATGTTCGTAAATAGCGATGTCGAGTTCTGCTAATCGCCGAGCCGTCGCACAAAAGTGCGTCAATGTGCCTGATTGAACATTGCGCGTCAGAAAGCATAGCCGGTTGCACCCATTTCAATTACTTCTGCGCCTTGTCCCACTCCATCACTTTGCTGATGACGTAATCCACTTCGTCATCGCGCAGTTCGGGGAACATCGGCAGCGAGACGCAGGTCGCGGCGTTGCGTTCGGCGTTGTCAAGCGAGCCGACGATGCGCGCGCCCTTGCCCCACGGATAACCGGCCTGTTTGTGGATCGCGATAGAGTAATGCGTCTTGGCATCAACGCCGTTTGCAACGAGAAAATCCACCAACTGGTCGCGATGCGCCGGATTCTTCGTCTCGATGACGTAGAGATGGAAAACGTGGCGCCCGCCGGGAACTTCGTAAGGCAGCGTGAAATTTTTCGCGCCCTTCAAACCCGCCGTGTAACGCGCGGCCAGCTTGCGGCGTGCGTCATTGTATTCGTCAATGTGCTTGAGCTTCGCGCTCAAGATGCCGGCGTGCAGGTCGTCAAGGCGGCTGTTGAAACCGAAGCTGTGGACGTTGCGCGCGGTCGAGCCGTGATTGCGGAGCTTGCGGACTTTGGCGTCAACGTCCGCATTGTTGGTGACGAGCGCGCCGCTGTCGCCGAACGTGCCGAGATTTTTTTGGATGATGAAACTGGTGGTCGCGACATCACTCAACTCGCCGATCTTGAACCCCGGGCCGTTCGCGCCAATGGCCTGCGCGTTGTCCTCGATGAGTTTCAGCTTGTGCTTATCGGCGATTTTCTTGATCGCGATCATGTCGGCGCACTGGCCGTAAAGATGAACAGGAATGATGGCCTTGGTCTTCGGCGTGATGGCGGCTTCGATTTTCGCCGGGTCAATGCACTTGGTCTTGGGATCGCAATCAATCAGGACGGCAGTTGCGCCAGCGATCCAAATGGCTTCAGCAGTGGCGAAAAACGTGTTGGCGTTCGTGATGACTTCGTCGCCCTCGCCAATTCCCAGCGCCATGAGCGCGAGCCAGATGGCGTCGGTGCCGTTGGCAAGGCCGACGGCGAATTTCGTCCCGTGATATTTCGCCAGCTCGCCCTCGAACTTTTTGAGCATCGGCCCCATGACGTATTGGCCGCTCTCGAGGACTTCTTTGATGTTGGCGTCAATCTCGGATTTGATGTTGTGGTATTGCCGGACGTGTCCGTAAAATTCAACTTTCATAAGCGCGCAAAGCTACCGAGGGCGCGCGGCATGACAAGATATTTTTCAGAAAATCGCGATGAATGCCGAAAAAAATATTCCGCTAAAAATGATTCGTGAGAATCTGGAGGACATTCCGCAATTCGCGCTGCCGGAGGGCTTTTCCTTGCGATGGTTCCAGCCGGGCGATGAAAAAGTCTGGCGCAAAATCCAGGCCGCTGCGGACAAGTTCATCGAGATCACGGCGGAATTATTTGCGCAGCAATTCGGCAACGACGAGGCTCTCCTCTCGCAGCGCCAATGTTATTTGCTCGACGCACACGGCAACCCCATCGGCACAACGACGGCGTGGTTCAACGACAATTTCGAAGGCGCGCGAGTCGGCAGAGTCCATTGGGTCGCAATTTTGCCGGAGCATCAGGGCAAGGGTTTGTCGAAACCATTGATGCTGGCGGTTTGTCGGCGGCTCAAAGAACTTGGCCACACGCGGACTTACTTGAGCACGTCGAGCGCGCGGATTCCGGCCATCAAGTTGTATTTGCAATTCGGTTTCACGCCGCTGATTCACAGCGAAAACGACGCGGAAATCTGGCGCGAGCTAGAAAAAATCCTAAAACGGTAGCGAGACAATTTTCGCCCGGATTTCACCCGTGTTTGTTCGCAGCGTCAAGTCGGTTCCGATTTCGTTTACCTCGCGACGCACATAGCCCAGCGCGATGTTCGCTTTTAGCTTCGGTGACGCGGTTGCGCTGGTGACGTAGCCGACTTCTTTGCCGTCGCAGAAAAGTTTGTCGCCTTTTGCCGGCAGGTTTTTCAGATCATCGGCGAGCCGCAGCCCGCGCAATTCCTTGTTCACGTGCCCCATCGTATGGATGCGGTTGATCACTTCCTGCCCGATGTAGCAGCCTTTGTTGTAACCGATGGCGCGCGACTCGATGCCGCACTCGATGGGAATGTTCGTCTCGTCCATGTCTGCGCCGAAACGCGGGATGCCTGCTTCGATGCGCGCAACTTCAAACGCCTCCAAGCCGACAGCGCAACCACCAACGCGCTTCGCCGCAGAAATCAATTTTTCTGTCGCCGCGCCAATCGAACCTGTCGGCGCAAACAAATCAAAACCGGTCGAGCCAAGCCGCGGCTGATTCACCAAATAAATTTCGCCAAGCGCGGCATCGGAAATTTTTTTGGACTGGAATTCCTTTTCAGGCAACTCGTTGAACAAGCCGACACTAGAAATGACCGTGTCGGCTTTCGGCCCTTGCACGCTCAACAATCCATAGTGCGGCGCCACATCCACAATCTGCACGTCGTCCGCGACCAGATATCTTTCCAGCCGCTGCGAAATTTTTTCAGTGAGGCCGGGTTCGAAATCCAGAAGCAATTCGTCCTGAAGACAAAAGATGTTCAAGTCGCTTTCCATTTTTCCCTTCGCCGTGACGAGCGCAGCGTAGCAGCCTTCGCCCGCGCGGAGTTTTTTGACGTCGTTGGTGACCTGGCCGTGGAGATAACGGACGCGGTCTGCGCCAGCCAGGCAAATCCGTCCGCGTGAACTGAAGTCAATGACTCCGGCGGTTTCGCGCAACGCTGTGTATCCTTGAAGTGAAAACTCGCTCATTTTGTATTGCGTAGCGGCTCCTCGGCAGAGAGCCGCAACTCGTTTCGAACATAATGCGGCGGTCTGCCGACCGCCGCTACGATAAATCAGTCCGGCGCAAAAAATTCCGCGACGAATTGATTCGCCGGTCGCTGGCGGATTTCTTCCGCTGTCCCAATTTGTTGAATCTCGCCTTCGCGCATCACGGCGATTCGCCGGCCGAGCGACAACGCCTCGCGCTCATCGTGCGTCACATAAATCATCGGCGCGCGAAGCTCCGCGTGAAGGCGGACGATCTCACGGCGGATTTGTTTTCGCGTGATGGGATCGAGATTCGACAACGGCTCGTCGAACAGAAAAATTTTTGGCTGGCGGACAAGCGCGCGGCCAAGCGCGACGCGCTGCCGCTGGCCTCCGGACAGCGAAGCTGGTTTGCGGTCGAGCAATCCTGAAATGCCGAGGCTTGAGGCCGCATCGTTCACGCGCTTTTGAATCTCGTCTCGCGGAAGCTTTCGCAGTTTCAAACCAAACGCCATGTTTTCAAGCGCTGTCATGTGCGGATACAACGCGCCGTTCTGAAAAACCATCGCCACATCGCGGTCTTTTGGCGGAACATCGTTCACGTATTCATCGCCAAAGAAAATTTTCCCTTCCGTGGCTTCCTCCAGCCCGGCAATCAGCCGCAACACAGTCGTTTTGCCGCAGCCGGTCGGGCCGACGAGCACGAGGAATTCATCTTCGCCAATCGCAAGATTCAGATTGTGGACGGCGCGAACAGTTTGTCCGCGCGGCGCGGGAAAAACTTTCGTGACGTTTTCCAAAACGATCTGCATCGCGCGAATCTTGAAGTCGCGGCGATGGAAGTCGAGCGCGTAGTGGCACAGGCGTCTCGCCTGTGCGTTTCGGGTTTGCAGGATCGCGCGGGCGAGACGCCCGCGCCACTACGTTCGTGAATCGCGTTGACGCCACCGCGCGCTCCCGCAATCATCCACGCTCATGAATTTGGACACTCTTTATTCTGAACTCACTCTCAAAGCAAACGCGAAACTTGCGCTCGTCGTGCTCGACGGCGTTGGTGACATCGCGACGCAGGAACAGAATTTTCTCACTCCGCTCGAAGCCGCTTCGACGCCGAACCTCGACGCGCTCTCAAAAAATTCCGCCCAAGGCCGGATGATTCCCGTCGCGCCGGGCATCACGCCGGGCAGCGGGCCGGGGCATCTTGGGTTGTTCGGCTACGACCCGCTGGAGTTTCAAGTTGGGCGCGGTGTCATCGAAGCGCTTGGGCTTGGGTTGGAATTGAAGCCGGGCGATGTTGCGGCGCGCGCGAATTTTTGCACGATTCACGGAAAAGGAATCGTCACTGACCGCCGCGCGGGACGGATTGAAACAAAAGTTTGCGAGGAGCTTTGCGATTTGCTTTCCAAGAAAATTAAAAAAGTTGGCGGCGCGCAGGTCATCATCAAAGCGGGCAAGGGACATCGCTTCGTTGTGATTTTTCGCGGGAAAGGTTTGGAAGGGCCGCTGACGGACGCCGACCCGCATCGCGAAGGCCTGAAAATTCCGATGGTTGAGCCGGTGAACAAAAAATCCGCGAAGGCGAAGAAGGCGGCGAGGCTGGTTCAGGCATTTTACAAAGCTGCGTTGCCGATCATCGCAAAACGCAAGCCTGCCAATGGTTTTCTGCTGCGTGGCATCGCGCATCAGCCGGAGATTCCGACGTTTCAGCAGCGCTACGGTTTGCGCGCGGCGTGTATCGCAGTCTATCCGATGTATAAAGGCCTCGCGCAACTTGTCGGCATGAAGAAGCTCGAAGGCGCGCAGACCATCGCCGAGCAGTTCGAGCGCTACGAGGCCGAATACGACAACTACGATTTCTTTTTCATCCACTACAAATACACAGACATGCACGGCGAGGACGGAAACTTCGACGCGAAACGCCGCGCCATCGAGGAAGTGGATGCCGCCCTGCCGATCTTGCTGCGCAAAAAACCGGACGTGCTCGCCATCACCGGCGATCACTCGACGCCGTGCGCGATGAAAGGCCACTCATGGCATCCGCAACCGGTGTTGCTGCACTCCGCGATCTCCGGCTCGGATAAACTGGAGCGTTTCACCGAGACCGGCGCGAACCTCGGCTCGCTCGGAATTTTCAGCGCGAAATTTTTGATCCGCCACATGCAGGCGAACGCAAAAATGTTCGACAAGTTCGGCGCGTGATAGGTTTCAATCCTCCGGATGAAGTTCGCGCGAAAAAATTCCGGCCGCCGCAGAAAATTATTTTCGCAAAATAATGCTATGCAGCCGGAAAATTTCTGTCTAAATCATCCCGATGAATCCACTACAAACGAACGGAGGTGATATCTGTGGCAGCTAAAAAGAAAAAAGGCGGAAAGAAAAAGAAATAAAATAGTTCACACCGGGATGGAAAGCCTGGTCCAACGGTCAGGTTTCCCATCCTGGAACACCCCAAGCAATCTGCATGGCCACCTTGGTCTTCGACATCGAAACTTCCGCGCTGTCGCTCGACAAGTTCGACGACGTTCAGAAGGAATATCTTTTTCGGGAGGCGGAAAAAATTGCCGATGAAACGCAGCGCGAGGCCAAACGCGCGGAGATCAACCAGCTTTTCAGCCTCTGGCCGTTCACGGCGCAAGTCGTTTGCATCGCAATGCTCAATGCGGAATCGCAGCGCGGGCAGGTCCTGTTCACCGCGGAAGATTATGAGCCGCCGGAGGGCGAAAGCGGGCCGGTCGAATTCGTGCCGTGCGTGGACGAGGCGGAATTGCTGGCGAATTTCTGGGACGTCGCAAAGAAATACGATTCCATCGTGACCTTCAACGGGCGCGGGTTCGACGTGCCTTTCATTTACCTGCGCTCCGCGATCTTGAACGCGCCGATCTCCAAAAAGAACTGGCTCGGCTACCGTTATTCCACCGACCCGCACTGCGATCTCGCCGAGCAATTCACGTTTTACAGCGTGAGCGGGCGCGATGGCGCGGCGCGGCGCTTCAATCTGGATTTTTACTGCAAGGCATTCGGCATTGATTCGCCCAAAGCGCACGGCGTGACCGGAATGGACGTAAAAAATTTAATGGCCGAAAAAAAATTCCGCGAGATCGCCGAGTATTGCCTGCGCGACGTGAAGGCGACGGTGGAGCTTTACAAAATCTGGAAGGAAAGGCTGGCGGGAATCAAATGAATTTCATTAACGCGAAACAGCTTGAGTCTGCTTGCGCGTAAGTAATAATTCTCCGACGTGAAAATCTTCACTGCTGAAATCAAACACGGCGACTGCCTTGAAGTGCTACGGGACTATCCTGACAACACTTTTGATTTGATTGTGACTTCACCGCCTTACGCCGACCGACGCAAAAATTCTTACGGAGGTATTCCGCCGGAAAAATATGTCGGCTGGTTTCTTCCGCGCAGCGAACAATTTCTTCGCGTGCTCAAACCAACCGGCACTTTTATTCTCAACATCAAAGAAAAAGCTGAAAACGGTGAGCGTCACACTTTTGTCATCGAATTGATTTTAGCGTTGCGCAACCAGGGCTGGCTTTGGACGGAAGAATTCATCTGGCATAAAAAAAATTCCTATCCTGGAAAATGGCCGAACCGTTTTCGCGATTCGTGGGAGCGTTGTTTGCAGTTCAACAAAACGCGGCATTTTAAAATGAATCAAGATTCCGTCATGGTCCCGATGGGCGATTGGGCAGAAGGTCGGTTAAAATCGCTTGGTAAAAATGATGTTGTGCGATTTGACTCTCAAGTTGGCAGCGGCTTTGGAAAAAACATCGCGAACTGGCTTGGACGCGAAAAGGCTTATCCAACAAATGTTTTGCATCTGGCTACGGAGTGCGGAAACAAAAACCATAGCGCCGCATTCCCAGAAGCGTTACCGGAATGGTTTATCAAACTTTTTACCGACGAAGGAGATTTAGTTCTCGATCCGTTTGTCGGCTCTGGAACGACTTGCGCGGTCGCGCAAAAAATGCGACGCAATTCGGTTGGAATTGAAATTCTCGCTAAATACTGCGGCCTAGCTGAAGAAGAAGTTGAGGTTGGTGATTATCAACTGTTCGAGAAAGGGATAAAAAATGCCAAGCGTAACGGTTCAAGAAATCACAAATTACATAGAGCAAAACATTCCTGACTTTCATCGACGCCGGCTGGAAAGTCTAACTGCGCTCAAACTCAAAAAAGTTTTGCGTCGAAAAAATCCTTATTTGTTCAAGGCAAAGTTTGTGACCAATGCGCCGGATTTGATGAAACAATTTTTGGACGCTCATCTTTCTTCACAGGAAGAAGGCATCTTCGGCGGTTTTCTGGAAGGTCTGGCAATTTTTATTTGCGGACGCGTCTTTGCCGGTAAGAAATCCTCGGCAGAAGGCGTTGATCTTGAATTTGAGCGTGAGGAAATTTATTTCATCGTTTCAATCAAGTCCGGGCCAAACTGGGGCAACAGCAGTCAAATTAAGAAAATGCGGCAAAACTTTTCCCAAGCAAAGCGCATCCTCGGAACAAATACCTCTGCGAGAAATATCGTCGCCGTC
The DNA here is from genome assembly GCA_964389025.1 of uncultured Verrucomicrobiota bacterium. Taxonomy (GTDB): domain Bacteria; phylum Verrucomicrobiota; class Verrucomicrobiia; order Limisphaerales; family CAYMCQ01; genus CAYMCQ01. Next base: position 15,254 of record CAYMCQ010000047.1, read on the forward strand.
AACGGATGTTGCTATGGCCAAGACAATGTCGAAGACAAAGGCGATTATCTGAAAAAGTGCGGGCAAAGATTTTGGGAATTTGTTTCGGGAGATAGCAACCTTTACACAACGATTATTGAGCCGCTTGGGCATAAAGCTAAAGAGCGCAACGAAGAATTTCAAATTGAATACGGCAAGGTCATCAACCGTTTCACAGCAGAATTCATCAAAGATTTCTGTCAGCCGGATGGAACAATTCTCTGGGATAAGTTGGTTCAATTTAATTCGGCAGCGAAACTTGAAGGTTGAGTATCGCTCAAAAATGTCCGCACTCATTTGCTTCGCCGTCAAAGAAGAAGCCGCGCCGTTTCGGAAAATCGCGGCGGGCAAATCTGGAATTTCAATTCTCATCACCGGCATCGGACGCCAGAATGCCGAAAAATCCGTGCGCGAATTTCTCTCCACCAATTCGCCTAAGTTTGTGCTGACTTGCGGCTTCGCTGGCGGACTAAATCCGGAATTGAAAGCCGGCGAAGTTGTTTTTGAAATTCCGAATCGGAGGGACGAGTTACACGAGTCCCAAATTAAAAATGAAATCAGGGACTCGTGTAACTCGTCCCTCCGAGAAAAACTAGTCGCCGGCGGCGCAAAGCCCGCAAAAATCTTTTGCGCCAACCGTATCGCCACGACCATTGCCGAAAAGAAAAAATTGCGGGACGAAACCGGCGCGGACGCGGTCGAGATGGAATCAGCGGCGATTCACGCCGTCTGCCGCGAGCACGGCATTCCCTGCGCCACTGTCCGCGTGATTTCCGACACGGCCAATGAAGATTTGCCGCTGGATTTCAACTCCATCATGAATGCCGAGCAGGAGATTGATTTTGGAAAGCTCACGCTGGCGCTGGTAAAGTCGCCGGGAAAAATTCCATCGCTGATCCGTCTTCAAAAACAAAGCAAGGCTGCGGCAGAAAAGCTCGCCGAAGTTTTGGGGAAGGTCATTCCACTTTGACTTGCGGCGCGGCTGTTTGCGTAGCCGGTTTCGATTTAGACTGTTCACTAAAGCTGATGAACGCCGCTCCGACCACGATGAGCACCACGCCCGCCCATCGCATCGTCGAGACTTGCTCGCTCAGGAAAAATTTTGCGGCAAACGTCGTCATCACGAAACTCAGCGCGGTCAGCGGCCAGACAAAACTGACGTCGCGCTGCGCCAGCAGATATTGCAGCAGGATGAAGAAAATGCTTTCGAGCAGCAAGCCGAGCAGCACGTCCCTGTTCGTGAACCAGTCGCCGATGAGCTTGAGGACATTTTTCCAGAGCGGCATCGAGGCCTTGCGCTCGGTGTAGCGCGGGCCGATCTGGTCGAGGCCGCGCTTGAGGACGATGACACCGAACGCCTCGAACGAAAATGCGATGACGAGGATGATCAAAATTTTGGCCATAAAATTTTCCTTTGTCGGAGCGCGGCGTTCACGCCGCTTCAACGTGAAAGTGAATGCCAGCGTTGAAGCGGGCTGAAGCCCGCGCTCCGTTACAGGTCTTGGTAACGGATCAACTTGATGCCGAGTTTTTCAATCTCGGCTTTCACGCGCGGGCTGACGAGCGCATCGAATTCGTTTCTAAATTTGTCCAGCGACGGGTGCGAGTAAAGCTCCGAATCGCCCGGCGGCAGAACGGGAAGCAGCTTCAGCAAGTAAGTTTCGTTCACGTGGCCGTCCTGCAACAGGCCGAAAACTCTCGGTGTGTGAACAATGTGCTTGCGGCGAAAACGTTGTCGCGCGCGGAACGACAGGCAGAAGAAAATCGCCGCGTGCGCCGACCGATACACCCGGCGTCCGCGAGCCAGATAAGCGTCCATCCAAAAAGGTTCGCGTGTCAGCCGCATGTGACGGATGCCGAGATGCTCCGCGTCGTCCAGCAGAATTTTTCGGATCGTCGGATGCAAATGCAAATGCAAGTGTCCGTTGACGTGGTCTAGTTTCAAACCGGTGGCGCGAAATTTTTCGAACTGCGCGTGGATTTCCTTTCGCAACTGGTCGCGAAGGCCCGGCCTGAAAAAATATCTGACGCCGACTTTTGCCGAACTATCTGGAAATTGGCGGCGCGAGTTGACGAGCCCGGGAATTTCTTCGTGCGGCAGCGCGGAATGCCCCATGAGAAGCGTCAAATGCAGCCCGACACCGAGCTTTGGATTTTCACGGGCGAGCTTCACAGCTTCTTCAAACGCCGGTTCGTTCGTCATCAGGCTGGCACTGGTGAGGATCCCTTCGCGATGCGCGCGCACGACGGCTTCGTTGATGGAATGCGAGCGGCCAAAGTCGTCGGCGTTGACGATGAGTCGGCGCGCGTGGTTATGGCGTTCCATAATCTGGCGACATCGCACCGGAAACGAACCGACACCACGTCCGGAAAATCAGAAGCAGTTTTTGACCCCTGTTCAAGCGGGTGGGCTTCAGGCCGAAGACGTTGAATTGCCGCCGCTCAAGTTTGGAGAGCAATCGCCAGTAAACCGAACCCATCAGTTCGGCAGCGACCATCGAGCGCCGGTCTTCAGCGGGCAACGTTTCGCGCGCGAGCCGGTAAAAATTCTTAGCGCGGGCTGCGACGCTCTCGGCGAGTTCGCGGAAGCGAGTTGAATATTCAAAACGCAAAATTTCTTCCTGCGTAACTTTGAAACGCGCCAGTTCATTCAACGGCAAATAAATCCTTCCCCGCTCGGCATCGGTGCGGACGTCGCGCAAAATGTTAGTCAGTTGAAGGGCTTTGCCGAGATAGACGGCGTAGTCGCGGCACGCCGGATTCTTGTAGCCGAAAATTTCGATGCTCAAAAGTCCGACGACCGCCGCGACACGGTAGCAATATTTTTCCAGTTCGTCGGAATTTTCGTAGCGGCGGATGTCCAGATCCATCTCGACGCCGCGAATGAGTTCGTCAAAAAGCGCGAACGGCAGTTTGTATTGCCGAATGAACGGCTGAAGCTCGCGGTTGACTTCGATTTGCGGAGTTTCATTTCCGCACGCGCACGAAATGTCGGTGCGCCACTCCGTCAATTTTTTTCGGCGCGATTCGACTGGCGCGGATTCGTCGTCGGCCACGTCATCAACCTCGCGGCAGAAGGCGTAGAGCGCGGACATGGCGTCGCGTTTCTGTTTTGGCAGCAGACAGAACGCGAGCGCGAGGTTCGACGCGCTTTTGCGGGTGATGTTCCGGCTTTGCTGCATGGTCAAAAAGCAAATGAAGAATGAAGAATGAAGAATGAAGAAAAGATTGCAGCGGACTGGGTTGAATTCTTCATCCTGAAATTTACTTTATTCACCGGCTTTCCTCCGAACGAATCGGGGGCAGGCCGCCGGTCTCGGCGCGCGTCGGGTTGCGCGGACGATGCTCATGGCGACGATGGTGGCGCTTGCGAAAAAACACCGCCCAGATCACCGCCGTCAGCGCGACGGCAACGGCCACACAAATAAGTATCAAAATGTCGCGCGGCATCGAATCATTGGGCGTGAACAGCGGTTTGGCGTCCTCGGGAGTAATGGTTACGGTGGCGAGCCACGGATTCATGTGCCGGCGGCCTCCTTCCCGGCCGCCAGTGGCGTTTCCTCGTCCTCGGGCAGGTTGATGTTCAGGCGTTGCATCCGGTAGCGCAGCGCGTGGCGGCTGATTTTCAACTGCTCGGCGGCGCGCGTGACGTTGAAATTATTCTGCTCCAGCACGGAACCAATCAATTCCTTTTCCAGGTTTGTCATCATTTCGTCGAGCGATTCCTTGCCGGAAAATTTTGGGGCGCCGACGGCCTTGCGCAACTGGGTTTCCAATTGGAAGTCCGGCAGGCTCGTCGCGGAAATTTCCTTTCCCGTTTCCAAAATCAATGCGCGCTCGACGACGTTGCGCAGTTCGCGCACGTTGCCCGGCCAGTGGTGCGACAGCAATTTTTGTTTCGCGCCGTCGGAAATTTTTTTCGCCTGCTTGTTCATCGCGCGATTGAAGGAATTCAAAAAATGGTCGGCCAAGAGCAAAACGTCCTGCCCGCGCTCGCGCAATGGCGGCAGGCGCATCTGCACGACGTTGAGCCGGTGGAACAAGTCTTCGCGGAACGAGCTGTCGCGGATCGCTGAGACGATGTCACGATTTGTCGCCGCGATGAGGCGGACGTTGACGCGCAATTCTTCCGTGCCGCCGACGCGATTGAAGCTGCCGTCTTCAAGAAATCTCAGCAGTTTGGCCTGAAGCGGGCGGCTCATGTCGGCGATCTCGTCGAGAAAAATTGTCCCGCCGTCGGCTTCCTCGACGCGACCGGCCTTCTGTTTGATCGCGCCTGTGAATGAGCCTTTTTCGTGGCCGAACAATTCGCTTTCGAGCAGCGTTTCGGGAATGGCGGCGCAGTTGATGCGGATATAGTTCGCCTCGCGTCGGGCGCTCAAACTGTGCGTTGCGCCAGCGACGAGTTCCTTGCCGGTTCCACTTTCGCCGAGAATCAAAACGGTGGCATCCGTCGGCGCGACGGTCTCAATCATCTGGCGGATCTCACGAATTTTCGGCGATTCGCCGACGATGTGTTCGAGGCGATATGTCTCGCCGGCGCGCGCGCGCAACGCAGCATTTTCCTGAAGCAGACGATAACGCTCGGCACAGCGCGCTACGGCGTGAAGCAGTTCCTCTGGCGCGAACGGCTTGGCGAGGTAATCAATGGCGCCCGCCTTGATGGCTTCGACGGCGAGTTTCGGCGTGGCGTAGGCGGTGATCATGACCGTGGGCAAATCCGGCCAGCGTTTGCGGACTTGCGCGAGAAAAGTATAGCCGGTCATTCCGCCGAGACGCGCGTCGGTTACGACCATGAAAAATCGCTGCTGCTCCAGACAACGCAAAGCTTCTTCGGCAGATTCGACGAGTTGAACGGAATAATCTTCGTCGGCGAGAATCGTCTTGAGCGAGAGCCGCATGTTTTTCTCGTCGTCAACGACGAGGATGGGGGGGAGGGAGGCGCTCATTTGTTTGCGATTTGCGGCGGCATCAGGTTTGTGTTCCCAATTGTTCCAGCGTTCTGGCCGGAAATAGTAGAGTGAAGGCCGCGCCTTTTCCAAGCTCGGATTCCACGCGGATCGTTCCGTTGTAAAGCTCGACGTTGTGCTTGACGATGGCGAGGCCGAGGCCGGTGCCCTTCTCCTTCTTCGTGTAATACGCGTCGAAAATTCGTGAGAAACTTTCCGGCGCAATTCCCGGGCCGTCGTCGCGGATGACCACTTGTGCCGTGTAATTAGGCCGCGATTGCGCGCTGACAAAAATATTTCCCCTGCCGTTCAACGCCTCTCGCGCGTTTTGGAGCAGGTTCACGAAAATTTCCGAGAGATGAATGCGCTGCATCATCAGCGGCGGCAGGTTGTTTCCAAAATCGCGATGGACTTTGATGTCATACGCCACGCCCTCGGGCAAAACCTGGGCGATGGCGCGCTCGAGTTCGGGAACGACCTGCAATCGCTCGACGCGGCCCTCCGCCAGCGCCGCGTAGCCCATCAGTTGCGTGATGATGCGGTCGGAGCGCTCGACTTCCTCCTGGATGATCTGGATCTGCTGCCCGGCATTATTATCGCCGGAGGCGAGCGCGCGCTTGAGAGAGAAGGCGGCGTTGTTGATGATGCCGAGCGGATTTTTAATTTGATGCGCGATTTCAGCGGCGAGCCGTCCGGCGGAACGCAGTTGTTCCTGTCGCAACGCAAACTCGTGCGCTTCTTCAATCGCCCGCTGCTGTTTTTGCAGCAGGACTTGCAGCCCATAGCAGCAGAGCGTCATCAACGCGAGGATGGTGATTCTCAGAATCAGCGACTCGGCCGGATTTCCTTCGCGGTCGAGGCTGATGGCGCCCGTCGGCTCGAGTTGCCGGGCCAATTCCTGATTGACTGCCAAATCCAAAATGCCCGCAGCCATGTAGCAGAGAATGGTGGCGAAATTCAGGACGAGTTGCGAAATTGCAGTCGGCACGCTGATGGCGTTGCGCGCGATCAACGCCAGAAAGAGCCAAAAAAGGATGCTGTCGTAACCGCCAGTGTGCAGGGTGAGCGCCCCGAGAAAAATCCCGTCAACCAGGCAGATGGTGAAGACGGTCCATTGCAACAGCGCGAGTGGAAGGCGGTTGATATTCAGCAAAATCGGCGCGACGGCCAGATTGAACAGGCCATAAATCAGGATGAACTGTTTGACGTTTTGGATCGCGATGTCCAGCGCGTTGCCGCCAACGTCCAGCCAGCGGGTAAAATACAGGAAGTAAATCAATCCGCAGACCACGAGGAGTTTCACCGGCAAAAACATGTCCCGCTCCAGCACCTTGATTCGCCGGATAAACTGCTGCGAATCAGGCGCGGGAACTTCCAGCAGAGTGGAAATTCTCTTCAGCCGTTGTCGCTGAAATAAATTCATAACGAAAACCGGTTCGCGGTTTCGATTTTACTTCTTTCCGACCAACTTCAAAGCCCGCTTTCCGATTTCTTCAATTGGCCAAAGCCGGCCAATTCCCTCATAGCCACATGAAAGCAAACCTTCGTCCGGCCCGATGAATTGCGCGCCGCGCTGCTTGAGCGTGGCGACGTTGGCCTGCGTAGCCGGATGCGCCCACATTTTTCCGTTCATCGCGGGCGCGATCAAAATTTTCGCCTTCTGATTCAGGGCCAGCGCAATGCACGTCAGCGCGTCGTCCGCAATTCCGTGCGCCATTTTCGCCAGCACGTTTGCCGTGGCTGGCGCGATGAGCAGCAAGTCCGCCTCGTCTGCGAGCCGGATGTGCGTCGGCTTCCAGCCCTCTTCCTCGTCGTAGAGATTTGTGACGACAGGATTGCGCGTGAGCGTTTTGAACGGGAGCGGCGTGATGAACTGCTGCGCGTCGGCGGTCATCACCACGTTGACGCTGCAATTTTGTTTCGTCAGTGAACTGGCCAGATCGGCGGCACGGTGAGCGGCGATGGAGCCGGTGACGCCGAGGACGATTTTTTTTACAGCGCTCATTTTAAAGTCTTAGTCGTAATCTTAATCATAATCGTAATCTTCTTTGCCCGACTGAGATTAAGATTATGATTATGATTAAGAAAAAAATCAGAATCAAAACTCCGGCGGCTGCGCCCGCAACGGTTTCATTTTCTCCGCCTCGATGATCGCGAGCATCCGCCGCAAATCTTCTTCAACGCTCGTGCTGATCAAAAGGTAATCGTAATTTTTCCATTGCGCGATCTCCTGCCGCGCCACGCTCAACCGCTTCGTCATGGCCGGAACGGAGTCTGCGCCGCGGCGTTTCAACCGCGTTTCGAGGATCGAGATCGAGGCCGGCGTGAGAAAGACCGACACCAGCGAGCGCCTTAATTCCGAATCCTCTTCGGCGCGCGCGCGCACCGTCGCCGCGCCCTGCACGTCCACGTTCAGCAAGACATCCTTGCCGTCGCGCAGTTTGCCGAGGACCTCGGATTTCAATATGCCGTAGCTGTGCCCGTAAACCGTCGCGTGCTCCAGAAAATGTCCGGCCTGCACGCGCTTCAAAAACGAATCTGCGTCCATGAAATAGTAATCTTCGCCGTCCGTTTCGTCCTTGCGCGGATCGCGCGTGGTGCAGGTGACGATGCGGGTGATGTCCGGTCGTCTGGCGAGCAGTTGTTTGCAGAGCGTCGTCTTGCCGCCGCCTGATGGCGCGGAGATCACGATGAGCAACGGATATGCTGTTGGAATTCTCGTCATGCTCTCGACTTTCACGCTTTCACGGCGTTTCGGCGCGGCGGGCGGTTCTTGGCTTTCAACTTTCATCATTCGACATTCTGTGCTTGTTCGCGGAATTTTTCCAACTCGGTTTTCAACGTCACCACTTCGCGCGAAATCAGGCTGTCATTCGCCTTTGAGCCAATGGTGTTGACCTCACGGTTCATTTCCTGTGCGAGAAAATCCAGCATCCGTCCTACCGGCTCGGCGGATTTCACCGCGTCCTTGTATTGCTCGAAATGGCTTTGCAACCGGGTCAATTCTTCCGTGATGTCCGACCGGTCGGCAAAATAAAGCACTTCCTTGAGCAATCGTTCGTCATCAACTCCCGGCGCTTCCAGCCCTGCGCTCTTGATGCGCTCGAGCAATTGCTCGCGATAATTTTTCTGCACATCCGGCGCGCGCTTCTGGACTTGCGCGACCGAGCGCCGCATGATCGCGATGCGCTCCGTCAAATCTTTTTCCAGATGCGCGCCCTCTTTCTCGCGCATTTTCAACAGCGCGGTCAACGCCTGTTTCAAAGCTTTTTCGACAGCCTGCGCAAAATTTTCTTCTTCCACGATCTGCTCGTCCGTCTGCATCACACCCGGCGCGCGGACGATCTGATCCAGCGTGACCTGTCCGGCGAGGCCGAGTTGCTTCGCCATCTTATTCAGTTCCCGCGAATACGCCACGGCGAGCGGAACGTTCAGGTGCATCCGCGCCGAAAATTTGCTCGCGCCCGCGTGCAAACTGACGCGCGCGGTGATGCGTCCGCGGCTGATCTGGCGGTTGATTGTGTCGCGGATCTGCGCCTCGAGCATTTCCATTTCGCGGGGCAGCGCCACGGAAATCTCCGCTTGTTTCCGGTTCACGGAACTCAGCTCGACGGTGATCTTGAATCCGTCCTGGGAACATTCGCCGCGTCCGTAACCGGTCATTGATTTCATGTGCTGAAGAAAATACCCGACGGAAAAAAAACTCCAAGCACCAACATCCAAACACCAGAGAAGCGCCAAATTCCAGTGTCCGATCTGCGTCGTCTGCGTTTTGGAGCTTGATGATTGAGGTTTCTCTGGAGCTTGGAGCTTGGATGTTGGTGCTTTCTTACACCGTTTTTTCCTCTTTCGGAACAAGCCGCCCGAATTTCGGAAGCTCCGGCCAGACTTTCGCAACGATCAGAACTGTGAGAATCGTCATCACACCGCCGGAAACGACCGCAACAATCGGCCCGAAGTTCGCGCCGAATCTCGGGGCGTAGAATTTATTCACCGCGTGGCTGACGAACCCCGACTCGAATCCGCCGAGTTCGTTCGACGTGCCGATGAAAAGATTGTTGACCGCCGAAACCCGCCCGCGCATCGCATCCGGCGTCAGCACTTGCACCAGCGTGTGCCGCACGAGGACGCTGATGTTGTCCGCAAAACCGCAGATGAAAAGCATCAGCATCGAAAGCCAGAACCATTTTGAAAGACCAAAGCCGATCGTCGCCGCGCCAAAAATAATCAGGGCGATGAGCAGCGAGCGCCCGGCTTTTTCCAGCGGCGGTTTGTGAGCGTAATAAAGCGCGCACAACAACGACCCGACCGGCAGCGCCGCTTCCAGCAAGCCAAGCCCCATCGGCCCAACGTGCAAAATGTCCTTCGCAAAAACCGGCAGCAACGCCGTCGCGCCGCCGAACAGCACGGCGAACAAGTCGAGCGTGATTGTTCCGAGAATGATTGGGGTGCGAAATACAAAACTGAATCCACCCAGCAAACCTTCCAGAGTCACTTCCTGTTTCGCGACTGGTTTGTGATGGACGCGAATCATGGACACGAGCGTGAAACAGAGAACAGCCGCGACCGCGTTCAAAAGATACACCACCGCCGCGCTGCGCGGCACAATCCAGTCGTGCGTCAGCGCAATCAGCGCGCCGCCAGCCGCCGGACCCGTGACGGCGGAAAATTGGAAGCTGCTCGCCGACCACGTCACGCCACGGGGAAAATCTTCCCGCGCCACCAATTGCGGCATGAATGACGCGCTTGCCGACCAAAGAAAAGTCCGCGCGACGCCGGCGGAAAAGAGACAGCAGTAAACCCACAGCACGTCGAGTTTCAAAATTGAAATCGCCGCCAGTCCCACTGATGCCAGGCCAAGCAACGCCTGCATCGCGAGGATGATTTGTTTGCGGTTGCGCGTGTCGGCCAGATGTCCCGCCGGCAGCGTCATCAGCACCATCGGAATGAATTGCGTCAGACCGACGAAACCCAGATTCAATGCCGAGCCAGTCCGCTCGTAAAGTTCCCAGCCGACCGCGACCGTAAGCATCTGCGACCCGAACGACGCGATGAACCGGCCTGTCAGGTAAAATAAAAAATCCCTGTTCCGCAAAATGGCGTAATGGTCGGCGCGTTTGTTCTCCGTCTGCACGCGCAACACTTTCTGCATTTTCCCCCAGACTGCAATACGACTTTTTGCGGGGTGGAATTCTTCTTGGCTTGATTTCAGTTCCGCGCTTAAATTGCCCGCGCAAGCTGAGGAAAAATTTTAACGGAGACTTGCTTGAAAACTCTCGTCAAAATCAAAGTCAACGGAGTCCGGCACGAGCACGAAGCCGAACCGCGTGTGCTCCTCGTCCATTTTCTTCGCGACCTTTGCAAGTTGACCGGCACGCACGTCGGCTGCGAGACGAGCATTTGCGGCGCGTGCACAATCCTGCTCGACGGCAAGGCCGTGAAGTCCTGCACGATGTTCGCCGTGCAGGCGGACGGCTGCGAAATCACCACCGTCGAGGGACTCGCGCGCGACGGACAGCTTCATCCCGTGCAGGAAGGTTTCTGGGAATGTCATGGGCTGCAATGCGGTTACTGCACGCCGGGCATGATCATGAGCGGCGTCGAGTTGCTGGGAAAAAATCCAAAGCCTACACGCGAGGAAATCGCTTGCGGCATCGAAGGCAATCTCTGCCGTTGCACGGGCTACTCGCACATCGTTGACGCCATAGAATACGCGGCGAAAAAAATGGCGAAGAAGGGAGCGAAGTAGCATGGCCGCCGCGACAAAAAAATACGTCGGCCAGCCGCTCAAGCGTGTCGAAGACCCGCGCCTCATCAAAGGCGTCGCGACTTACATTGACGACATGACACTGACGGGAATGTTGCACGCGGCTTTTCTGCGGAGTCCCTACGCCCATGCGAAAATCAACAGCATCAATACCGACGCGGCCAAAGCTCTGCCCGGCGTCATCGGAGTTTTCACCGGCGCGGAAGTGAATGACAAATGCGGCGTCGTTCCGTGCTCCTCGCAAATGCCGGATTTGAAAGACCCGAAGCATCGCGTGCTTGCAGGCGCGCGCGCATATTTCGTCGGCCACGCAGTTGCGGTTGTTGTCGCGAAGGATCGTTACGTAGCTCGCGACGCGCTGGATTTGATCGAAGTGGATTACGAACCGTTGCCCGCTGTGAGCGATCCGCAAAAGGCGCTGGAAAAAAATTCTCCGCTCACGCATCCCGAACTCGGCTCGAACATCGCTTTCACATGGACGCTCGCGAACGGCGACATTGACGCTGCGTTCAAGCAGGCCGACCGCATTGTCCGCCAGAGCATGATCCATCAGCGCCTCACGCCGATGGCCATCGAGCCGCGCGGCTGCATCGCATCGCATCACGCCGGCGAAGGCACGATGACGCTTTGGACTTCCACGCAAATTCCGCATCTCATCCGCACGCTGTTGCCGGGGATGATCGGCGTGGCGGAAAACAAACTTCGCATCGTCGCACCGGAAGTTGGCGGCGGTTTCGGCTCAAAATTAAATTTGTATGCCGAAGAAGCGCTGTGCTGTCACCTCGCCATCCAGCTTGGCGTGCCGGTCAAATGGATTGAAACGCGCCGCGAAAATGCGATGGCCACGATCCATGGCCGCGACCAGATTGCCGATTACGAAATCGCCGTGAAGAAGGACGGCACGTTGCTCGGGATCAAATCGCGCACCGTCGCCGACCTCGGCTCGTATCTGCAACTGCTCACGCCCGCGATTCCCACGCTCACCGGCCTGATGCTCGGCGGCTGCTACAAATGCAAAGCCGTGCGGATGGACGTGACCGGCGTTTACACGAACAAAATGGCGACTGACGCCTACCGCGGCGCCGGCCGTCCCGAAGCGACCTACGCCATCGAACGCATGATGGACGTGATCGCCAATGAACTTGGCCTCGATCCGGTCAAAGTCCGCCAGAAAAATTTTCCGAAGCCTGATGAATTCCCATTCAACACGCCGACCGGCCTGACTTACGACAGTGGAAATTATCAAGGCGCGCTGAAAAAAGCGCAGCAACTTGTCGGCTGGGAAAAATTGCTCAAGCAACGCGATGCCGCGCGCAAAGCTGGAAAACTTTTTGGCATCGGCCTTTCCACTTACGTCGAGATTTGCGCGCTCGGCCCGTCGAAAATGATGTCCGCCGGCGGCTGGGAATGGGGCTGCGTTCGCATTGAAATGTCCGCCAAAGTCACCGTCATCACCGGCGCGACTCCCCACGGTCAGGGTCAGGAGACGAGCTTTGCGCAAATCGTTGCCGACCGTCTCGGCGTGCCGATTGAGGACATCGTGGTGATGCGCGGCGACACCGCCGTGGCGCACTATGGCCGCGACACCTACGGCAGCCGCACCACAGTCGTCGGCGGCAGCGCCATCGTCATGTGCATTGATAAACTTGTCGCAAAGGGAAAAATTCTCGCCGCGCACCTGCTTGGAACGAAGCCAAACAAGATTGAATTTCGCGACGGAAAATTTTTCATCAAGGGTTCTCCAAAAAAATCCGTCACGTGGAAACAGCTCGCGCCGGAATCGTATATCGCCAAAAACATTCCGCCGAATTTCGAGCCGGGTTTTGAAGCGTCGAGTTTTTTCGAGCCGTCAAATTGCACGTATCCATTCGGCGCGCACATCGTTGCCGTTGAGATTGACCGCGAAACCGGCGAGGTGACTTTTGTGAAATACGCGGCTGTGGACGATTGCGGCCCGCAAATCAATCCGCTGCTTGTCGAGGGACAGGTGCAGGGCGGCATCGCGCACTCGCTCGGCCAGGTGCTGTTCGAGCGCACCGTTTACGACGAGAACGCGCAACTCATCACCGGCGAGTTCATGGACTACGCAATGCCGCGCGCCAAAGACATTCCCGAATATCTGCTCGGCAGCACCGTCACGCCCTCGCCCAGCAATCCGCTCGGCATCAAAGGCGTCGGCGAAGCCGGAACCATCGGCGCTACTCCGGCCATCGCAAACGCCGTCATTGACGCGCTTTCGCCGCTCGGCATCCGCCATCTGGATTTGCCGTTGTTGCCGGAAAAAATCTGGAAAGCAATTCAAAAAGTTAAATGAGTTGAAACGTTAATTGAGTTAAATGAGGAAAGATATGGACGCGATTACCACCACCAAACCATTTCAAACGTTTGAAGAATTGGAGGCTTACAAGACGGCGCGGGAGTTTCGCAAGAACATGTATGCGGTTACCCGAAAACTACCGGGCTTCGAGAAATTCGAATTGGCCAGTCAGATCCGGCGCGCGGCGGTATCGCTCACCAACAATATCGCTGAAGGGCATGGCCGTTGGCATTTTTTGGATCATATCAAGTTTGTTTTGCAAGCACGCGGCTCACTCACTGAATTGATTGATGACCTGAACGTCTGCGAGGACGAAAAATACTTGCCGCTGCCCGAAATTGCCCATCTTAAGCAGCAAGGTTGGCATGTTTTGAAACTCGTCAATGGTTACCTTCGTTTCCTCCGTGATCGAAAAACCGGAAGCGATTTGGCTCTTCGCGAGGACACTATTTCTTACGGAGACACAGACGACGAATTGGAAGAGTGGCTCGTGAATCTCCCATTTAACACAATTAACTGAATTAACCCATTTAACTCTTTCAGCCATGATTCCCGCCTCATTCGATTATTTCAGGCCGCAAAACTTGGACGAAGCCGTCAAGTTCCTCGGCTTGCATGAGGATGCGAAAGTTTTGGCGGGCGGACACAGTTTGATTCCAGCGATGAAACTTCGTCTCGCGCAGCCGGGGACGGTCATTGACATCAGCCGCATCGCAGACTTGAGCTACATTCGCGAACAGGGCGATAAAATTTTGATCGGCGCGATGACGACGCATCACGACGTCGAATCGTCCGTGCTGCTCAAAGAGAAATGTCCGCTGCTGCCGGAAGTCGCCGCGCAAATCGGAGACGTTCAGGTGCGCAACAAAGGGACAATCGGTGGAAGTTTGGTCCACGCTGATCCAGCAGCGGATTGGCCCGCGCCAATTCTTGCGCTCGACGCAGAATTGGAAATTGTTGGGCCGAATGGCCGCCGGACAGTTCGTGCGTCGGAGTTTTTTTTGGACATGATGCAAAGCGCCGTTCAGCCAAACGAAATTCTCTCCGAGATTCGCGTGCCGAAAACCGGCAAGTCCGTCGCCTACGTGAAGTCCGCGCAAAAGGCCAGCGGGTTTGCGATTGCGGGCGTCGCCGTTGTCATCGTCGGCAATCAAACCCGGATCGGAGTGACGGGCGTCGCCGCAAAACCGTTCCGCGCTTCCTCAGTGGAAAACATTTGCGAAGGCATTGAGCCGCTGAATGACATTCACGCGTCAACGGAATTTCGCGCGCACCTGGCGCAAGTGAATGCGCGGCGCGCATTGGAGCTGGCGCGGAGCCGCAAATGAAATTCACCGCCTTCTGCAAAATTTCCGCGCTGCGCGGGAAAGTTTTCCAGGCCATTACCGACCCCGCCGTGTTGCAACGCTGCATCGAAGGCTGCGAGAAAATGGTCAAGACCAGCGAGGATTCCTATGACGCGCATCTGAAAATCGGCTTGGCCGGAATGAAGGGCAGCTATGTCGGCAAGGTGCAGCTCAAGGACGTGAAGCCGCCGGAGTCTTACACGCTTATCATGTCCGGCAAGGGCGGGCCGGGCTTCGTGAACGGCACGGCGAAAATTTCGCTGGCCGAAAAAAATGGCGGGACTGAATTGACCTGCGATGCCGACGCGCAAGTCGGCGGATTGATTGCCGCCATCGGCTCGCGATTGATTGAAGCGGCGGCAAAACGGATGGCCGATGAGTTTTTCAAGAAGCTCGCAGCGGAAGTTTCGGAGATCTGAGATTTTCCACGTGTCAGACGCGCCACAAAAAATTTCCCTCGGCGGCGTTATTCTCGCAGCGGGCGCTTCTACTCGAATGGGAAAACCTAAGATGCTTTTGCCATGGGGCAAAACAACAATCCTCGGCCATTTGATTCAGCAGTGGCGAAAGCTCGGCGCGGAACAAATGGCTGTCGTTTGCGCGCCGAATGATTCAAATCTGCAGACTGAACTGGGGCGGATAAATTTTTCGAAACAAAATTGCATCGCCAACCCGCAGCCCGAGCGCGGGATGTTCAGCTCCATCCAATGCGCCGCGCGCTGGCCGGGCTGGATGCCGGAACTAACGCATTGGGTGATCACGCTTGGCGACCAGCCGCAAGTTCGAAAAGAAACTTTGCGCGCATTGCTCGACTTCGTCCGCGCGAACGAAAAAAAAATCTGCCAGCCGCGACGCAATGGCCGTGGCCGTCACCCGGTCGTGTTGCCGAAATTTGTTTTTGACGCCCTGAAAAATTCCTCTGCCGAAAACCTGGACCAGTTCCTTAAAAATTTTCCGAACCAATCGGCGCGCTTCGATTCCGATGATGCCGGATTGGATTTGGATCTGGACACGCCGGAAGATTATCAGCGCGCGATCGCGACGTTTCGAGGATAATGGGCAGACCAGCAGGTCTGCCCTACCAATTATGGCAGGGCGCGCTGCCGCGCCGCCCAAATTTCTAGGAACAAAACCTTGATAACAACGCCATTTCCCGCTAACCATCCACGGTTCTAAATTGGAGCTTTCCAAAATTAAATGAGCAAAACACTTTATCTTTCGCCGCCGAGCTTCGACGGCTTTGACGGCGGCGCGGGCGCGCGGTATCAGGCGCGGCGCGAAGTCACCAGCTATTGGTATCCGACGTGGCTCGCGCAGCCCGCCGCGCTCACGCCGAACTCCAAGCTGCTCGATTGCCCGCCGCACGACGTTGACGTGGCCAAGTGCCTCGCCACCGCGAAAGATTTCGACCACGTCATCATCAACACCAGCACGCCGTCGTTGAAGAACGATTGCAAAGTTGCCGAAGCCATCAAACAACAGAAGCCCGACACGAAGATCGGTTTCGTCGGCGCGCACACGATGGTTTTGCCGACGGAAACTTTGAAGGCGTCGTGGGCGATTGATTGGGTTGGCCGCAAGGAATTTGATTTCACCTGCAAGGAAGTCGCCGAAGATCGTCCGCTCGAAACCATCGCCGGACTTTCCTACAAGGACAGCGAGGGCAAGATCAAACACAACCCCGAACGCGAAATGATCCAGAACATGGATACGCTCCCGTGGGTCGCCGACGTTTACAAGCGCGATTTGCAGATCGAAAAATATTTCATCGGCTACCTCATGCACCCTTACATCTCGATGTATACGGGGCGCGGTTGCCCGGCGCAATGCACCTTCTGCCTCTGGCCGCAGACCATCGGCGGACACAAATATCGCGTCCGCTCGCCGCAAAACGTCGCTGACGAAATGGCCTACATGAAGAAACTCTTCCCGCAGGTGCGCGAATTTTTCTTCGACGACGACACTTTCACCGCGAACCTCCCGCGCGCCCGCGAGATCGCGAAGAAACTTGGCCCGCTCGGATTGACCTGGAGTTGCAACAGCCGCGCGAACCTCGATTACGACATGATCAAAAGTTTCAAAGACAACGGCCTGCGCCTCTTCCTCGTCGGCTACGAAAGCGGCAACGATGAAACGCTCACCCGCATCAAGAAAGGCGTGACCACCGACGAGATGC
>CAYMCQ010000048.1:0-31761 GCA_964389025.1 uncultured Verrucomicrobiota bacterium
ATACGAGACGACCTGTTTCATGTCGCGCGCGGCCTTGAGCGCGTTGGTGACGATCTGCTGGAGCTTCGGCACGTCGAACGGCTTGAGCAGATAATCATACGCGCCGAGCTTCATCGCTTCGATGGCCATCTGCGTCGTGCCGTAAGCGGTCATGAGGATGACGAGCAGTTTGGGGTCGCTCTGGCGAATGCGGCGCAGCGTTTCGAGACCGCTCATGCCGCCCATGCGGATGTCCATGATCACGAGGTCGGGCTTGAATTTGGGAATGAGCTTCAGCCCTTCCTCGCCGCTGGACGCCGTGGCAAGTTCGATTTCCGGCGAATCAAAAATGCGCCGGAAGGAATATTGCACATCAGCTTCGTCGTCTATGAGGAGGAGTTTGCTCACGAGTTTAAGAAACCGGCAGAGCAGGAATCGAAGGAATCATTTTTTCCACAATCGCTCTTAGCAGGACCGAAAAATCCAGCATCTGGCTGCCATCGAGAACGCTGATCGGAAGCTTTGCAGTAACAGGGCAGGCATTGAGGACTTCTCGGAGTTTCGCTCGCTCTTTCCGCTCTAAAACAAGGTGTGGCGCATTTAAATCGCAATACCGAATGTGATATATCCCTGCCGGTGTAACTCCAAGCAACTCATGTGTGATTGGATTCTCGAAAATATGAACTCCGTAATCATGTTCTTCGCATGGATTCAAAAACCGGATTCCAGTCTTTCGCAATTTGGTTGATGGCCAGTGTTGGCCTTTCGAACCATTGCAATGTCGCGTTGCTGGAAACAGATTCGAGTATTTATTGCGCGATGCTCCACGAAGCAGTGGATTGAAATGATCAACCTCCATGCATTTTAAACCGACTCGGTCGACGTGTTGAAGCGAATAAGCACATCGCCAATCAAAATTGCGAAGCAAAAACAGCCTAGCTTTTCTGTAAGTAGATTCGGTAAATTTCCGCGGTATCGGTTTACGGACGACGCGCGATTTTGTGGAAGTTGACATACCGAGTGAGCGATTCAACTAAATCCCGCGTTATTTTCCTCTGCTCATATTCCCACAACAACTCTTCCCCTGAACGAGGATTCTTTAACGCCCTGCGCTGGTCGGACAGACGGTCAAGTTCGTCTTTCTCGCCCGAGTTCAATTTGCCTATGGCTTCCCGTTCAGCCAGAGTTGCGAAACGGTGCTCGTTTTTCGGCCTCCATTGGTCATCTGGCAGCACGAATTCGTTTCGATCTTCCGTTGCTTGAGTCGGCTCGCCAGATGCAAGAAGTTCAGTGACCGGATCGGATGCAGCGCCTGGGCTGGGTGAGAAAACTTGTGCTTCAATGCCATCTTCAACCACAACAATTTCTGTTGTTCGTGAAAGCGCGTTCGCTCTGATTTGTTGACAATTGAAATCTAGTGAGATCATTGCTGGGGTAATAATGCTTCACCGCTCTGAAAAAGCAATCGAATCAAGTGCTGCTGAACCACAAGGGGTGAGCGAAGAACAGCAATAGGCTCAGCGGTCATCACGGCATCTGATTTATTTTTCCTTGATTCCATCATTGCTGACCAAAATGAGAATCCAAAGAACGCAGTTTCAGCTATCGGGCCGTGATGCGCCATTACAATGTGATTAACCAATTCGATTTTCTTCTCCGTGGGCGGCTGCCAACTCGGAGGTTCTTCTCCCAACGTTCCTTGCCTTCCTAGATAATCCATTGTCGTTTTCTTCTGGTTCAAAAGTTCCAATTCGGAAATAGCAGCCGAATACGAATCCACCTGAGCATTTTGCTTGCTGACCAATCCGAAATGGATAAGAACGAACCCATCTTCGCGTTCGACGGCAAAGCGGTTGAAAAGCATCGAACGCTTGAAGCCAGTAGTTGGCAAAGTAATTTGCAATGAACCTTTGGCAGCCATGGAGTTTTAGATGCGTTGCTGAATCAGCACGCCTTTCTTGTATTGAGGTTCGTCGTTCACGTCAACTACCCCTTTGATTTAATTCGTTGTTCAACCCATTCTCTAGCCTTTTCCGCCGTTTTCAATTCATCCGCCAATTGCTTTTCGCGAATCTTGTTGAGCAATTCGCCCATTGCCGGGCCGGGCTTCACGCCGAGCGCGAGAATTATTTTTCTCACGGCAATTTCAAATTCCCCAGCCGGGTTTTGAGCGACGGATTCGGCGGTTCGTAGTCATGGCGGGCGCGTTCCAGCGCGGGACGAATGATTGCGGCGCGCACGTCAATTTCCTTTTTCCAAAGCGTTTGCCAGAGAATACGCGTGTTCATCAGCATGTCGCCACGCGCCGTTTCCTCATCGAACTTCGGGCGATACAAGTCCACCGCTTTTTGAAGATGCCGGATGAATTCTTCCTCGGTCGGATGGCCGGTCTTGGCAATGACGAGCTTGAACGCTTCCAAATCTTTTTCTTCGAGCCGCTGAAGTTTGCTCACCAGCACGTCCCACGGATGGACGAAACGAAAAAGATGTCCGTGGCGCTCGACTTCAATCGCGCGATCGTTCCAGTCTGCGGCGCTGCGAAATGCGTTTGGGTCGCAGACTTGAATGTAGAATTTGGATTTCTCCTGCCCAAGCTCGTGGTCGGCGACAAAGCGAGTCAGGTAATCCCCATTTTCTTCGCGCGTGAAAAGGTCAATGTCCTGACTGAGAAAATCCGGTTTGAGAAAAAGTTGCAGCGGCGCAGAGCCAAAGACGGTGATTTCCAAACGCGGCTGTTTGGGCAAAAGGCTGGCGAGCCGGTCAAGCTGCTTTCCGGCGGGACAATCCCAGTTGATGTTTTGCTCCTTTAAATCCATAGATTGCCTGCTGAATCAATCGCGGTGTCACGCCTTTATCGGCGGCCAGTTTTTTTCCGAGCGCGACATCGCGCCTGGTGAGCTTGCCTGCTTCTTCGCGCAGCAAAATCCGCGCGGCGATGCGCGATTTGCGCCAGCAGGTGTCGTAACGTGGCTCGCCTTTTTTCCGCATGATTCATTCATATCGCGGGAAACGATTTCCGTCAAAATGAAAACAGGCCTCGAAGGGGCCAAACGTGAATAGCCGCAGGCGCAACCTGCGGTTGACGGTTGTTAAATTTGTTCAGCCCTGTCAGGGCTGAACGATTCTGGCGTCTGACCGTGGGTTGCACCCACGGCTATTCATGTTGCGTCCCTTCGGGACGATTCGGATTTCGGATTTCAAAATGAGTCTCCTTAGGTCGCCTCCTACTTTTTCAACGTGCGCTTCACCCACGCGCGCGCTTCATCCGCCGTTTTCAATTCGTCCGCCAGTTGCTTTTCGCGAATCTCGTTGAGCAATTCGCCCATCGCCGGGCCGGGCTTCACGCCGAGCGCGATCACATCCGCGCCGGTCAGCAGCGGCGGAATGATTTCCGGCTGCTTCGCGAGTTCGGCGGATTGCGCGACGAGAAAATTGTGGATGTCCAGCTTGCCGTGCGAGCCGAGGCAATCGAGCCGGTGCAGTTCGAGTTCGAGCGGGAACGTCTCGCGCATCAGCACGCGGCGCAGCGTGGACTTGCGCATCTGCGGCGCGTCCTTGAGTTGCATGTGATGGCGCACGCTCGCGGTAATTTCCTCGGTTTGCTTTCGTGGAAAACGGAGTCGCTCCAGAATTTTTTCCGCCATGTCCGCGCCGATTTTTTCGTGCTCGTAAAAATGAATCGTGCCGTCGGCATCGCGCGAAGCGGTCACGGGCTTGGCGATGTCGTGCAGCAGAATTGCCCACGGCAAAGACGGGTCAGCGTCCGGTGGCAGCTTCGAGAGCATGAGCTTGAGATGATTGAAGACCGTGCCTTCGGGATGATAGTCCGGCGATTGTTCGCAGGAAACGGTGGCGGCGAGTTCGGGAAGGATTTGTTCGAGCAAGCCGCTTTCGTGGAGCAAATCCAAGCCGCACGCGGCGGGACTGGTAGGAACGCGCTGCCGCGCGTCCTGGCCGACCGGCAGGTCGGCCCTACCAAGTGGTGGTGCGAAAAGCTTGATCAGTTCATCGCGAATCCGCTCGGCGCTGATTTGTTTGATTTTTGACGCGAGATTTTTGACTGCGGAAAATGTTTGCGGCTCGATTTGGAAATCCAATTGCGCCGCGAGCCGAACGGCTCGGAGCAATCGCAAATGATCTTCGGCAAAGCGTTCCTCCGGCTTGCCGATGGTGCGGATGATTTTGGCGCGTAAATCTTTTTCGCCCTCGACCCAATCGTGAAGTTTGTCTGCAATTGGATCGTAGAACAGTCCGTTAACTGTGAAATCTCGACGAAGCGCATCGGCCTTTGGATCGCCAAAGGTAACTTGTTCCGGACGGCGGCCATCCTGGTAATCCGATTCGGCGCGGAAGGTGGCGACTTGAAATTGATGCTCGTTTTCGATGACGAGCATGACGCCAAATTTTTTTCCAACGGGAACGGTGTGTGGAAATAGTTTTTCGACTTGGTCAGCGAGCGCATTCGTCGCTATGTCGTAATCGACCGGCTCACGCTTCAAAAGAAAATCCCGCACGCAGCCGCCGACCCAGTAGGCGGAGAAGCCCGCGTCTTGAAGTCGGCGGACGATTTGTGTGGCGGTGTCGCGCACAATCATGGCCTCAAGTTATTTGGAGTGCGGTGACTTGTCACCGCTTTCCCATCGGCGACTCGTCGCCGATGCTGCGCGACGAGTCGCGCAGCCCCAAAGCGCCGACAAGTCGGCGCACTCCAAATCAGTCAGCGCCCCAAATTTTTTTCACATGCGCGACGCCGGATTTAAGTTGTTCAACCGGCATTTGCGGGCTGAACTCGAAAACTTTGATGTGCTCGGGCTTCACGAATGGTTTCAGCGCGGTGAAATCCACACAGCCAGTGCCGGGCGGCATGTGGTCGCGCGTGGGAGGATGCACGTCGTGGATGTGAAAACCAAACAAACGACTGGACATTGATTCCAAATGCGTCGCGTGATGCATGAAGCCGAGGTTCTCTTTGATCTGCGCGTGGCCAGTGTCGTGCCAATAAACGACGCTCGGGCTTGTGAATTCGCGGAACATGAACTGCCAATCCGATTCGATGGGAATTTCTTCGAGGTCCTGTCGGTTTTCGATGCCGAGTTTGATGCCACGCGATTCGGCGTCGGGCAAAAACTCGCGAAGGCATTCGTAAGCCCGCTGGACGTATTTTTCTTTTTTGGATTGGAGCTTCCCGGTGACTTCGTCGCAGAGCTTTTGGTATTTCGGCGTTCCATTTTCACCGCGCGCGAGCATCTCGGCGAGTTTCGAGGTGTAATGCTTCATGTCAATGCTGCCCATGTGCAGCACGACGACGGGCGCTTTGACGCGCGCGGCGAACTCGATGGTCTTGTGCGTGTAACGCAACGCTTGTTCGCGCTCGCGCTCGCGGTCGGCGGAAAATTGGTAGAGGTTGGGCGCGGCGAAGTTCACGCCCATCGGCAGCGGACAAAAATTGTGGACACTGGAAATTTTTATTTCACCAGCGTCAACTGCGTCAATGATTCCGGGCAGCAAACTGATTCGCGTGCCGTGGCTGAGTTCGGCGTATTCGAAACCAAGCTCGCGGACTTCGCGAAGCATCTCGCGGCCATCGGAGTGGCGATGGGAATTCCAGCAGGTGGAGAGCGAATACATTTCGGGCGCGAGGCTAGTGGCTTTGGGCGATGGGCGGAAGAAAAAAGCCGGGCGCAGTTGGGCCGCGCCCGGCTTCTGAAAGGCAGGTCACAAGTCTGCGTAACGGGCGCTCAACATGGCGGAGAAGCGCGCGGCCTTCATCTTGCGACGGCGCGCGGCGCTGGGTTTCTCAAAGGTGCGTTTGGCGCGGACGATGCGCAGCGTGCCTTCGCGATCAATCTTTTTCTTCAATCGCCGCAGGGCTTTTTCAACCGGCTCGCCTTTTTTCAGTTTGATTTCTGTCAATGCAATTCACTTCCTCTCCAGCGTCGAAATTTCGACGGAGTGAGAGGATATTTCCGGTTCGCGAAGTGTCAACGGGCAAATGGCCTTGCGTTTGCCTGCGTTTCCTTTCATTTTGGCTTCATGGGACTGCCGACACAACCAGTGACGCTTGACGCGAAGCATCTCGCAGAATTGAACCACCAGCTTTCGACGATGCGCCATGACATCAACAACCAACTCTCGCTCATCATGGCCGCGCTGGAATTGCTCCGGAAAAAACCCGAAACGGCTGAACGCATGTTGGTGACGCTGGCCGAGCAGCCGCAGAAGATTTCTCAGTCCATCACCAAATTCTCCGGGGAGTTTGAACAAGCCTTCGGCATCACACGTCCATAAACTGCCACAGCCGCGATGTAACCTTTGAAGTTCGAAGGCCGTCTGTGAGGTTGGCCACAAAAACAAATTTGCGAAGTTCATTTGTTTATTTGGCCATTATTTTTACCGAAACGGGACGATAGTGATTCGCCGTCCAAACCGAGATAAAAGAGAGAGACCGCACATGAAATCCACTTCTACGTTCAAAATCATTTTGGCCACCACGGTTCTGAGCAGCACCGTCGCAACTTTCGCCCAGCCCAAACCTGAAGGACAGCGCCAACAACCTGCGCCTCGTTTCACCGAACGCCCGCAGCCCGTGGTCGTTCGTCCCGGTTCCGGCGGCGGCGGAGTCGAGCGCGTCTTTGCCGTTCTTACCGAAGAACAGCGCTATTCCATGCGCCAGGCTTCTGAAGGCCAACGCGAAAAGGTTCGTGCCATCGAAGAAAAAATTCGTGACGCGCGCAAAGCGATTCTTGAAGCCAGCGTCGCCGAAAAATTTGACGAAGACGCCGTCCGCAACAAGGCAGAAGAAGCCGCCAAGCTTGATGCCGAATTGACTGTGATGCGCGCCAAAGCTTTGTCTCTAATCAAACCGCCGTTGTCGAAGGAGCAAATTGAGAAGATCAAAAACCCGCAGCCGCTTGAAGGCACGCCGGGGCGTGGTCGCGACTTCCGCCCGGGAGAACGCACCCGTCCCAATCCCCCGCAGCCAGGCCGTGACGAACACGACCTGCCCCCGCCGCCCAAACCGCAATAAACATTTCGTGGGTTGGGGAACTGCCATCCCGATAAACACCCGGGATGGCTTTTTGACTTTTGTGAGCCAACTTCTTTAGCATAGCGCCCGATGGAACAGCCACCCGATGCCGACCTGATCGCCAAAGTCCTCAAGGGCGACGCGGCAAGCTTCGAGCCGCTGGTCAAAAAATATCTCCCGCGAATTTTTGCAACGGCGCGCCGCTACGCGCGCCGCGAAAGCGAAGTCGAGGACATCGTCCAGGAAGTCTGGATGAAGGCATTTCAAAAACTCGGCAGTTTTCGCGGCGAAGCGCCGTTCGAGCATTGGCTCATGCGTCTGGCCGTCCGCACCTGTTACGATTTTCTGCGCGCCCACCAGCGCAATCGCGAGACGAGTTTTTCAGAACTCAGCGAGCCGGAAAGCGACTGGCTCGACCGTTTTCTGGCGCAGCCCGATTCGGTCAGCGAACGCGCTGCCGCCGCAAAGCAATTGATTCAGAGAATTCTCAACCAGCTTTCGCCGCCGGCCCGCCTCGTGATCACGCTGCTGGAAATCGAAGAGCATTCCGTGAAGGAGATTTCCAAAATGACCGGCTGGTCCGTGTCGCTGGTCAAAGTGCGCGCCTTCCGCGCCCGCGGCGAGATGCGAAAGATTCTCGCCAAAATCGCCAAAGACAAGTATCTGTAACCCTGTAAAACGCGAACTCGTCTGATTAAATGCAAGTTTATGAACCTGGCAGACCTCCAGAAAAAATTGATCGCCGCCGCGCGAAATGACTCGCCAAGCGACGCCGTCCCGTTCGCTTTTGAAAAGCGCATCATGGCGCTCATCACGTCGAAGCCTGTGCCGGACGTTCTCGCGTTTTGGACTCGCGCGTTGTGGCGCGCCGCCGTTTCGTGCGTGGCAGTCATGCTCGCTCTCGGTGCGATTTCTTTCTTCACTCCCAGCGCAAACACTTCTTCCGGCGACCTTTCGCAGGACTTTGAGAACACACTCCTTGCCGCCGTGGATACGCCGGCAGCGGATCAACCGGACGATGCCCGGTGAAAATCTGGCAGGTCATCCTCGCGACCCTCGTCATCTTCGGCACAGGCGTTGTGACCGGCGGCCTGCTCGTTGATTATTCCAACCGCGGACAGCATCGTATCTGGCGGATGCAAAAGATGGAGTGGCCGCGGTCGCCCGTCGCAAAACAGCCGCGCGAGCCGGAAAAATTTCCGCAACCCGTCCAGATGCCGCCGCACGCCGGGCTTCGCACGAATTTCGTCGAGCGGCTGGCCCGCGATTTGAGACTCACGCCCGATCAACGCCGCCGAATCGAAAGAATCGTCAGCGACAGCCAGGAACGGACAAAAGAGCTTTGGAAAGAACACGGCCAGCCGTTTCGCAAAGAGGTTCAAGAAACGAAGGAGCGCATTCGCGCCGCGCTGACGGCCGAGCAACGGGAAAGGTTCGAAGAAATGATGCAACGCTCCCAACAGCCGCGCAAACCTGACGAGCCGCTTCCGCCAAACGAACGCCGTCCGCGCGATCAGCGCCGCCCAATGCCGCCGCAGGATTTTCCAGAGCCGCCGCGCAATCCTTAATTGGAATTCTTAAAAGACGGCGTTGCAATCGCATTGTGATTGAATCACTTCAGTCTGTCTGCTGGCCGTAAATGTTTGATCTCATCAATGACATTGGCCGCTGTCATGGTTTAATGAGGTCGAAGGTGTTGGATTGGCTGAAGAGAAAGTGTCGGCAATGCGAAAGTGGAATATCAGTCTCTCACGATTGCATAATTCGTGACTCGCTTCAGTTCATCGAGCCGAAACACGAGCCACTCTGAGTCAATGCTTATGAATCCGCGCTCCGGCCCAAGCCAATAAACCATATCCCAATTTTTGAAATATCCTGTTTTGTCCGGCTCGCCAATTATCGCTGAAACCTGTTCACGCGTCATGCCTCGAAATTGATGCTTTTGAAGCAAGTCATCCACCATTCGAATTCTGACTGCGTTGCTCGGGTTTTGCGAAGACTGCCACGTTATTGGATCGAATTTGAGACGACTTAAACGTTCCCGAATATCATCACCAAAGAAAAACCAACCGATCCAAATCGCAGCGACGATACTAAAGCCTATAATCAGTCGCTTTACCATAGATTGGATACCGTTCACCGGCTATCACGCCACACTCTCCACCGTCGGCTCCTTCAATTGTTCATCCTGCGGATGCGCGCCGACTTCGCCGCCGCCGTATTGCGACGTGCGGGTGAATTGCAGATTTGCCCAGCGCGTGTCCCCGCCGTCGGCGGAAGTCGCGACGACGGGCATTGGATATTTTCCGTCCGGCAACGTGAACCGAAAACTGAACGTGCCGTCGCCGCGCAGCTTGATTTGTTTCCCGCCAATCGTCACACGCGCATCGCGTTCCGTCGCGCCGTAGATGATGAGTTCGGCGTTGACGTTGAACCAAAATCCGCGCTGCCGTGCTGCGCCGCCAAACGGACTCGTGACGCTGCCCATCTGCGACGAGATTTGCCCAAGTTGCGCGGCGGAAATGGACGCCATCTCGCCCAGCATTTTTTCGCGCACGAGTTCCGTGACTTCCAGCGAGCCGATCCAGACGCGGCGTCCCGCCGTGGCGGGACTGATGAGTTCCGCCAGAGCGCGCTCCTGCGCCGGCGTGAGCGGCACGTTTTCTCTGGCGACGTCTTTGAAAAGTTCGATGAGATGCGCGAACGGAATTTCGACCGGGATGGTCGCGAATCCAGCGTGAGTTTCAGCAGAAACGGATTCCGGCGGAGTGAGCGTGGCATCGGAGGTGGAAATTCGTTTCCATTTTCCGGCGCGGTCGTTGTAGCCAAGCTCGGCCACGTATTTCGTTCCGCCGTTTCCAACGTGTATGAACCAGTGCCGCGATTCGGGATGAACTTCGACTTGCGTGACCACTTCACCGTCGAGTGAATCTTTGTGGACGCGAACGGCCAGATGGCCGTGCGCGGAAGCTGAATTGTATTTGCGCTGCTGTTCGTTCGTCAGGTCCCAATGCGCGTAAAGCCAGTGCGGGTCGCGCGCGGTAAGCAGCAATTTTTTTGTGCCGTAGGATTCCGGGAGTTCAACAGCAGTCTCGAAATGTTCGACCGGCGCAGTCGGGCCGAGGGCGTAACGCCGCCCCGGGCCGCTGGCGCTCGGCGCTGGCGCGCGGTCGCCTTCGAGCAGGATCGGCGGGATTTTCAGCCTGGGCCTTCGCGCGGCGACTCGTGTGCGCGGTTTGCGGGTTGCCAAAGTTTTCTTTGTTTTGCCGCTGCCGGCGACTTGTTGTTTGCGTGAGCGCGGGGGTTTTTCAGTCGAGTTTGCGAGTTTCTTGCTAGTCGGTCGTTTCGAATTCATATTGGCCTCACTTTCAGTTTTCCCGGGTTCAACCCCTGATGCGAAGACTATGACGAAATCGCGCGCGAGGCAAAGCGAATTTCGTTCCGCGAACGCCGGGTGGCCGCAAATTTTTCTTGGAAAGACCGCTTGCAAGTTCGAATGGGTGCGTGTTTACTCGCGCAGAAATCTGCACCAATGACTTCGAACAAAACCTCCAACTCGAAGCAAAACAAAAATTCCGGCGCGCTCATTTACGTTGTGGATGACGAGCCGATGTTGCTGGAGCTTGCCACGGTCGTTCTTGAACCGCACGGCTACAGCGTCGAGACTTTTCGCGATCCGTCCGAGGCGCTCGAAACTTTTCGGAATGCCAATCCGCGCCCGGCATTGATCATCACCGACTTCGCCATGCACCAGATGAACGGGATGGACTTGATCAAGGAATGCAAGAAGTTGCAGCCGGACCAAAAGATTCTTCTCGTGAGCGGAACGGTTGGCGAAGAAATTTACCGTGACTCGTCCGCCAAGCCCGACCGCTTCCTTGCCAAACCGTATCAGGCGAGTGAACTGACGGGCATCGTGAGCAATTTGCTCGGCAGATAGAATTTGCCGCTATTCGGCTCGTAGATCATTCTTGCCGCAATTCGCCGAAAGCATTAGGCTCGCAAAGTCGGGGTTTCCTTGCAGTAAAGTCGTTTTACAACTGCAACATGCAAAACTTGTTCGCGCAAATAATTCTTCTGGCTGGTCTCGGAATGATCGCCGGTTGCAAAACCGATCGGGCCGAACAAGCCGCGGCAGGCTCAAGCCCGGGCAGTCGCGACAAGGCCCTGCGCAGCGAACCGTCACAGGGTCTTGTTGCAGCAGGCGATATCGGGCGTTCAGGTTTGATTTCTCAAGAACGGACGCAACAGACGCTGGATGCTTTCAAAGAAGCATATCTCAAACTTGGCAGCCCGCGTTTTCTGATTTTTGTGAACCGCGAATTTCTTCAAGTCAGAGAGCCAAGCGCCGACGACATCGAACAGTTTTTTGCCAGGCCGCTGCGTGTGGCGGGCGCAGTGCTGGCCGATCAAAAAACCGCCGATGCCTTGATGGCTGGCAAATGGCTCAAAGCGCCCAACCCATCCGGCGATGCAAAGGCTTCCAGCGACCGCGATTCGCTGCGCAATATTGCCGACGTTGGGATTGAAATCTTGATTGCGCCGCCCGAGACGGCCGCGAAGGAAAATTCGACCGACACAGCGGTTTCCATCCCGGAAATTCAGGCCTCGGCAATCCGTCTCGAAGACGCGCGGATCATCGGCCAGGCTTCAACCTCGAATCTTCAAGCGCGCGAGCGCCAATTCGACGTGCGCGACGCGAGCGAAGCCGTGGCGCTGCTGTTGATGGAGGATTTGGTTCGCGAAGCGAAATAGCCGGCTCGCGTCGTAATTTTTCTCGCTTCCGCGCTTCTCTTTTTTCACCATGCGGCGAACTTATTTCGCCAGCATGAAAGCAAAAATAATTGTCACCCCCAAGAAAGCCGTGCTCGACCCTCAGGGCAAAACCGTCCAGAGCGCGCTCGAACACATGGGCTATCACGGCGTCAAAGCCGTCCACGTCGGAAAATATCTCGAAGTCGAACTGGACGGCAGCGACAAGGAATCCGCGCGCAAGCAACTCGACGAAGCGTGCCACAAGTTTTTGAGCAACCCGGTGATTGAGGACTATCGGCTGGAGATTGAATGATGTCGAAAGGCCCTAGGCAAGAGGCGATGGGCGATAGGCTTGCGATTGCAAACCTATTGCCTATCGCCCATTGCCCCTCGCCTCTTTTATGAACTTCGCCGTTCTTCAATTTCCCGCGTCCAACTGCGACCAAGACGCCATCCACGCCTTGCGCGACGTCTTCGGCCACTCGGCGCGCTACGTCTGGCACAAGGAAACTTCGCTCGGCGACGCGGACGCCGTCATCGTTCCCGGCGGTTTCAGCTACGGAGATTATCTCCGCACCGGTGCGATTGCGCGCTTCAGTCCCATCATGCAGGCCGTGCAGCAATTCGCCGCGGATGGCGGCCATGTTCTCGGCATCTGCAACGGTTTTCAGATTCTCTGCGAAGCCGGTTTGCTTCCCGGCGCGCTCATTCGAAATCGCTCACTGCAATTTCGCTGCGAACACGTTTTTTTGAAAACGGTGAACCGGGATTCGCCTTTCACGAACCAGATTCCGCTGGACAAACTCCTTCGCGTCCCAATCGCACACGGCGAAGGCTGCTATTTTGCCGACGAAGAAACGTTGTCGAAGCTCCGCGCAAACAATCAAATCCTCTGGCGCTACGTCAACGCGAACGGCGAAGCGACCGAGCAATCGAATCCCAACGGCTCGCTCGACAGCATCGCCGGCATCTGCAACGAACGCCGCAACGTCGCCGGCCTCATGCCGCATCCCGAACGCGCCTGCG
This sequence comes from uncultured Verrucomicrobiota bacterium, assembly GCA_964389025.1. Taxonomy (GTDB): domain Bacteria; phylum Verrucomicrobiota; class Verrucomicrobiia; order Limisphaerales; family CAYMCQ01; genus CAYMCQ01. Next base: position 12,788 of record CAYMCQ010000048.1, read on the forward strand.
AACCGCTCCTCGGCAGCACGGATGGAAGATTGGTTTTCGACAGCTTGATTCACGCATTGGAAAATCGCGGCGCGGCAAAGGCGGCTTAAAATTTTAGCTCATGAAGATCCGGGAAATCATCCGCCAGATTGAAAGCGACGGCTGGTTTCTGGTTCGCACGCGCGGCAGTCATCGTCAATATCATCACGGGACAAAGCCCGGCACGGTGACGGTGGCCGGACATCCCGGACAGGATTTGCATCCAAAGACCTTAAACAGTATTCTGCGACAGGCAGGACTCAAATGACTATGCGATACAACATCATCATCGAGCACGGGGTGAAAAATTTCAGCGCCTATGCGCCGGATTTTCCCGGCTGCGTCGCGGCAGCGGACACTGAACAAGAAACGCTTTCGCTGATGAAAGCGGCTCTTGAAATGCACATTGAAGACATGCGCGAGCGCGGCGAGCCGATTCCCCGCCCAAGCGAAGTGCGCGAGGTCGAAGTGGCCGCGTGACTTCCACAAACCAAATTGAAAAAGCCCTTGCCGTGTGGCCGCAGGTTGAACCGGCCTTGCGCGTGCCGCACAACGACCGCGAATACCGCCAGCTTGTGAAACAACTCGACCACCTCATTGATGAAGTGGGCGAGGATGAAAACCACCCGCTCGCCTCCATGATGGAAGTCCTTGGCGTGCTCATCGAAAAATACGAGGACGAACACGTGGCGGAACTGGCGTGAGAAGAAGGGAAGGCCGCGTGGCGATTTTCAGAATGCACCCAAAGTTCAAAGCCTTGCTTCGACGCTGTCAGGAAAAGAAATACCTGATTGAGCTTGATCGCCGTCCCCAAATCTATGAACGGACCGCAGGGTATGTTTTGGATTTTAATGATTCCCTGATTTTAATCCACCTGCTTGAGTGGAATACTTTCACCTTGAATGGTTACGTCATAATTCGCAAGCAGGACATCAACCGCCATAGAGTTTTTGACAAGAAAAGCTGCTGGCAAAACCAAGCTGCGAAAGCGAGCAGGTTGAAGCCTATCCATCCCAACATTTCCATCGCGACCCTCGAAGAATCTATTAAGTCGGCCGACAAAGCATTTCCGGTCATTACGATCGAAAAGGAATTGGTTATCGGTGACGCGTGCTGGATTGGAACACTTGCTGGAATCACCGCGAAAACAATCACGATTAACAAACTAAACACCTGTGCAGAATGGGCTGGCAAACGTAAATTCAATTTGAAGGACATTACGTGCTTGCAATTTGGAGACGGCTACGCAACTGCACTCGCGTTATCCGCAAAATCTTTACGAAATAATTTGCGATGATTGAACCTGCAATCACTCCCGAGCTCATCCAGAAACACGGACTGACGCCGGAGGAATTTTCGCGCGCGAAGGAAATCCTTGGTCGCGAGCCGAACTACACCGAGCTGGGAATCTTTTCGGTGATGTGGAGCGAGCATTGCAGCTACAAGAACACGCGGCCATTGCTCAAAACCTTTCCGACCAAGTCCAAAAAAATCCTCGTTGGCGCGGGCGAGGAGAACGCGGGCATCGTGGACATCGGCGATGGGCTGGCCATCGCGTTCAAGATCGAATCGCACAATCATCCGAGCGCCGTCGAGCCGTTTCAAGGCGCGGCCACCGGAGTCGGCGGAATCATCCGCGACATTTTCACGATGGGCGCGAGGCCGATTTGTTCGCTCAACTCGCTGCGGTTCGGGCCGATCACAGACGAAAAGGGGAGCGCACGCGCCTCGCGTGCTTCCGTCGGCACCCCCGCCGACGAGAAACTGGCGGACGAGGCGTCCGCCAACACACGCGAGGGCGCGTGTGCTCCCCGGAATGAAATTGCGAACAACCGCCGCCTTTTTGCCGGTGTCGTCAGCGGCATCGCGCACTACGGAAACTGCTTCGGCATTCCGACAATCGCGGGTGAGGTCTATTTCGACAAATCTTACGAGGGCAATCCGCTGGTGAACGCTTTTTGCCTTGGCGTGTTGCGACACGAACAGATCGCGCGCGGCGCGGCGAAAGGCATTGGCAATCCGGTTTTCTACGTTGGCCCTGCGACAGGGCGCGATGGTCTGGCGGGCGCGGCGTTCGCCTCGCAGGATTTGACCGAGGAATCCGCCGAGCAACAGCGCGGCGCGGTGCAAGTCGGCGATCCGTTCATGGAAAAACTTGTTCTCGAAGCCTGCCTGGAATTGCTTGCGACGGGCGCGGTCGCCGGAATTCAGGACATGGGCGCGGCGGGTTTGACCTGCTCGACTTGCGAGACTGCGGCGCGCGCGGGCACGGGAATCGAAATTGATTTGTGCAAAGTCCCGCAACGCGCGCCGAACATGACGCCCTACGAAATCATGTTGAGCGAATCGCAGGAGCGGATGCTCATCATCGTCCATAAAGGCCGCGAGGAGGAAGTGAAACGGATTTTTGACAAGTGGGATTTGCCGTGGGCGGAAATCGGCTTCGTGACGGACACCGGCAAGATGATCGTGAAAAATCATGGCTCGGTGGTCGTGGACATCACAGCTAAGAAACTTGCGGACGAAGCGCCGGTCTATCAGCGGGAAGCGCGCGAGCCGGAATATTTGAAAGTGGTTCGGGCGTTCACGCTTGCGGAAATAGCCGATAGCCAATCGCCGATAGACGATTTGAAAAGATTGTTGAGATGGCCGAGCATCGCATCAAAGAACTGGGTTTATCGGCAATACGACCACATGGTTCGCGACGGTTCGGCGGTTTGTCCCGGCAGTGACGCGGCGGTGATTCGCATCAAGGCAGATTCACTGCCGGAACTTGGTAGGGACACGCTGCCGCGTGTCCCCGAATCGACGGACGCGCAGCAGCGCGTCCCTACCAGCGACAAATTCATCGCGCTCTCGGTGGATTGCAACGCCAGCTACGTTTTTCTCGATCCTTACGAAGGTGGAAAAACCGCCGTGGCCGAGGCCGCGCGAAATCTCGCCTGTTCGGGAGCGACGCCGCTGGGCACGACGGACAATCTGAACTTCGGCAATCCGCACAACCCGGAAATTTTCTGGCAACTGCGCGAGTCGGTTCGCGGATTGGCGGAAGCGTGCCGCGCCTTCAATGCGCCTGTGACCGGCGGCAACGTGAGCCTTTACAATCAGAGTCCGACCGGTCCCATTGATCCGACGCCGACGGTTGCGATGGTTGGCCTCATCGAAAAGCCGGAGCACATCACGACGCAATGGTTCAAGGACGAAGGCGATGCGATTATTTTGCTCGGCGAGGTCATGGATGAAAAAGATCCGCTGCTTGGCTTGGGCGGCTCGGCTTACCTGCAAACGATTCATGGGCTAAAAACAGGAACTCCGCCGCGTTGCGATCTGGAAAAAGAAAAGGAACTTCACCTCGCGTTGCGTGCGCTGATCTGTTCCGGCGTTGTGAAAAGCGCGCATGATTGCAGCGAAGGCGGTCTGGCTGTGGCGCTTGCCGAGTGCTGCATCTCGCAGCAAATCGCCCGCGATACGCCGAGGTTGATCGGTGCGGAGGTGGATTTGGCGACCGTTGAAGTAGGACAGGCTTCCAGCCTGTCCGGGCAAAAGGGAGATTCTACTTCCGCCGAGGGCAGGCAAGATGCCTGCCCTACTTTGCGGCTGGACGCCCTGCTTTTCGGCGAGTCGCAAGGCCGGATCATCATTTCAGTCGCGGCGGTGAACGCGGCCAAAGTCCTTGCGCAGGCGAAGATTCTGGGCGTGCCGGCGACGCTGCTTGGCAAAGCCGGCGGAGCAACGTTGCAAATCAAAACCAATCAAGGCACGTTGTCCGGCGACTTGCGCGAGTTGCATGACCTCTGGTGGAATTCAATTGCGCAGGCGATGGGTTAGTCCAGCTTCACTTCGATTTATGAAAAAAAATCTGTTCCTTATTATTGCCGTTGCAGCGGGCGTGGTCGGCAGCTCGAATGCCGCCGAAACCTGGTGGCCGCATTTTCGCGGGCCGAATGCTTCCGGCGTTTCCGAGTCAGCCAAACCGCCGGTCGAGTTTGGTCCCGGCACGAACCAGCTTTGGAAGATTTCCGTGCCGTCCGGCATGTCGTCGCCGTGCGTGTGGGGCGACAGGATTTTTCTGACGGCGTTCGACGGCGGCAAATTGGAAACACATTGCTACCAGCGGCGTGACGGCAAACTGCTTTGGAAACGCGACGCCAAAGCTGAAGAGTTGGAGGAGTTTCATTCCACTGAAGGCAGCCCCGCCGCATCCACGCCGGCCACGGACGGCAAGCGCGTCGTGAGTTATTTCGGGTCGTGCGGACTGGTTTGTTACGACTTGAATGGGAAGGAGCTTTGGCGGCATCCCCTTCCGGTGGCACAGACGGTGGGCGGCTTTGGCAGCGGCAGTTCGCCGCTCATCGCAGGCGGTCTGGTGCTGGTGAATCGCGATCAGTTGAAAAACTGTTCCCTGCTGGCGGTGGATTTGCGCACCGGCAAGAAAGCGTGGGAAACCGTGCGGCCCGATGTCACGCAGAGTTTCGGCACGCCGATCCACTGGAAAAACGGCGGCGCGGACGAGGTGGTGATGTCCGGTTCGCTGAAACTCAAAGGCTACGATTTGAAATCCGGCGCGGAACGCTGGTCGCTCGCGCGCATGCCGTCGTTCACCTGCACCACGCCGGTTGTGGGCGAGGGACTGCTGTTCTTCGCCGGTTGGGCGCCGGGCAAGTCGGACGGGGCGATGCCGTCGTTTGAAGACATGGCCAAAGGCGCTGACAAAGACCACGATGGCGCGATCTCGCTTGCCGAAGCGAAGGCCGCCGGCTTGGACGGTTTTTTCAAATCCATGGACATGAACAGCGACGGCAAGCTCACTGCGGAGGACATCAATTCGTTGAAAGCGATGATGGCGAAAGGCGAAAACGTCCTTGTGGCCGTCAAACCCGGCGGCAAAGGCGAGTTGACCGAAAGCAACGTGGCGTGGAAGCAAACGCGCGGGCTGCCCTACGTGCCGTCGCCGTTGTTCTATCGCGGCGCAGTTTACATCATCAAGGACGGCGGAATCATCTCAAGCTACGACGCGAAAACCGGCGAGCCGCGTTACCAGCAGGAACGGCTCGACGCCATCGGCAATTACTACGCCTCGCCGGTCGCGGCGGACGGCCGCATCTACGTCGCGTCGCTCAATGGCCGCGTGACCGTGCTGGCGGCAGGCGGCGCGCAGCCGAAGATTTTGCATCAGGCGGATTTTGGCGAACGTATTTCCGCGACGCCGGCGCTGGTGGGAACGGTGATTTATCTTCGCACGCCAACGGCGCTTTTTGCGTTTGGGAAATGAGCAGGCGCTGACTTGACGCTTTGAAGACCGGCTTTTAACATTGATGCAGTCATGAACGCGACGCTGGAACAGATTGAACGCGACGCCTTGGAGTTGCCGCCTGAACAACGGGCGCACCTGGTGGACACGCTTTGGGAAAGTTTGGGTGACACGACCTGCCTTTCGTTGAGCGACGAGTGGACTGCGGAGATTGAGCGACGACGGCAGGAACTTTTGGAAGGCAAAGTGAAGCCTGTGTCGGGCGAGGAAGTTTCGCGCAAAGCATGGGAGCGGGTGAAGCCGGGCCGCTCCTGATGTGATCGGCTACGAATATCATCCCGACGCTGAGGCGGAATATCTCGAAGCTGCGGTCTATTATTCCCGCATTGATGAACGTCTGGGGATGAGCTTTGTGACAGAAGTTGAAGCGGCAATCCGCCGGGCAAGGGAGTTTCCGGAAGCTTGCGGTCGAATCGCGAAAGACCTTCGGCATATCGTCACGCATCGGTTTCCATACGTGATCGTTTATGAAGTGATGGCGGACAGGATTTTGATTTGGGCGGTGGCTGATGGCCGTCGCAGGCCAGGTTACTGGCGCGGGCGGAGAGGTTGAAGACCATTTTCGGCAATGGAGCATTACCCAAAACATTATTGCGGCGTGTTCGGCATTTTCGGCCATCCGAATGCCGCGGAACTGGCTTACTACGGACTTTACGCGCTGCAACATCGCGGGCAGGAAAGCGCGGGCATCGTCACGTCGGACGGCAAACAATTTCACGAACACAAAGGCATGGGACTCGTGTCGCAAATCTTTGACGGGAAAGTTTTGCATGAGTTGATCGGAAACATTTCCATCGGCCACACGCGCTATTCGACGACTGGCTCAAGCCATTTGCGCAACGCCCAGCCGCTGACCGGCAACACCGCGCGCGGCCAGATCGCCATCGCACACAACGGAAATCTCACCAATGCATCGCAGCTTCGCGAAGAACTTGAGGCGAAGGGCGTGATGTTCCAGACGACCGTGGACAGCGAGGTGATCTTGTGTCTGCTCGCGCAACCGAACAACGGCAACGAAAATCATCTCGTTCACGCGATGCGGCGGATCGAAGGCGCGTTTTCACTGGTCATTATGACGGAAGGTGAACTCATCGGCGTGCGCGACCCGCAGGGGTTTCGTCCGCTTTGCATCGGTCGCGTGGACGATGCGTGGGTGCTGGCAAGCGAAACGTGCGCGCTCGATTTGATCCACGCGAAGTTCGTGCGCGACGTGCAGCCGGGCGAAATCGTGGTCATCAACAAGGACGGTTTGAGCAGCATGCAGGCGTTTCCAGAACAGCAACGCCGCGCGTTCTGCATGTTTGAATACGTTTATTTCGCGCGGCCTGACAGCACCATTGCCGACCGCAGCGTTTACAAGGTGCGTGTTGAAATGGGCCGCCAGCTTGCGCGCGAATATCCGATTGCGGCCGATGTCGTGCTTCCCGTTCCTGACAGCGGTAACTGCGCGGCGCTCGGTTATTCGCTGGAGTCGGGCATTCCGTTCGAGATGGCGTTTGTGCGGAACCATTACGTCGGGAGAAGTTTTCTCCAACCATCGCAACTTATCCGCGACTTCGACGTGCGCGTGAAGTTGAACCTCATCGAGGAACTGGTGAAGGACAAACGCGTGATCGTGGTGGACGATTCCATCGTGCGCGGCACGACGAGCAAGACGCGTGTGAACAATCTCAAGGAAGCCGGCGCGAAGGAAGTCCACGTGCTCGTCAGTTGTCCTCCGCACATGAACCCATGCGTCTATGGGATTGATTTTCCCGACCGCAGCAAATTGATGGCGGCGAACCATTCGCTCGAAGAGATCCGCAAATATCTCAACGCCGACTCGCTCCACTATCTTTCGCAGGATGGAATGGTATGCGCGACCGGTTTGCCAAAAGAAAATTTTTGCATGGCGTGTTGGGATGGAAATTATCCAGTTGCTTATGACCCCGGAGTGGACAAGGAGATCATCGAGCGGCGCCGCGGGCGCGTCACAGGCTTGAGCGACGCGCTGGCGAACGAGCGGCAGCAGATCAAGCTGCTTTGACGCTCGATTCGACCGTTGACAGCCTTTCCGCGTTTGATATTGAGCACACAGGACACAAGCCATGCGTCATTTGGAAAAAAAGACAATGCGTCTTTCGGCTGCTGGGATTCTTGCGGCTTCGCTGCTGCATATCAGTGATGCCTGTGCAGGCGGCGGGTATGTGAACATTGTCTTCGTGCCGGGCTACACACTGATGGCAAATCCTCTCTTAAATGGGAGCGACAGCGTGCGTAATATTTTTGCGGGTCCGCCGAATTATCTCACGATATTCAAGCGAAATGCTTTGGGAACTGGCTATGAGTCATCCACGTTTGATCCGGATGCGGGAGGTTGGACTGACCCCAATCTCGCTCTGAAGCCCGGTGAAGGCGCGTTTCTTTACAACCCGTTACCGAAAAATTACACGAACACGTTTGTTGGCGGAGTCCAACTGAACTCCACTAATACCATTCCGGCCGGCTATTCAATTCGTGCTTCGATTCTGCCTCAGTCAGGCGGGCTTCAAACAGTCTTGGCCTTTCCCGTATCCACCAATGACACTTTGAACACAACTATCTATCGGCATGTTCCGGGAGACGCGTTTTATAAAAGCTACACGTATGACGTGGAGGACTTGGGTGGAGTGTGGACAAGCGGTGCCCCTGATGGACCGGAACCAGCACCGCGTGTCGGTGAATCATTTTGGATTTATAATCCGAATGGCATCAAGTTATGGGTGCGGAACTTCACCATTAACTGATTGCAGAAGCGGAATTGGGTTAAAACATATCACGCGTAAACGAGCAGATGGATGTTCTCCGGCAACAGGCTCGAAACCTGCCGGATCAAGTTTCCCCGGAACAAATGCAAGATCGTGCTGCGCTGCGGCGCGCCGAGAATCAACCGCGACACGCCAATCGTCGCCGCAATTTCCACAATCGTGTTCGCCGCCGAATCGCTGACGGTGTAGCACGGGATCACCTTGAGATCCTTCGCTTTTTCTCGCGCGTATTCGATGATTTTTCTCGCGTCGTCATCCTGCTGCCATTTCCGCGCGCGGTCTTCCTGCGTGACGACCGCCTGTTCGCGCACGAACAGAACGTAAAGCGAGCGGCCTGTGTCGCGCGCTTCCTCGATTGCGAAGTCGAGCGTCTTGCCGACGCCCCGAACGGCGCACAGCAACGGGTCGCGGAAAACAGACGTGGCGTAACTTTGAGTTTCTGTTGACGGAGTTGTGGCCGGGACGGGAACTGGAGCTGACACCGCCGCTTTTTTGCGCGCGCGCTCGGCGGCGATTGCGCGCAAGACCAGGCCCGCGGCCAGAAGGCTTATGGCAAAAACCCGCGCGTGCGGTTTGTGAACGAACAGGGAAATTTCAATCACCGCCATGATGAGGAACGTCCCGAACATCAGGATGCGTTCCCAGCGGGCGAGGCCGAGCTTTTTGTCGGTCGAAGCCGCGCCGAGATTCGCGGCGATCGCGCCGACGACGCCGATTGCATACAGGTCGGCGAGGCCGGCCATGTCGCTGACCAGAAGGACGAGCAGGACCGGAACAATTGTTGCCGTGACCATCCCCACCGTCGGAACGCCGAATGAATTTAACTTTTGGAACACCGGCGGCAATTCCCTGTCACGCGACATGAGAAAGGAAATCCCGATCAACGCAACAATCGAGGTGTTCACAGCGGACAACAACAACAGCCCAAACACAACGCTGATGATCCACCCCGCGATGTGACCCGCTGTCACCCCCAAAGAATTTCCGACAAACACTTCGCCCATGTAGCGCAGCATGTAATCGCGCACACCCGGATGTCCCGCAGCGTCCACATCGCCTGCGTGTCTTTGCAGCGTCGGCAACGCGTGCATCGCCAGACCGAGCAACGCGGTGAAAATGCAGACCTCAACCATCACTATGAAAATTGCCGGAGTGGAAGTTTTCGAAACCGACGGCTTGTCCATGCTGCTGCCGGGATTGAGCCGCATCACGCCCGTCGAATTGGCCACCGCTTCGACACCCGACAACGCGAGCACGATTCCGATGAACCCTTTCCAATTGTCGCTGAAATCATCTGGAAGCGGCTGCAAGTTGCGGATCGCGTCGCCCAGATGCGGCAGACTGAACAGTCCGAGCAGAACAACGACGGCCACCGCCGGCACGGAAATCAAAAATGCGAGTCCGCCCGTGTGTTTCGGCCCGAAATAATTCAGCGCGCCGACGATCAAGATGGCCCCCGCCGCAAATTTTTCGGGATGAGGCACTCCAAGATATTGGAACGCTGAGAGCGAGCTGATCGCCGCCGTCACGATGTAACCGCCGACCAGCGCAAACGCGCCGATGATGGAGATGACTTCCGAGCGCTGCCGGACGCTCGCATACACGCCGCCGCCCTCGGGGTAGTGTTTGCAGATCGCCATGTAGTTGACGCCGACGAGCGCGGTGAGCACGCACATGGCCGCGATGAGCCAGAAGGAGCTGTATCCCGCGACGGCGAAGGCGAGGCCGATGACGTAAACTTTGCTCGTGCCCCAGTCGCCGTAAAGAATGGCGGCGGCGCGCGGCGCGTCCACGTTTCTTGGCCGGTTTGTGCTGACAGCAAGCATGACTTTTCAGACCACTCGCTACACTTCAGGCGAATCGTGGAAACCGCAAAATGGTTTCGAGCGAATTGCCTTTCAACCGCTGACGAGGTTAGCTGACGGGCTGGGTCTTGAAAGTGACCCCTCCGAACATTTCGGAGTTAGCCCCGTGTTCGGGAAAATTTTTCCTGAACATTGGTTCCCCCGCATCCGGCTTTTGCGAACTGAGTCGGATTTAAGCTGCGGGCGGAGAATGGAGTCAATAAGCAGGATTGTCAAACCGAGGCCGGGAAAACTGGGCGTTTTCCTGAGGAATATCAGGCTTTTCCGGGCTTTCGCCAGACGTAGCGGAACATCACCGTTCGCAACGCAGCCGTCAGCGGGATCGCCAGCACGCCGCCGAGAATTCCGCCAAGCAAAGTTGTTCCGACAATCACCGCGATGATGATCGTCAGCGGATGAAGCCCCACGCGGTCGCCGATGATTTTTGGCGCAATGACAAGGCCTTCCAGCGTTTGCACAACCGCGAACACCGCGAGCACCAGCGCCGGATGCTGCCAGTCGCCGTATGTCACGAACGCAATGATGAGCGTGATGACACAAACCGTGATCGCGCCGAGAAACGGAATTATCGTCAGCACAATCGCCATCGCTCCGATAAGAACTGCGTAAGGTATCCCGATGATGAGAAAGCCGATGGTGTAAAGAATGCCGTCGCAAATGGCCACAAGCACCTGTCCGCGAAAAAACGCGATGAGATATTCATTGATGGAACGAAGAACAAAGACCAGTTCATCTTTGAAAGCGGACGTTTTCACCGGCAGATACTCCGGCCACTTGCTGGCAATGCCTCGTTTCTCAAGCAGAAAGTAAAACGCGTAAATCGGAATCAGCGCCAGCCCCGCCATGATCCCAAACCACGAGCCGATGAACGAAACCACATGCGAAAGCCATGAGCCGGCGGTGGGAAGCGCCTTTGCGATCCAGCCTGTCGCAGATTGAATGGTCGCTTTGTCCAGACTCAACTCCCGGGCAACGACATTTGTGGAAGTGTTCGCTGGTTCAGCATTCGTTCCAGCATGCGAGGCCTGTTCGATGGTCCCCGCGGCGTTTGTTAATTGAGTTTGGGAGTTTGTCGTGGCCGTCACAGTTTTGCCTGGCAACAATTGTTTGAACCAACCCGGCGGATGGCTCATGAATTCATCCGCCTTTTTCTGCGCTTCGGCAGTGATCGCCGGAATTTTTGCGGACAGATCGCGTGTTTCGACGACGACTTGCGGCACCACGCTGCCCAAGAGTCCGAGCACCAGGAAAAGCGCCAGCGCGAATACGACAGCAATTGCCCTTGTTCGCGGCGCGCCTTTTCGTTCAAGGAAATCCACGACCGGATCCAACAAATAGGCGATCACTCCCGCAACCGCCAGCGGCCATAGCACGGGTGAAAGCACCTGAAGCAATCGTCCCAAGCCCCAAATGAACGCCGCAATCAAACCTAAAATCGCGGCGATGGCGAGCGCCGTCACTCCAGCCCAGATTAACCGCGCCTGTTTTTCGGTGGGAGGTGGAAAATTCATGTTCAGTTCGATTGCCCGAGTTTTTTTGATTTCTCCGTCGCCGCTCGCACAGCATTGATGAATGTGCCGCGCACTTTTCCTTTTTCGAGCTCGTGAAGTCCCTCGATGGTTGTGCCGCCGGGACTCGTCACCATGTCTTTGAGCACGCCGGGATGCTGGCCGGTTTCCAAAACCATCTTCGCGCTGCCAAAAACCGTTTGCGCCGCCAGCTTCGTGGCCACGTCGCGCGGCAAACCGGCTGCGACGCCACCATCGCTCAGACCTTCGATGACGAGATAAACATACGCCGGGCCGCTGCCGCTCAAACCGGTGACGGCGTCGAGCAGACTTTCCTTGAGTTGAAACGCGATGCCAACGGCAGAAAAAAGTTTTTGCGCGAGATGGCCGTCCTCCGCCGTCGCGGAATGGCCGAGCGCGTAGGCCGTGGCGGAACTGCCGACGAGCGCGGGCGTATTCGGCATCACGCGGATGACGCGAGCTTCGTCCGGCAAACCTGCTTCCAACTTCGCAATCGGCACGCCGGCGCAGATGGAGATGAGCAGATGGTCGCGTGTGAAGTTTTTCCGGATTTCAGACAACGCCGCGCCGACCTGGTCGGGCTTCACCGCCAGAACCAGCACGCGCGCAAACTTCACGACTTCCACGTTGGACGCGCCGATTTTCGCGCCGACTTCCTTTTTGAACGCGGCGCGCGCGCCTTCGACCGGGTCGCTGGCGATGATTTGATTTGCTGTGACGAGACCTGCGTTGATGAAACCTTTGGCGAGCGCGGTGCCCATTTTGCCCGCGCCGAGAAAACCGATGGAAAGCTTGGCGGCCATGTGGTTTTGTAGCAGTTCATCGCGTCTTTGCAAAAGCTAAAACGCGCTGAATCGGCTTGTAATGAATTCTGGTTTGACTATGTTAAGCCTGCCTGACACGACCTGAAAACTTCATGAGCCTTTCCCGATTTTTTCCAGTCTGCCTCATGGTTTTCGCCGTCCCCGCCTTGTTGTCGGCGCAATCATCCTGCTCGCATGAAGACCGGCTCGCGCCGGAGGAACCCGATCTCCAGGCCATCCTCACGCCGGACTTCGCCGAGGCCAAGGGCGCACCCGCGAAATTTTATGGCGCGCCGTCGCCGCTGTCCTTCGGCGTGCTGGCGTCGTCGGTGCAGCAGCGGCAGGGAGTGTTGTCCGGCAAGATCGTCTTCATGAACAGCGGCCACGGCTGGACGTTCGACCCGACTTACTGGCGGCTGCAACGCGGCGTCGGAAATTCGATGAATGAAGATTACGGCAACCTGGATCAATTGAATTTTTTTGCCGCCTACTGTTTCAACGCGGGCGCGACGGTCGTGTCGTTCCGTCCGCTCGGCCATCAGACGAACGAAGTCGTCCTCGACAACGACGATTCCGCCGTGACCTTCGCCGGTTCGTGGACGGACAGCACTTCCACGTATTTCTGGGGAAGTCCGGGCAACACGCCGTATCGTTACTCGTTCCTGAGCAACTCGGAGACGGCCACGGCCACTTACACGCCGACGATTCCAGCCACCGGTTTTTATCCCATCTACACCTGGGTGCGCGCCGGCTCCGACCGAGGCGAGCAGTTGTATCGCATCCGGCACACGGGCGGCGAATCGCAAATCCGCATCCCGCATCACATGGTCGGCAACGGCTGGATTTATCTCGGCGAATATTATTTGAACGCCGGCTCGAACGCCGCTTCCGGCGCGGTTGTCGTAAGCAATCTTCGCGGCTCGGCGCAGGGCACCTACACGTTCGCCGACGCCATCCGCTTCGGAAACGGCATGGGCACGGTGAATCCCTACGGCACGAACGGCGTCTCTGATTATCCGCGCGAAGATGAAAGCATGCGGTATTGGATCCAGGGAAATCTCGCGCAAGGCCAGTCCACTTCGCTTTACGATGGCGCGGGCGACGACGAAAGCGACAGTTGGTCCGCGCCGCCAAAAATGTCCGCTGAGATGAACCGTTCGGAAGCGGGCGACATTTACGACCGCATCCACATCAGCTTCCACTCAAACGCCGGCGGCGGGCGCGGTTCGGTGGGATTGATCACCAGCGACCCAACGCCGTATCAGACCAATCTCGCCTACCTTTGCGGCAAGGAAGTCAACGATGACCTCGTGGCGCTCGGTTCACCGCCGCTGGAAGTGGCGCCGTTCAACCGCACAACCTTCACCTACACTGGTGGCTACTCGGAAATTGACGGCAGCCTTTTCAATTACGAAATGGCCGCGACGATCATCGAAGTGGCGTATCACGACAACGCGAGCGATGCGCTGATCATGCGCGACCCGACTGGGCGCGCCGCCATCGGCAAGGCCGCGATGCACGCCATCGTCAAGTTCATGAACCAATACGACACCAACCACGTCGTGCCGCTCGACTTCCTGCCCGAATCGCCCACGAACGTCAGCGCCATCGCCGGAACCAACGGCCAGATCACAATCGCCTGGAGCGCGCCGGTGAACATCGGCGGCAGCGAAAGCCCGACCAATTACATCATCTACCGTTCGACCAACGGCTACGGTTTCGGCAATCCCATTTCCGTCAGCAACGTCACCAGCTACGTCATTACGAACCTCGCAGCGGATACGGATTATTATTTTCGCGTCACCGCTTCCAACAACGGCGGCGAATCCATGCCGTCGGAAGCCGTCGGTTGCCGCGCGTCGTCTGGAGTTGGCGCGCAAAAAGTTCTGGTCGTGAACGCCTATGACCGATTTGGCCGTTTCGGAAATCTGTTGCACGACGTTTCCGGGCAGAACTGGGATCCTCCCGGCAATAGTGGCTCCATCGAGCGCGTGTTTCCGCGCTGGATCAATTCCTTCGACTATGTCGTGCAACACGGCAAGGCCATCAGCGCCTGCGGCATGGCGTTCGATTCGTGCCAGAACGAAGCCGTCGCCAGCGGGCAGGTCAACTTGAGCAACTACACCGCGGTCATCTGGGCCTGCGGCAATGAATCCACCAGCGACGAGACGTTCAGTTCCACTGAGCAGACGAAGGTCGCCAGCTTCCTAGCGAACGGCGGCGGCTTTTTCACGTCCGGCGGAGAAATCGGGTGGGACTTGGATCGGACAAGCGGCCCGACCACCGCCGACAGAAATTTTTTCCACACAAATCTTCACGCCGCCTACACCAATGACGACTCCGGCGTTTACACCGTCACCAACGTCGCCGGTTCCATCTTCAACGGCCTGCCCAACGCCACGTTCGACGACGGCTCGAAGGGGATTTACATGGTCGGTTATCCCGATGTCATCGGCGCGTTCGGCAGCGGCGCGAGCGCGGCGCTGAATTACGTCGGCGTCAGCAGCGGCGCGGCGGCCATCCAATACAACGGCTCGGCGGGCGGCGGCAAGGTCGTCCTGTTCGGCTTTCCGTTCGAAACCATCACCAGTGCCAACGTGCGAAGCCAATACATGACGGCCATTCTGAATTTTCTCGTTCCGTCGGCTCCATCCATCGCGACGCAGCCGTCGAATCAAACCGTCGTTCAGGGCGCAAATGCCACGTTCAGCGTCGTCGCCAATGGCGCCGCGCCGCTCGCCTACCAATGGCGGTTCAACGGCGCGGACATTTCCAACGCCACGACAAACAGTTACACGAGAACAAACGCGCAACCTGCCGACGCAGGAAGTTACACCGTCGTCGTCACCAACAACTCCGGCTCCGTGACCAGTGACGTCGCGACGCTGACCGTGAACGTTCCGCCGACGATTTCCGTGCAGCCGCAAAGCCTGACTGTCACGCAAGGCAACAACGCTATGTTCACCGTGACTGCGACTGGCACGCCATCGCCGGGTTATCAATGGCGCTTCAACGGTGCGAACATTTCCAGCGCCACGAACAGTTCCTACACGCGGACGGGTGCGCAGTCTGGCGACGCGGGCAGCTACACCGTCGTCGTCACGAACGTCGCCGGCAGCATCACGAGTTCAGTCGCCACGTTGACTGTGCTTGTTCCGCCCAGCATCACCGCGCAGCCGACGAACAAGACGATTGCGCTCGGCTCGAACGCCACTTTTTACGTCACCGCCAGCGGCACCGCGACGCTCGGCTACCAATGGCGCTTCAACGGCACTGACATTTCCGCCGCCACCGCCAGCAGCTACACGCGCTCCAGCGCCATGACGAACGACGCTGGAAGTTATTCCGTCGTCATCACAAACATGGCCGGCGGCATCACGAGTTCAGTCGCCGCGCTCACTGTCGTCATTCCGCCGAGCATCACGGCGCAGCCGCAGAACCTGCTGGTCTGGGTCGGCTCGAACTTTACATTTTCCGTCAGCGTGACCGGAGACGCGCCGCTGAATTATCAATGGCGGTTGAACGGCACGAACATTTTCGGCGCGACGACCAACCCGTTCACCCGCCTCAACGCGCAGACCAACGACGCGGGAAGTTATTCCGTCACCGTCAGCAACGCCGCAGCCGTCGTGACAAGCTCGGATGCGCGGCTGACGGTGGTGGATGCGCCGCCGAAGTTTCAACTGATAACGATGCTGCCGGGCAACCAATTCAAACTCACCGTCGTCGGAGTGCCGGGAAGCTATCTCCTCGAAAGCTCCGGCGATTTGAATGGCGGCTGGTCATCGCTCACGAATTTGAGCAACACCAACGGCGTGCTGGAATTCACGGACAGTCCATCGGCAACCGCCACGCAGCGGTATTATCGCGCGTTGATTGTGCCGTGACAGTCGAATCAGATTTTTCCGGCGCGGATTTTTATTTTTCCAGAGGCTTTAGTGAAATCGGAATGTCAATTTTGGGCGGATGTCCCCAGAATGATTGGTCGTCGAAGTAAAGCGACTTCACCGTTCCTTTGTCTGCGTCAACCTCCACTTCGATCCATTGTGTCATCTCTTGCGGGTTTGGATGCATCCAAATGACTTTGTATCTCGGAATGAGTTCTTTTCCGACCATGACTGGCTTTTGAATCTGCGGCTGTTCCTCGGTGTGAGCGAATCCCTTCGGATAGCCGAGTCGTGCAACAGTCTTGCGAGCTAAAGCAACCACTTCCGATTCAGTCATGTTCCATTTTCCCGTGAAGTCCCGAATTAAAATCTTTCGCTTATCGCTAGCAAAGAATTCATCTGGAGCATAAAACCCATTCACCATGCTATTGCGGTAGATAAACCGATAACCGTTTGTCAGTTCGAATTCGGAATGCGGCCAGCCGCCGTTATCCTCACACTTAAACCGTTCAACATGGTTTGTCGTAAGCGGTCGTGGTAAAGGCAAATCCAGTTTCTTTCCATATTCATCCACTGCCTTCATCACGATGGGCAGCAGCCGGTAGCCATACTCGGGATTGATCAGCGGCCGAGTGGTCCACCACCCGACATCGCCCTTGCGCAGCGTCTCTGGCTGAACATCAATCTTCGGCGGTGGACGGTTCAAGTTCCGATTGAAAAAGTCCATTGCTTCGATCCGCTTTCGATTGCCGTTCACTTCAATGTCAACGCTCGGGAATCCGCCTCTCGGGTTAAGCCACTGAATTCTGTAGTGCGGGATGACATTCGTGCCCAGTTGCTCTGGCAGTGTGACCTTCGGCTCTAACTCTGCAAAAACTGACTCCAAAGTGTAGCCAAGTTTTTTTATAGCATTTCGAGCAAGTCGGATTGCTTCATCTTTATTCATTCGGTCTGAGCCATAAAACTTTGGGATGTCATCCGGATTTTGCAGCCCAAAATAGCTGTGAGGCCCTTCGAACCCCGTCACATAACCGTGACTAAAAGAGAAAACGCAACATTTGCCGACAGTAACCGACCCGCCGACTTCACCACGTTTATTGTCGCATCCAAAGCTGCTCACATAGGCAGCAGTCACCGGCGTCGGCATGGGTAACTCCAGTTTTTGAGCGAAGTCTGAAACGTGAGGCATGATGGCCAATAAGACGGCATTTGAATACTGCGATGTGACCCCGATGTATTCAATTACTGGGTAGAAATCAAAAATCATAAATACTCGCTTTGGGCGACGCTAATGCGCCCAGTCGTTTCTGTGGTTATATTCGTTGAATTTTAAGTCTTGGTAGCCATAAACTCTTAACGAGCCAGCTAAGGTTGCTTCAGCAACCCAACTTGAATCGATGTTTGCCTGAATTAATGACTTAAATAACTTTTGAATTTCCAGATTGCCGCTTTGTGACCATAGGAACATCCATTCGGAGCGGAACAGCCGATACCCAGAGGTAAATCCCCAATTCGGGCCACCCCCAATAACCGTCTGCCAGCCAACAAAGGCGGATGGTCTAGTGCGAGGCGGCGGACGATTCGTTGCCGTGTAATACGAAAGGCTGTTTGTGGCCTTCGGCACTCCCCAAGCCTGAGGCCACTCTCCGGCGGCGGTTTGGCAGCCATCGAGAAACACAAAACGATAAGGATGCGCTCCTCCATGCTTGTTGAAAGTTATGTAGTCACGGACAAAAGTCGGCGTTAGATATGCCCGTGAAGTTCCATTTGGATTGATCTGACTGCCGAGCAGGTTTGTATTCGCATCGTATCTGTCGTAGTCCCCGCCGATGATGTTGGTGTTTCCGTGTCCTTGGTAATAAAAATTCCGGTAGTAACGAGAAGTCAGATACAACTTTAGCTCGTCCCAAGTATCGTTACGATTCGTTTGAGCAGTTCCGGCGTCCGGCCCTGCATCAGGTCCGTAAGCCAATTCTATCTTCTCGTTAAATATTCCTGCGTTAGCCGGCCCGCCTCGTATCGCCTCCATCGCCGCGACATAGTCGACTTTGATGTTTTGATTTTTTACGCGGTCTTGGTAGCCGATTACCCAGCCACCCTCAGTCGGGAAATCCAGCGCATTTAGGGGCATGAAATTCGTGTAGCTGAATCCCGAACCCCCGCCGCCGGAGGCCGCGGGCTGAAAGAGAGAAATGACAGGATCGAAAAACGGATCAGCACCTAAATCATCGCGGGTGTTTGATGAGAGATCTGTTAAATCCCATGTCCATTCAATCGCGCCGTTCGTGGTCGTGCCAGTTTGGTAGTTGATGAGGCTGCCATTGTAATCATAAATTTCAATTTCCCAATTCACGTTAGAGACTGCGCTGTTGGCTTTAAAAGAATAATTTGTTCCAACAACGAGGTCTTCCCAATCAGGAAAAGTAACAAGGTTGCTTACCACAATCGTGATGGGCTTGTTGGAGAGCACGACATAACGGGTATCGTCGTTTATGAACTCGTCCAAGCGAAGATGTGTTTGCAATTGAATCTGATAATTACCATTGGTTAGCCTGTCGAAATAGATTCTGACTCCCCAATAGATTTGTCCGCTAATGTTAAATGGAATCAACTCTGCATACGATGTTGGTAAACCGTTTAGCAAGACCGTAACATCATCAATTCGCCATAAATCCGCAGCGAAATCTATTGGCACGAATATCGGGCCGCTGAATACATAATTCGTAAGCGTCACGCGGAGCACCTCTATTCTGTGAAGTCGTAAGTGTCGTAGCA
>CAYMCQ010000049.1:0-31117 GCA_964389025.1 uncultured Verrucomicrobiota bacterium
GCTTTGAGCGGTTCACGCTATCTCAAGCCTCCGGCTTTGCCGGAGGTCGCTGACATCTTGCCGTCCATTGGCTTGCCGTTTTGATAACAAGTTTCGGTGCCCTTGCTTCACAACTTGGATCGGATAAGTCAGATAATGAAATAGGAACGCTGAAAACCAATGTTTCTGTTTTGACAACGAATCTCAGTATTGCCACAAACCAACTCGCGAAAGTAAGGATTAAACCGTTCAAAGAACGCTTGATAGATTGGCTAAAAGAGCTTGCTGGCAGCGATGCGCAACAGATGCTGGATGCGTTGCGTTCAGGCCGTGCTGTGGAGTTCAAGCGTAAAACCCTTGATGCGGTTCGATTGCACCAAATGGAAGAGTTTTCCAACAATCCTGAAACTAAAGATTTTATTTCAATTAAAAGAGGAGTAGGGGGTAGTGTAATTTTGCTTGGGCAACCAGCTTCTGAACAAGTTGATTTAACGGTGTCACCTTTACTCCTAAAATAGAGTCCTTTATCGCAAATTAGGGGACTACCTGAGATTCCATTTTTATACCTCCATGAAGAAATTTCGTGCCAAACCCAGCGAAGTAAAGCCCGGACAAAATCCAAATTAAGGCACTGCCCAAAACCTCGGGTCACCGAACTTGCCTTGAATCCGGCTGGAAACCAACTTTCGCCTTGATTTAATCAGCATCCCAATTGTTGCAGCAGAAGCAACTTTGTTCGGAACTTGGCGAAATATCGGTCTGTAGCCCGTCCATACACTGATGAATTCTAGCTGCCGTCTGCAATTCAAAGTGCGTGCCCTAAGTTCCCGCCCAAGTTTCAGTCACCGCCGAATTTCAGCATCAATGATTTGCAACTCATTCCACGCGTGTTCACGCACCTTAATAATACTGTCTTTAATTACTTCTATATCATAATAGTAGGCGAGTGCGCCCGCGCAGATTGAACGTGGCAACCAGGGTCGCAGAGGACGGAGGCCAGAAGCCGGATGTCTGACTTCTGACTTCTGACTTCTGACGTTCAATTCCAATCGTTGCGATTGTGCCGCAGGCTTCGCGGGCGTGGCCGGTCAATCCAAATGTGCGGCGCAGGTATGTTGGACGGACGAAGAAGACACGGAACTTTTGAGAATGGCGCGATGTTGATCCGGTAACAATTGTCGCAACTGATTTCAATTTGCCGCGCCGCAGCGTCGTAGAGCATCCACATCCGCTCCGTATGGCAACGGCACGTCTGAGTGATTCGCAACATGCCGACTTTACTCAGAACGGCGGCATAAAGCGGTATGTCTTTGCCCAGGACAAACCGGTTTTTTTCTCCTCTGCATGGCTCCCACAAATAGGAAGGCAGGCAGCCATTGCCCACGATAGGCGCTCCGGTGACTTGTGCCGGCGAAATCCGATACCGCCCGTCACCGATATACCCCAGCGTCTTGCCGGCTTTGCCCTCGTTGATGCCTTTCAAATGGTTGCAATCCCAACAGGCTGGAACTGCGTTGCCCAAATAGCACTGGGCGCGGAGGAACGAACCCATCCGCCCGTGAAGGTTATGGCACATGCCGGTCTGGATGACCATGTCGAACACCGGAACAGTGTCCAGCGGTGTGTTGCAGTAAAAGCAACTTGGCCCGTGCAACTCTGCCATCCTTGTTTTCTGATCGTCAAGTCGCAGCAGACGGTTGACTTGGCGGTTCGTCCGGGAAGTTCGTTGGTCCTCACGCTCCCAACGTTTCAGTCGCTCACGCACCACTGGTTCAGCAGCGTGCAACTCATTTAGCACGTGTTCCCGCACCTTATAAATATGATCTGTAAAGATTTCATTGTCATCAGCGGTAATCCCATACTCTTCCTGGAAGCGGGCGAGTTGCGTTGTTGAAGCGCGCCACTGGCTGCCGAGAAGCGTTCTGGTGCCAAGCGCGAGTCGTGGCACCGGAGCGCCTGCCTGCTCTAACATGCAGCCAAGGCAGATTGAACTGTGGGGCGAAGTCCTGATTCCGCCACAGAAGTGACAGCCCTCAAACTGGCGGTAATTTTCTTTTGTGATAATCGCCGATGGGTGAAAATTGGGTTCATTCATGGTTCCATTCAATGCGGCGCGTGAGGTTTCGTAAACAAATTCATGCTCACAACTTACTCACAAAGTTACAACCAACTGCCATGACTGTTTTCTGATTGGAAACATTTTATTCTTCCAGGAGCTTTTTCAGCGCACATTCAAAATGACTGTGACGGGATAATGGTCTGAAACAGCACTGGAAATGATTTGTGGGGTGTCTGTGGCTATCCCCTTTACAAAAACATAATCAAACGTTGCGTCTGGATAACGTCCCTTTCCAGGATGCGTTATGCGACTTGTGAGCGGCAGGTGTTCAAAACCACTAAAAAACTTTTCATCGTTAAGTAGTCGCAAAGTTTTCTCAGAGACAAATGAATCTTGGTCTAGGTTCGTGTTGAAATCGCCGCCAACGACAACGGCTTCAAAATCGTTCGTCAAAAGCGTTCCAATCTCTTTGGCGTGACGCATAACCTGTTCCGCCGCCAATTCCCTTTTCAGGATATTCAACTGATTCTCCCGTTCGGGATTGCTCCGTGTAAGATTGCTTTTTAGATGCACGGAATAGAAACCAACGTCGTTTGTCCCGTATCGGATTGCAGCAAATGAATAACCTCGCGGCGGGTCAACCCTGCCAAAAGTTTTCCATCTGTCGATCCAAGCAACAAAAGCAGGCTTCTTGGAAAGGATGGCGACTTGTTGCCGTCCTAAGCCGCCGCCAAAATCATCCTCAAATCGTGAACAGATTGCGACATGGTAAATCTGAGGCTTCAAAGCCGCCGCAAGTCTCTCGCACGTTTGTAAATCTAGGATTTCTTGAAGCAGAATTACGTCAGGATTGATTTTTTGTAACACATCGGCTGCATCGCCTATCTTCTTCGCTTGAACCTCTGGCGAGGCTGTATTTGGTGAGCCGTTCGGGAACCATTCCAGATTCCACGTCGTTACTTTTACCTGTTCCGAAAAAGTCCAGAACGGCAGAAGGAGCAGAGCGGCAAGAATGAAAATCAGCCGCCGCATATCTTGCAAGCAACTCCATCTTTTGAGCCGCAAGGCTTTCCACTGCCGAAATACCGACAAGAGCTATTGTGACGTTTGCCCGTCGAGGAAATTGTCCACTTGCTGGCTTGGGGCGCATTGGACGGCGAACTCACAGAACTGTTTGACGGTGTTGGAACGGATTGCGTCGAAGTTGAAGGAACTACGCTTGCTGGAGCCGTTCCGCCATTCGCCAAAAGCCGCCGCAAGTCCTGATTCTCTTTTCTCAAGAGTTCGTTTTCCTTTTTCAACCGTTCCAAGTCATCCGTTTGATTTGTAGGTTTAACAACTTGCTGGATTGTTCGCACTGGTTGAGGGGCGGCAGTAGAAAGCGGATAAGTTCTCGGCAGGCTGCGCTCAGAAGATGGCGCGTTTTGGCTTGGTGGCGTCCTGTGGTAATGATAGCCGCCATTTTTCCGGTCGTAATGTCCGCCGTTAGCGTCCGTTCTGCCACTATGACCAAGAGCAGCGAAAATCCCGAACAGAACCGTTAGAGCAAAGACAACTTTTTTCATAGGCATTACGAATTATTGGTTCGCATTACGAATTGTCAGTTCGTTTCAGTCAAGGCCATTCTGACGCAATCTGCATGGGTGGAATTGTCGAAAGAACAAATCCTTGATCTATTCGGGGACAATTTGCGGCGGCTTCGTTACGCGGCAGGTTTGACCCAGGCAGCTCTCGCGGAACGGGTAGATTTGGAATTGCGAACCGTTCAAAAATTTGAGGCGGGAGAAATAAACGTGCCACTGTTCACAATGTTCCGAATCAGACGTGCGCTGAATTGCTCTTGGGAAGACCTCTTGGGGAAACCGAAATAACTCGCTCACTCCTTTTCCGTGCCGCCTGCTGCTGATCCGCCGAAAGCTTGCTCCAATTGCGCCAGACACGGAGGCAACGGCGCGCTTGGCGAACGACGGATGAATCAAGCCCGCCTCGCGCCAGAATTGGATGGGAAATTCTCCGGGTCGCAACGCATCGCCCACCGATGTCACCGCCACGACGAGCAAATCATCGGACGGATAATGTGGACTGACGATGAATGCCGGGCGGACTTTGGCAGACGACAGGTCGGAGAAAGGAAACGGAAGCAGGACGACCGCGCCGCGATCATAGGTGGTCGTAGTCGGCATCGAGCGGGTTGTCCCAGATCGCGCGGAACGTGGGTTCGGACAAGCGCGCGAAGTCGTCCGCCAAGCCGCCGGTCGCCTCGTCCGCATCCGCCGCGATGACTTTGACCTTGGCGTTTGGCTTCAAGTGGGCTGGTTCGTCCAGCACAATGAACCTGCCATCAAAATGGGCGTTGAGCGTTCTCACGGTTGCAGCTTAACTTTTCAGGGCTTTGTCCTCAAGCGGTAAATTGTTTCTTGCCGTTAACCAGTCACTTCTTTTCCGGCTCCACCAACGCAATCGCCGCCGCTTCCGCTCGCAGATATTTCTGCGCGGCGGTTTTGATCTGGTCGAGGGTGACGGCTTCGTAGCGGGCGTCGTCGCTGTCGGAATTCGCGTAGCCAAGACCGTAAAGTTCGTCGAGGGCGGTGAGAGTTGCGAGACCGCCGAGTTCCTGCCGCGAGATTTTCTTTTGCCCGATGACTTTGGCCTTGGCGCGTTTTAATTCCTCGGCGGTCAGTCCGTCGGCGCGGAGCAACTCAGCTTCCTTGAGCATTTCGCTTTCGACGAGCGCGGCTTTCTCCGGCTCGGTGCCGGCGTAGAACGCGAAGTAGCCGGGAACGAGTCCGGGAAAATGTTGCGCGCCGACGTAATAGGCGAGCCCGAGTTTCTCGCGGATGCGCATGAAGAGCCGCGAGCCGAGGTCGCTGCACGATTCCTGGATCAATTCCAGCACGTAACGGTCCGCGTCGAACATCGTGGTCGCGGGAAATCCGATGACGAGGACGGCCTGTTTCTTGTCAACGTGCTCGGTCACGCGAGGCGTGACAGGCGATGGGCTTGAGGCGATGGGTGATGGGGGGGTTGCGGCGTCGGATGGTTTCCATTTCGCAAAGGCTTTCTCGACGGCAAGTTTCACATCGGCAGCTTTGACATCGCCGTAAATTGCGAGGACGCAGTTGTTCGGCGCGGCGAGTTTCTGGTGAAAGTTTTTCAGATCTCTGGCGCCAAGCCGCGCGAGACTTTCTTCCGTGCCGAGCGATTCGAGTCCGTAACCGCCGTCGCCGAACATTGAGCGGCGCATCAGTTGTCCTGCCGTGCGCAGCAAGTCGTCTTTTCGCGCGCGGATCTGCTCAAGCTGAATCTCGCGCTCGCGTGCGAAAGGTTCATCCGGGAAAGTAGGGTTCAAAATCACGTCGGACAAAATCGCGAGGCCGGTGGCGAAGTCGTCGCTCAACACTTCGGCGTTCACGCCGAAGCTGTTGTTGCCGCCAAAACTGTCAATATGTCCGCCGATGGACTCGATTTCCGTCGCGATCTGCTCGGCGTTGCGCGACTTCGTGCCTTGCAAAAGCATCTTCGACATGAGTTGCGTGATGCCGTTGTCGTTGGTCGTTTCCGCGAGAACACCGCCACGAAAGACGCCGCGAAACTCCACGAACGGCAGGCGATGATCTTCTTTCACGAGCAGACGGAGGCCGTTGGCGAATTCAAACTTCTGGATTGGATTTTCTGAAAAGGCTTCGACATGCGCGGTTTCTTTTGGCGACGTGCCTGTGGGCAACAGCGCGTAGAGCGTGCGGTTTTCAGCCGTGAGATATTCGCGCGCGACGCGCTGCAAATCAGCGGGCGTGATGCGTTTGACGGCGGCGAGGTAGCGCTCGGAGAAATTCAAGTCGTTCGCAGAAATCCAACTGCCGCCGAGGTCCTGCGCCTGGCCTTGCATCGTCTTGCGCGTCGCGAGATGGCCGGCGGTGAATTGTTTGACCGCCTTTGAAAGCTCGGCCTCGGAAATTTTCTCGTCCTTCATGCGCCCGACTTCGACGAGCATCGCGTCGCGCGCGGATTGAAATTTGTCCGCGTCTCCGACGGCGCTCATGCCGAACATGCCGGCGTCGCCGGGGTTGTAAGTCCACGCGTCCACGTAGGAGACGAGGCCTTTTTTCTCGCGCACTTCCTGAAACAATCGCGAGCTGCGGCCCGAGCCGAGAAGCGTCGCCAGCACGTCGAGGACCGGAACGTCAGGATGGCGGATGTCCGGCGTGTGCCAGCAAAAATGAAAGTGGCCGAGTTCGATGGGCGCTTCTTCGATGACGACGCGCGGCGCGATTTGCTTCGGCTCTTCAGGCAACACAATCGGAGGGAGCGGTTTTCCTTTTGATTGCCCGTAGGATTTTTTGATTTGCGCGATGACTTCGGCGGCTTTGATGTCGCCGGTGACGACGAAGAAAATGTTGTTGGGCGCGTAGCGTTCGCGGTAGTAGGCGGTGAGGTCATCGGGTTTGACGAGATTGAAAATGTCCGGGTAGCCGATGATGGTGAAGCGATACGGACTGCGCGTGTAGGCGACTTCAAACAATCGGCGGCTGGAGCGCTGGCCGGGGTCGTCCACGTTCATGTCCATCTCGCGGAGGATGACTTGTTTTTCCTTTTCCAGTTCATCGGACGGCAGCGCGGCGTTTTGCATCACGTCGCAAAGAATATCAACGGCCACTTGCGCGCCGGTGTTCGGCACATTGATCCAATAAACCGTGCGGTCGAACGACGTGTAGGCATTCATGTAACCGCCGGCTTCCTGCACTTCCTGATCGATGCGTCCGCCCGCGCGCGTCTTAGTGCCTTTGAACAGCATGTGTTCGAGCATGTGTGAGAGTCCCGCGCCAAGCCATTTGCCCTCGTCAATGCTGCCGGTCTTGCACCACGCCTGCGCGGAGACGACGGGCGCGCTGTGGTCTTCGCGCACGATGATGACGAGGCCGTTGTCGAGCGTGTGGGTTTTTACGCCGGGTGGAATGGATGGAATTTCCGAGTTGGAAGAAATTTTTTGGGAGCCCATTTCAAAAAGGAATCGCGGGGTTCGCACTCAACGCGAAACAGGACTTGGTTTTTCTTCTGGCAAAGCGGTTTTGTTCTCCGGCATGAACGGTTTGCGGAACGCTTCAAAAAAATCGTAGTGGCCTTTGAAATCCTCGCGGCTGTCGGTCTCGGTTTTCGCCAAAAGATTCGCCTCGACCATGTTGAAAACGATTTCGCCGAAATCCTCGCATCGCCTGACGCCCCATTCTTCGAAGACAAGCATCGCCATCGGGCCGAATTGTTGCAGCGCGAAATCGCGGATGCCGCCGAGCAATTCCTGCCCGGTGATGTGGCGCATCTGGCCTTTGGCTTCCTTGGCCACATTTTTCTGCGTGAAGTCCAGCGCCTCTCGGACGAACAGGTAGGCATCGCGCGTGTAGCGCGGGTCTTTCGCCACAATTTGTTCGAGGACTTCTTCAAAAGATTTTTCGTGCATGATTATTGTTGGGACTGTTTCTGGGCCACAGGCGTCGGCGGATGAGCTGTGCGATAGGCTTTGACGGCCCAGCCGAGCAACAGCAGGCCAAGCACCGCACACAAAACTGTTTGTTCCTGTCTGGTCAGGTGAATCACAGTTGTAGTCTAGCAAATATTCATCCGACCGCAATGTTCACGAGTTTCCTTGGAACAACGATGATTTTCTTGATGGTTTTGCCGTCAATGAAGGGTTTCACCTTTTCGGAAGCCAGCGCAGCTTTTTCCAAGTCAGCCCGGGAAATGTCTGCCGGAACTTTGATGACATCACGCAGCTTGCCGTTGACTTGCACGGGGATTTCCAGCGTGTCTTCGACGAGCAGGGCGGGATCGAACTTCGGCCACGGAGCGTAGGACAATGACGAATGACGAATGACGAATGACGAATTGAGCTTCGCCCAAAGTTCCTCCGCGAGGTGCGGTGCGAAGGGTTGGAGCAAGATCAAAAAATCGCGCAGGACAGAAACGGGTTTTGTTTCCCAAGTGATCGCATCGTTCACGAACATCATCATCGCGGAAATTGCCGTATTGAAGCGCATTCCGTCCAAATCTTCCGTCGCTTTTTTGATGCAGGCGTGAAGTGTTTTGAGTTGGGCTGGCGTGGGGTGCGTGTCTTTGATGCTTGGATTCAATTTGATGATTTCCAACAACCCTCTGCGTCTCTGTGTCTCTGTGGCAACCGTCTCCGCCTGTTCAAATTCTGTCTCACTCTGCTCGTCCACGAACAACCGCCAGACGCGGCCAAGGAAACGATAGACGCCTTCAACACCTTTCGTGTTCCACGGCTTCACCATTTCGAGCGGCCCCATGAACATTTCGTAAAGCCGGAACGCATCCGCGCCGTATTCTTTCAAGACATCGTCCGGGTTCACGACGTTGCCGCGCGACTTCGACATCTTCTGTCCGTCTTCGCCGAGGATGAGGCCTTGATTGACGAGTTTGAAAAATGGTTCGGGCGTGGAGACGTAGCCGAGATCGTAAAGAACCTTGTGCCAGAAGCGCGCGTAGAGCAGGTGAAGAACGGCGTGTTCCGTGCCGCCGACGTAGAGGTCAACGCCGGGCGTTTGGCTATTGGCTATCGCGGATTGGCTATCGCTCGGCGAGATAGCCGATGGCCGATCGCCAATAGCTGATGCGCCCATCCAGTAGTTCTCCGCCTCTTTGCTGACGAACGCGCCCGGATTTTTCGGATCGAGATAGCGAAGATAATACCAGCAACTGCCAGCCCATTGCGGCATCGTGTTGGTTTCGCGCTGCGAGCCGTCGGGTAGGTTCACCCAATCTTTCGCGCGGGCGAGCGGGGGCTGGCCGTCGGGTGTGGGTTTGTAATCGTCGAGCGGCGGCGGCAAAACGGGCAGCGCGGATTCCGGCAATGCTTCGTGATACATCCCGCCTTGCGGGACGCTGGCGTCGCGCTTCCAGACAATCGGGAACGGCTCGCCCCAGTAACGCTGACGGCTGAAGAGCCAGTCGCGGAGTTTGTAATTGATGGTGCGTTTGCCGAGGCCTTTGGCTTCGAGCCAGTCGGTGATTTTTTTTTTGGCTTCGGCGGTGGGCAAACCCGTGATGGAAATTTCCGGGGCGGTTGAATTCACCGAGATTCCGTCGCCGACAAAACATTCCGGGGAGCGCACGCCTCCGGCATGCGGGTTTCGGCTTCCAGCCGAAACCATTTCAGCACTTCGCGAAACGGTTGAAGCATCCGGCGCGACGCCTGCGCTCCCCACTTTCACGACTTCGACAATCGGCAAATTGAATTTCTTCGCGAATTCAAAATCGCGTTCGTCGTGCGCGGGCACAGCCATGATGGCGCCGGTGCCGTAGCTGGCGAGGACGTAGTCGGCAATCCAGATGGGAATCTTCTCGCCGTTGACTGGATTGATGGCGTAAGCGCCGGTGAATACGCCGGTCTTTTCCTTGGCGAGTTCCGTGCGTTCCAGGTCGGATTTCTTCGCGACTTCGGTTTTGTATTTTGAAACCGTTTCCCGCTGTTCTGGCGTTGTGATTTGGTCAACGAGTTTGTGTTCCGGCGACAGCACCATGTAAGTCGCGCCGAACAAAGTGTCTGGGCGCGTTGTGAAGACGCGGATTTTGGAATCGGCGATCGGCAATCGGCAATCGGCAATCGCAAAGTCCACTTCCGCTCCTTCACTCCGCCCAATCCAGTTTCGCTGCATCTCCTTCAGCGAATCGCTCCAGTCAATCGTGTCGAGATCATTGAGAAGTTTTTCGGCGTAGGCGGTGATGCGGAGCATCCATTGGCGCATCGGTTTGCGGACAACTGGAAATCCGCCGACTTCGCTTTTGCCGTCCACGACTTCTTCGTTGGCGAGAACAGTGCCGAGTTGTTCGCACCACCAGACAGGCGCTTCGGTGACGTAAGCAAGGCGGAGGTGATCGGCAATCTTTCGGCGCGCGTGCATCCGTGTTTCTGGCTCGTCTTTTGGGATTGGACTTGCGAGCCAAGCGCGGTGCGCTGTTTGAAGCATCGAGTATTGCTGCCATTCATTCTCGCGCTGGGGCTTGTCGGAAAGTGCATCTTCGAGCAGCGAGATTGGCATGGCTCTCTTGAGATTGTGGTCGAAGTAGCTGTTGTAAAGCTTCAGAAAAATCCACTGCGTCCATTTGAAATAATCCGGGTCAGTCGTGTCCACTTCGCGCGACCAATCGTAGCTGAAGCCGAGCGATTGAATCTGTCGCTTGAATGTGGCGATGTTCGCCTCGGTGGTGGCGCGCGGGTGCTGGCCGGTTTTGATGGCGTATTGCTCGGCGGGCAGGCCGAACGCGTCCCAGCCCATCGGATGCAGGACGTGAAAACCCTGCGCGCGCCTGTATCGGGCGAGGATGTCCGTAGCCGTGTAGCCCTCGGGGTGGCCGACGTGCAATCCAGCGCCGGACGGGTAGGGGAACATGTCGAGGATGTAAAACTTGGGCGGCAACTGTGTTGCGGTCACTTTGCCGGAAAGTTTATGGCGTTGCGCGAACGGATGTTCGCTGGGGATTTCGTCGCCGGGATTGAATGCGTGAAAAGTTTTTTGCTCGTCCCAAAATTGTTGCCACTTGGGTTCGATCAAATGAAACGGATATTGTCGTCGTCCTGCCATTGGGCGGCAGAATATTCAGGAAAATGAATTTCCAGGCAATGTCAGAGTTGAAACTCGCGGCGAGACGTCACTGGAACTCGCAGGCTGGAAGCCTGCGTTACTGATTCGGCTGCGAGCGGATTCGGATGAACACCTCAGTTCCGGGTGGCTTGCCACAGATTGTTTCGTTCGTTCCGCCGAAGAAGCGATTAGTTTGCACGGTAAGCCCAAACCAATTCGTTGTCACAAGGTTCGTGCTGAATTCAGGAATGACGCTCCATGTGTTTGTGCCCGTGGAGGTCAGGACGATGTTGGTTCCAACTGCGACATTCAGGATTTTGATGTTGGGCGGCGGAGCGGACTGCGGCGCGACGGTCATGATGTCGCCTTGCATGCTCAAGCCGTGAATGCTGCAGAAGTAGATATAGTTCTCGGCATTTGTGGGAACAGTGTAGGTGAGCGTGCCGGAATCAATGTCGTTGTTCACCACGCCGGGGCTTTCGATGTGAAAAGGATGAAAGCCGGGCGAAGTGGAGACGGCAAAGGTGTAGGTCTGCCCGCGAACGAGCATCAATGTCGGACTGTCCACGCCGTTGATCTGAAAGGCGAACTGGTCGTTTGGCGTCGTGACGGAAAAATCCGCAGCCAACAGGCCGCGCATCGGCACCAGAGCGACCACGAGAGCCGCCGATATTTTGGAAAGATTCATAAGCTTGGTTGGGCGTTCGGAAATAAGAGCGTCCGGCGGGCGTTTTGTTCCCGCTGTGGAAAAACTTTGCAGGTCAAGCATGGCGCGAGAGAAGCCTTTGACTTTTTTGGGCAAAAGGCGTTTTATAGCAGCATCACAGATTTCCACCACTCCGGTTGAATTGTTTATGAGAAGATTCCGGCCAGCGCAGGTTTTGATTCAAAGACCAGGGGGTTTTACGCTGGTTGAACTTCTCGTGGTGATTGCGGTCATCGCTGTTCTCGCAGGGCTTCTCCTGCCTGTGTTGGCAAGGTCAAAGATGAGAGCGCAGGCGGCGTTTTGCATGAACAACACGCGGCAACTGGCCTTCGCATGGCTCATGTATGCCGATGAAAACAATGATCGTCTCGCCTACAACTACGGCGGTGATGCCGCGCGAAAAATCATTCCGCCGAAAAGTCCGTTGAACTGGGTGAATAATATTTTGAACTGGGAGTTGGATTCCGACAACACCAACACCACGACCATCACTGAGGCAAGCCTGTCGCCCTACACAAAGGGCAACATCTCCATTTACCGCTGCCCGGCGGACAATGTCTTGAGCGACGTTCAACGCGCGGCAGGCTGGAGCGGGGGACGGGTGCGAAGTTTTTCCATGAATGCCATGATGGGGTATCCGGGACAACTCCTGCGCTACGGAGTCAATGTGAACAATCCCGATTACATCCAGTTTTTGCGGCTTTCGAGGATTCCGAATCCGACACGAATGTTCGTTTTCATCGAAGAACATCCCGACAGCATCAACGACGGATATTTTCTGAACAAGCCCGGTGATCTCGAATGGGTTGACCTGCCGGCGTCGTATCACGGTGGCGCGGCAGGATTGTCTTACGCGGACGGCCACGCGGAAAATCATCGGTGGCAATATTCGCACACCAAACCTCCCGCCCGGCCTGACGCCGCGATGTTGCCTTTCAATGTCCCGCCCGATGAGCGGCGGGATTTCGATTGGGTTGCGGACAGAATGAGCCTTGAACGCTGAATATTTTCGCCGCGCGAGCATTTCGCATGTTCAAAAATATTTTCGGATGAATTGCCCGTCGCCCCTTCCGGCCAGCACATAGGTTTTGTCGCCATTGCTCCAGCTCGCGGTGATGAGTTTTTTCACCGTGGCGATTTCAGCCGGGCCGGGCGGAGGCGCGTTCTTCAAGGACGACCGTTGAATCACGAACAAATACAAGGCGTTCGTTGCGCCGGCATCGAAGCAAATCATCGAAACTTTCTTCCCCTGCCAGCTTAAAATCGCGCAGCCGTCGCCCGGCAATTTTTCCAGCGGCTCCGGCAAAACGTAATCAGCCAGCGCATTGCTCTTGACGAGGAATTCCCTGATTTGAGCAAGGCTCGTCGTCTGCAGATCCATCCGAGGATAACTGCGCGCCAGAGATTGGATCATTCGCGCTCGATAAGCTGCAAAAGATTTGTCCGGCTGCGGCCCCGGCCAAAGCGCAATCAGCGACAGCAGGAAAACAATCACTGCCGCTGTCGCGAGAAACGACGGCTGTCGCCACCAGATGTTCGCGCGGTCGGCAGGGCGCGACTGTCCCAGTGCGCCGGACTTTGCAATTATTCTGTCCCGCAAATCGTGCGGCACGGAAATCTGTTTCAGCTTTGTGCGCAGCGCGAGGTAGTCGGTGCAATGATTTTCCAGCCACCGCTTGAGTTCGGAATCGCGCCGCGCCAATTCAAGCGCCCCGGCAAAGTAAGGTTCGCCGGCATCGCTCGTGCCGGGGCGATACAAAGCCAAAATCTGTTTTGCTTCGCGGCTATTCACGTTTTCCACCCTTCATCGGCGAAACAGTTTCGTTTAACAAGCGGTGCAGTTGCGCCAGCCCGCGCGCGATTCGCGATTGCACCGTCCCGAGCGGCACGTCCAGAATTTCCGCGATCTCCTTGTAGGAGCAGTCCTCCAGATAGAACAACGCCAGCGCCGCCTGATACGGGTCGCTGACTTTTTCGAGCGTGGCCAGAACTGCCTCGCCGTCGAGCCGGCTCATTGCTTCGGGCAAAATTGACGGCAAGTCGTAATCCGTTTCGTCAAGCTCGTGATGCGGAAAACGGGTTCGTCGCCGTTGCGTTTCAAGAAACTCGCGGTGCAAGGTCGTGAAGAGCCAGGTTTTCACTTTCGATTTGTCGCGCAGTTGATGGCCTTTTGCCGCCCAGAGAAAAAACGTCTGTTGCGTCAAATCGCAAGCGTCGGCCTCCGCGCGCGTGAGGCTCAATGCGAATTGAAACAGCGGGCGATAATAACAGGTCACAAGACTTTCAAAGTCCATGTCAGCAACGTTGCCGTCAGTATCGGTAGGAGTCATCACCGTGCGAATTGTTCCTGCGAATTTTCCAAGTCTGCCCCGCGCGTGGAAAAAAACGCGAGATAAAATTTTTCGGGAACAAACCGGGGTTTCGTTGCTCTTAATCGTGCGAGTCAACATGCGGAAACAACCAAGAAATTCGCTAATCAATCTGGCCTTTGGCGATCGCCCCATCGTCCGGCCAATTATCGTTGCCGCAATTCCGCCCTTGATTTTCTCCGCTGGACAAAGATGCGCGCACTTTTCACCACCCGCCCAACGCCTGGCCGAGTGTGCTGGTGGTGTTGTTCACCACTCGGCCAGGCACATTAGAATCAGCGTCTGGGAGGCGGCTTCATGGAACAAGGAACTTGAGAAACATTGAGCGGAAGGCTTGAAAAGTTTTCAGATTCTTTCAAACTCCGTTCGTGCATCGTGACAATCCGCAAACGGCGCTGCTCCGGCTGACACAGTTTCCCTGGCTGGCGGGAATGTTTGTCGCAGGAGCGTCCGCGCTCGTTTTCATTTCTTGCTCCACCATCACCCGCACCATCGTCGCGCCGCCTGAAATTTCTGGAGCAACGTTCGTCGGCAACAAAGCTTGCTTCGAGTGTCACACGAACATCACGCGGGTTTTCAACGCCAGCCCGCACGCCCGGCTTCATTTCGACGACGCGAAGTTGAAAGGACAGACTGGCTGCGAATCTTGCCACGGCGCGGGCAGCCTGCACGTCCAAGCCGGCGGCGGTCGCGGGAAATTCATTTTCAATCCGGGCAAAGATGCGTCGGCCTGTTTCAAATGCCACCTTCAGACCCATGCGGAATTTCAGTTGCCTTATCGCCATCCCGTCCTCGACAACAAAATGAACTGCGTCCAGTGCCACGACCCGCACGGTGCTGACATCATGAAACCTGCGGGCGGTCTTGCGATGTCGCGGCTCAACGAAAATTGCGCGCAATGCCATCGCGAGCAGACGCGGCCATTTATCTTCGAGCACGAAGCGATGCGCGAAGGCTGCACCGTCTGCCACAACCCGCATGGCTCGGCCAATTCCAAGATGCTCGTTGAAGCCGATCCAAATCTTTGCCTCAAATGCCACGCGCAAGTTCAGGGAAACAGTGTTTCCCGCGGCTCAATTTATATCGGCAACGTTGACCACACCCCGTTTTTGAAACAAGGAACTTGCTGGGCGGCTGGTTGTCACACGGCGGTTCACGGCTCAAACCTGCATCCGAGAATGTTCTACTAAATGCAAAAGGAAAAAGTAAAAAGGCAAAAAAATCTTTTGCGAACCATCAGGTCGCGTTTGAAATTTTGCCTTTTGCCTTTTGGCTTTTGCCTTGGATTTTCGGCTGCCGAAGTTGACACAAGCAAACTTCCTCCGCCTGCTCAAACTCAGATAGATTTCGCCCGCGACATCCAGCCCATTTTTGAAACTTCCTGCTTTCGCTGTCATGGAATCGAAAAACCGAAAAGCCATTTCAGCCTCGCAACCCGCGAGTCCGCGCTCAAGGGCGGCGATAACGGTGTGGACATCATTCCCGGCGACAGCGCGCACAGTCCGCTCAGTCATTACGTCGCCAGGCTCGTCGAAGACATGGAAATGCCGCCGCCGGGAAAAGGCGAGCCGCTGACGCTTGAACAAATCGGTTTGCTGCGCGCGTGGATTGATCAGGGCGCGCAATGGTCAACGTCCGCGCCGCCGATGCGCGTCACGATTTCCGCGTCGCCAACTTTCCGCTGGATCACCGTTAGCGGTGACAAAAAGAAATTCCGCGAAATGGAAAACATCCGCGAAGGTTTCGGCGCCGGGCTTGAGGAATTTTCATTGCGCGGGCGGATTTCCGCCGACACAACTTTTTCCGCCGAAGGCCGCGCTTCGTTTCACGACGAAGATTTCAAACTGAATCTCGCGTTGCAGAAAAACGATTTGGGTTTTGTCCGCGCCGGATTCGAGTCGTGGCGGAAATATTACGATGACACCGGCGGGTTTTATCGCCCGAACACACCGTCCTCGTTCAATCTTCATCGCGATCTGCATCTCGACATTGGCCGCGGGTGGATTGACTTCGGACTCACCCTGCCGGACTGGCCGCAGATGGTTCTCGGCTACGAATATCAGTTCAAACAAGGCGACAAATCCACCCTTGAATGGGGTCCCGCCGGTGGCGGGATGAATGGAAAAAACATCTATCCCGCCTCGAAAGCCATCAACGAACAGACGCACATCTTGAAGTTTGATCTCACACACGAAATTCACGATTGGCGAATCGAGGACAACGCCCGCGTGGAATTTTACAATCTGAAAAATCGCAGCGACAGCCCCGGCTCGTTTTCCTTTGGCCCAGGCCCGGACTCATTTGTTCGCAGCAAGGAAGGCTTTCAACATGTCCAGGGAATGAACGCGCTTCGCCTCGAACGCCAGGTCACCGACTGGTTTTTTCTTTCCGGCGGTTACTTGTATTCCAGGCTGGACGCCGACGCGTCGTTTAACCAGAAGTCGTTCGATTCGCTCGGCAATCTCAACTACGGTTTGTTTTGGATGGCCGACGACATTGCGCTCAAGCGCGAGACGCACGCGTTCAGCTTCGCCACTTCGCTGCGCCCGTTCGACGGGCTGAACGTCAACGGCGCATTTCAGGCTGAGTGGACGCGGCAGGAAGGTTTCGGCCACGTGGATTACGGTGAGGGCGACCCGAATCTTCCCGGCACTTTTTTGATTCAAACCAACCGCCTCGTCGAATCAGACCTGGACAAACAAAAATTCTCCGAGGTATTTTCCGTTCGCTTCACAAAAATCCCGTTCACGGTCTTGTTTGCCGAGGCGAGGCTGGAGCAGGAACAGGTCGGCCAGTTCGAGCAGTTGAACGGCGACGAACTGTTCCTGAGCGGCGACGCTTTTCTGCGCGACACGGATTTTACGAACGACCGCCGCGAGTGGCGAGCCGGCTTCAACACGTCGCCGTGGCAGCGGCTGTCACTGAGCGCGCATTTCAAGAATCGTTTCAGTGACAGCGACTATGACAATCGCAAAACTCCCGACAGGCCGGGCTATTCAGCTTTCATTCGCGCGCGGCAGATTGACACCGATGAATTCCAGGCCAAGCTCGTTTTCCGCCCGCTGAACTGGCTGAAAACTACGCTGACCTACCAAATTGTCGCGACGGATTTTCACACGACGACAGACCCCGTGACAGGCGATCCCGCCACGGCGGGACCCGGAGGCAGAATTTTTTCCGGCAACTACGATGCGAACGTTTATGGCGTCAACGTCGTGCTCACGCCGATTCAGCGGCTTTATTTGTCCGAGAGTTTTACCTACAGCGACACGCGCACGGTCGCTGCAGACAACGGCAACCCGTCCGTCGCGCCCTATCGCGGAAATGTTTACACGCTGATTTCCAGCGCTACATTTGCATTGAGCAAAACCACCGACTTGAACGCGAGCTATTCCTGCACGCGCGCCGACTACGAGCAAAATAATTTCGTGGATGGCCTGCCGCTGGGACAAAACTTTGAGCGGCACGGGTTGATGGCCGGAATCCACAAACAACTCGCGGCGAATTTGAATGCGAACTTGCGCTACGGATTTTTCCGTTACCACGAAATTTTTCAACGCAACGCGAACGACTATACCGCGCACGGGATTTTCGCGACGCTGACGATGAAATGGCCGTGATTCTTGTAGCAGCCGATGCGCGGAGGCTGTGGGTTTAGAGTCGAAAGATAATGAGCCTCCTTACGTTGGCTGCTACGACCTAGGTGGCGGGTCGCTTCGAAATTGGCCAATGAACTGTGAAATCTTCAGCGGCAGACATGGCACGGCCAGCGCGAACAAAAAATTCGCGATGATTGTCCCGATCTCGATTGGCAGCGAAGGAATAGAATCGTTCCAGATGCCATCTTTAAGTTGCGAAAACTTTAGCGGAATCGGGAAACCATGAAGTTGATAATTGGCGTTTGGCCGGTAATGAGTAAAGAAGCCCAGCCAGATTCCAAGCGCGATACCGATGACAAAAATATTCACAAGCACTTTGGCTCGCTCGCTGCCGGTGCGTTCGGAAAAAATTTTGCGGAGCGTCGTCCCCAAAATCCACGCGCTCGCGGCCGCGATTGGCAAAATGAAAATGAAGCCCATGGTTTTTTAAGATTTTTTCCTGTCCATTTACCGCGCGAATGGCCGCCAGGTTTTGGACTGCGCCAGTCCTCTGGCGCTTTTTGGCCGCGCGCCACCCGCCCAAAGCGGCAGAGGGCTGCCGCAGTCCAAGACGCTGTCGCGAGTTGCCAAGTGATTTTTGCCACTCACACTAGACCTGCGCGGGCTTCGCGAGTTTTTTGACGAGCACTTTTGAGTTGCGCCCGCTGGCGTCGTATTTTTCCCGGCGCGCCGGCGGCAAATCTTCCCGCGAGCCTTCGACGAAGCCGCCCTTGGATTGAAAATAAGTGAACGCCTGCGTCGAGAGTGTCAGCAATTCGTTCAAGCCCATCTCTCGCGCCTTGTTTTCGACGAACTGGATCAGTTTTTTGCCGATGCCTTGATTTTCGTGCGATGGATTGACGTAAAGATACGCCAGTTCGCCTTTGCCCTGCTCTGGGTATGGATGCAGCGCGACGCACGCGACCGGATTTTTATCAATCTCGAAGATGTAATAATCGCCGAGATTTTTCTCGATGCTCGCCCGCGTCCGTTTCATCAACTCCTCGGTCTGCACGGAATTTTTCGTGATGAGCAGAATGCTTCGCACGTCTTTCTTTTTGGCTGGGCGGACCTGTTGATACTCGTTCGCGTAAATGAGCGTGCCGATGCCTTCGTTGGAAAAAACTTCCGCGAGCAAACCTTCGTCAACTTTTCCGTTGATGATGTGGACGCGCGGAACTCCGGCGCGACACGCCGCCGCCGCATGTTGCGCTTTCGAGAGCATGGTCGGAACAAAGTCGGCTTTCTTTTCCGCGAGCAACTTTTCCAAATCACCGACGATCATCTGCCGGATGAGCTGGCCGTTGCACAGCAAACCCTCGTTCGTGGTGACAAAAATGAGTTTGATCGCCTTGAGCGCCTGCGCGACTGCGAGCGCGACGCCATCGGAGTTGACACGATAAGTTTTTCCATCGCCGTCGAAGCCGAGCGGCGGGATCACGGGAACGATTCCTTGCGCCAGCAGATTTTGCAGAAGCTCCACGTCCACGCGCTCGACTTTGCCGGTGAACAAGTGGTCCACGCCCTGGATGATGCCCATCGGATGCGCAACGATGGAATTGGTGCAGGCCGCCCGCAAATCGTGCGCGGACAAGCCTTCAAGAATTTCGTGCGTCAGCCGGTTCGCGGCGGTGAGCGCGAGCTTCAGCGTCTCGGCATCCGTCACGCCGCTGCCGACCAGATCCGACGGAGTAAATTTTTGCTCATCGGCGAGCGATTTGATCTGCGCCGACGCGCCGTGAACGAGCACCACGCGGATGTTGAGCGAACGCAGCACCGCCACGTCCAGCAGCAGATTCGCGAAATTTTCGTCGGTGACAATCGCGCCGTCCACGCTGAGGATGAACGTCCTCTCGCGGAATTGCGGAATGTATTGCAGGATGCCCCGCAGATCAGTTGGTTTCACGTTCGCTCGTCGCTTTCTGTTTCAATGGAGGAATAAGAAATCACGTTTGGGCGTGGTTTCAACTTCTATTTGCGAATTCCTCGTCGTAGCGCAGGCGTCCTCGCCTGCGGGTTCAAGGAGCGTCTCGCTCCGTGTTTCGTCGAGCGGCGGGACGCCGCCCGAACTCGCAACCGGGACGGTCGCGCTACAAGCTTTTCTTCAACCCTGCGATGCAACGCTCGTTTTCCTCCGGCGTGCCGATGGAAATGCGAATCCACTCGGGCAACTGATAACCGCCCATTGGCCGGACAATGACGCCCTGCCGTTGAAGTTCGTTGAAAACTTTTTGTCCGTCGCTGACGCGCACGAGGATGAAGTTGGCGGCGGAGGGAACCCATTCGAGCTTCAGTTGACGAAATGCGTTCTCGAAAAACTGAAGTCCACGCGCGTTGTTCTCGCGGGTTTTTTTGACGTGCGCGGAATCGTCGAGCGCGGCAAGCGCGGCGGTTTGGGCAAGCGCGTTCACATTGAACGGCTGCCGAACTTTTTCAAATGCCGCAATCAATTCAGGACATGCGATGCCGTAGCCGATCCGCAAGCCGGCAAGCCCGTAGATTTTTGAAAACGTCCGCATCAACAAAAGATTTTGCTTCCCGCTGCGTATCAGCGGCAGCAAGTCCGCCGGCTTGTCGAGAAATTCGATGTAAGCCTCGTCCATCACGATCAAAACATTTTCCGGGACTTCATTCGCCAGTCGCAAAATGTCGTCGCGGGGCGCGAGCGTGCCGGTCGGGTTATTCGGACACGCGACGAAGATGACGCGCGTTCGCGGCGTGATGGCCGCGAGCATCGCAGGAATGTCGTGTCCGAAATTTTTCGCCGGAACGGTGACGAGATCTGCGCCGAACATCGCCGCCATCATCGGATAAACCGCGAAGCAATATTGCGAGACAATGACTTCGGTGCCCGGCTGCATCATCGCATGACCGGTGAACTCGATGATTTCATTGGAGCCGTTGCCGAAGATGAGATTTGCGGGCGACACGCCGAGTTTCGCGGCGAGCTTCTCTTTCAGATAAAACGTGTTGCCGTCGGGATAAAGATTCAGGTTTGGCAAAGCTTTCCGCATCGCAGCGAGCGCAAGCGGCGACGGCCCAAATGGATTTTCATTCGATGCAAGCTTGATGATGCTTTCTGCTGGCAAGCCGAGTTCGCGCGCGACTTCTTCAATCGGGCGTCCTGGCTGATACGTCGGAACTTTTTGCAGTGATGGATTGATGGGCAGCATGAAGATTTTTTGAAATGTCCGCCCTCACCTTAGCCAGCTCTTCCACGCGAGGGAACAGTAAAGTTCTGCAAGACTTCGCAAGCCTGCCGTCCCGAACTAATTTAACAGCCGCGAAACCTCGTTGCACAAAGTGTCGAGAGGTTCCGTCTTGCTCATGAAGGCGTCGGCTCCTTTGGCCGTCGCCTCCTTCATCAAAGCGGGATCATAGCCCAATGAAGTGAACATGACGACGGGAGTTTTGGGATATTTCTGCTTGAACACGACGAGCAAATCCAGGCCATTCTCACCTCCCATATCCACATCCAGAATGACCAGATCAAAGGGCGTCTCTTGAGCCAGGCGGATGCTCTCGGCCCCGTTTGCGGCCGTGGTCACCGTGAACCCTTTCATTTTGAAATAAAGGCTCAACGTCTCGCGGATGGGGACATCGTCATCTGCAAACAGGATATGGTGGCTCATAGGTCATCTCATCGTCGTCACTCTGCTCCATCAATGGAATTGAAGAGCAGTGTTATCGGTTTCACCGCCCGCAAGCAAGCGCAAGAACTCTGCCATCCGGGTCAATTAATTCATCGCCGTCCGAATTTGATTCGTCACGTCTGTGACAAAAGTTGGTGTTTATCCTCACCCGTCCATCCGGCTGTGACGGAGTGACATCCGGGGTTTTCGTGCTCAACACTTTGTTGGGAATCGCCCTCTCACGCCGGATTCGCATTTTTGGGGCTCATGGTTTGGCAGCGCTGTCACCCGACGGCATTTTTGACGCCGGGATTTGCTCCGTAAGAACCGTCTTCAGTGATTCCACCAATTTTTCCTTTGTGAAAGGTTTGTCAAGCAGCGTGCTGACCCCAAGCGCCTTGAACTCGCTCTTCTCCCGTTCCTCGAAACGCCCGCTCATGGCGATGATGCCGGCCTGGGGCAACATGCCTTTGAGCATTCGGACGAAGGTGAGGCCGTCCATGCCGGGCAGGTGCAGGTCGCTGATCACCGCGCGCAATTCCGTCCGCTTCTCCATCAGTTGAACCAGCGCTTCCGTGCCGCTTGCCGCGGTGAGGACTTTGAAGTTCAGCGCTGTCAGCGCGGCGCGCGTGACCTCGCGCACGGCGGGCTCGTCATCCACCACGAGAAGGGTTTCGCCGTTGCCACGGTAGGCCGTGTTGGTTTTGGCCAGCAAGGCCGTGTCGCCCGCGCCGGAATCGGCGGCTGGCAGGTAAACGGCAAAGGTTGAACCTTTTCCAAGAGTCGAGTAAACGCGGATGAAGCCGCCGTGTCCCTTGACGATGCCGATGACGGTGGAAAGCCCGAGTCCCGTGCCTTTCTCCGGCCCCTTGGTGCTGAAGAACGGTTCGAAGATGCGCTCAAGAATTTCCGGCGGGATGCCGGTGCCGGTGTCCTCGACACGCACCATGACATAGTGGCCGGGTTTGGCCTCCGGGAAGGAGGCGGCATAGACGGCGTCAATCTCGACATTTTCCGCTTTCAGGGTCAGCGTGCCGCCGTCGGGCATGGCGTCGCGGGCATTGACGCAGAGGTTGAGCAACACCTGATCGAGCTGCGTGGCATCGCCCAGGATCGTCCGGAGGTTTTTCGTGAAATTAGTCTGTATTTGAATGTTCTTGGGGAAGCTGCCCTTCATCAACTTGACCATCTCCTTGAGCAGATGCTGTGGCTGGAGAAGCAGGCGCTCGCCATCGGTGCCCCTGGCAAACGTCAGAAGCTGCTTGACCATCTCAGCCCCGCGGTTGGCACCGGCTTGGATGAGGTCAAGGAAGCGCCCCCCTTTGTCCGGAAACTCCAGCCGCAACAATTCGCTAGCCATCAATATGGGCGCGAGCGCGTTGTTGAGGTCATGGGCAACGCCGCCTGCCAGCGTTCCGATGCTCTCCAATCGTTGTGTGCGCTGAATCTGACGCTCGACCTCCTTGCGCTCTGTGACATCGCGGAACAAACCCAGCAGGAGCGGCTTGGAGTCCGCGGTCTCGAAGAAGCAGTTGGACACCTCCAGCCAGATTTCCCGTCCATTCCAAAGTTTCAACTGCCGGTCCAAATGCGCCGGAACGGTGCGGCTGATAAAACACTCCCGATGGCGTGCCAGAATATGTTCGCGGTCTTCCTCGGCGTAGATTTCGGACATTAGTTTGCCTTCGATTTGGGCGCGAGATTTCCCAACCAGACGGCAGTAGGCTTCGTTGACCATCAGGACGTTGCCCGCGCCATCCGTCAACCGCATGCCGTCCACGGAATTCTCCCAGATCAGGCGGAAGCGTTCCTGACTCTCGCTTAGTTCCGAGGTGGCCTGGATGCGGGCCAGCGCTCCCGCGCAATGGTCAGCCAGGGTTTGGAGCAGTTCCAGCGAGGCGTGGTCGTAGGCATGGCGTTGATAGCTTTGGATGGAAATCATGCCGACCAGCCGGTCCGCCAATCGAAGAGGCGCAAACATCAGAGAGAGGGAACGGCGGCCACTGCCCAAGACCGTCAGCACGTGGGTCTCATCTGTCTCACTGTCACGCAAGAGCAGTTGCGCCTCCTTCATGGCGCGGCGGACGATCGGCGAAGGCTTCAGCATGGACGATGGGTCCGTGACCAGTTCGCAGCGTCCGCCATCCATAAGGTCGAAGGCGGCGAGGTCTTTCCATTGCTTTTGCTCCTCGTTCCATACGCGAAGCCAACTGCTGTCCCAGTGAAGCATTTCGTCGGCGGCCTGTAGGATGGAGAGAGCTGCTGCCTTTGGAGTGAAGGCTTCGGCCAGTTTGCGGCTGAGTTGTGCCAGCACCGCCGTGCGGCGATGGGCCTCGGCTAGGTATTCCTCCGCCTGCCGCCGCTGCCGTCGCTGTTCCGCCTCCAGCAACGCGCGCTCCA
Source organism: uncultured Verrucomicrobiota bacterium (assembly GCA_964389025.1). Lineage (GTDB taxonomy): Bacteria > Verrucomicrobiota > Verrucomicrobiia > Limisphaerales > CAYMCQ01 > CAYMCQ01. The sequence goes on from CAYMCQ010000049.1 coordinate 23,378, forward strand.
CGGCTGGACACAGCCGCGCCAGGTTTCCCTTCATCATATAGTCGTGCGCCCCGGCCTTCATCATGGCCACGGCAGTCTCCTCGCCGATGGTGCCGGACACGACGATGAACGGGATGTCCAACCCGCTTTTCCGGAGCAGCGCGAGCGCGCCGACGCCGCTGAACTTTGGCATCGCATAATCGCAGATGACGATGTCCCATGGCCCATCGGCCAACGCCAGGGTCATCGCCTCCGGAGTTTCCACGCGTTTGTGCTCGGGCTGGAAACCGCCGGCCCGCAACGCCCGCAAAACCAGCAGTGCGTCGTCTTCCACATCTTCGACCAGCAACACGCGCAAGAGTTTGTTCATAAGAGATCCCTTCCAAATTGCAGCCGCCGACGTGAGGCGGCGGACTGCTTCGATTTCCGGCTCGACCACCTGTCCGCGAATCGTTCGAAACGCCACGATGTTTCGGCCTGCGGCAGTCCTCTGCCGCTGTCGGGGGTTTGCCAAAGGCTCATTTTGATCTTTCGTTTTTCGGCGGGCCTTCGTTGATCATCAGCCAATAGACTTTGAGCTGCCGGACAGCCTCCGCGAACTGGACAAAATCCACCGGCTTGCGGATGTAGCTGTTGCAGCCCGAGCGGTAGCTGTCCAGGAGGTCCTGCTCCTCCTTCGACGTTGTCAGGATCACCACCGGCAGAATGGCAGTCCGCTCGTTGGCGCGCAGCCGTTGCAACACCTCCAAGCCGCTGACCTTGGGCAGTTTCAAATCCAGCAGCACCAGCGCGGGCAACGGCTTGCTCTCATCGAACAAGTGGTCCAGCGCCGCCTGTCCATCGCGCGCCACCTCGATTCTGTTCACGATGTTGTGCTTCTTAAGCGCCCGCACCGCCAGTTGCTCGTCGTCCGGATTGTCCTCTACTAACAGGATGATTTTTTCGTTCATGGTTTCCTTTGTCATGGGTTTGTTGGTCGCAGGGTGAAATAAAAGACCGCGCCTTTGTCAACCGCGCCTTCCGCCCACAATCGCCCGCCGTGCCGGAGCACGATGCGTTGGACGGTGGCCAGGCCGATGCCGGTCCCCTCAAACTCGGCAACGGTGTGCAGCCGCTGGAACGCGCCAAACAGTCTATTTGCGTGCGTCATGTCAAACCCGGCGCCGTTGTCGCGCACGTAAAACGCCGTCTGACCGTCGCTCTGCCACCGGCCGAACTCAATGCGCGCGTCCGGTTGTTTGCCGGTGAACTTCCAGGCGTTGCCCAGCAGGTTTTCGAGCGCCACGCGCAGCAACTGCGGATCGCCTTCCGCTGACAGGCCACCGGCAATTTCCCACTGCACCTGCCGCTGCGGCTCGCGCAGTTGCAACGCTCCGGCGACGGTTCGCGCCAGCGCGCTCAAATCCACCGGCTCATGGCGCAGTTCGGCGCGCGTGATCCGCGAGAGCTTCAACAAATCGTCAATCAGATCACCCATGCGGTGCGTCGCCGCCCGCACCCGCGCCAGATAGCCGCGACCAGCCTCATCCAACTTGTCGCCGTAGTCCTCCTCCAGCGCCTGGCTGAATCCATCAATGCCGCGCAACGGCGACCGCAAATCGTGCGAGACGGAGTAGGAGAAGGAGGCCAGCTCCTTGTTCGCCTCTTCGAGTTGGGCGGCGCGCTGGTGCAAGTCGGTGTTGAGTTTGATGATCTGCTCCTCCGCCTTTTTGCTCTCGATGGCGAGTGAAATACTGTTGGCCACGGAAGCAACGGCCTGCAGGTCCAAATCCAAAAACGGGTGCCGCGCGAACATGGCGATGACCCCGATCACCCGGCCTTCCACCACCAAGGGATAGCCGGCGAAAGCCACCATGCCTTCCCGTCGCGCCCACTCCTGATCGCCAACGCGCGGGTCGCCGACGACTTGATTGGTGAGGTGCGGCTTCCGCTCCTGGGCGATGAGGCCGATTTTGAATTTGCCAACCGGCACGCGCCCGTGCGGGCCGTCGAGATGGGTGTAGAGGCCGGCGCTGGCTTGCAGTTCGAGCATCTGCGCGGATTCGTTCAGCGTCCAGATGCGCGCGAACGCGGCATCGAACGTTTTCACGATGGCCTCGGCGCACTCCTGCAACAACGGTCGCAATGCGCTGTTGTTCGTCACGGCATGGCCGATGTGCGCCTGAAATTCCGCCAGCCGCGTGCGCTCGCGCAGTATCATCTCCACCTCCTTCTTCCCCGTCATGTCGCGCGCGGTGGCATACATCAGCCCGCCCGGCTGGGGCACCGACTTCCACGACAGCACGCGCCACGAACCGTCTTTGTGCCGGTAGCGATTTTCAAATTCGAGGACATTTTCCCTGGCGATAATCTGCCGATCTACCTCGCGGAGCGTGGCGGCGCGGTCATCGGGATGAACAAATTCGAGGAACGGTCGCGCCAGAATTTCCTCCGCGCTCCAGCCCAGCGTCCGGGTGAAGGCGGGGCTGATGCGCTTCAAATAACCATCCGCGCTGGCGATGCACAGCATGTCCAGCGAGAGGGTGAAGAAGCGGTCAAGTTCCGCCTCTGATCGCTGGCGCAGCCGGTTCTCGCGCAGCACCAGCGCGAATACTCCGATGAGCAACGCGACGCTCAAACTCGTGCCGACGGCCGTCAGCAGCTTGGTGAGGCCCGCCTCTCGCGTGGCCACGGCGGAGCGCTGAACCAAGAGCGCCTGCTCCTCCGCGTCCATCCGGGCAATCACGGCGCGAACCTGCTCCATTACGGCCTTGCCCTTCCCACTTGCAATTTCCTGTTGCGCCGCCTCGAAACCGGAGTCCCGGCGCAGATCCACATTGGCTTGCGCCAGTGCAATGCGCCGGGTGATGAGCGGCTCCAAGGAGTCGCAGTTGGCCTGTTGACGAGGGTTGTCGCTGGTGAGCGCGCGCAACGCGCGGAACTGGGCGTTCACTTCGCCAAGAGCAGTCTCGAACGGATTCAGAAACGCTGGATCGCCGGTCAGCACAAAGCCGCGTGCGCCGGTTTCGATATCCTGCGCCTTCGACAGCAACCCGGTCAATTGTTGCAGCACTTCGTGGGTGTGGCGCACCAATTCCGCTGATTCCTTCATGCGGGTGGTGTGCCGCCAGTTGAACCAAGCCACGCCGCCGAGCAGCGCCAGCGCGAACCCAACGAGAAAGACAGTGTTTGGTTTTGGTTTCACAGCGTTATAGCAGTTGCGCTTAAGGTCGGCACAGTGTGATCTGCAAGTGATGATAAAGCGGCGGAGGGCCGCCGCAGTCCAAGACGCTGGCGCGCGATGCGATAGCGCCAGGAAAACGCGCAGCGTCTTGGACTGCGCCAGTCCTCTGGCGCTTTATCCCGTGAACGATGTGCGCCAATGTCAAATGGAATTGCCATATTGCCTGCCTTGTTCTGTGAGCGGGGTTCGCACTTTGTCTCCAACGCTTACCTATCCCATTCAAAGTCGGGGGGGGGGCAGCCGACTTTGCCTTCGATGGTGTCGCTGTTCCGGCGTTGTTGATGCGCAGAAGCCTGAAGGTGGATTTGCACTTGAATCCCATGTCCATCGGTCCAAGCTCGATTTTCGCGCTAATTCTTTTCTTGTAGCCAGTTTCATTAATCGTTCGTCCATTTGTCACGGGACCATCGAACGCGGCCAAAAACAGGGTCAGCCTTGGTGTCACTTATACACATCACTGCTCTTAACGGGAACAAAAAAATGAGATAATTTAAGCAAGCCTTCCGGCTTGCGGGCTTACACTGGCCGGTGGTTGCACCGCAGACGGCGGTCAGCGGTTTAATTTGATATGGCGATCAAGCAAACAAAGCGAATCGCGAAGCAGGCCAACGTCGAGGGGCCGCAGGTGCGGAAGTTTCGCATGGAGTCCGGGATGAGCCAGAAAGAACTGGCGGCGCGTTGCGAGGAGCGGGGCTTGAATCTGCCGCGCGGCACTCTGGCCAAGATCGAATCCCAAGTGCGGTTTGTCACGGCGCGCGAGCTGTTCATCATCGGCAAGGCGTTGACCGTGCCGATGGAACAATTTTATCCGGCCGGTTTCGGTGGCCGGCGCGTCCGGCACCAGGGCTGACAGGTTGGAACTTTTTGCAGCGATGGATTTATTTTCAAAGTTTTAAATTTTGAGTCTTTAATTTTGAGTTCACCGCTCCGGTTTGCGAAGTTTTGACTATGGCGGTGAGAATGCGAACAAGTTCCAAACATTCATTTTCCAGCGAAGCGACTCGTTGTTCGGGAACAGTTTTCGAATCGCGCAGCAATCTAAGCCAGTAGTGCGTTTCTCGCGCTTCTTTGGATGCGATGGACATCTTGGCTGTGAAATCTGCACGACTGATCCCCGCCAGCGCTTCCTCGATGTTGGAGCCGATGCCAGTGCCCGAACGCAAGAGCTGCCCGCTAATTTCATACTCCTTCTGGACCCGCAGCCACCTTGCCAGCGTGATGATGCGCAACGCGAACGAGTAACTTTTATCCCTGACCACACTGGATTTCATTCAGCGCGGATGCTGCAACTAAAAACTAAAAATTTAAAACTAAAAATTTTACAGCGACTCCAGAATTTTTTTCACGTTCACGTTTTTGGCGATGATGTCGCGGATGAGGGAAATTTTTTCCGCGTCGTTCGGGCGCGTTTTGACGATGAGGTCGTGGACTCTGGAGGCGACTTCATAACTGTCCTGCGCGGCGAGCAAAACCGGAAACGGCATCGCGCGGATCGCTTTCAAAACTTCCGGGCCGGGCCGGAGGTTTCCGGTCAAAACCACCCCCGCGAGGTTTGCTTCGCGCCAGGAAGGGCCGGTGGCGGCGGCCAGAACGATGTCCTCGCGATCTCCGGGCGTGATGATCAGCACGCCACGCTTGAAAAAACGCATCGCATTGTTGACGCTCATCGCGCCAACAACCACGTCATCCACGAGATTGTGGATTTGTTTCGAGTCGTTCAACGGCTCGGCTTTCAGCTCCTCGCGGATGAAATCAAGCGTTGGGCTGCACAAAATCCTCTCGTGCGGAATCACGCCGAGCAGTTCAAGCCCCTTGTGCTTTAGCCCGCGCCGCGCGAAGTCGGTGACATAATCCACCTTGGAGCCGATGACTTTGTTCAAAATGACGCCGATGATTTCCACGCCTTCCTTCTCAAACAACGCCTGATTCAAGGTGACTTCATCAATGGGCCTGCCGATGCCTCCCTGTGAAATGATGATGACTTTCGCGCCAAGGATTTTTGCGACGCGCGCGTTCGACAGGTCAAAAACCGAACCGACGCCCGCGTGTCCAGAGCCTTCGCACAGCACAAAATCTTTTTCCCATGAGACGCGGTCGAACGCCTTTTGTATTTTGCGGACGAGCGCGTCGTAATTTGCGGATTCAAGATATTTGCGCGTGAAATCCGGCTCGATGGCGATGGGACTCATGTCCACCAGCGGACAGTTGAGTTGATAGACGCTGTCCATCAGCACCGTGTCCTCGTCAATTTTTTGCTCGGCGATTTCGACGTAGCGCTGGCCGACCGGTTTGATGTAGCCGATGCGCGGAAATTTTTTCTGCATCGCCGCCAGCAAACCGAGCGACGTCGTGGTCTTGCCGTCGTTTTGACGCGTCGCGGCGATGAAAACGCGTGGAGTCTCGGTGTTCATGGATTTGGAGATGGGAGATGGAAGTTAGAAGTTGGAACTGCAGCCAAGGTTGACGTTTGATTCTTTGGGGGCATTCCAACTCCTATCTTCCATCTCCTAACTTCTGTTTTCATTCACCCGGCAGTCGCTTGCCTGCGTCGGGGTAAAGTTCGTTGAAGCGAATCGCCTGCGCGCCGACGATGGCCGTGACGCCGAGAATGTCGTGCGAGTTCGAGCCGCGCGAAACGTCGGCGGCGGGGCGGTCAAGGCCGAGCAGAATTTGTCCGTAGGCATTTGCGCGCGCAGTGTGCTGAAGAAGTTTGCTGGCGATGTTGCCGGAGTTCAGGTCGGGGAAAATCAAGACGTTCGCGAAGCCGGCCACTTTGTTGTCCGCCAATTTGCGCGCGGCGATTTCAGGAACGAGCGCGGCGTCCACCTGCAGTTCGCCTTCGAAATCAGCCTCGACATTTTTTTCGCGCGCCTTTTGTTTTGCCATTGCGGTCGCAGCCTGGACCTTCCCGACGGACGGGTGCGTTGCGCTGCCTTTAGTGGAAAAGGAGAGAAGGGCAACGCGCGGACGCGTGCCAAGGAGCTGGCGGGCCAGTTGCGCAGTCGAGATGGCGATGTCGGAAAGTTGCTCAACGGTCGGATCGGGAATGACGCCGCAATCGCCCATGAGCAGCACACCGTTTTCGCCGAAGCGGCCGTCCTCGATTTCCATGATCATGCAGCTTGAAGCGGTGGTGGCTTGCGGCGCGACTTTGACGATTTGAAACAGCGGGCGCAACACGCTGCCGGAAATCTGGTTGGTGCCGGAAACAAAACCATCGGCCTGGTGCATCGCCACCATCATCGCGCCGAAATAATTCGGGATGAGCATCGCCTCGCGCGCCTCTTGTTTGCGCAAACCTTTTGACTTTCGCAACAGATGGAAGCGGTGAGTGAAGTTGTCGAGATCGCTGCTTTCCGCTGGGTTGATGATGCGGATGCCTTCGAGGTTGATGCTTAATTCGGCGGCGACCTGTTTGATTTTGGTGCGGTCACCGAGTAGCATCGGCACGCCCAGGCGCAGCGAATAAAATTGCCGCGCCGCCTGCAAGACTCGTGGCTCCGCGCCTTCCGGAAAAACAACGCGCTTGGGATGGCGCTGGAGTTTTTCGATGATGGTTCCGATAAAACGCATGGAAGTTTAGTAGCGGAGCGGCGGACAAAGCGCAATAACTCTCGCGATGAATGAAGATGGCAACCCGTCAATAACGCGGCAGCCGGGTCGGCGGCTCGAATTTTTACGGAGCCTGCGAGTAGTTAAAGTATCCGATGAACATTTCGTCCCAGGTCTGATCGCCCCAGCCCACAGTTCGGCCTGGGGCGTAGAGTGAATTGGTGGTGGGAGGAAAGGTGCTGTAATCAATGTAAGCCGCCATCAATCCCTTGTTCAAGACCGAGTTGTCCCAGACTCCAGTGCATCTGATGTAAGTCCCCTTGGGCAAGTATTTGGGTTGAGCGAAGCGATAGGCAGTCTGCCAGGAAAAATCGTAGTGTGGAACGGAAACCAGCACTTCACTAAGCCCATTAGTGTAGACCGCTTCGTATTTGAAGCGGGCTCCTCGCGTATGCATGTGGGGACTCATTTCATGCAGCCATACATTGGTTGTAAGCGCAGAAGATTGAGCTACAAACTGATATTCCTTTGTGTTCGGAGGGATTGAGAAACCTGAACTGGCGGCCGAAGTTTGTATCAAGGGATAAGCCGGTGCTATCGGCGTGGTATATAGACCAAGCTGACTATTGTCGTTCGTGGCATTCCCGATTGCGATGTAGTGGAGTTGGAATGTCAGCGTGGTGCCGCTGGTCAAGAGCTTTCCGGTGTTGGGAGGAAACGCCCCCGGAGTCGACCCCGGAGCATATCCGGTCAAGAAACTGTTAACGGCATTATCCAATCCTTGGAGGACCAAGATGTGGTGCACTACGGGTATCGTGCCGGGCAGAGGCACCGCAGCGCGGAGCCAGACATCGGGGCCATTGTAAGTGTAAGACGCATAACGATAATTGATGGTGCCGCTCGCAGGAATATTTTGGTTCCCCATCGGGACGATAATGTCGGGTGTTCCCAGCGAGGCTGGCCAGGCAAAGGGGTAGTTGGTCTGC
>CAYMCQ010000050.1:0-30514 GCA_964389025.1 uncultured Verrucomicrobiota bacterium
GTTTTGGAACGGGCTGGTCGCCGGCGTGCGGCCGGTGACGGGAGTGCTCCTTTCCTGTGGGAACGCTGACGGGAGCCTCGGGTTGGCGATCGGTCTGGCGGGCACGAATGAGACGCGGCTCTTTCTGCGGATGGGGACTGACGGCGAGCGCGTGACTTGGGGGAGATCGGTGATTGCCCCGAAGACGTGGACACATTTGACGGTGGTTCGGCGCGGGTCGGGGATTACGTTGCACCTCGACGGAGGGCGGGAGCCCGAGTTGGTGGGCGAACTCGGGCCGGGTGGAGGCCCGAGTTTTCGGTTTGGGGCGGATCGGGATGGGAATGCGAGCTTGGAAGGCCGTTTGGACGAGATTGCGGTGTTCGATCGGGCGCTGAGCCCGCGGGCGATCGCGGATCTCCATGCGGCCTCGGGGGTTGGGCCGGGACGGTAGCGGTGTCCGCGGGGTGGAGGGGCCCGGGAGCGGGAGGGCGGTACGAGGGCCGGCGAGGCGTTGTCTCGGACCGTTTACGCCGATCGAACCATCGGATCCGCTTTCCCTGCTTCTATCGGGCGTTGTTGCCGTTCCGGGGCGGCAACCGCGGATTGCGCGGATGACGCGGATAAAGGGCCTTCGGCATCCGCGTCAGCCGCGCGGTGCCCTCTCGGGTGCGTGAGCAGTTGTCCCGCGCCTCGCCATGAGAGTTCTTGAACCTCGGATGCACACCGCTGAGACCTGACTCGTCGGCGACGGGTTTCACGGTTCCGGGATTCTAGAGTGCGCCGGCGACGAGGTCGCCGACCTCGGTGGTGGAGTGGCCCATCTTGCCGGCGGCGAGGCTTTGGATCTTGGTGTTGATGATTTGGATGACGGCTTCCTCGATGGCGGCGCCGGCCTGGGATTCGCCGAGGAAATCGAGCATCATGCCGGCGGCGTTGATGGCGGCGAGTGGGTTGATGACGTTGAGCCCGGTGTATTTGGGGGCGCTGCCGCCCATGGGTTCGAACATGGAGGCGCCTTCCGGGTTGATGTTGCCTCCGGCGGCGACGCCGAGCCCGCCTTGGATCATGGCGGCGAGGTCGGTGATGATGTCGCCGAACATGTTGTCGGTGACGATGACGTCGAACCATTCCGGGTTTTTCACGAACCACATGCAAGTGGCGTCCACGTGGGCATAATCGCGCTTCACCGTCGGATAACTCGCGCCCATCTCGATGAACGCGCGCTCCCACAAATCGAACGCGAACGTCAGCACGTTGGTCTTGCCGCAAAGCGTGAGTTGCGCGGTCTTGCCGGCGGAAACGTCCTCGGGCTTGAGACCTTTCCACGGTTTGCCGCCGCGTTGGCGCTTCGCCAACTCAAAGGCGTATTTCAAACAGCGATCCACGCCGCGCCGCGTGTTGACGGATTCCTGAAGCGCGACTTCGTTAGGCGTGCCTTTGAAAAGGAAACCGCCAGCGCCGGTGTAAAGTCCCTCGTTGTTTTCGCGCACGACGACGAAATCAATGTGCTCCGGGCCCTTGTCTTTGAGCGGACAGTCCTGCGCGCGATAAAGTTTCACCGGACGGAGGTTGATGTATTGCTCCAGTTCAAAACGCAGCCGCAGCAAAATTCCCTTTTCCAAAATGCCGGGCTTGACCTGCGGATGGCCGACCGCGCCGAGAAAAATCGCCTTGAACTTCCGCAGTTCGTCAACGGCGCTGTCCGGCAGGACCTCGCCGGTCTTCAGATACCGGTCGCCGCCGAAATCGTAAGGGTGCCAGTTGAGTTTGAAGCCGAATTTTTTTGCGGCAGCCTCGGCGACCTTTGCGCCTTCGCGCGCGACTTCCGGGCCGGTGCCGTCTCCACCGATGAGTGCGATGTCGTAACTTTTCATTTTTTGTGTCCCCGAAAACATTCTGGGGAACGGGATGCTAAAAGTTTTGCGCGTTGTGGCAACGGAATTCTCTTAACATTTCTTGCTCGAAAGCGGCTTGTGTTTGAAGAGTTCAATTGTTATTAGCGTCTGCATTAACACTATGAATTTTCTAAAACGGTTCGTCTTGTTTTCACTGATCGGTCCTGCCTGTTGCGCTTCGGCGGAAAACTGGCCACACTGGCGCGGGCCGCATTTCGACGGTTCGTCAACCGAAACGGGCTTGCCCGACGATTTCTCGAAGACCAACAACGTGAAGTGGGTCGCCGACATGCCGGGTCCGTCTGCGGCGACGCCGGTCATTTGGGGCGACATCGTGTTCGTCAGTTCAACAGACCTGCGCACGAAGACACTTCGAGCCATGGCTCTCGACCGCAAGACGGGAAAGGAATTGTGGAACTATGAAGTGGGAATCGGTTTTGGTTTTGGCGACAGCAGCAACTTTGCTTCGCCGTCGCCCACGACGGACGGGAAACTCGTTTACTTTTTATACGGCGCGGGCGATTTGGTGGCGTTGGATTTCAACGGGAAAAAAATCTGGTCGCGCAACATTCAAAACGATTACGGCCAGTTCGCTTACCAATGGACTTACGGCGCAAGCCCGACGTTGTTCGACGGCAAACTTTTCATTCAAGTCCTTCAGCGCAACGTGCCTGTGCATGGCCGGGGGCGCAAGGACGGACCGGGCGATTCCTATCTGCTCGCGCTCGACCCAAAGACGGGCAAGGAGTTGTGGAAACACGTCCGGCCTTCCGACGCCGCGCAGGAATCAAAGGAGGCATACAGCACGCCGATTCCGTTTGAGCACAACGGACGCGCCGGGATTCTCATCACCGGCGGCGACTGCATTTCCGCGCACGATTCAAACGGCGGCAAGGAATTTTGGCGCTGGGGCTCGTGGAACCCGGAGCGCATCACGCATTGGCGGCTCGTGCCGTCACCGGTCGCGGCAGAAGGCGTCACGCTCGTCTGCGCGCCCAAAGGCTCGCCTGTATTTGCGGTAAAACTCAGCTCGAAGGGCAACCTCGACGATTCCGCGCTCGCGTGGACGAGCAAGGACCGCGAAGTTTCCAGCGACGTTTGCACGCCGTTGTTCTACAAAAATAAATTCTACATCCTCAACGGCGACCGCAATACCATCGCGCGCATCGAGCCAAAATCAGGCAAAGCCGAATGGATCGGCAACCTGGGCGCCCGCGTGAAAATAGAATCGTCGCCATCGTGCGCTGACGGGAAAATTTACTTCCAGAATTTTCGCGGCGACATTTTCATCGTTGCCGCCGCGGATGAATTCAAACTGTTGAAAACGATTCCGATGGGTGATGCAGGCGATGACCGCCTGCGCGCCTCAATCGCGATTTCGCAGGGAAATCTTTTCATTCGGACGGACAGCAAGCTTTATTGCGTTGGAAAATAAGTTGGAGTCCAGCCTTCAGGCTGTCGGGGAGCACGCTAAAGCGCGGAGCACGTTTCCTGAGCCATCATATTTCACCAAGAAGATATCGTAAGAACCCGGATTGGCATTTGTGAGCGTTTCACTTCCAAACGAGACGTTTGTGGAGGCAAGATAACCGGTTACATAAATGTTGCCTGCTATGTCTGCGGCGACGCCATTCCCAAAATCATGCAGACTCCCTCCGGCGCGTCTTGCCCAAAGAAAACTTGGCGGCGTTGTTTGGGCGTAAGAACACAAGGCGATTCCAAGCAGTGCTACGATGACCAACGGCAACCGGCGGCTGGAACACCCTGTTTTCATCCTGACCTTGATAGCAGCGATTCTGTGTTGCGGTGTCCAGCATTGCGGCGAATCGGCTTGAACAACGCGCTTTTGCAATTAGTTTGCGGGCGAATGATTATGAAAATTATTTCGGCTCTAACTTTGACGACTCTTTTTATGGCCCATGTTTCCGCAGCTCCTCAAACCGGTTCCGACACGCTCAAGCAAATTCAAAAGCGCGCGGAGAAATTCAAATCCATCATCACGCTGCCGACGTTCGAGACGACGGCGAAGGAAATCCGGGCGACGTTGACGAACACCATTTCCACGGGCAATGCCGCGCTTGACCGCATCGGCAAGCTCGATCCGTCCCGCCGGGGCGGGATGAATTTCAAGAACACCGTCGGCGCGCTGGACGATTTGGGATTTGAAATTGGTCGGACGGCAAATCGTTTTTCGCTCATCAAGGAGACCAGCACCGACGCCGCGTTGCGCGACGCCACGACGGATGCGATCAAGGAACTCGAAGAATGGATGGTCGGGCTGGATTATCGCGAGGACGTTTACAAATCGGTCAAGGCTTACGCCGCCACGAAACCGAAGCTCAAAGGCGAGGAGGCGAAGCTGCTCGCAGAAATGATGCGCGATTACCGCCGCGCCGGTCTGGAATTGCCGAAGCCGCAGCGCAAGGAAGTCGAGAAGCTGCGCAAGGAACTTGCCCGGCTCACAACGGATTACGAAAGCAACATCACCAAGGCGCAAAAGCCGATGAAGTTCACCAAGTCTGAACTTGAAGGGGTGCCGGAGGATTTTCTGAAGCAGATCAAAAGTGAAAAGGCCGACGACGAATACACCGTCATGGCGAACATCACGTGGCATTTTCTCACAATTCAGGAGAACGCGAAACGTGAGGACATCCGCAAAAAAGTTTTGGTCGCCCACGACAACCTTGCCCGCGAAGAAAACATCCCGTTGCTCGAAAAAATTCTTCCGCTTCGCGACGACATCGCCAAGAAACTCGGCTACAAAACCTGGGCGGACTTCCGGATCGAAGTGAAGATGGCGAAGAACTCGAAGACTGTGACGGATTTCTTGCAGAACTTGAAAACCGGTTTGCAGCCGAAGTTCGACGCCGAGCTTGCCGAGTTCCGCAAATTGAAAATCAAGGAGACGGGCGACCCAAACGCGAAAATCAACATCTGGGACTGGCGCTATTACAACAACCAGTTGAAGAAGGAAAAATACACCGTGGACGCCGAGCAGCTTCGCGTCTATTTCCCGATGGAACGTGTGCTCGACGGGATGTTCGCGATTTACCAGCGCATCTTCGGGCTGAAGTTTGAAAAACTCGAAGCGCCCTACAAATGGATCGGCGACCTGCAACTCCACGCCGTCAGCGACGCGAAAACTGGCGAGCCGCTCGGTTTGTTTTACCTCGACCTGTTTCCGCGCGAAGGCAAATACCATCACTTCGCGCAGTTTGGCATCGTTGACGGGAAACTTTTGCCGGACGGAAAATATCAACGCCCGGTCTGCGCGCTGGTTTGCAATTTCCCGTCGCCGACCAAAGACCATCCCTCGCTGCTCGCGCACAGCGATGTAGAGACGCTTTTCCACGAATTCGGCCACGCGATGCACACCATTCTGACACGCGCGAAATTCTCGCGCTTCTCCGGCACGAGCGTCCCGCGCGATTTCGTCGAGGCACCGTCGCAAATGCTGGAGAACTGGGTCTGGGACAAAAAAGTCTTGGACAGCTTCGCCGCGGATTATCGCGATCCGAAGAAAAAAATTCCCGCAAACATTTTGGCGAAACTCAAAGAAGCCAAGCTTGCCACTGAAGGCGCGCGTTATCGCCGCCAGCTTTCCTTCGGCATCACCGACATGACGCTGCACACGCAAATCCACGACGCCAACGCGAAGGATTCGTTGCCCCTCTCGAGCAAAACCCTTAGCGAAGTTTTCCTGCCGCTCGCGCCCGACACCGCATTCGTCGCCTACTTCGGCCATTTGATGGGCTACGACGCCGGCTACTACGGCTACGCCTGGGCCGACGCCATTTCTGCGGACATGGCGACAGTTTTTGAAAAAGCGCCGGACGGCTACTTCGACAAAAATGCCGGGATGAGATTGCGAAAAGAAATCTACGAGCCGGGCGATTCGCGGGACGTGAACGTCTCAATCGAAAAATTCCTTGGCCGCAAACGCTCGACCGAACCCTTCCTGACGAAAATTGGGATTGGAAAAGCTTCCACCAACAGCAGGTGATAATCGAACGGAACACGCGATTATTGCGGCGCACTTTTTTAAAAATGTTAAACGAAGAAGCCTGCAAGGTGACGCGAGAAGAATAAAGGTTGGAGCACAAAACCTCTTTTGCAACCGCACAAGGCCCGCCCGAGGGGTCACTTTGGTTTCCGCCGAATACCCCAAATCAACCACACGGCCAGCGCGACAAGAAGAACCAGCCACCAGAAGTATCGCAACTCGCGAGCGGCCGCCTCCACAAAGCCATACGCCCGCGGAAACAAAAGAAAGAGCAAACCCAACACGACCAACAAAACGATGACCTGCAGGACTGCCCGCCCTCGAGGATTCATGGCGCGGACGGTTTTTCTGTCTGGCCAAGCGGCAGCAACAGCCCGGCGCCGGTGTTGTCCGGGTCGGCGGGGACGACGAGCGGCGATTTGCCGTTCCAGCGCTCAACGATTTTCAGCCGCAGAAATGCCGGATTGAGCTTCAGTGCGTCGCCCCGCACTTTGATGGCTTCTCCTTCACCGCGCGCGCTGATGACCGCTGTTTCCGCTTCCACTTGCGTCTGCACCTGCGTGAAGCGTGCTTGAGCGGCCTGTTGTTCAGCGACCATCTTCGCTTCGATGGCCCGCTCCAGTTCAGGCGAGAGCTCGATGTTGCGGATAACGATGTCCTCAACCTTGAGCATGGCGCCGATTTTCGACTTCGCAGCCGCAAGCGCCTTCTGTTTGATTTCCTCACGGTTCTTCACAATTTCCTCGGCGGTCTGCAACGCCGTAACTTCCTTGAGCGCTTCCTGCACGCGCGGCGCGATAAGACTGTCAAAGGGGTCGCCGGCGAACTGCATGTAAATTTGCACGACCGATTGCTCCGGGACGCGATAAAGCACGCGTAAATCCAGAATGACCTGCTGCAAGTCGGATGAGAAACATTCGGCGCGCACTGGCTGTGTCTTTTGTTTCACATTCACGGGCACGATTCTTGTCACAAACGGCGCTTTAAAGCCGAATCCTTCCGGAAGAAACCGCTCTGCCGTTTTGCCGAGCGTGACCTTGATACCCCGGGTGCCCGGATCAACGATATAAGTGGAGGTAGCAGCTGCGATAATCAGGACAAACACAACAACCCCGACGCCGATGAGTTTGAATAAGGAAGATTGTTCCATGGTCTTAGCGCGCCGCCGGGCGGCGAGGGGTTGAGGTGTTTTTCAAGTCGCGGATGCGTTCCAAATCTTGCAACGGAAGGACGAAATTATCGCTGCCACCGATGACCAACGGCGTGAGGCCGTCCCACTTATCTACGATCTGTAGATCGATATAAGTGGGGTTCTCCTTCAATGCCTGGCCGCGGATGCGGATGGATTCGGCTTCCCCTTTTGCCTTGATGACGCTGGTGTCTGCTTCGATTTGCGCCCGTTGCTGGAGATACTTCGATTTGGAAGCCTCCTGCTCCTGGACCATTTTGGCTTCAATGGCGTGTTCGAGTTCCTTTGTCAGCGCAATGCTTTGAATGACGATGTCTTCGATGACGAGCAGCGTGCCTATTTTCTGCCGCGCGATTTCCAACGCGCGCATTTTGATTTGCTCGCGGGCCTTCACGATTTGCTCGGCACTCTGCAGCGCCGTGACTTCCTTCAGCGCTTCCTGCACGCGCGGAGAGATCAGGCTCTCGAATGGTTCGCCGAAATAGTCCTGGAACAATTTTACAACAGAGCTTTCCGGGATCCGGAAGAGAACCCGCACGTCCACGTTGATTTGTTGCAAATCTGACGAATAACACTCCGCCTTGTCTTCCTCCGTCTGCTGTCGGATGGAAATGGGATGAATCATTGTGACCAGCGGCGCTTTGAGACCAAAGCCCTCCGGTTTGAAGTCCGGCGAAACTTTCCCCATCGTCACCTGCACGCCGCGATAACCCGGCTGCACAACATACGTGCCCGACGCCGCCATGATGACGACGATGAAGATCAGGATGCCTACTCCGATCAAGCGCGCGACGGTTTGTGGACTCATGATATTCCATTCATCGGAGGCACCCTAGCGGTCTGGCGAGGTGTAGCAAGGAAAAATTGAGCAACACGAAACAGGCGTGAGGCGTCAAGTGACTAAGCTTTGCTGTTCCCTCTCCTTGGCGGAGAGGGTAAATGTGAGGACGGAACAAAACTCGCGCTCAAACAATCGCACCTAAATTTTCACTTTAATTGCCGCATATCGTCCAGAAACGGCAGGCCGGCGCGATACTTCTTCAGATTCGCCAGATCAAGTTTCGCACTGATGCAGCATTCGCGCCCGCCCGCGTCCGCAATGATTTCTCCCTGCGGATCAACGATGACCGAGCGGCCATTGTAACTGCAAGACGGGTCGCGCCCGATGCGGTTCACACCCACGACGTAGGCCTGGTTCTCGATCGCGCGCGCCTGCAACAGCGCCACCCAGTGGCCGATTCGCTTTTCCGGATAGTTCGCGATCACGGCGAACAATTCCGGGCGATGCGCAGCAACGGCTTCGCGAAAAATTTCGGGGAACCGCAGGTCGTAACAGATGAACGGCGAAACCGTGCAATCGCTCCAGCGAAAGGCCACGGGGCCTTCACCGGCGACGTAATGCTCAGGCTCGCCGCCCAACGTGAACGGACGCATCTTCGCGTAGAAGGCGAGCAATTCTCCGGCGGGCGAAAAGACCAGCGCCTTGTTCCGTGCGCGGCCATCGCGACCGCGCATCGCCGCGCCTGCGATGATGCAGACGCCAAATTTCTTCGCCGTGCGCGCGAGAAATTGTTCCGTCTCGCCGCCGCTCGGTTCGGCGATCGCGCCGGTGTTCATGCTGAAACCGGTGGCGAACATTTCCGGCAGCACGACGAGCGAATCTTTTGCGGGCCGGGCGTCGTCCAACAAGCGCCGGACAGTTTCGAAATTCGCCGGTTTGTTTTCCCACGCGATGTCGAATTGGAGGGCGAGGACGGTCACGAGACAAGCGTAACGAAAAAGGATAAAGGCGCGAGCCGCAAACGGGTGTAAGTCCCCAAACATTGCGGTCAGTTGTAACTTGACAGAGTTGCAATTCGAGCCAGCCGAACCAAACCTCGAAGAGTTAGTAAAAATAATCTCACCGCAAAACCCGCGCTCCAAGCTGGATCGTAATGATTGGGGTGTTCCGCGCGAGGTCGGGATTGACCTTTTCGGCCAAAATGATTTAACTGATCAGCAAGTGTTTTCTACTACTGCGTTCCGAGGCCGGATTGAATTCAGCGCGAGCTTTGCTCCACGACCGCAAATCAGCCACGTGCTGTTCGATTTCGACGGCACGCTCTCGCTCATCCGACAGGGCTGGTCCGAGGTGATGGTGCCGATGTTCGCCGAATTGCTCCCGCCGCTGCCCGGCGAAAGCGACGACGAACGCCGCCAGCTTTGCTTCGACGACATCATGCGACTCAACGGCAAGCAGACCATTTACCAGATGATCCAACTGGCCGACCGCATCCGCGAACGCGGCGGCACGCCCCGCGAACCGCTCGAATACAAGCGCGAATTTCTCCGCCGACTCGATGAACGCATCCGCCATCGCACCGATGGCCTCCGGACCGGCGCGATCAAGCCGGACGACCTGCTGGTGCACGGGGCGAGACCTCTGCTCGAATTGCTGCACGCGCGCGGCCTGCCGCTCTATCTGGCCAGCGGCACGGATGAAGTTTTCGTGAAGCAGGAGGCGGAGTTGCTTGATCTCACCCGTTATTTCGGCCCGCGCATCTACGGCGCGTTGGACGACTACAAGCAATTTTCCAAAAAAATGGTCATCGAGCGCATCCTTCGGGAGAACCGCATTCCCGGCGCGCAGTTGCTCTCCTTCGGCGACGGCTACGTCGAAATCGAAAACACCAGGGAAGTTGGCGGCCTGGCCGTGGCGGTGGCCAGCGACGAGGAACACAACGGCTCCGGCCGCTTCGACGAGTGGAAACGCAAGCGTCTGCTGGGCGTCGGCGCGGACGTGGTCATCCCCGACTTCCGCGACGCGGACGCGTTGCTCGGAATCATCTTCGGCGAATGAAAAGTTTCCAAAAGCCGCTCTGAGCGCCGATGAACCTCTCCCGCTTCAAACAAATCGCCTCGCGCTACGCCACGCTTCGCCTCGCCGTCGTCGGCGATTTCTGCCTCGACCGCTATCTCGAAATTGATCCGGCAAGGAAGGAAATTTCCATCGAGACCAGACTCCCCATTCACAACGTCGTGCGCGTCCGCTCCCAACCCGGCGGCGCGGGCACGATCCTCAACAACCTCGTCGCGCTCGGCATCGGCGAGATTTATCCGGTCGGTTTCTGCGGTGACGATGGCGAGGGTTTCGAGTTGTGGCGCGCGCTGGCCGCAAAACGCGGCGTCAATTTGAAGCATTTTATTCAAACGCCCCAGCGGCGCACCTTCACGTATTGCAAGCCGCTCGTCGTCGCTCCGGGCAGGCCGCCCGTGGAATTGAACCGGCTCGACAGCAAGAACTGGTCGCCCACGCCCCGCGCCGTCCGGCAAACCCTCGCCCGTTCCGTGGCCGCCCTCGCGCCGCGCGTGGATGGTTTCATCGTGCTCGATCAAGTGGACGTGGCGGAAACCGGCGTGGTCACACGGGAAGTTTTGCGGGCGCTCCGGATCGTGGCCCGCGCCCGTCCGCGCTGTCCCATCATCGCCGACAGCCGGCGCGGTCTGCGCGGGTTTCCCCCCGTGATGTTCAAAATGAACGCAGCGGAACTGGCCGCTTTCGTAGCGGCTCCTCGGCAGAGAGCCGCCTCCTTTATTTCATTGGAGAATGCGGCGGTCTGCCGACCGTCGCTACGCTTGAGCCTGTCCCAGGTAAAAACCGTCGCGGGAAACCTCGCTCGAAAGAACGGCCAGCCCGTCTTCGTCACGCTCGCTCAACGGGGGATTCTGTGCGCTTCACCGGACGGCCAGATCGAGCACGTTCCAGCCCTGCCCGTGCGCGGGCCAATTGACATTGTGGGCGCCGGCGACGCGGTGACGGCGAATCTCACCGCCGCGCTGGCCGCGCGCGCGACTTTGCGCGAAGCAATTGAACTGGCCAACGCCGCCGCGTCGGTCGTCATCCATCAACTCGGCACCACCGGCACGGCGAGCATCGCGCAAATTCGCGCAGCCCGGCGCGAGATGTAACGCAGTCCAGGCAAAGCTCGATGACGGCGTGAGCCAATGGCGCAGAGCCAGGAAAATCAAATCGGACGAGCCGACGGCGGGCAACGAAATCTGTCGTTCGAATAATTTTGTTTTGATTCATAAGCGTCCTTTCGCTGCGGACATTAGCCCGATGTGCTGCAAGGGCGTTAATTCATAGGAAATCCTCCGGCTACGCCGGAGGACTCTCGAAGTTTGACTCGAAAAAAATTATGCGCGCATCGGTTGCGGCAATGAAGATGCAATCGGCTAAAGCGGTTTCAACAAAACTGTGGCCGTGATTTGAAGCCGGAAGAAAAATTCCGCGAGGTTTTGGACTGCGGCAGCCCTCTGCCGCTATTCCACCATTTGTCTTGCCATGCAAAGTGGCAGAGGACTGCTGCAGATGTTCTCTGGGGTGCAAGTGGGGATTTCATAAAAGTTGTTTACACGGTTTTGGTCGCTTGAAGTTTTGTCCAGGTGAGCGCACCCCGCCGTTGGAGTTGGCCCAGATACTTCGCTTCGTCATAGGCTTGGTCGTTCTGCCAGAGCCGCCACAGGATTTTGAGCCAGCGTTTGCCCAAACACCGCAACGCGCTGGCGTGGCTTTGGCCTTCGGCGCGTTTGTGGGCGTAATACGGCTGCGCCCATTCACAGGTCAACCGGCTGGCGTTGGCCCACAGATGCACCGTCGCGCGCAACACTTTGTTGCACGCCCGCCGCCGCCGGCACTTGTTGACCTTTCCACTCTGGTAGCTGACCGGACTCACGCCCGCCTGACGCAGCAAGACGTCGGCGTCGGGATACTCCTCCCGCACGCTGCCGACTTCGGCAGCAGCCGCAGCCCCAGCGTGGCCTTGGCCCCGGGCAGCGAACCGAACACGTCGTGGTCGGGATGCGCCCGGAAGGCTTCGGTGATGCGGCGGCGGTATTCGTCCAGTTGCGCCTGCAATGTGACCAGCACCTTGACCAGGCTCGCGGCCAGCAGGCTTTTGGCGGCGGTGACGGCGGCACTGGCGGGCAATCCCTCGGCGTGGGCGAAGATTTCCAGCCGCGTGGTGACAGTCTGCGGACGCCAGAGGTGCTGGTTGTGCAAGAACTTTTCCCAGTTCCGTTTCCCCGCCGCCTGCAACTGCGCGGGCGTGGGGAACTGCAACACCAATGCCCAGGCTGCGGCGCGGTCCAGTCGGCGAAGGCGGCCAGCGCCGCCGGATAATACTCGCGCAGCGCCGCCCGCAACTGATTGACCAGCGCGGTGCGTTGTTCGATCAGGGCGATCTCGTCGCGGCAGGGCGCGCGCAAGGTGGCGGTGGCTTCATCCTGCAGTCGCAGCGGTCGCCAGGCGTGACCGTCGGTGCGCAAGGCATCCGCCCGCGCCCAGGTGTCGTGGCGGTCGGTCTTAGTGCCGCTGGGCACTTTGCGTTCGCGGTAGCGCGCCGCCGCCGTGGGCGCGACCGGGTAAATCGCGCAGCCGCGTTGGAGCAGTTGATCCACCGCCGCGCCGCTGGAGGTTTCCAAGGTGAGCGGCGCGCCGAGGAAGGGTTGCATCTTCAGGGTGAACTCCGCCCAAAACCCTCCGGGGTGTGGGCGAACCGGAACTCGACATGCACCGCGCCGAGGCGGTCCAGAACGATGAGGTCGTGATGATCGCTGGCCCAGTCTAGGGCGGCGAAATAAGGATGTTGTGTCCAGTCAGTATTCATAGTGCGTGCGGCACGCACCGGCTCCGGACGACGCGGCCCAGGCGAACTGATACAGGATCCCTCATGGGGCGGAGTTCTCTCAGCCTTCGGCGCGTCGGCCACCGCCAGTGTCGGCGACCTGCGGCTGACCCTCGTGGGGTTGGTCCAAGAAAGCCGTGGCACCGACGGGACTGGAAACGGGCCGCCGACAGTGTGGACGGCGGCGGAGTGACTCATTTAACCTCTGCACAGTCAGGAAATCTTTCTCGAATTGTTCTTTTAACGAGCGCCTCTTGCTCTGGCCTGACCAGCCGGCGGGCGATGCGGCGTTGGACGCTGTCGAGAAGCTCGAGCCAGTCTTCCAGCGGCGGATTTTCCACCGGCTGCCAATCGTCGAATCGCTTCTCGCGCGCAAAAAACAGCCAGCGATTGCCGACGTGCTTGGCATAGACTTGCACCTTGCCGTCTTCCGTCCGCCGCACCCAACTGATTTCGCCTTTCATAGATAGACACGAATTTCACTAATTAACACGAATAGGATTTCAAGTTTTGTATTCGTGAAAATCCGTGTAATTCGTGTCTCATTCCGGCAATTCCACGCTCGCCACCGCCATCGCCGCGATCCCTTCCTCGCGCCCGATGAAACCGAGTTTTTCATTCGTCGTGGCTTTGATGCCGATTTGTGGTTCCTTCACGTTCAACGCGGTGGCGATCTGCGTTTTCATCGCTTCGATGTGCGGTGAAATCTTCGGTTGCTGCGCGATGAGGCTGGAGTCCACGTTCACCAGCTTGCCGCCGCGCGCCGCGATAAGCCGCGCCGCCTCCTGCAAAAAAACCTTGCTGGGACAATTTTTCCAGCGCGGATCGGTATTCGGAAAAAAATGGCCGATGTCGCCCTCGCCCAGCGCGCCAAGAACGGCGTCGCAGATCGCGTGCATCAAAACGTCCGCGTCCGAATGGCCGTCGAGGCCTTTGCTGTGCGGAATCTCGACGCCGCCGAGGATGAGCTTGCGTCCCGCGACCAGTTCGTGCACGTCATAACCGATGCCAACGCGAATCATGCCGGGACTATATTGAGCGCGGCGCGGGCGACCAAGATTTTTCTCAAATCTTTGTCAAAAGCTCCTTTACTTTTCGCTCAATCAAATCGCGGACGCTCCTGAACTCATCCGGCGGCAAATTTTTCGGGTCGGGAAGCTGCCAGTCCTCGCGATGTTTGGCGCGGACGAGCGGGCATTCATCGCCACAACCCATCGTGATTGCGAAATCGAATTCCACGTCTGGAATCTCTGTGAGCGGCTTGGAGCGATGTTGGGCGAGGTCGTAATTCAGTTCGCGCTTGAACTCGATGGCGCGCGGATTGACTTTGCCCGATGGCCGCGAGCCGGAACTCCAGGCTTCCACTTTTCCCGCGCCGTGAATTTTTGCGAACGCCTCGGCCATCTGGCTGCGATTGGAATTCTCGACGCAGACGAATAAAATTTTTTCCGGTGCGGACGGTTTTTCAGACTTCGTTGAAAACACTTTTTCCCGTTGCAGACGAAATTGCGCTGTCAAAACATCAATTGCGCGCGCAACAGCAGTTCATCAAAGTTGTCGTCACCCAAATCGGGATGCTTGTGCCGAAACTCCGACCAGGTGTGGATGTAGTTGAGCATCAGCTTCAAGTTGTCGCCCCGGATGTAGTAATTCAGCCCGCCGGTGATGGACTGGATGTCGTCGTGCGCGGCCTGGCCGGGATTGAGGCTTTCCCATTTTGTGACGAGTTGGAATTTTTTGCCGGGCAGAAAATAACTTCCCTGCACGTAATAACCGTTTGCGACGAATGCGTTCGTCGTGCCAAAACCGCCCGTGGCCAGCGTCGAAGTCCCGACTGGACGGATTCGCTCCTCAAGATATTCGGCCATGAGATCGAACCTGCCTAGATTGAAGCTGACGTTCGCCGCCCAACCTCTGCGGATGTCCTCGTTGTGGTCCTCGAACGGCAGCAGCGAGCCGTCGGGTTGCAGCCGCAAGTTGCCGGCCTGGGTTAGATTGACACCGGCTGCGTCGCGCGAATAAAGACCGTCGAATCCGATTTTTAATTTCGAGTCCTGCTCGAAAAGTTTTCCTGCCCACGGAATCAACTCCACCCGTCCGGCATACATGAAACCGCCGTTGTCGTTGGCGGCAAAGTTGCGGTTATTCCCGTTGAAGACGCCGAAAGCGTAGCGGAGCAACTCTTTTTGCTCCGGCCACAAATGCGCCAGCGGCTTGCCCCACAGCTGCGCGCCAATCTGCCGTTCTGGTGTCAGCGCTCCGGTGGGAAGCGAGCGCTCCGCTGTAAAAATCGTTGTATCGGGTGTCGTCTGCTCGATTCCAAAAGGCGCTTTGTATTGGCCAAACTTGATGTTCGCTTCCGGGAACTGGTTCCAGTTGAGAAAAACGTCCGACGCCGAAAACGCGGAGCGCGTGTCGCCGTGTTTGTCTTTGCCGAGTCCGTCGGTCTGGGAAAAATCGCCTTCCAATTTGAAATCGAAGTGGTCTAGAAACATGCCCGTCACGTTGATGCGGGCGCGGCGAAGACGAAAGCGGTCGTTGATCGCATTCGGCCCGCCGGAAAATCGTCCCTCGAAAGCGGAAACGTCGCCGAACTCGGCGTTGCCCTGAATGTAACCGCCAAGTTTCACCTGCGAAAGCAGATCCGACATCCCGGTTTTCAGCGCAAAAGCGCGCCCGAACCCTTTGTCGCTTTCTTGGCGAAGGTCTTTTGCCTCCGTCTCCGTGAGAATTCCTTTTTGGACGAGCTTGTCAATCAATGCGTCGGCAGACTGCGCTCCAGCGGCAAAATTGGTTGCGAACAAAACTACAGCCGCAAAAACTACTTTGGCGATTTGATTTTTCAGTGACGTTGCTTTCTGGACCATAAAATCCTTTCAGTCAGGAGCCGACGCTGCCCGTCTTGCGCGGCAAACAAGTGGCCTGAATGTCACAATCGAGCAAGAAAGTTTTTTCGACGACAAATGTTGGCTAAAAGGATCGTCGCGCGAGGCTCGATTATTTGAAGGCTGCGGATGATTTCGGCAAAGCTGCATGCAATTTGGCGAAAGCGAGGGGAAACTTTCCGACTCAAGTTCCATCCGTGAATAATTCGTGTCCATCCGTGGTTAATTTTCCCGCGTCATAGACTACGAAGCCGTCATCGGTCTGGAAACCCGCGTCCATCTCAAAATGAAGTCGAGGATGTGCTGCGGCTGCACCGATGCTTCTTTCTACGTGAGCAGCTCGTTGATCACTTCGCCATGCACGTCGGTGAGGCGGCGGTCAATTCCGTTGTGGCGGAACGTCAGCTTTTCGTGATTGATTCCGAGTTGGTGGAGAATCGTGGCGTGCAAGTCGTAGCAATACGTCGAGTTTGTGGCGGCTTTGTATGACCACTCATCGCTTTCGCCGTAGGACGTTCCGCCTTTGAAACCGCCGCCCGCCACCCAGCTTGTAAATGCAAACGGATTGTGGTCGCGGCCCTTGCTGCCCTGGCTGCATGGCATCCGGCCAAATTCCGTCGTCCAGATCACGATTGTGTCCTCCAACATGCCGCGCGCTTTCAAATCCTTGACGAGCGCGGCGGCGGGTTTGTCCATGCTGCTCCCCATATCCAGATGATCCTTGGCCAGGTCTTCGTGACTGTCCCAGTTGCGCCGCGGGAAACCGTTGTCTGCCCCGCTCCAGACTTGCACGAAGCGAACTCCGCGTTCGAGCAGGCGGCGCGCGATGAGGCAACGCTGGCCGAAATCTTCCGTGATCTTCTCGTCGAGGCCGTAAAGCTTTTTGGTCGCTTCGGATTCGCCGGTCAGGTCCAGCACTTCGGGCGCGCTTAACTGCAATTTGGCCGCGAGTTCATAGGAAGCGATGCGCGCGTCCAGCCGCGAATCGCCAACTCGCGACGCCAGATGCGCCTGGTTCAATTCCTTCAGCAACCGCTGCGTTTCCTTTTCGCTTTCCGGCGTGACGAACTTTGCTGACGGCGGCGGAAACAAATCGTAAATCGGATTCGGTTTGCCGACGCGGATCATCGTGCCCTGATGCGTGGCGGGCAGAAAACCGGCGCCCCAATTCGACGCGCCGTTCGGCGCCAGCCCGCGCACGTCGGGCAGCACCACGAATGTCGGCAGATTATCGGTCAGGCTGCCGAGGCCGTAGGAAATCCACGCGCCCATTGCCGGGAATCCCGGCAGCACGAAACCTGTGTTCTGCATGAACGTCGCCGGGCCATGCACGTTGGACTTCGCGACCATCGAATGAACGAACGCCAGGTCATCGGCGCACGAACCGATGTGCGGCACGAGGTCGGAAATCCATTTGCCGCACTGGCCGTATTGTTTCCAATCCCACGGACTTTTCATCACCGCGCCGGGATCGCTCTGAAACAATTCCACCTTGCCGCCGGGATCGAACTTCTGCCCGTTCAGTTTGAGGAGGGCGGGCTTGTAATCAAACGTGTCGCACTGGCTGGCCGCGCCGGACATGAAGAGTTGCACGACCCGTTTCGCCTTGGCGCGATGATGTAGGCCGCCGTTGAGTTCCGAACGGCCTTGCGCGGTGTCGGCGAGCAAACCCTGCTGGCCGAGCAGGGAGGCCATCGCAATGCCGCCGAGTCCGCCGCCGAAGCGCCAGAGAAATTCCCGGCGGTCAACGAGCCGCGAGTCATCCGCGCCGAGTTGAATCGGCGTTTGTTGCGAGGGACAAATGTGGCAGGTGGATTTTGTCATCAGTCAGCAAACATGAATTCCGACGTATTGAAAATGACGCGGCAAACGCTGGCCATGCCGTTTCTCTTCGCAAACGGAACGAGTCGTTTGATTTCCGTCGGGGTTGGTCGTCGGTTCAAAGTCAGTTGATAAACTTGTTGGATTTGCTTTTCCAAATCGCCAGCGCTTTCGACGCGCTCGGCGAGGTGCTCGCATTGTCTCAACACAAACGGGTTGTTCAAGATAGCGAGGGCCTGGAGCGCCGTCACCGTTATGCTGCGCTTCGGCGTAAGAATCGAGGCGTCCGGGCAGTCCAGCGAATCCATCAGCGGGTCGGGCACGCTGCGCACAATGAAGCGGTAAATGCTGCGTCGGCAACCCGCCGGACTGTCCACGTCGAATAGCGTGTAATCATAAACCGGCGAATGGTCGTCCTTGAAAAAAAATTGCTTCACGGAGGGGCCGCCCATCGTCGGGTCGAGCTTGCCGCTGATGAGGAGCATCGCGTCGCGGATGGTTTCGGCGTCGAGCCGCGCGCGGTTCATGCGCCAGAGATAACGGTTGTCGGAATCGCGCCGGGCGAATTCAGGATTGTTCGCGGAGCTTTGCCGATACGCCGCGCTGGTGACCAGCAGCCGGTGCAGTTGCTTCAACGACTCGCCGTTGTCCAAAAACCAGAACGCGAGCCAGTCGAGCAACTCCGGGTGCGTCGGCAGCGCGCCCATGTGGCCGAAGTCGTTTGGCGTTTCCACGAGGCCGCGACCGAAATGATGATGCCAGACGCGATTCACCAGGGAGCGTCGCGTGAGCATGTTCTTCGGGTCGGTGAGCCATTTCGCGAGCGCTGCGCGGCGCAAGGCTTCTTCTCCCTCTCCTCCTTCAGAAGGAGGAGAGGGTTGGGGAGAGGAGGCGCTTGAATTTGGATTGCCCCTCTCTCCGGCTCTCTCCCCGCTCGTTCCTCGCGGGGAGAGAGGGAGCACGCGTTGCAGGTCCTGAATCGTCTTCGCAAAGTTCGGATCCGGCCCGGGCACGGAGGCGATGCCGGCGGCGGACATCAAATTGCCAGGCCGCTTCACGTCGCCGCGGGCCAGCAAATGAACCGGGCGCGGGGTTTTGGCGGGCAGGAAATTGCCCTCCACTTTGAAATCACTGGCGGCTGCATAAACTTTTTTCAGGGTCGGCAGCGCGCCGATCTCGCTGTTGAGCTGACTGATCTGGTCCGTGACCCGGGCCAGTTCGCTCCGCGTCGCCTCGTCCGTCAAAGCTTCCACCAGTTGCCGGCGCTTCCCGGCGAGCGTTTGGACTTCCGCCTTCAGTTGGTCTTTGTCGGTTGCTTTCGCGACGGCGAGCGCGTCGGCCAGCTTGTGGCGGCTGTCGAAGCCGTCCGCCAGGAAGGTCTTCGACCAGGACCCGGCCTCAATCGAATCCAAAGCGCTCACCGCCGCGCCGAGCGCCGCGTTCGTTCCGCCCGCGAGCGCCTGCATCTCCGCCAGCGCGAAAACGTAATCACTCGTGCGCTCCCAAAGTTTCGTGGCCGTGACGCGGACGTAGCGCGCCATCTTTTTGTTTGCGGAAAACGAAATGGGATTGTCGCCGGGATTCTTGAAGTCGGCGGCGGTGTGGTCGGCGATCGTTTCGGGCGAACCGAAGTCCGCGCTGGCCGAAATCTCGACACGGAAACGCTCGGGAAAACCGAAACCCGGCGTGTCCGGAAAATCCACCGGGCGCGCGGGAATCAAGCGCACCTCGTCGAGCGGCAGCGATTGGCCGAGGTCCACCTGCACCCATTTGATCGTGTCGGGCTTGGGTTCGATGACGCTGTGATAGCCGTTGCCGGGACTTTTTCCACCTTCGGCGGCCCGCGCGATCACGGCCAGTTGCTCTTTGAGTTTGTTCAACCGACCGTCGAGTTCCTGGATTTCGGGGCTGGAGATTTTGGCGATTTGGTTCGTCAACACCGCGTGGCGTTCATCAAGGGACTTTCGTTTTTGCAACAGGGCATGGCGCTGGGCGGATACGTTCTTGTCCTCATCGAAGGTGCGGTCGGCGCGATCCACGCCGGCAAACACCGCCTGCAAGCTGTAGTAATCTTTCTGGGTGATGGGATCGAACTTGTGATCGTGGCAGCGCGCGCAATGGACGGTCAGGCTTTGAAACGTCGAGATGGTTGTCATCACCATATCGTCGCGGTCGTTGTAGCGGGCGATCAGGCCGTCGGTCTTTTCGATGGGCAGCTCGACGTGACCGACGAAATCCCACGGCCCGGCGGCGATGAATCCCAGCGCGACGATCCCGTCCGGGTCATCGGGATACAAAACGTCGCCCGCCAGTTGCTCCTCGACAAAGCGCGAATACGGCTTGTCCTCATTGAGGGAACGGATCACGTAGTCCCGATAGGGCCACGCGTTCAGCCGAGGTTTGTCTTTGTCGTAGCCGTGCGTCTCGCCGTAGTGAACCGTGTCGAGCCAATGCCGCGCCCAGCGTTCGCCGTAACGCGGCGAGGCGAGCAGGCGGTCCACGAGCTTCTCGTAAGCGTGCCGGCTTTTGTCGCGAAGAAAGGATTCAAGCTCCTCCGGCGTGGGCGGCAGGCCGGTCAGATCAAAACTCAATCGCCGGATCAGCGTGCGTCGGTCGGCCTCGGGCGAAGGCGACAATTTTTCCGCTTCGAGTTTTGCGAGGATGAATAGATCAATCGGATTACGCGCCCATTTTTTGTTTTTCACCTTGGGCAACGCCGGACGGGATGCGGGCTTGAAACTCCACCAATCAGATTTGTCGGTCGGCTTGGCGGTAGCGGCTTCGTCAGGCCAAAGCGCGCCCTGGTCAATCCACGCGCGCAGCAGTCCGATTTGCTCTGGGGTCAACCGCACGCCCCTCTTCGGCATCACCAGATTTTTTTCCAACCCGGCGACGAGATGAATCATCCGGCTCTCGGCGCTCTTGCCAGGAACAATGGCCGGTCCCGACGTGCCGCCCTTAAGGGCGGCAGATTTCACATCCCATCGCAAATCGTTCTCCTGCTTGTCCGGTCCGTGGCAGGAGTAGCAATGCTTCGAAAGGATGGGTTGAACCTCGCGGACGAAATCCACTTTTGTTTGAGCGGGCGGCGGGAGTTTTGAAACATCCACTCGCTCGGCAAACGCAGTGGCCGCAAAAACAAATGGGGCAAGAAGTGATGCGGCAGTCTCTTTAAGCGCGCGAATTCTTGGTTGCTGCGGTTTCACGGTTTTGGTCTGACGACAAAACTAACAAGACTTTGGGTGGGCGCGACACTCAAAAAATCCATGTTTCATCCGCGTTCAATCTGTGGCTAAATCTCCCGCCCTATGGAATACGAAGCGGTCATCGGGCTGGAAACGCACGTCCAGCTCAAAACGAAATCTAAGATGTGGTGCGGTTGCGCCAATGCGTTCGGCGCGCTGCCGAACACGAATGTCTGCCCTGTTTGCCTTGGAATGCCCGGCGTGCTCCCGGTCGCGAACGAGGAGGCGCTGCGCAAAACCGTCCTCACCGGTTTTCTGCTGAACTGCACCGTGCCGCCGCTCGCGAAGTTCGACCGCAAAAATTATTTTTATCCAGACGTTCCAAAAAATTATCAAGTCACGCAATACGACAAGCCGTCCACCGCGAACGGCTACGTTGATTTCGAATTTCAAGGCGGCATTTCGCGCGTCCGCATCACTCGCGCGCATCTTGAGGAAGACGTCGGAAAAAATTCTCATTTCGAGCGCAACAGCGGCGTGGATTTCAATCGCGCCGGCGTGCCGCTCATGGAAATTGTTTCCGAGCCGGACATCACCAGCGCTGACATGGCCTACGAATACCTGAACGCGCTCAAGGACATCTTGATCTACGGCGGCGTGAGCGATTGCGACATGGAAAAGGGAATGGTGCGCTGCGATGTGAACGTGAGCGTCCGCCCGAAAGGCCAGAAGGAACTTGGCGCGAAGATCGAGATCAAAAACATGAACAGCTTCAGCGGCGCGCGGCAGGCGTTGCAGTATGAAATCCCGCGCCAGATCGAAGTGCTCAAGAGCGGCGGCAAGCTCCTCCAATCCACGCGGCGCTGGGAAGAAGCGGCGGGCATCACCGAAGAGATGCGCAAGAAGGAACACGCGCACGACTACCGCTATTTTCCCGAACCTGACCTGATGCCGTTCCAGCCCACGGAAAAGTGGCTGGAGGAAGTTTCGAGTCGTGTCGTGGAATTGCCGCTAGCGCGCAAACAGCGTTTCATCAGTGATTATCAATTGCCCGCCAGCGACGCGCAGACTTTTGTGTGGGACGTTCCGCTCGGAAATTACTTTGAGCAAATCGCCAAGCAGTCGAAAAATCCGAAAGCCGTGGCGAATTGGGTCATCAACAATCTGCGGGGAAAACTGACGGAGGCGAATGACAAACCCTGTAGGGACGACCTGCCGGTCGTCCAAGACGCGCAGCAGCGCGTCCCTACCACGCTAGCAGACCTCAAATTCAAACCCGAACACCTTCTCAAGCTGGTCGCGCTGGTGGATGGAAAGAAAATCAGCAGTTCCGCCGCGCAACAGGTCTTCGCCGAGATGTTCGACACGGGCGAATCGCCTGAAACAATCGTCGAGAAAAAGGGCCTCGCGCAAGTCAGCGACACGAGCGCCATCGAAAAATTCTGCGACGAAGTTATCGCGGCAAATCCGAAACCCGTTGCGGATTTCAAAGCTGGGAATGCTGGCGCGCTAAATTGGCTTACAGGAAATGTGATGAAATTGAGCAAGGGCAAAGCGAACCCGAACCTTGTTGGAGAAATTTTGGAGAAGAAATTAAGAAGCTGATTTGAACCGCAGAGACGCAGAGTCACAGAGAAAGAAATTATCTTCGGACTCTGTCTCTGCGTCTCCGCGCCTCTGCGGTTTAAGAATTTTCACCACTGCCGAACGCGATAAAAGCGTTGCATTCCAGTGGCAGTTGAATCGGTCAAAGTTTTGATGCCGCCATTCCCGGCAACGAGCGGCAAGGCTGTCCAGTTCGTGTCATCGATAGAATTGATATATTCCAATCGGTAAACGCGACCGCTCCGTGTTTGGATCGAAATCGCAATGCCGTTATTGCATCTTGTGGGAATCATTGGTGCGCGAAGCAGGGGCGGGGCGTCTCCCACAATTGCCAGACTGTGAGAACCGCCCGCCCCAACTGCTGATACGTTCAGCAGGCCGAAAGGAACATCCGTTCGACCGTCATTAAATCCCCACGCAACCACGGTTCCGTCCTGCAGCAGCGCAAGCGTGTGATAACTGTTAACTGAAATGGCTATTACCTCTGTCAAACCGGGTGGCACATCAGCTTGGCCGAAATTATTTTCTCCCCACGCGATGACCGTCCCGTCACTTTTCATTGCGACACTGTGGTATGCGCCCGCGCCGATCCCGACGACACCGCTCAATCCGCTTGGGATGGTTGTCTGCCCGTAAAAGTTGTAGCCCCACGCCAGGACTTCACCGCCGCTGGTAAGAGCGAGACTGTGATAACGACCGCCGGCAATCGCAACAATGTTGCTGGCTGACGATGGGACTGACGTTTGCCCTTCCATGCTTCGTCCCCACGCGACGACAGTTCCGTCGCTTCTGAGTGCGAGGCTATGAAAACCACCGCCCGCAATTGCGACGACGTCGCTCAAACCTGGGGGAACATTTGTCTGACCATTTTGATTGTCTCCCCAAGTGCTGACGGTTCCGTTTTCGGTCAGCGCCAGCGTGTGAGAAGAACCTCCAGCGATTGATACGACGCCGGTCAAAATCAGCGGGGTGAGACTAGCGCCGCTCCAAAAAATCAACGTTCGATCTGATGCCAACGCGACGCTGTATTGACTTCCGGCGGCAATGGCAATCGGCAGATTCGTCACCGGCACGGGCGGACCTGGCTCACTCCCCCAGGCCACAACCAGACCAACGATCAAAGTGGCATTCGCGGCAACAGTCCTGAAAGCGTTGGTGACGACAACCGAATACGTTGCGCTCTGATCAAATTGCACGTTCGTCAGAACCAGCGCGCTTCCAGTTTCGCCGGGTAAATTCGCGCCGTTCATTTGCCATTGATAATTCAAAGGCGGCTCACCGAACGCGGTAGTGCTGAACGTTGCCGTCGCGCCGCGAAATGTGGAAATATTTTGCGGCAGTGCCACGATTGTTGCTTGCGGAACCAAACTTAAAAAGGCAATCGAAGATATCACTGAACCGAAGACGTTCGACGCGGTGACGGAATACGAGCCTGCCTGCGCCAGCAGAACATTGGTGAGAATCAGCGAGCTTTCAGTCGCACCTGGCAGATCGCTTCCGTTAAAGTGCCATTGATAAGATAACGGCACGGCGCTCATCACGCTCGCGCTGAATGTGACTGTTTCGCCGCAATAGCGCGTCTGGCTCGCGGGGTGTTTTGTGAACAACAAGGGCAGAACAGTCAACGTCGCATTTGAACTGAGGAGCGCTCCGTAACGGTTCGTGACCAGAACGGAATACATTCCAGCTTGACTGAGCAGCACATTCGATAACGTGAGACTGCTCTCAGTCGCACCGGCGAGATTTGTTCCGTTGTATCGCCATTGATAAAACGGCGGAGCATTTGTCGAGACCTTCACACTGAGAATTGCGACGCCGCCAGCAAATACCGTTTGGCTGCTTGGTTGGTTGCTTATCAGGATTGGGACGACGGTCAGAACAGCATTTGAACTGTTTAGTCCACCGAAAGTGTTCGTCATCGCCACGGAATACGATCCCGCCTGGTCAAAGGCGAGATTCGTAAGCGTCAGCCTGCTCTCCGTTGCCCCTGGAATTTCTGCGCCGTTGAAAAGCCACTGATAGGTAGGTGCGGTGTTGCTGGCAACGCTCACGGTAAACGTGACGCTGTCGCCGGCCAAAGCCGTTTGGCTTTTTGGCGGGCTGATGATGAAAAACGGAAAGACTTGCAAGAGCACCGGTGTGGTTTCGCGTGCTCCGAACACATTTGAGACGAGGACAGAATAATAACCACCTTGGCTCACGGCCACGTTGGAAAGAGTCAGGCTGCTTTCCGTCGCCCCGGTCAAATCCGCTCCGTTGAATCGCCATTGATAAGACAATGGAAGAGCGTTGGTCGTGGCAGCCACGCGGAATGTGACGCTGCCGCTAGCGAGTATGGATTGGCTCCCGGGGACACTGGTGAAGAAAAACGGAAACACATTCACAATCGCGTTGGAGCTTGTCGCAGAGCCATAAATGTTTGTCACGACGACGGAGTATGAACCGCTCTGCGCGATCGTCATGTTCGACAGCGTCAAACTGATTCCTGTGGCGTCTAAGATGTTTGTGCCGTTGAATCGCCATTGATAACTCAACGGTGAAGTATCCATCGCGCGCTCGGTCAGTGTTACATTCGTTCCTACGAGAACGGAGCGGCCTTGCGGATGTGACAGAAAAAAAGGAGGCCCTTCTCCGACCAAAGCCATGGATGCGCGACCTGCAGAAATTGCGGTCACATTGGTCAACGAACCAGGAACGTTAAAATTTCCATCAAAACTGTAGCCCCACACGACAACCGTGCCGTTGCTTTTGAGCGCGAGACTATAATACGTCCCGCAGGCAATCGAAGCTACCCCCGCGAGATTGGTCGGCACACTAATTTGTCCATAGGTGTTATTTCCCCAAGCAATCACTTTGCCGTCAGTTTTCAGCGCGAGAGCGTGAAAGTAGCCCGCTGCGATTGCGACCACGTTGCTTAGTCCTCCTCTGGGAACCGTTGGTGCGCTGCCCCAGGAAGTCACAGTTCCATTCGCGTTCAAAGCGAGACTGTAATTCGCCCCCGCCGCGACCGCGACTGCATTGCTCAAACTTGTTGGGACGTTGGTTGCACTTCCGCTTCCCCAAGCGACAACCTTCCCGTTGTTTCTGAGCGCCAGCGCGTGAGACAAGCCCACAGAGATAGCTACGACATTGCTGAAGCCGACCGGCACGAAAGGCGCGAAAGAATTACTCCAAGCGGTTACAGTCCCGTCGCTTTTGAGAGCAAAGCTGTAACGAACCGATCCAGAAGCGAAAGCGTTCACCGCGATGGCGACGACATTGCTTAGCCCCGCTGGAATGCTGCTGATAGTTGCCGCTGACTCTCCTGTGACAGTTCCATTACTTCTCAAACCGAGGCTGTGATAATAGCCGGCAGCCACTGCAACAACACCGTTGAAATTCGTGATGATGGCATTGTTTGCGCTATATCCAGTGCCCCACGCCACTACCCTCGTTTCAGAAAAGCCACGCGCGGCGACGCAGAGTGATAACACAGCAAAAATCCTGAATGCATTCCTGACACAGTTACGTGTGGTGGTTTTCACGATGTCGAGCGAAAGCAATCCGTTCGCCATGTAATATTTCGCAACAAAACAACACGTTGGCAAGGGCAGTCTTCGGAGAGATGGAATCATTCTCACGCATTTCGCGTGAAACAGACGCAACCGTTCAGCAAAAACCTTTCTCTCTTGGCGTCTTTGCGGTTTAATCCTCCCCGATGTTTTCGTCGGAAATAAAATCCGTTCACTTCGTCGGCATTTGCGGCACGGCGATGGCCTCGGCGGCGGCGGCGATGATGGAAAAAGGTTTCGCCGTCACTGGCTCGGACCAGAATGTTTACCCGCCGATGTCCGCGTTCCTCGCCGACCGCAAGATCGAGGTGATGAACGGTTACGCGGAGCAGAATCTCAAACACAAACCGGACTTGGTCGTCATCGGCAACGCCATTTCGCGCGGCAATCCCGAGGCGGAATTTGTTCTCGATCACAAGCTGCGTTATTGCTCGCTGCCGGAGTTGTTGAAGGAATTTTTCATCCGCGGCAAACGCTCGATCGTCGTCACCGGCACGCACGGCAAGACGACGACGACTTCGCTGCTGGCGTGGGTGTTCGAGCACAATGGCCTGCGACCGAGCTATCTCATCGGCGGCATCCCGAACAATCTCGGCCAGGGCGCGCGCTTCACGGACTCCGAGTGGTTCATCATCGAGGGCGACGAATATGACACGGCATTTTTCGACAAGCGCAGCAAGTTCGTCCATTATCTGCCGGAAGTCGGCATCGTGAACAATCTCGAATTCGATCACGCGGACATTTTTGAAAATCTCGATGCGGTGAAAAAAACGTTCTCGCATTTCATCCGCCTGATTCCGCGAAACGGTTTGCTTCTCGGCAACGGCGACGATGCGAACCTTGCGCCGCTGTTGAACGTGACGTATTGCCCGGTGAAACGCTTTGGCCTCGGCGATAACAACGCGGTCCACGCGTTCAACTTGAAGATGGCGGCGACGGCGACGCAGTTTGAGATTCCGAGCTGCACGTTTCGCATTCCACTGCTCGGCGAGTTGAATGTGCGCAACGCGCTGGCGGTCGTTGGCGCGGCGAAACATTGCGGGCTGTCGAACAAACAGATCCAGTCCGCGTTCGACACGTTCAAAGGCATCAAGCGCCGGATGGAAGTGCGCGGCATCGCCGGCGGCGTGACGGTGGTGGACGACTTCGGCCATCATCCGACGGCGATCCGCGAGACGTTGAAGGCGTTGCGGATAAAATATCCCGGCCAAAAAATCTGGGCCATCTTCGAGCCGCGCTCGAACACGACACGCCGGAATGTTTTTCAAAAGGAGCTTGCCGAATCTTTCCGTGATGCGGATGCCGTGGTCGTTTCGCAAATCGCGCGGCTGGAATTGTTGAAACCGGAGGAGCGATTGAATCCCGAGCAGTTGATGGGTGATTTGAAGACCAGTGGGAAAACTTCGACCTACTTGCCGGACGCAGATTCCATCGTCTCGCACGTTTGCAAAAACACGCAGGGCGATGAGGTTATCGTGGTGTTCAGCAACGGCGGCTTTGGCGGGATTCACGCGAAGCTGCTGGAGCGATTGGGGCGAAGGTAGGACGCTTTCGCTGACAACACCGCCGCTCAAGCTGCGGAAGCCTTTTGGGCGAATGAAGGAATGAACTCGCGGCCACCGCTGAAGGTTTGCCGCAGATTGCAAGCGGATCATCACAGGGCGCGTGGGGACGTCACGACCCGGCCAACCACTGCCTATCGGATTGGGTCTATTTAACCCGGCCGGCAGGCAGTTGTAGATCCAAGCCCGGACCAGTCGCAGCGAATTGTTGCAACGCCTCGTCGTGTCCTGAGGCAAGGGCGGCGTCAATCCGTTTCTGCGCGACGGTGAAGGAGCCGACCGGCAGCGGTCGTAGTGGACTAAACACCCGGAGTCGAACTCCCGCTGGCGGTTGCTTCATGAGGTCGAGGGCCGCGTTGAAATGCAGACATTGTCGCGTGGTCCAAGCCTCAGCCACTTTGGGAAATTCTGGATAAGCCAGCCGCCCCAGCCAGCGGGGCATCGGCTTGAGCCGGAAACTCGATTTATGCGTGAGCACCACGGTGATATCGGTTGCGCCGTCATCCAGGGCGCGCTGAATGGGAATGGGATCAGACACCCCGCCGTCGGCAAAGGGATGGCCATCCACGTAATCAAACCCGCGCGTGGCCAACGGCATCGAAGAGGTGGCGCGGAGGGCGGCAAAGACGCGGTCATCGCAGGCGTGAAAGTAAACCGGTTCGCCGGTATGGCAGTCCGTCAGCACGATGGAAAACCGGGTCGGCGCCTTTTGCAGGGCCTCGACCGAGAGAGGCACCTGTCGCCTGAAGACGTGATCCACCAGATAGGCCAGGTCAATGACGGGTTTGCGGCGAAGGAAATTGGCTTTGCGCACGACGCGGCAGGCGTGTTCGTGCCAGATGGTCAAGCCCGGTTCAAGCATTCCCGCGACAAAATAGGCTGCCGAGCAGGCACCGGAAGAAGCCGCATAGACGAGGTCGTATCGCCGCTCGCCCCGCTCGTGAAGGAAGGCCAGCACGCCCGCCGCCCACGCTCCGCGCATCGCCCCACCTTCCACAATCAGCGCGGACATGCGGCGACTGTGCGAATCTTCGTTCTTCGTTTCCGGCGACGACATTCTCTTTTCTCTCGCTTCGTTTCGACTACACCATCCAGCGATCATCTAGCTGTTTGACTCCAACATAGCACAATTCATTCAGAACCAAAGCGGGCGGCGCGGTTTGATCGGCCGGGTCCATTCAGCCTGTCTGACAGAAAAAACGAATGAACTGTGCGCGTTCGTTCAGCTACGGCGGCTTTGGCGGGATTCGCTGGAAGCTGCTGCACCATCTGGGGCGAAGGTAAGAATGCCTCGCAGCAGCCGACGTAAGGAGGCTCATCCTGAAAAGAGATTCGTTACCTCGGCTGCTACAATCATTTTATTTCCCGCAAACCGGCTGGCGGCCCTGCACGCATCAATTTGTCCAAATCCAGATTGCTTGGTGCGTTCGTGGCTGTGTTTGCGCGAAATTCCACATTCTTGAGCAACCGCTTTTTTAAGTCCGCATACATTGGGTTTGTGATCGCGTTGATTTGCTTTCGCGCTTCATCGAACTGGCCCGCCATCGTTTTGATTCGCGCGAGGTGAACGTAAACACCCTCTCGCTCGACATCATCGCGCGCGATTTGCAGCGCGTTCGTCCACGCCACGAGCGCGTCGTTCGTGCGAAGCGGCTTGATGCCGTAATAGCTTTGCGCGTAGTCGGTGTAGAGCGGAAAATTTTGCGGGTCGAGCTTCACGGCTTTTTTGTAAAGCTCCAGCGCCTTGTCGAAAACCTGCTGCTCGTTGATCTTGTAAAACTCCATCGCGGCAGGCCGAAAAAGATAAACCATTGTCGCGAGATTTTGATGATACACGGACTCGATTGGATTCAGTTCCATGGCCTTGCCGTAATACTCGAACGCCTTTTCCACCGGCCCGCGGTGTCCGTAAATGTTCGCGAGGTTGTTCCACGCCGCGGGATTTTTCGGATCAAGCTGCCGCGCCTTTTCCATTTGCGCGACGCCGCGTTCCTCGTCGTTGATGTCCAGCAGAAAACTCC
Source organism: uncultured Verrucomicrobiota bacterium (assembly GCA_964389025.1). Classification (GTDB taxonomy): domain Bacteria; phylum Verrucomicrobiota; class Verrucomicrobiia; order Limisphaerales; family CAYMCQ01; genus CAYMCQ01. The sequence continues at coordinate 29,366 of CAYMCQ010000050.1, forward strand.
CGTAAGCCAGGTGCGCGCGGGCGTGGCCGGGATGTTTCTCCAGAAAATCTTCGTAGGCTTTTCGGACAACGGCGAAACGGTCTTCAATCCGTTTGTTGAAAACCTCCCTGGGTGTGGCCTTGCTCGTTTCGGCGGCATTGTTTTCTTGAATCCACTTGTCCACTTCCGCCTGCGCGTCGTCGTCTGCCTCCAGCAACGTTTGATATTTTTTTTCGACGGGATCATTCGGGTCGGGAACATTCACCGAGATGCCGGTCCTTTGGGCGACAAGATTGCTGACTGCGGCGGGCTGGTTCGTCGCCAGCAACGCGCTCAGGAGTCCGATGGCTAAATCACTCACGTAAAAAAATTAACACGCCGGGGTTGCGAGTCCAAAGTTTTAAGTCTGACAGGCGGGGCGACTGTCGTTGAAAGTCGCGGGGCGCGGGCTTTAGCCTGCTTTGGCGCACGACATTAAAAGCATCAAAATCGCCAATTCCAGTTCTCTCACAGTGAAGTGGGGTAAACGCCACGTTCCGCTAACAATTTCCCTGTTTTCGGCAACTTTTCGTGCTTTCGGGTGTTTCAAAAACCTGTTAGACAAACAGGCTCATGGCTTTTGCATCCATCAAAGATTTTTTTGCGAGCATCGCGGTGGCGACGCCCGACCAGTTCGACGCGTGGACAAAGGCGTGGCGCGTCGCGGCGGAAAGCGGCTCGCAGGAATCGCTGCTGGCCTTCATCTGCCGCGAGCGCGGCATCTCAGAGGAAAATTTTCTCCAGCAAATGGCCAAGGCGCTGAACTGGCCTTATCTCGATCTTCCGAAGCTCAGCATCCCGCCGGAAGTCCGCCAAAAAATTTCCACCAAGGTCGCGTTCCAATATTCCGTGCTGCCGGTCGCCACTGAAAACGGCTCGGTGCAGATCGCGGTCAGCAATCCGTTCGACGCGGCGATGTTGAGCGCGGTGCGGTTCGACGCGCAGGGCCACCAGGTGAAATTTGCGCTCGCGCCGAAGGCTGAAATTGAAAAGGCGCTGAAAAAATATTACGGCGTCGGCGCGGAGACGCTCGACGAAATGGGCGAAGGCGAGCCGATGGACTTGGAACTCGCGGCGGACAAGGAAATCACCGAAGGCGACCAGGAGGCCAGCGTCATCAAGTTCGTGAAC
>CAYMCQ010000051.1:0-30113 GCA_964389025.1 uncultured Verrucomicrobiota bacterium
TAACTCCCACCTCTCACTTGACAGTTCCCATAGCAGCCGTGGGTGAAACCTGCGGTTTACTTTGCTTTTCGCTTCGGCTCGATTGTTTTTGGTCGCGGTTTCGGCGCGAGAATGATCGGGCAGCCTTCGTAACCAAACGCTCGGCGCATTTCGCCGCCCAGATATTTTTTGTATTGATCGGAAAAAAGCTCGTCGCGGTTCACGAACAATAAAAATGTCGGCGGCGACTGCTGGACCTGCGTCGCGTAGAAAAATTTCAAGCGATGTCCCATCGAACTCACCGGCTGCCGCCGCTCGACGGCGTCGTGCAACGTCCGGTTCAAGATCGAGGTCGGAATTTTTTGCTTCAGTTGCGCCGCGACGTAACGCACCGCCTCCAGCAAACGATCCAGGTTGAAACCAGAATGAGCCGACGCAAAGATCACTGGCGCGTAGTCCAGAAAAAACAGATTCTCCTGAACCCATTTGCCGAACTCCGCGAGCGTGGTCATTTCTTTCGGCTTGTCGCGGCGACTTTCATTTTTGTTTCGGCGGGCGATTTCCTCTTTGCGCGCCTTGTGAACCGCGTCGGCCATCAGATCCCATTTGTTGACGACGACGATGCACGCCCGTCTTGCTTCGACAATCTTGCCGCCAATCTTTTTTTCCTGTTCGGTGATCCCCGCTTCGGCATCAATAACGAGGATGGCGATGTCGCAACGGTCGATGGACTCCTCCGCGCGCTTGACGCTGTAAAACTCAATGGAATCAACCTGTCCTTGATGTTTCCGGATTCCAGCGGTGTCAATGAGGATGTAGGATTCGCGCTGGCCGTCGGTCTCCACTTCGAACGGAACGTCCACGGCATCGCGCGTCGTGCCGGGGATCGGGCTGACGATGACGCGCCTGGATTTCGTGAGCGCGTTGATGATGGAAGATTTGCCGACGTTCGGTTTGCCGACGATGGCGAGCTTCAAAGTTTCTAGTTTCTGGTTGCTGGTTTCTAATTGTTCGGCGTTCGTTGCTTCCGAACCAGAAACTTGAAACTTCAAACTAGAACCTCCAGGCAACAACGCGCATGCAGCATCCATCAACGGTTCGATGCCTTTACCGTGAATGGCGCTGACGGGAAAAACTTTTTCAAAACCAAGTTCCGCGAATTCCAAGGCGGCGGACTCGACCCGCTCCGTGTCCACCTTGTTCGCGGCAACAAGAATTTTTTTTCCGCTCTTGCGCAAGCGTTGCCCGACTTCCTTGTCAAGCGGAACGATTCCCTCCTGCACGTTGACGACGAGAATGATGACGCTCGCCGCTTCGATGGCCAGCTCGACCTGTTCGAGCGCGGCCTTGACGAAAACGTCCTGGGATTTTTCGCGGCGCAGCAGGCCGATGCCGCCGGTGTCCACGAGCGTGAATTTTTTCCCGCGCCACTCCGCTTCCGCGCTGATGCGGTCGCGCGTGACACCCGGTTCGTCGTGGACGATGGCGATGCGCCGTCCCACGATGCGGTTGAACAGCGCGGACTTGCCGACGTTTGGGCGACCGACGATTGCGATTAGACCTGCCATGCCACCAAAATGTCCTAGACGCGATGAATTCAAAAGGGAAAACGGCTTGAAGCTCCGCAAATCCGCGTCAGTTGCGGAAGGAGTCGTAGCAGCCGACGTGAGGTTGCTACGGATTTACCTCGCGCAAAACCTTTTGAACTCGCCGCCGAAAAGTTGCTTCACGTCGCGCTCAATCTCTTCGCGTGACACCTGCCAGCCGGGTTGCGCGAGCGCAGAATATTTTTCCGCCAGCACAGCCGCGACGATCCGCCGCGTGTGCTGCCACTTGTAAATGATTTGATCCAACACGCGCGCGTCGGAATGTTGCGCGGTGAAACTCAGGCCGAGAAGCTCGAGCCGCATCCGGGTCATCTCGTCAATGACAAGCGGCACATTCGTGAACCACCAGCAGCCGAAGATGTGGAGGTTGCGGAACTTTCGCGCCAGCACGCAAAGCTCGTGCTGGTTTTCGCGCGCGAGAACGGTGGTCATGAATTTATTTTTCGGAAAGTCGCCGCAAAGATTTTGCAGCGAGGTCAAATCACTCAAGCCCACGCCGTCGCCAGCCAGTTTCAACGCCGGGTTCACGGCGCGTTTGACGCCGGGCATCAGCGCAAGCGGGATTCCGTAGTCGCGGCAATGCGGCAGGATGGATTTTTCCAGGAGTTGCGACCCGATGTTTTTGTCCGGGAACTTGAAATCCGGCGGGATGGAGATCATCACATATTCGGCGTCCATCCGCTTCGTCCAGTCTTCAAGAAAGCGGCGCACCTCGCTGAAAGTTTTTTGCGGCGACGCGCCTGTGCCGACCTTGTAGCCCCAGCGCGACAACTTGGGTCCGGCTTGCGGCCAGTCGAGCACGAGCGGGTCAATCCGCAGCGCGGCGAGGAATCTCGGGTCGCGCTGGAAATAATCTTCCTGCCAGACCGGACGCTCGACGTCGTCGAACGGTGAATTCGTCATGTAAATTTTTTCCACGCCGGCCAGTTCCATGCAGCGCGTGATGTGGCCTTCGACTTTTTGCGCCCCGAACCACTGGCGCAGCGACGCCAGATCGCGCTTCCGCACGTCGAGGCCGAGCGCGTGCAGCGTCGTCAGAACACCGCGGCACGATTCGGAGATCGGCGAGTGCTCGATGAACAGCGCGCTCCAGATGAGTTCGGCTTGTTCGGGCTTTGGCAACGCCCAGAATTTTTCGAACGGCAAATCAAAATAACGGAACGCCTCCGCGACGAGGTAATGGTAGGTCAGCAATTCATCCAGTCCCCACAGCAAGAGTTCGCTGAACTTCGGATCGTAAAGATGCGTGTGAATGTCTGTGACCGGCGTGGACATCACGACGTCTTCGATCTGTTTTGCGAACGGGACGCGACTGGTCTCCGCGAGAATTGCTTTCATCGCATTCGAACGTATGGAAAATCTGGACAAGCGGCGACAACAATTTTTTGGACGCGTTTTTCGCAATCTCGTCTTGTTTTCGATCTGCTTCCCGGCTATCCATCTGTGACTTCGCATCATGAATAACAGCCTTGTCGTCGTGCCGACTTACAACGAGCGGGAAAATCTTCCCTCGCTCGCGCAACGGCTTTTAGCGCTGCCCGTCGTGGTGGATCTGCTCGTCGTGGACGATAATTCGCCCGACGGCACGGGAAAAATCGCCGATGAACTCGCGGCGAAGCATCCGGCGATTCACGTTTTGCATCGGAAGGAAAAAAACGGACTGGGCCGCGCCTACATTGACGGTTTCAAATGGGCGTTGAAGAACGGCTACGAATTCATCATGGAAATGGACGGCGATTTTTCGCATAACCCGGATGACATCCCATCATTTCTGGAAGCCGCAAGAAAAGACGAAGCCGACCTCGTGCTCGGCTCGCGCTACATCAACGGCATCCGCATCATCAACTGGCCATTGCACCGGCTGATGTTGAGCAAGAGCGCGGCGCACTACGTCCAGACTATCACCGGAATGCCGTTCAGCGACCCGACCGGCGGGTTCAAATGTTTCCGCCGCAGCGCGCTCGAATCCATCAACCTCGATGCCGTCCGCTCGAACGGTTACAGCTTTCAAATCGAGATGACCCACAAACTTTGGCGGCAGGGGAAAAAAATTGTCGAAGTGCCGATTATTTTCACCGAGCGCGTCGAAGGCCACTCGAAAATGTCCGGCCACATCGTCCGCGAGGCGCTCATCATGGTCTGGCGGCTGTTGTTTCAAAACAAATTGCGCCGCCGCCCGAGAATCAGAAGCAACTAGCGTCCACGCACAAGGGACTTGTCTTCCAACGACGCGCAACAATTTTTTTCTTTTTATTCGGCCCCTGGTGTGTTTTTGTTTCAGCGACCCCCGGAAAAGCCGGTGGTCGCTGACTCAGTTTCTAACCTAGTTATCTGGGACAGCCCCTTATTTTATCTCCGGCATGTCTTTCTTCGCTTTCGACAGCGCCGCTTTTTCATCAGCCGGCAGTCGTTTCACCATCAGATTGCGATATTGGACAACGCTGCCCGGATCGTGCTGCTGCAAAGCCAGATGGCCTGACTTGAAAGTGTTTTTTTCATCCACGAAGTCCGTCACGATCTTGTCGTTCACTTTGATGATGATCCGGTTTCCAATTGCGACGATGTGTTGCGTCCACCAGGTGTCGTCCTGAACCAGTTGCTCGCGGACCTTGTGAAAGTTGTAGAGGCCGCCGGTCTTTTGCGGATCGGGGCTGGTGTTTTCAACCTGCGCTTCATAGCCCTTGGGCCAGCCCGGGCCATACACCGCGCGGAAATACATGCCGCTGTTCCCGCTGTGGTTCAACTTCACCTCGGCCTTGAATTCCAGGTTCGTATAAATGTTCGGGCTGAACAGATGGCTCCGCGCGCCTTTGCCGGTGAGGATGCCGTCCTTCATCTGCCACCCGCTCGGGTCGGGCGCGGTCCAGCCGCTCAAGGTCTCGCCGTCGAAAAGTTTTACCCAGCCTTTCTTGCCCGGTTTTTCGGGAACCGGTTTGGCGGACTCTGTTTGGGCGGCGAGGGTTGCGGCAAAAATAAAAAACGCGGCGCAGAGAGAAAGTTTTTTCATAGAATGTTGCGTGAGTTTTACCACGAGGCGCGCGCGTTGACAATAAGATTGATAGTTCGCGGAACGTGGCTCAATTTTCGCCAATGCAAATCGTCAGGTCAGTCGCGGCGATGCAACGGCTCGCGCGACGCTGGAAATCTCAAAAAGTCCGCGTCGGCTTCGTGCCGACGATGGGATATTTGCACGAGGGACATTTGAGCCTGGTGCGCCGCGCGCGGCGAATCGTTGGCAAAAAGGGGAAAGTTGTCGTCAGCATTTACGTGAACCCGACGCAATTTGGGCCGAAGGAGGATTTGTCCCGCTATCCGCGTGATTTCGCCCGCGACACGAAACTTTGCCGCGCTGAAGCCGTTGACGTTGTGTTTGCGCCGGATAACAAAGAAATGTATCCAGCGAGCAGCGCGGGCAAATTCAGCACCTACGTCGTCGAAGAAAGTTTGTCCAAAACGATGGAAGGAAAATCGCGCCCGACTCATTTTCGCGGCGTGACAACCGTCGTCGCCAAACTTTTCAACATCGTTCTGCCGGACGTTGCGGTATTTGGCGCGAAGGATTTTCAGCAGGCGGCCATCATCAAACGCATGGTTCGCGATTTGAATTTTTCGGTGAACATTGTCGTCGCGCCGATTGTGCGGGAGGCTGACGGCGTGGCGATGAGTTCACGAAACAAATATCTTAAAGGTGGGTTGCGCGAGCAAGCGATGGTGCTGTGGCGTGGAATCGAAAAGGCGCGAGCCGCCGTGAAAAAATCAAAAAACGTTTCGGCGGCGAAGTTGAAGGCTGATCTGAAAAAGCTGATTGAAGGCAAACCATCAGCACGGCTGGATTACGTCGAATTTTTTGACCCGGACACATTCTTGCCGGTGAAGAAGGCTGGATGTGGCGCACACATCGCACTGGCGGTTTTCATCGGCAAAACGAGGTTGATAGATAATGCGCGGCTCTGAAGGCAGCAATCCAAGAGCGGATGAAACAATTTGACTATTTGGTTTTAGGCAGCGGCATCGCCGGACTTTCGTTCGCGCTGAAAGTTGCGCATCGCGGTCGCGTGGCGATCATCACGAAAAAAGACCGCGCCGAATCCAACACGAATTATGCGCAGGGCGGCATCGCGGCGGTGACGAGCAGGGAGGACTCGTTCGAGATGCACGTGCGTGACACGCTGGAGGCGGGCGCGGGGTTGTGCAAGGAAGATGTCGTCCGGACAATCGTCGAGGAAGGCCCGGCGCGCATTCAGGAGTTGATCGAGCTGGGAATGAAGTTCAGCGAGCGCGAAGATGCACGCAATCAGGGAAAACAGGAACTGGATCTCACGAAGGAAGGCGGCCACTCCAAGCGGCGCATCTTGCACGCAAAAGACGTGACGGGCCGCGAAATTGAGCGCGCGCTGCTCGCGGCGATTGCGGCGCAGCCGAACATCGAGATTTTCGAAAACCATTTCGCCATTGACCTCATCACCAGCCAGAAGATCGGTCACGTCGGCGAAAATCGCTGCCTCGGAGTTTACGTGCTCGACAAGCAGGCCGGCGCAGTCGAGACGTTTTCCGCCCCGGTGATTTTGCTGGCGACCGGCGGCTGCGGAAAAGTTTATCTCTACACCACGAACCCCGACATCGCGACGGGCGACGGCGTGGCTACGGCGTATCGCGCGGGCGCAACGATTGCGAACATGGAATTCATCCAGTTTCACCCGACCTGCCTGTATCATCCGAAGGCGAAATCTTTTCTCATCAGCGAAGCAGTGCGCGGCGAGGGCGGCGTGCTGAAAACTGTCGAGGGCGTCGAGTTCATGGACAAATATCACCCGCTTAAATCCCTTGCGCCGCGCGACGTGGTGGCGCGCGCCATTGACAGCGAAATGAAAAAGAGCGGCACGGAGCATGTGCTGCTCGACATCACGCACAAGCCGGCGCAGTTCATCACGGAACATTTCCCGAACATTTACCAGACATGCCTGCGCTACGGAATTGACATGACGAAAGAACCGATTCCAGTCGTGCCGGCGGCGCATTATCAATGCGGCGGCGTGCAGACGAACGTGGATGGTGAAACTGGAATCAAGGGCCTTTATGCCGTGGGAGAAGTCGCCTGCACCGGTTTGCACGGCGCGAACCGGCTGGCGAGCAATTCGTTGCTCGAAGCGCTGGTGTGCGCGCATCGCGCGGCGGCCTGTGCGGTAGCCGATAGCCGATTGCCGATAGGCAATGTGCAAATCCCGCCGTGGCAATCCGGCAACGCAAGCAACCCGGATGAAATGGTGGTCGTGTCGCACAACTGGGATGAGATTCGGCGGTTGATGTGGGACTACGTCGGCATCGTGCGAACGAACAAGCGATTGCAGCGGGCGCAAAAACGCATCGCGAACTTGCAGGAGGAGATACAGGAATACTATTGGGACTTCATCGTCACCAGCGACCTGCTTGAATTGCGCAACATCGCGACGGTCGCTGAATTGATTGTGCAATGCGCGTTGCAACGGCTCGAAAGCCGTGGACTGCACTACAATCTGGATTTTCCGAAGGCCGACCCGAACCTGGCGCAGCGTGACACGTTGCTGCAAAAGACGCCGTAACTAAAATTTCACGCTCATTTTTACATAAAGCCAGCTTCGGTCTTCAAGTCTCTGGTCGTTGGGATGCATCGAAGGAACGGCCTTCTCGGGGAAGATTCGTCCGAAGCCCGCGCGAATGCCCGGCGAAGTGTCGGAATTTTTTTCCGAACCTTTTTCACTCCGGAGCAATGCGCGAAGCTCATTCCCGGTCGCTTCATTCGACCGATTCAAGGCGGTCAGATTTAAGCTCTGCGGCATTTGATGTCTTGCCGCAATCTTACTTTGGTTGGCGCGCCGCGCCGCGTTTGCGGCATTCCGAACTATCAACGCCTTTCTTGATGGAGCCGAGCTTATAGGCGCAACATGGGTTGTTCGTGTCCCAATGTGTGTCCAGTTAGTCTGGGCGAGGCCACTCGTTGAAGCTGCGCAAGCAAAGGCCAGCAGGCATGAAGCGGCTTTGATAAAACTGCGTTGGATTTGATGCAAGCGGCTGTCGGCAAGTGAATTGTTCAGCCTTCGACGTCCCGGGTGCTGCGCTGCGAAACTCATACTGAATGGTTGTAAAGCAGATGGGATACCATTGCGGCCTGAGCATGTTCGTGGTGAGGGAATTCCTGAACCGAAACTCGCAGTTTGCATCCGTGAACCGGGTTGGACTCACGCTGGCGCGCGCAATGAAAGCAAATCCAACTTGCCCAGCCGACACAGCTTGAACATCATCCGACATGGCGCGCGATTCAGAGAAGATTGACTCCCGATTCTACAAGGCTGCCGAGGAATTTTTTCCCGCGCAGAACGCCGGCCTGACCTACGACGACGTCACGCTCGCCACGCAGTATTCCGAAATTCTCCCGCGCGACACGCAACTCGACACGACTTTGACCGAAGGTTTGCAACTCAACATCCCGATCATTTCGTCAGACATGGACACCGTGACCGAGTCGCGCATGGCCACGGCGATGGCGCTCAACGGCGGCCTCGGCCTCATCCACTACAACATGCCCGAGCGCCAGCAGCTTCACGAAGTCAGCGTCGTGAAGTATCACGTCCACGGCCTGCTGCAAGACCCGATCAAAGTCACTCCCGACCAACTCATCGGCGACGTGCTGGCGATGATCGAGGAGCGCAAGTTCCGGTTCAGCACGTTTCCAGTCGTGGACGATGGCGGAAAGCTCGTCGGTCTTTTGTCCGGCTCCGTCGTGAAACCGCGTTATGCAAAAAAGAAAATCGCCGATGCGCTCACGCCGCGAGCGCAGGTTTTCACGCTCAATAAAAAAGAACTTGGCGAAAATCCCATTGCGCGCGCAGACAAATTTTTCACCGAGCATCCCGGCATCCACAAGCTGCTCGTCGTGGACGACGGCGACAAACTCGAAGGCCTGTTCACGATGAGCGACATCGAGCGCATCAACGCCGAACGCAACGCGCAATTCAAGCCCGCGCGTGATGCCCGTTTCCGTCTCGTCTGCGGCGCGGCGGTTTCGGCGACGCGCAATGCGTTCGGCGATCTGGATCGCGACAGGATTCTAACGCACATCGGAAATCTCGTTGAGCGCGGCGTGGACGTTGTCGCTGTTTCGACGGCTCACGGTTTCAGCCGGGGCGTCGGCGACACAGTGAAGATGATCCGCGACGCATTCCCCAAACTTCCGATTATGGCTGGCAACGTCACCAGTGCGGCTGGGGTTGAATTTCTTTCGGATTGTGGCGCGAACATCATCAAAGTCGGGCAAGGGCCTGGCTCCATCTGCACCACGCGCATCGTCGCGGGCGTCGGCATTCCGCAACTGACCGCGCTTTACGTTTCATCACTCGCTGCGCGGAAAAAAAACGAGAGCATAATCGCCGTCGGCGGCATCACCTAGTCCGGCGACATCGTGAAGGCGCTGACGCTGTCCAGCGCGGTGATTTGCGGCGGCATGTTCGCCGGTTGCGCCGAAGCGCCGGGCGAAGTCATCGAGATCGGCGGCAAGCTCTACAAAAATTATCGCGGCATGGGCAGTCTCGCCGCGATGAAAGCCGGTTCAGCCGCCCGTTACGGCCAAAAAGTTGATGCGACGCGCAAGCTTGCGCCGGAGGGGATTGAAGCGTTGAAGGAATTGACCGGCTCACTCGACCGCGTGCTGACGCAAGTCATCGGCGGCATCCAAAGCGGCATGGGTTATCTCGGCGCAGCAAACCTCGCGCAGCTTCGCGAGAAGGCGCGGTTCATCGCCGTCAGTCCCGCCGGCCAGCGCGAAGCCGCACCGCATGACGTGGTCGAGTTGAAACGCGGGTTGGAATAAAGAACTCCAAGCTTCAATCTCCAATCAAATCATCGTCGCAGCGTTTGATGTTTGCTGCTTGAAGTTTCTCTGGAGCTTGGTGCTTGGAATTTGGAGCTTAAAACTCTATCGCCTCGTTCATCCCACCGCATTGCGGGCAGCGGGACAAATCCACGTCGGCATCGTCCGTGTAAACAAACGCGCACTTCTGGCAGCGGAAAATGCGGTCGGCGCTCTGCGTCGGATCGAAGCGGCGCTTGCGAAATTCGGAATAAATGGCTGCGCTGCAAATCGCGCCGAGCGTCGCGGTCGTGTAGAGCAGGATGAGTTTGTCGGCGGACATGAGTTCAATCGTTACAAGTCGGTCTCGTCCTCGTCCTCGAAATCTTCACTTCCAATCGAGGACGAAGGACGAGAACGAGGACGATTACGATTTCATGGGTTCGTCGTTGCATTGGTCGCAGTCGGCGTCGTCGTTTGCCACTCGAAAACAATTTGTCCCAAAGTCAGTTTGCCGGGATTGCTTTTTGCCTCCGAAAACGGGAGCGGCTGGAAACGCGCGGCTTTGCTCAACGCGAGCGCATGGTCATCCGCCTCCTTGTAGCCGCTGCTGGCAAGGAGCGTGGCAGTGCGAGTGAAGCCCGCTGCGTTGATGATGAGTTGCACGACTGTGTTGGTCAGTGGAGTGGCATTCGTCCACGAGCGAAGGTCGAAATGCGAGAGCAGTGGACGACTTGCCAGTTCGCCCTCGACGCGAAACGTCGAATGTGAATTCGATTCCTCGTCAGGCGAAGGAAGCCGGGGCAAGGCGTATTCCGGCGCGATCTTTTGCGCGATTTGCGCGGGCGACCGGTTTGATGGAATCAATCGCCGAAATGCAGTTCCAAGCTCGTCAAGTCGCACGTCGAGCCAGCGCTGAGGTTCCGACCAGTCGGCGGATTGATATTTCGTGACCGGCGCTTTCAACCAGGCGGAACCGGAAAAGCCGTGTTGATTCGGCAGCGCGAAGAGCGTGGGATTTTCGAGAGCCGTGATTTCCGGCGTGGCGCTCGCGGCAATCAAGACCGGCGCGGGACGAAAACTCTTTTTCTCCGGCGAACGAGTTTTACCCAGCAGAAAAAACGCGCCGATTTGCGCGGCAAAGATGATCATCGCAAGGCCAATCCAGCGCCGGGCCGTCCAACTTTCAGGCGGAAGCGCTTCGGCGTTCATGGCGCAGCTTTGGCCGAAGCTTCGCTGAACGGCCTCGGCAATGTCGCGAGCATCGCTTCGTAAATTCCCGCGTCGCGCGCGAGCAAAGTCAGATGAATCAGCGTGTCGTTTCTCACGGCTTCATCGGCTTGCACGATGAGCGTCAGCGGCTTCGATGTTTTTTTCGCGGCGGCGCCCAGTCGTTTTGACAATTCACCTTCGGAAATCAATTGGTTCTCAAAATAAAATCTTCCGTTCGCGTCCACGGCCACGGTGAGCGTCGGCCCGTCCGCTCCCGGCAAATCCGCGGCTGTGGGTAGTTTGATTTTCACTCCCGGCGTATACATCAGCGAGCTCAAAAGCAGAAACATCACGAGCAGAAAAAAAACTGCGGCGAACGGCGCGGCGTCGAACTGGCCTCGGAAAATTTTTGCGCTGCGCGGGAATTTCATGGCAGGAGAGTTGAGACACGAATTTCACGAATTCGCACGAATTGATTTTGTCGGAGACTGTTCACTGTCAAATCCTCATCCGTGATAATTCGTGCAATTCGTGTCCTCATTTTGTTTTTCCGTTCGGCATGCCGGTGACGACGTTGAGGATTTCAGTGGAGGCGCGTTCCATGTCCAGCACGATGGCATTGACGCGGCTGACGAGGTAGTTGTAAGCCGCGTAGCAGGGAATCGCGACGCCAAACCCCCAGCCGGTGCAGATGAGCGCGCGCCAGATGCCGTTGGAAAGCTGGCTCACGTTCGCGGACAAACCGGAAGCCTCGACCTGCTTGAAGATGTCCATGAAGCCGAGCACCGTTCCGAGCAGGCCGAGCAGCGGTGCGATTTGCGCCACGGTCGCGAGGACGCTTAATTTCGTTTCGAGGCGTGGCACTTCGGCCAGTCCGGTTTCCTCCAAAGCCTCGCGCACGCGCTCGCGGCCCTGATCACGGCTCAGGATCGCGGTTTTCACGAGCCGCGCGACCGGGCCGGGCGTGGCGTCGCAGATGGAAATGGCCTCCACGACATTGTCGCGCTTAAGCACGTTGCGCACGCCGTTGAGAAATTCAATCGAGTTGATTTGCGCGCGGTGCAAATGAAGCGTCCTTTCGATGACGACGGCAATCGCCACGGCGCTCGCGGCCAGAATCAGCCAAAGCACCGGGCCGCCTTGCGACAAAAATGTTGGCAACATGGGTCTTTTATAGGGTTCGGGCGCACAAGTTCAAAGCGCAAAGTTTTGACGAATCCTGCAGGCAAATATTCTGACTTGCTTCCACGTCTCGCGGCACAAATCCTTTGCCCATGCAAAAGACCGACCACCTCCGCGAAATCTGGCAGATGCAAACCGCGCTGAACAAACGCATCGGCGTCAACACCGAAAACATGAGCGAGGCGGAAAAAACCAAGTGGGTGTTGAATTACACTCGCGCCATGACGCAGGAAATCGCCGAACTCACCGACAGTGTGCCGTGGAAATGGTGGGCCAAGTATCAGAAGTTCGATGAGCAGAACGCGCGCGTGGAAGTCGTGGACTTGTTTCATTTTCTCATCAGCCTCGCGCAAGTCCTCGGCATGAGCGCGGACGACGTGTTCGACGCCTATTGCAAAAAAAACGAGGTGAATTTCAAACGGCAGGACTCCGGCTACCACACAAAGGACGAGCATGATTCGAAGCACATTTGAGCCGTTGCGTTTCTCGGTGATTTATGGGTGGCACGCGCGTCCCGCGCGTCAAATTCGGCGTCCCGCCGAATTTCGTCGCGAGAGATTGGCTGTGATTGGACTGACAACGGTTGAAGATTTCCGACTTCCACGACGGTTTTCGGCGAGACGCCGAAAACGACAGGCGAGACGCCTGTGCCACCATCCAAATTCAAAAAAAGTTCTCGGCGCGGCGGAAAAGTTTTTTTCAATCCAAACAAGTGGGAAAACTGATTTCAAAAAAATCTCGGCAAGTCGGCGCGGTGCTTTAGTATCCAACCCATGAGACGACGCGCGTTAACCGTATCCCGAAAATCCATCGGCGTCGTGCCCGCGCGCTGGAGCGACGAGGTCGAGAGCATACTGCTCACCGACCGGCAAATTGAGAAGCGCGTGCGCGAAATGTCGCGTGAGATTGAAACCGATTTTGCCGGGCGCGAAATGGTTGTCGTCGCCCTGCTCAACGGCACGGTGATGTTCCTCGCCGACTTGATCCGTCACCTGTCGTTGCCGTTGCGGCTGGATTTCATGGGTGTTTCCAGCTACGGCGCAGGGACGGAGTCCGGCAATCTGGTGTTCACCAAGGAACTTCGCCTCGACGTCCGTGGTCGCGACGTGCTGCTGGTGGACGACATCTTGGACACGGGAAAAACCATCCGCCGCGTCCATGAAAAACTTTGTCTCCTCGGCCCGCGCCGCATCAAGACCTGCGTGCTGCTCGACAAAAAAGAGCGCCGCGTGGAAAAAGTGAAGGCGGACTACGTCGGCTTCGAGATCCCCGACGTGTTCGTGGTCGGCTACGGCCTGGACTACGCGGAAAAATACCGCAACCTGCCGTTCGTGGGCGTCCTGAAGCCGGAGATGTATAAGACATGAAACGTGATGCGTGATGCGTGAATCCGAAAATCACGTATCACGCATCACGCATCACGTTTCGTAAAATGCAAGTCACCGTCCAATTCTATTCCTACTTCAAAGACCTGACCGGCTGCGCGCAAACCACCGAAGATTTGCCGGATGGAGGCTCCATTTCCGATTTGTTGAAACAAATCTTCGTTCGTTTTCCCAAATTGACTGCCATGGAAAAGGCGATGCTCGTTGCCGTGGGCGTGGATTATCAGCCGAGAAATTACGAATTGAAAAACGGCGATGAGGTTTCGCTGTTTCCGCCAGTGCAGGGAGGGTGAGTGACCTACAATTTTCAAACTTCGAATCGCAAATTGCCCAGGTGAAACGCCAACTCACACTCACGACGGAACCGATTGACGAATCCGCACTGCTCGCGCAACGCCAGATGTCCCGCGGCATGGGCGCGGCGATTTATTTTCTCGGCGTCGTGCGCGGGAGCGAAGGCGATCAAAGGATTTCCGCCATAGAATACGAGGCGTTTCAAAAGATGGCAGAACACCAGTTCAAAATCATTTTTCAGGAAATCGAAAAGCGCTGGCCGATTGAATCCATCCACGTCGTTCACCGCGTTGGTGTTGTGAAAGTCAACGAGCCGTCGTTGTGGGTTGAAGTCATCGCGCCGCACCGAGGTGAAGCGTTTGCGGCGTGCCAATGGCTGATTGACGAAATGAAACGCACCGTGCCGATTTGGAAAAAAGCTGTTTCTCCGTAGCAGATGATGTTCATATGACACGACAGCAGTCTTGGACTGGCGCAGCCAAAACCTCGCGGACGAATGAACCGTTCATTACCGGGTCATCCACTTCAAAATCTGTTCCGCGGATTTTTCCGCAGCCGTTCCGAGCACATGATGATCTGCCGGCCAAAAGATTTTGCTCTCACCGAAAGTCGGGCAATTTTTTCTGAACCACCGGCGCGCGCCACACCACGGCACAATTGGATCAATGAATCCTGCGACGGAATGAACCGGCACCTTGATTGACTGGGCAATCGCAACCGGATCATTCTGCAAAATCAATTTCAGCCGGTGCTTTGCCGCCCGCAAACTTTGCTCGCTTCGCCACGCGACGAATTCCCGGACGGCGTCCAACATGACGGAGTCGTTTCGATAACGAATGTGGGAATAAAGCCGATACAGGAAAAAGAACGGACGCAAAACGCGGAACGAAATCGGCCGGGACAGTTGCCGGACGAGCCAGACAACCCACACTATCGGATGCCGGCCAAAGCCGCCCGCAAAAACAATTCCTTCGACTTTGAATTTTTTTCTCGCAACCAGCGGCCAGACAATTTGCGACCCGAACGATTCACCAAGCAACCAGCCGCTTTCGATTCCATTTCCTTTCAACGCCGATTCAATTCCCGCAGCATAATCCTCCAACGACAAATCCGTGGCGCGCGAATAAGTGAACTCGACAAAACGAACGCGGTCACCGATGGCTTTGCGGAATCCAGCCACAAGCGTCCAGTCCCCATGAATGCCCGGCAGATAAATCAAAGTCGGCAGCGAGGCGTCGCCGTAAATGCGGATTTGCAACTGCTCGGTTTTGGCGGCTGAAAGTTCTGCTGATTTCATTTGGGATCCATCAACCACAGTAGGTCGTTCAAGGCGTGACCGAGAATAAACGGCCAGATGTTTTTCAAAATTGCATAAGCCAGCGATGCAACTATTCCATACGAAAACGCAAGGAACAAACCTTGAACGCCGCCTTCCCAGTGAACAGAAGCAAAAACCGAGGAAGAAATAATTACAAACAGCGCATTGCCACTTTCATTGTCATCGAACAACCGTTTGAACATGCCGCGATAAATCATTTCTTCGACAATGCCTGCTGACAGAGAAAAAAATAAAAGTGCCGAAACACGCGGAAGACCGTTCGTTGGGATAAGGTTTTTATAGCTGAAATCTACTGCTCCATAGTTGATGGGAAAAAGAATCTGGCGTCCTAAAATTGCCGCTACAAACAGAGCGCGAAGAATCAGAGTCACAGCTACGAGCGAAACCAAAAAAAGTGCGAGGTTTTGTTTTCCAGCCACAGAATGATGAAATCCGAGATCTCGGTTCGTGAAAAGTTTGTGCCTGATTCCGATGGCGTAGATGACTACCGGCAGAAAAACCCAAGCCAAGATTTGTGCCGTCCAAAATTGCCCCGGCGAATACTGTAACCATGGATTGTAAAAACCATTCAACTCATACGGCAGAATCCCGATAAAGATTAGACAGGCGATTAATATACGTTTTCGATTCGGAGAATCTATGGTCATCTGTGTCAATCTGTGGCTTAAACCATCTTCTCCAACTCACGATAATTCACCTTGCCCGTGCCGAGCTTCGGAATCTCACGCACCACTTTCAACTCACGCGGCGCGGAAATGTTGCTCAAGCCTTTCGCGCGAATCGCCGCGCGCACTTCATCGAGCTGCAACCGCGCTTCGTTTGTCACCGCGATGAGTTTTTCACCTTTTTCAGAATCCTGCCGGGCGATGACAGCGATGGAAAAACGCAGGTCGAACTGCGGAAACGCCCCGGCCAGCGCGTCTTCAACCGCCGTCAAGCTGACCATCTCGCCGCTGACTTTCGCGAAGCGTTTCAGCCGGCCGAGAATAAAAAGAAAACCCTCCTTGTCCACGCGCGCGATGTCGCCGGTGTCATACCAGCCGTTGAGCGACTTGAATTTCGCGTTCACGTCAGGATTCAGATAGCCGCGCATCACATTGGATCCGCGCACCAGCAACCGCCCGCCTTCGCTCACGCCTTCCACCGCCTCCAGTTTCCATTCGATCCCTGGCAAAAATTTTCCCGCCGAACCGACGCGCGGACGGATTGGCGTGTTTGCGGTCACGCACGGGCTGCATTCCGTCGCGCCGTAGCCCTCGATCACACGGACGCCGAATTTCTCGCTCCACACACGCGACGTCGCTTCCTGCAACTTTTCCGCTCCAGCGAACAGATATCGCAGCGAGCGAAAGTCGTAGGGATTCGCCTTGCGCGCGTAACCATTGAGGAACGTGTTTGTGCCGAACATCACCGTGCAATTCAGATTGTAGAACGCCGCCGGGACGATCCTGTAATGCAGCGGCGAAAGATAAATGAAGGTAAAAATCCCGCGCACCAGCGGCAGCAATGTGCCGACGGTCAGCCCGAAACTGTGGAATAACGGCATCGCGTTGAAGAATCTGTCCGTGTCCACGAGATCAATGACCGCCAGCATTTGATGGATGTTTGCCAAAAGATTTTTGTGCGTCAGTTCAACGCCCTTCGGCGCGGCTTCTGAGCCGCTGGTGAACAGGATGACGGCGGTTGCTTCGGTGGATTGCCTATTGCCTATTGCCGATCGCCAATTGAATTTGACACGCGATGCAGCGCGAAACTTTTCCCAGCCAGAAATCGCCTCTCGCACGTCTTCGAGCAGAACAATCTTAATGCCCGCAGCCTTGAACGGTTCAACGTCCAGTTTTGCGCCCTCAAGGAATTTTTGCGACGTGATGACGTGCTCTAACCCCGCCAGTTGAGCGCACACGAGCATCGTTGCGACACCGCTCGTGTAATTCAACACCGCTGGGATTTTGTTCGCCGCCCACAGACTCAAAATCGTGACCGGCGTTGCATTCACATTTGGCAGCATAACGCCGATGCGTTGCCCGCCTTCGCCAAACTTTTTCCGCCACTGCCCAGCCAGCAGGCTCGCGCCGACGAGCAATCGCCGGTTCGTCACCGTCTTCATCGTCACGTCCTGCAGGGCGATTTGCTTCGGTCGTTGCCGCGCGCTGGCGACGATTGCTTCCAGCACCGTGCCCGCGCCGAATTCCATTTCGACTTCGAACTGCTGATTGATCATTCGCTGATACAACCAGTCCGTCAGTGTCGCGCGCGCTTCGCTCGTCGAGACGTGTTCCAGATGCGGCGGCGTGAGCACGCCGCTGAAATGCGCGGTCACGGGCTGGAAGAATTTTTTCCAGTTCGGATTTGGCGAGAACGGCACTCGACCCGCGCCGCGCAGATATGCCGTGATGACTTTCGCGTTCGTCTTGTGCAGCAGAAAGCCCGTGCCGTCGAACAGCCGCATGAGCGACCCGGTGCGCGACATCCGGCCTTCGGGAAAAAGCACGAGCCGTCCGCCCTTTCGCAAAAACTCCGCCATGTGCCGGACGGCGTAAGGCGAGTTCATATCCACCGGGAACGTGCGGTGGTTGATCATGATTTTTTTGTGCAGCCAGCTCGTCTCCGCGCTCTCCCGCGAAACCACGAACTTCCAGTCGTCATCAAGGCAGACGCCTATGAACACCCAATCAATCCACGACAAATGGTTCGGCAACAGCAACACCGGCCCGGGCGTTTTCAGCGCGTCCACGTTGAACGCGCGAAAGCCGTAAAGCAAACGAGCCAGCCAGTGGAGAAATGATTTCATGCGGAAGATCTTTTTGAAAATTTTCGCAATAGCATTGCATGGAGATTATGGAAACGCCGCTGAAGCCTCAACCGTCATTTCCGGGAATAGTTTTAGCATGGCAATCAAGCGCGAAACGTGGTAAAAGAAAACCATGAAAACAAATGTTATCAAGCAGCCAATGCACGTTGCGTTGGGCAATTACATCGTGGCCGACCCGGAGATTCTCGGTGGCGAGCCGGTGTTTCGCGGCACGCGCGTGCCGGTGGCGTCGCTGTTTGAGCATTTGGAAAGCGACTGTTCGCTTGACGAATTCCTGGAAAATTTTCCGACCGTGACTCGTGACGCGGCGGTGGCGGTTCTCATGGGCGCACAAGAGTTGACACTCGAAAGGGCGCGAAGGTGACGGTGCTTGTTGACGAGTGCGTGCCACTCAAACTCGCGCGCCTGCTGACCGGGCACACCTTCATCACAGCGCAGCAAAAAGGCTGGGGCGGTTTTAAAAATGGAAAACTTCTCACCTTGGCCGAACCGGAGTTCGATCTGTTTCTCACCAGCGACCGCAACTTGCAGTATCAACAAAATCTCAGAGGCCGGAAAATCGCCATCCTGCTTTTGTCCATGAACCACTGGCCAACCTTGAAAAGGCAAGCGCGGCTGGTGCAAACTGCGCTGGATAAAATCCGGCAGGGTGAATTCGTGCGGGTGGAAATTCCAAAAAGCTGACGAACGCGCGAAAGCCGTAGAGTTATCGAACCAGCCAGTGGAGAAAAGTTTTCAACATGAAATTTTCTTGGGAGATTTTCGTCGCAACGATTGCGCTGTCAAAACAATGATGACAAGCACGGAGACGAAAACACAAAATGGCGCAAGAATTCTATCCAACGGCAGCGAGCCTTTGCGGTCCAGATTTGCTCCAAAGAAAATCATTTCGCCGTCACCGGGAAAAGGCGCGGTGGCGCGCACCCATCCGAATTCATTCACGCCCTGCGAAATCCCCGAACTCGCGAGTCGAAAAATAGGAATTCCGTATTCCGCCGCCCGCACCGGCGCTACGCGCGCGTGCAGTTCATGCTGACGACGACCCCAATCCGCCACATCCATCGTCGGAACGATAAGCATCTGTGCGCCCTGCCGCACAAGTTCATCCGTAACGCGCGTGTAGCTCAAGTCGTAGCAAATGCAAATGCCGATCTTGCCCCACGGCGATTCCCACAACTTTTGTTCCGGCGCGGGAAGACCGTCTTTGAAGAACTGGATTGGCACACTCTTGGCCTGTTTGAAAACCACCTCGCCGTTTGTGCTGATGACGAACGCGGTGTTGTAAAAATCATTGTTTGGTGCGTCTTCCTTCCCGCCAACGATAAGAAATTTCTGGTGGTCGCGGCACCAGTTTTTCATTTCCTGCGGCGGCAATCCTCCAAGAGTGTATTCGCTCAACACAAGTAGTTCGGCGTTGGGATTTTTCTCAACTAAGGTGTCAAGCGCAGTCATGATTGTTTCCGTGTCCTGAAATTCCAACTGGATACCTGCCACACGAATCGTTGTGCTTGGTTTGGATCTCGACGTGGCGAGGCTGGGGAGCCAAAATCCGACCACAAAAATAAGAGAAACAATAAACAGAACAATTGCTGTAAGTTTATCAAAAGCCAAAAAAAGAGCCCGATAGAACACCAAAAGAAATCCTATAAAATACATGCCGTAGGTTTCAAAACGGACTATTGGCCAGGAGGAAAATGCATAACCAACATTCAACCACGAAAACCGCAGGCAATAAAGTTCGCTCCGAAAATATTCCAGCCCTGTCCAGAGAAACGGAATGAGCATCGCCGCCCACGGCAATTTGAAATTTACGAGACAAAGCCGCGACAACATCACGAACAGCCCCAGCCAGAATGCCAGCACGAACCAAAGCGCAATCGCCGCCGGGCCGAAGATTGTGTAAAAGCAGATGAGTTGTATTGGATAGGCCAGCATCCCGACGGCCAACCCAAAATAAAACGCCTGCCGGCCCGTCTCCACCCGCGCCAGAGAAATCAGGCAGTAGAGATAAACGACGATGAGAAAACTCAAGGCGTTGAACGAATACGCCAGAGTGAACGAGGCGACCGCCGCCAGCAGATACAAAAAACCTTTCGCAAGACTCAGCGGTTTGGTTTCCATTTTGTTCGCCGGGGAATCCATTGATGCGAGCGTAGGAAAATCAGTCTGTTCGCTCAACTCGCAAATTGCTTGGAGTTCCGCCTTCAGTCGGTTCGAGAAAATTTCGCGTGAACTGGAATTCATCCCTCCAGACCGCCAAAAGGCGGGACTCCAAGCCGTGGCGCTCATTTATGTGCCGTTCATTTTTTTATTCGCCTTCTTCCGCTGTTTCGCTACAACTCGCGCATGACCCAAAGCTTGCGCATGAAGGACATGCCGGACACAGAGCGTCCGCGCGAACGGCTTGCGGCCAAAGGGCCGGATGCATTGAGCCACGCCGAACTCATCGCCATTCTTTTACGCACGGGATTGAAAGGGATGAATGCCGTTGATGTCGGGAGTTTTCTCATCAAAGCCTATGGCAACTCGTTGCACGCTCTGGCAATGGCAACGGTGGATGACTTGCGCAAAATCAAGGGCATCGGGCGCGACAAGGCTGTGACGCTCATCGCGGCGTTTGAACTGGCACAGCGAATGGCAAAAGAATTGCCGGAGGAATCGCCCGTGCTCGACACGCCGGAAGCGGTGGTGGCTTTGTTGAGGGCCAAGAACCGGTTGCGTGGCGAGGAGACTTTGCAGGTTTTGCTGCTCAACGTGCGACGGCGGCTGATCCGGATTGACGATCTCGCGCAAGGCACGGTGGACACGATTCTGTTCGATCCGCGACAGGTTTTGAAGCCCGCCATCGCAGCCAATGCCGCCGCCATCATCATCGTCCACAACCATCCCAGCGGAGACCCATCGCCATCCGAGGCGGACATCAAGGTGACGCGGGATTTGATCCGCGCGGCCAAACTGTTGAAAATCGAAGTGCTCGACCATGTGATTCTTGGCCGGAAAACCAAGGAGCGGGAAAAGGACTGGGCGTCATTGCGCGAACTTGGTCATTTTTATTCTTGAGGCGCGGCGGATTTCAGCTATTGGCTTTGCAGGATTCGGTTGAATCCACCGAATGATTCATCCAACAGCGATCATTCATCCAAAAGCGGAACTTCACGAGTCCGTGAAGGTCGGGCCATACGCCGTCATCGAAACCGGCGTGGTCATCGGCAAGGATTGTGTCATTGGCTCGCACGTCATTCTCATGGGCGACACCCTCATCGGCGCGAACAATAAATTCCACGCCGGCTGCAAGATTGGCGACGCTCCGCAGGATTTGAAATACAGAAACGAGGTCACGCAACTGCGGATTGGCGACAACAACATCTTCCGCGAACAGGTCACGATTCATCGCTCTGCCATCGCTTCGGAAGCCACGGTCATCGGCTCGAACAATTATTTGATGGTCAACTGCCACGTCGGCCACAACTGCTCCATCGGCAATCACGTCATCATGGCCAACGGCGCGCTCCTCGGCGGTCACGTCGTTGTCGCGGATCGCGCGTTCCTTTCCGGGAATTGCCTCGTTCACCAGTTTGTGCGCGTCGGCACGGTGGCGTTGATGCAGGGCGGCGCGGCGATAAGCAAAGACCTGCCGCCCTACACGGTCGCGCGCGGCGACAACGGCATTTGCGGCTTGAACGTGCTGGGACTGCGGCGCGCCGGATTCAATGCGGAGCAGCGTGCAGAATTGAAGCGGCTTTACCGCAAATTGTTCCGCACCGGGATGCGTTTGCGGGCAGCCATCGCCGAAGCGCGGAAACAATTCACCAGCCCCGCCGCGCAGACGATGCTGGATTTTGTTTCGACCGCCAAACGCGGGATTTGCATGGATGTTGGCAGCAAATTTTTTGTTGGAACGGATTCGGAGGAGGCGTGAACCCGGCAAATTGAGCTTTTGACGGAACGGCAAGTTTCAGCTACGGTTGACTACGCATGAGTATCGAAATGCCACGCAACATTTGGAAAATTTTTCCCGCCGCTGCCGTCGCGCTGGTTTTCGTGGCACACGTCTCTGCGCAGCAATCCCTGCCTGCCGACACCACAGCAAGCACCACGTCCTCGACGGATCTGCTCCAGCCGGTTTCAAAAACGTGGAAGGACAAAATGCTGGAAAAACAGTTGCGAAGCGGCGCGACGAAATCGTTCGGCTTCGAACCGGGTTCGTTGACCGGCGTGGCGGTTGCACCCGCGCCATCCAGCCGCAACACGGAATCTCCCGCCGCGAAACGCCGCAGGGAACAGCTCGAACAGATGAGGTATCTCATGATCATGAACGCGGATGATCCCTCCAAAGGCTCGACCCTCGACGATTTGTTGAACTTGCAGGGCTTGGATGCTGACAAGCAAACTTCGGGCTCGCCGCTGGGAAAACTTTATTTGAAGCAGTTGCAAAATGAGCGCAGCGCCGCGACCAATCGCGCCAAAGCCGAACTTGATTATCGCAACGATTCCAACCCACTCCTTGCCTCGGGTTCAGAAAACCGCAACGGCGCGGCACAGGCGAATTCGTTTCTGAAAAATTCCACCGACCCGCGCAGCGCGGCGCCTTCGAGCGCGTCGCTTTTTCCCGACCTGTTCAATCCGCCGGCGAGTTCGCCGAGCCAGGCTCGCTTCCAACAGGCGCACGTGAACGAATTCCGGCAGATGCTCGACGCGCGGTCGCCCGGCTCCAGCCCTTCGGCATCGTTGGGCGGTAATTCCGGCCCGTCGCCGTCGGGCTTCGGCAAAATGCTTAACAGCTTTTCGACGCCCGCGGCAAACCCCGGCTTGCGGCCCAGCGCGGCAGCGACTCCTGCTTTGTCGCCCCAGCCGACCGCACAACCTTCAGCCTACCAGCCGTCGCAGCCCCAAGCCAAAGAGCCGCTGCCAGGCTACGTTCCACCGAGACGACGGTTTTGATTTTTAGAAATCAATTCGCGCCACCGAAACAATTTTTCCAGCAGCCAAGACTGCACCCGGCGCAATTTCAAGCAGTCCATTTGCCGCAGCCAGCGAACTCAACGCGTGCGAGGCCTGCACGCCTGCGGAGCGAATTTTTCCCTGCTCATCAACAATCACCCTCACGAAATGCGGCCGACGCTGGTCGCGATTCACAAAATCTTCCGCGAGAACTCCTGGATGAGAAGCCCGTGCCATCCCGCCGTGGCGGGACGCGCCCTGCCAGCGAAGAATCGCCGGGCGCGCCAGCAAAACGAACGTCACAAACGCGGAAACGGGATTGCCCGGCAAGCCGAACAAAAACTTCTCCCGCCACCGCCCAAACACAAACGGCTTGCCCGGACGAATCGCGACTTTCCAGAACTCCATCTTCCCGCCGAGCGATTCGAACGCGGCCTTCACAAAATCCATTTCACCGACCGAAACCCCACCGGAGGTGATGACGATGTCGCATTCGGAAAAAGCCTTTTCCAATGCGGCGCTCGTGGCGTCGAGTGCATCCGGCACAAGCGGAAAAACTTTTGTCTTCGCGCCAGCGCGCGCAGCAAGCGCCGACAGCATCGCCCGATTGCTTTCAAAAATTTTCCCGGGAGCGAGGGTTTGCGGAGGCTCCAAAAGTTCCGAGCCGGTGGCAAGCAAACCGACCACGGGTTGAACGCCGACTTTCAGTTCACCGACTCCCACAGCGCCGAGCAGACTGATTTGTCCGGCGCTCAATTTGCAGCCGGCGTCAACCAGCATGCCGCCGCGTTTCACGTCTTCGCCGCGCAGACGGATGTTTTCCCACGGTTTGACTGAGTCCAAAAACAAGATGTTTTCCGATGACTCGACCTGCGTGTCTTCCTGCATGACGACGGCATCCGCGCCGCGTGGCAACGGCGAGCCGGTGAAAATCCGCGCGCAAGTCCCGGGCTGAACTTCGCCGTCGAAAGTCGAACCAGCGGCAACTTTTCCGATCCATTTTAGCCGAACCGGTTTGTCCGCGCTCGCAGTCTTCAAGTCCGCAGAGCGCACGGCGTAGCCGTCCATCGCGGAGTTGTCGAAAGGCGGCAGATCAACCGGCGAAATTATTTGTTCGGCGGAAATGCGTTCGTGAGCCTGATTGAGCGCGGCAAGTTCGCTGAGAGCGGGCGGGACTGCGGACAGAATTTTTTCCAATGCTTGTTCCAGTTCGAGCATGGGCGTCATTGTAGCGGCAGTCTGTGACCGCCGCCAATTTGAAATGGAAATTAAGCGGCGATGCTCGCAGAGCGCCGCTACAAATCAATGCGCCGAGGTCAGCACCAGCACCTGTTCAAGTGTGGAGACGCCTTCGCGCACACGGTCGAGGGCAACCATTCGCAGCGTGCGCATTCCCTGGCCGATGGCTACTTTGCCCATCTCGCGCGTGCTGGCGCGGGCGATGATGAGTTTGCGGATCTCATCGCTGATGGTCATCGCTTCGATGATCGCAAGCCGACCCGAATAACCGGAACCTTTGCAGCGGTCGCAACCGCGCCCGCGATACAGCGTGACGCCGTCGAAGATGCTCGGGTCAATGTTCAGGTCTGAAAACATTTTCGCGGGATAATTGACCGGCTCTTTGCAGTGCGAGCAGATGCGGCGCATGAGACGTTGCGCGCACGCAAGGATGACGGATGAGGAGATCAAAAACGGCGCGATGCCCATGTCGTCAAGGCGCGCAATTGCACCGGGCGCGTCGTTGCAGTGCATCGTGCTGAGGACTTGATGGCCGGTGAGCGCGGCCTCAATGGCGATCTCGGCGGTCTCCGTGTCGCGGATTTCACCGATCATGATGATGTCCGGATCCTGGCGCAAAATGGAGCGAAGCGCATTCGCGAACGTGAGGCCGATTTCCTTTTTGGTCGGCACCTGGTTGATGCCGGGCACTTGGAATTCGACGGGGTCTTCGACGGTGACGATGTTGTAAATGGGGTTGTTGAGTTCGTTTAGCGCGGAGTAGAGCGTTGTCGTCTTTCCCGAACCCGTCGGCCCAGTCACGAGGATCAATCCGTGAGGCGCGTCAATAGCAGTTTTGACCTGCTGGAACGTGTCGGCGTCCAGGCCGAGTTTGTCAACGCTCGCAGACAAATTGCTCTTGTCGAGAATACGCAGAACGACCTTTTCGCCATGAACCGTCGGCATGAGCGAGATGCGCAAGTCGTAATCTTTGCCGCCGACCTTCACGCGCAGGCGTCCATCCTGTGGCAAACGTCGCTCGGCGATGTCGAGGCTGCTCATGATTTTGAAACGCGAGACGAGCGCCAGTTGCATCTGCTTCGGCGGCGGCGTCACGTCCAGCAGCGAACCATCAACCCGGTAGCGAAGGCGGATTGTTTTTTCGAAAGGCTCGACATGGATGTCGCTCGCGCGGTCTTTGATGGCCTGGACGAGAATGAGGTTGGCCAGCTTGATGATCGGCGCTTCTTCGCTCGAAGCGGCGAGTTGATCGAGGTTGACTTCCTCCATCGACTCCTTGGCGACTTCAAGATTTTCAGCATCCGCCTCGTCGCCTTTCTTTTGCGCATCGAGGAGAATGTCTTCCATGCTTCCGCTTTTTGCGGCTTCAATGTTGTTCAGCTTGTCGAGAATAGCCTTCTCGGAGGCGATCATCGGCGAGATTTCCAATTTCGTGATGCGCTTGACGTCGTCAATGGCCAGCACGTTGAGCGGGTCGGCCATGGCCAGAAAGAGTCTGTTGTCGAGCCGCGAGACAGGAACGACTTTGTGGTTGTTCGCGACTTCGCGCGGGAGCAGGTCGGCGATGTCGAGCGGGATGCTGATGCGCGCGAGATTGACGGGCGGAGTGTTCAATACACGCCCCATCGAAACCGACAGGTCCTGATCGCTGACGTAAGATTTTTCAAGAACAAGCTTGAGCAGTCGCGTGCCTTCTTTTTTCTGCTGTTCGAGAAGCTCCTCGACCTGGTTGACCGACAGCAAACCGTCTTCGACGAGCGCGTCGGCTATGCGTTCTCCAAATGATTTGGGCGCGGGCATAATCTTACCGGAATGCCTTTCGAAGGTTGCCCAACAGGTCGGCGGGCGGCGCGAGATACCAGACAATGCGGAACTGCGTCGCCTCGGCCAGTTCCTTGGCCGCCTGCTGGTTGAAAGGGTTCGCCGTGGCGACAAGAATGGATTTGCTCATGCGGTCGAACGGCAGCACACACCAGCGCTGGCAGGTTTCGGCGGGAAATTTGCGCGTCAGGTCCATGTCAATGTCGTATTTTTCCAGCGGCAAAAACGCGAGGCGCGATTTGTCGCAAAGAATTTTCAGCGTCTTCTCTGCTGGAATGATTCCCTTGTCCGCCAAAACCTGGACGAATGGATCGATGACTCCGCTGGGCGGTGCGGACAAATCCTGCGCCGGCCAGCACAGATCAAAATCGCCCGCCGAAATGATTTTTCCGTCCACGAAAATCTTATGCATCGTGGCGCGGCCATCATCAACCTTTGAGACAACTTTCTCGGCCTTCTTGGTCTTGACGCTGTTGACCGCCGGAGCCGGTTTCGACGCGGCAGTTTCGGCTAGGGGAATCGCCGGCGTAGCGACATTGTTAGCTTTGTTCTCGATCGCGCCGAGCGCCGCGCGAACTTCGGGGTCATCGGGAAAACGCTGGAGGATCGTCTCGTATTCCAAAATCGCGGAAGAAAGCTGCCCGAGATCAACGTAGGCCTTGGCGATGCGCTTGGACGTGCTGACGAGATCTTTTTCGCGGCCAAGTTTATGATACGCCTCTTTCAAAATTTCGAGCGACTGATAATCGTGCGGCTGCGATTGGGTAATGACCTCGAACATCTCAATGGTTTGCGCCAATTGAGCTTCCTCACCTTGTGTCAGTGTGTTCGGCATATTTTCCGTCAAAACAAGCGGTAACAGCGCCTTTTCAAGCAACTAGCTTGCCGCAAGAATAGGAAATTGCGCCGCCGAATCAACTTAACTTTCGCCAAACTTGAAGAAATTTTGCCATGCCCAAAAACCAAACCGGAAATTTTCGTGACAACAAATTTCCTGCATGTTCACCTTCCGTCCAGCCGCCATGCAGCACTTCCATCCCAGAAAAATTCTTCAATCCATTCTTCTTCTGCCGGTTGCGTTGCCCGGCTTCAGCGCTCGCGGCGAAGATTTTTCCGCGCGCTACGCCGCGCTCGGCGAATTAATCGTCACGCAACTCCAGTCTGCGCCGTTTCCGCATCCGCGGCACGCCGACAAGGGAAATTTCCACGTCCTCGGCTACGCCGGCATGACGACCAGGATCACTTCGATCACTTTTACGGCTTGAGCGATCTGCTGCGCGAGATTTTGTTTGAGACAATTCCGCTGGAGCCAAAGAAAAAGGGGTGATAGTCAATCTTCCCTCGGCTGAAGCCTCGCGATTTCGGTCATGATCTGGTCTGCCACTTCCTGATAAATCTCTTTGAGCCTCGGCTTGGAACAGGTTTTCGCTTCCTCGCGAAGTTGTTTGAAGTGCATCGGCTCGCCGAATTTCACGAACAATTTTTTTGGTCGCGGAAATTTCATGTGCGGCCCCCACGCTTCGAACGTCCCGAACGTCCGCACCGGCACCACGGGCGCAGCGGACTTGATGACCGTCAACCCGATTCCCGACCGCGCCGCTTTCAAATTCCCGTCCCGCGACCGCGTTCCTTCGGGAAATAAAATGATGCCGCCGCCTTTCAACAGCCGGTCGAGGATGGCCTTCAATCCAGCTGCGCCGCCGCCATCGCGGTCAACGGGGACGCAGTTCCAGCTTCGCAGAATCTGGTTGAACACTGGCAGACTGAACAGGTTTTCGCGCGCGAGATAATTGATTTCCCGATGCAGGCTGCTGCCTATCAGCGGCGGGTCAAGGTAGCTCGCATGGTTTCCGGCGAGGATCACCGGTCCTTGCAACGGAACCCGCTCCGCATTGAACGCGCGCCAGCGGAAATAAGTCGCGAACACGCAACGGCAACACGTCCAGCCGATCCAATAGCTCAGGTTCATGCTGCGTTGATGAACGCGAAAGCGTCTTGGACTGCGGCAGTCCTCTGCCGCTTTTGAATTTCGAGGCCGCTCCCGAAAGCGCCATAGGGCTGGCGCACTCCAAAACCTCGCTGCTTGCAGCAAACGGGGTGTTCTGATTTCGAGGTCATTTCATTTCTGATGCTTGCGATTTTTTCTCCGGCGCGGGCACGGCAACTCCCATCGCCGCCGCACGTTTTCGGAAGTCCGACAGGATCAACCCGCTTGTCTGTTCCGTCGTCATCTGCGAGTTGTTGATGACCACAGCGCCCAGCGCCACCATCAACGGTGCCGCCGCGCGCTGGCTGTCTCGCTGGTCGCGCGCGGCCAGATTTTCATTCACGCCCTCTGCGGCGCGGCGTTTGGTTCGTTCCTCCAAATGCGCGTCGAGATAATATTTGAAGTCGGTTTCCGGAAAAACATTCGTGCCGATGTCGCGGCCTTCCATGACGAGATTGCCAAATTGAATGCACTCGCGCTGCGTTTTTTTCATCCACTGCCGCACTTTTGGAACCACGGCCACCATCGAAGTCGCCACGCTCACTTCTGCCGTGCGGATTTCCTTTTCGGGAAAAAATCCGTCCACGAGCAGACGCACATGCCCACCCACGCAGGCCAGCGAAGTTTTCCAGCGACGGCACGCTGCGGCGACGGCTTTGGCGTCGTGCAGATCAATCCGCTTTTTCAGGCAATGCCACGCCAGCGTCCGATACATCGCGCCGGTGTCCACATAGACAAAGCCCAGCGCCTTGGCGACCAGCTTGGCGTTGGTGCTCTTGCCGCTCGCGCTCGTGCCGTCAATGGCGATGACAAGGGGATGTTTCAAGTTTTCAGTTTTCAGTTTTCAGTTTCAAGTTCGGGCCGCGAAATCTTAATCTTTCTCTTAATCGTAATCTTAATCCGCAAATAACTCATCCATTTCCAATTTTCGAATCCGTTTCCCGTTCTTAATTTCCCAAATCGTCGCGCCCAAGCCGTGCGGCGGTTCTGCCGCCAGCTTTTGGAAAAAATTCGGGAACGTTTTCTTCACGCACGACGGATTCTTGATTTTTATTCCCGGAACTTTCAATCCCAGAATCGCAAAACACATCGCCATGCGATGGTCGTTGTAGGTTTCGATCTCCGCGCCGTGAAGTTTTGAGGGATAAACCGTCAGCGTGTCGCCTTCTTCGATGACTTTCGCGCCGCACTTGGTCAACTCCGTCCGCAACGCGACGACGCGCTCGCATTCCTGGAGGCGAAGGCGACCAAGGTCAACAAAATGAAGAGCAGCGCCACGTAAAAAAAATCTCGCATCCTTGTCGGCGCACCAAACGATCGCCGTCATAATGCTATCTCCCAAATCCGCCTGTCTTGAAATTGTTGCCTTCGCGCAAAGCCTTTCCAACTGATGAAGCAAGTCTTTAGTCGCTCGCTCGCCTTTCTTTTCAAGCTCGTGAATCTCTCGCGCTCCAGCTCCCAAAACCAAATAATCCCTAAATCGCTCATCCGCCTGCCAACCAGAGTTCGGCCAATGTGCGACCTCGACTCGGCTCAGTTGATGTGTCTCTACTTCCATCCCTAACGCTTCAGAATATTCCAAATATCTCGGGCCGCAGTCTTGCGCCAGCATTCCTGCAGCTAGAAAATAACTCCCGCTGCTTGTATCTGGCTCGACTTGAAATTTCCCGCCGTGACTCGGAAACACTTGAATGAGTTTCGCCGTCATCGCCACGTAAGGCGATTCCTCGGCGTTTTCACCGACGACTTCAATTTTCCATCCACCAACTTTCTCGCACAACATCAGCGCCGAGGCGAATTGCGAACTTTCTTCGACGCTTACTTTGCATGAGCGCGGCTTTTCGCTGGTTAGCATTTCCTGATATTTCGGAACGAAAGGTTCGACAATTCGTTTTCGGTAAGAAAAAGATTCGTGGCCAAAAATCCTCGCCGGCAACTTTTCATTTCCGTTTTCCGCTTCGACACGATAGCCAAGCTCGCGCAACGCCTTGAACAACGCCGCTTGCGGGCGTTCGTGCATTCGCGGAATTCCGTGCAGGCGATAAACGCCGTCGCCCAAACAAACCAGCGCGGACAAAAATCGCGCCGCAGTCCCCGCGTTCCCGACGAACAGTTCAAGCGGCTTTTCCGTCGTGCCCGTCCCGCCTCGCGGGAGAATTTTTCCGCCGAGACCTTTGACCGTGATGGTGCGATTGCAAAATTCATTCGGGTCAGGCGCAACTTTGATTTCAAAACCAAGTTTTTGCAGGCAATCCACCATCACCTGTGTGTCTTCGCTCCAAAGCGCGCCTTCGAGCGTGACTTCGCCCTCAGCCAGCGCCGCGAGAATCAGCGCGCGGTTCGTGATGCTCTTGGAGCCCGGCACGGTGATTTCAGCGCGCACCGGTTTTTCCAGCGGAACGATTTCGATGAGATCGGGAAGATGCATTTTAACCACGGATGAACGGGCAAGTGTCATTAGTTGTTGGTCAGGGAAGTGTCAATAGTTCTAGG
>CAYMCQ010000052.1:0-30059 GCA_964389025.1 uncultured Verrucomicrobiota bacterium
TCATGCCTCTGACCTTATCAGACTATGTGCCAATGTCAATATGAATTGCTATATCGATGGAATTCAAATCACCAATAAAAGTTTCTTCGTTGCAAAATTTGATCCCAGCGCAAATCTGCTTTGGATCAAGCAACCATCGTCGTCTCTAACTTTTGGGATATTTGACATGAATGTCGATGCGTCTGGCGATTTTTACCTTGCAGGGCGTTTTTCAGGAAACATGCCGTTTGGGAATACGAACATTTTCGGACGGGCAATATTATTCCCTGAAATTCACAAACTGCACGGCCACCGGAAATTCTTTCGCGCGCACGGCGGCGATGATGGTTTGCAATTCATCGCGGCTTTTGCCGGTCACGCGGATGGCGTCGCCTTGAATCTGTGTCGTCACTTTGAATTTGCCGTCGCGGATGAAGCCGGTGATTTGTTTGGCGGCGGTCTGCTCGATGCCCTGCTTGATTTTGATGCTCTGGCGCGCGTGGCCGAGCGGCGAGATGTCCGGCTCGGTTTTCTCCACGCTTTTCAAGCTGATGTTCCGCTTGGCGAGTTTGCCCATGACGATTTCAGCCAGCGTGCGGATTTTGAACGGGTCCTCGGCGGTGAGCTTGATTTCGCTTTTTTCCAGCGTGATTTCGGCGTTGCTGCCTTTGAAGTCGAAGCGGTTGGCCAGTTCCTTTTTGGCCTGGTTGACGGCGTTTTCAATTTCCATGGTGTTGACCTGCGAAACAATGTCGAATGACGGCATGGCGAAAAAATAAGCCCGGCCCGCAAAAAGAAAAGCGCAATCAAAACCGGGCGGCAAAGGAGGGCGTAGCAGGCGACCGTAAAATTGCTCTCCCTGAACTTTCTCGCTATGGCACTTCCATTTGACATTTGCGCTCACGGTTCACGAGGTAAAGCGCCAGAGGACTGGCGCAGTCCAAGACGCTGCGCGTTTTCCTTGCCCTATCGCATCGCGCGCCAGCAGTCTTGGACTGCGGCGGCCCTCCGCCGCTTTTTTATCACCGGCAGACCATGCTGTGCCGATCTTAACCGCAACTGGGATGACTTTCACAGCGCGCCGCTTTATTCTTGTCTGCCCGCGCGGCAAAATTATCCTGTGGGCAAACGCCACATGCCCGAAGAAACAGTCAAGCCTCTCTCAGAAAGTTTTTCGCCGGGCCAGCAAATCGCCGGGCGTTACATTCTCAAGCGGCTTCTCGGTCGCGGCGGCATGAGCGTGGTCTGGCTCGCGTGGGATTCCAAAGTCGAACACGAAATCGCCCTGAAATTTCTTGCCGAGGAACTTTGGGGCGACAAAGGCGCACTGGAACGCCTTCGCATGGAGACCAAGCGCAGCCTGCAACTGACGCACCCGAACATCGTCCGCATTTACGATTTCATTCACGAGCCGCGCTACGCGGCCATCGCGATGGAATACGTGGACGGCTGGTCGCTTTGGGCGTTGCGAGTGGATCGCCCGCAGAAACGCTACCGCGTCGAGGAAATTTTTCCGTGGATTGAACAACTTTGCAGCGCGCTCGATTACGCGCACAACCACGTCGGCATCGTGCATTGCGATTTGAAGCCGTCGAACCTGATGCTGAATTCGCGCGGGTTTCTCAAGGTCACTGACTTTGGCCTCGCGCAACGCGTGCGTGGAATCAACCTGCGCACCGAGCATCTCATCATCGGCACGGACGGTTTCATGAGTCCGCAACGCGCGCAAGGTTTGGAAATCTCCCTGCTCGACGACATTTATTCGCTCGGTGCGACCATTTTCGATTTGCTCGCCGGCTCGCCACCGCTCGAAAAAATCGAGGACGCCGATGATCTGGCGCGCTGGAAAGCGCCGAAGATGAGCGAGCGATTGAACGGCGTTGAAGGCGAGGAAACGATTTCGGCAGTTTGGGAGGACACCGTCGCCGCCTGCCTTGATCCGCTTCCGGCCAGGCGACCGCAAAGCGCTGAAGCGGTTTTGCGCCTGCTGGAACGCACGGAAGTTGTGAAACCGGTTGAGCCGGTTGCTGTTTCCGAAAAAGTTGGCGGGGAAAAAGTTGAGTCAGCCGGAGCAGAGATTTCGCCGGCAGTCGAATTGGATGAACGCCAAATCATCGAAACGTTACCGAGGCAACAGACGCAACTCGCGCCACCAAAAAAATTCCGCCGACGAACCTTTATCATCGGCGCGCTCGCGGCGTTGGTTTTGGTCGCGGGGATTTTTGTCGCAGTCAAACTGAACTCAGGCAGCAACGAGAGCCTGTTTACAGGGCCGCACAAGCCCGGTTCCGCAGGCACGGTGGATTTGAGTTTCTCCGTTGGCGAGGGCGCGAACCGGGAAATCCGATGGGGCGCAATTCAACCCGATGGAAAAATTCTGGCCGGTGGAGCGTTCGATGATTTTTCCGGGTCTCGCATCAGAGGGCTCGCGCGGCTCGACTCGAAAGGCGACGTGGACAAATCTTTTGTTCCGCAACCGGGTGGCACAGTCCACGCCGTCGCGGTGACGCCCGATGGAAAAATTGTCGCAGGCGGCGAGTTTGTGAGCGCACAGGGCGAGCCGCGCCGCCGCGCCGCGCGGTTTTACGACGACGGCAGCCTCGATCCGACGTTCAACCACCCGCTCAACCGGGAAGTCCGGGCGATTGCCATCCAGCCCGACGGAAAAATTATTCTGGCAGGCAACTTCGACACGATGTCCGGCAAAAGACAAAACCGGATCGCCCGATTCAACGCCGACGGCACGCCGGACGAATCGTTCAACATCGGCAACGGCGCGCCGTCCATGATTTGGGCGCTTGCGCTCCAGCCCGATGGAAAAATCCTGGCTGGCGGCAATTTCGTGCAGTTCGATGACGAGCCATTTGCCCGCATCGTCCGGCTCAAATCCGACGGCAGCGTGGACGAAACGTTCGATCCCGGCGCAGGCGTGGACGGTTCGGTCTTTGCCATCGCGGTTCAGGGCGATGGAAAAATTTTGCTCGCCGGCGATTTCATTCAAGTCCGCGGCATCGAGCGAAATCGCATCGCACGGTTGAATCGCGACGGCAGTCTCGATGCGAAATTCAACGCGGGCGTCGGTCCAAACTCCGGCGTCCGCTGTCTCGCCGTGCAGTCTGACGGAAAAATTCTGGTCGGCGGAGTCTTTACCAGCGTGCAGGGTGTTTCGCGCAGCCGTATCGCGCGATTGAACCCCAATGGAGTCCTCGACACGGGCTTTGATCCCGGCGAGGGCGCGAGCGACGTGGTGCGCTGGATCGGTTTGCAGCCTGACGGGAAAATTTTGATCGCGGGCGGCTTGAAAAAATTTGACGACGCTGACGCGGGCCGTATCGTGCGGCTGAACAGCGGCGCGGGCAAAAAGTAGCGCAGGGCTTCCAGCCTGCGGCTCTCCAAAAAAACCGAAGCGTGGAAATTTGCCCGGCCAGCCGATTGGAAATCGGCGACACAGCAGGTTTGGAAACCTGCGCTACAGATATTTTTTCAAAATTGGCTCCAGCTCGCGCTTCGTTTTTGCCGGCCAGGCCTTTTTGTCCGTCATGATTGCGTTTTTTAGCGCGTCGTGGCATGGCCAGTTCGGCTCTGCTGGAATCTGTGGTATGACTTTTTGGATTATGGCTTTGGCCGTCGCCGCGTTCTTCGTCAGGTTTGCGATCACCATTTCGACGGTCACATGAGCTTCGTCCGTTTTCCAGGCGTCATAATCCGTGACCATCGCCAGCGTGGCGTAGGCGATCTCGGCTTCGCGGGCGCACTTGGCCTCGCCGAGGTTCGTCATGCCGATGACATCGTAGCCCGCGTTGTGGTTCGTGATGGATTCGGCGCGCGTGCTGAACGCCGGGCCTTCCATGCAAACATACGCGCCGCCGTTGTGAATCGTCGTTTTTCGGAGGGACGAGCTACGCGAGTCCCCATCTGATTTTTTCTGGGAAGTTTGGGACTCGTGTAACTCGTCCCTCCCGGCTTTCAAAAGCAACTGCCGCAACTCCTCGGCGATTGGCTCGGCGAACGCAACGTGGCCGACAATGCCGCGACCGAAAAATGTGTGCGCCAGTGATTGTTTCGTGCGGTCAACGAACTGGTTGATGAGAACGAGGTCGCATGGTTTGTATTTCGGTTGCAACGAGCCGACTGCGCTGACGCTGATGATCCATGCGACGTTTAGTTTTTTCATCGCCCAAATGTTCGCGCGATGATTCAACTCGGTCGGCAAAATGCGATGACCGCGCCCGTGTCGCGGCAGGAAAACTACTTCGCGCCCGGCGAGTTCGCCGGTTAGTAAATCATCTGATGGCGAGCCAAAAGGCGTTTTGACTTTCACCCATTTTTGTTTCGTGAAGCCTTCGATGCCGTAAAGCCCGCTGCCACCGATGATGCCGATGCGATAACTTTGTGAACTCATCGCACGTGTTTTACGACGGCAGGACTGCGCGCGCAAGAATCTTTGCCAACAAATCTAAATTATGCTCACAACCATAACACCTCTCACTAACACCCAGTTTCAGTTGGGTGTCGGTTGGCGAGACGTTTTAACCGCGTCATTTCTTCGGCGCGGACGTTTTCAGCTTCGGCGAAAAAATAAAACTCGAAGACGGCGACGTGATGGAGATTGAACTGGCGGGGTTTGGCCGGGCGTTGAGGAATCCGATTCACATTGACCATTCGAGCTCGCAATTCGTGACTGTGACGCCGATCTGAACGAAGACAGAAAACTCGTTCCCTCAACTATCCTCTCAGAAAACTGGCTCATAAAACTCGTGGTGTCGTGGGCCAAATTGTGCGTCAATGTGCTCCTGGGTCAAACTGAACTCACCAAGCTGGTCAATCCGGCGTGAGGCGTTAGCAACCTGCTTGTGCGGAATTAGGAACACGCGCGACCGGTCGAGCAAAAGATTGCAATCTTCTCCCACAAGATGAACGACGGCTAAAAGATGATAAAACTCGGGCAAACGATCAACGGGGTAAATTTCGCCAGCAGTGGCCTTAACCTGAATCGCCTGAAACGTGCGAGCGCGAACAGCAATCAAGTCATTCCCAGAGTCTTTGATCGGAGGTGCAGCTTGAACGCCGAACTGGAGCAGGCGAAGTTGAACGAGCAACTCCCCAACAGTGCCTCTTACAAGCTTCGGAGAAATTGGATTCATAGGATGTGAGACTGTTGCCTAATGCTCAAGCTGAACGCCCGGTTCTCGTCATAAATTTACTGTCGAAACTTTGCTGAAACTCGTTTTCTTTTGAGAACTTCTTTCTTTCCTTCTTCGGGAGACGGCAGTTCATAGCGAGCGCCGCCGCCACCGCCGGAGTTTCCCCAAGACCAATTCTGGATTTGCTTTAGGAAGTAGACGGCCCCCGCTTGGATAGATAAATCAAACTCTGGATTGTGAGACCCGCCCACTGAACTGATTGTATAATTCCCAGGTTTCAAATCCAATACCATGTAACAACCTTTCCCAAGGTGCCCTGCGATTTGTGTGTCAATTACGACCGGGAAATTCCGCGTGTTAATCGGCGCAACGTTGTCATAGATATAAACTCGGCCAACATCATTTTCAGCCTCAAAACTTTTCGCATCCACGTCGGCTATGGTCGGGAGTGGCGGCGGTGGGCTCACACAGCCAGCGAGGAAAAGCGCTGCGACTAAGATTAATGCCGAATAGTTTTTTCCAATCGACTTATCGTTTTGCATAAGCTTTGCCGTTGCGTTTGGTTGCTGAAGAATAGTTCAAGGTTCAGCAAATAAGTAAAATCAAATCCGCGATCATCATGACTACGAGCATGGCATAGGCACAGTCTCGGCCCTTTGGTGCGTCAGGACAGTCGTCCGGTTCTGGAAATTCTGGTTTGGCGCGTTCATGCATTTTTTCCATGTATTTGCGGTCGCGTCTCATAATAAAGGCTATCAGGAGCGATAAAATTAGCCCTAATATCAAAATTCCCTTTTTCAAGATTTGCTCGTCAGTCGGAAGTTTATACCAACCCACTAAAACTCCTGTTTGAATCGCGGCAATCGTCTGCAAACGACTCCAAAACAGTTTGCTCTGTTCCATCCATAGCTTTGTATATTCGAAAGGAGTCATAATCTTTAGAAGTAAGTTTCCGCTCAAC
This sequence comes from uncultured Verrucomicrobiota bacterium, assembly GCA_964389025.1. GTDB lineage: Bacteria > Verrucomicrobiota > Verrucomicrobiia > Limisphaerales > CAYMCQ01 > CAYMCQ01. Next base: position 6,085 of record CAYMCQ010000052.1, read on the forward strand.
CCTTTCTTGCCACGACATCAATCTCCACCTTGATGTCGTTCCACAACTTCGATTGCACCGTCGTGCGTGCGGGCAGGACGGCGACGTCTTTGAAAAACTCTTTGTAAACGGCGTTGTAGCGGTCGAACTCGTCAATGTCTTCGAGATGCACGGTGGATTTCACCACGTCGTTCAGCGCGCAGCCGATGCGCCGGACAATCTGCAGAACGGTTTATTCTTCGCCCAAGCCGCGGAACTGTTGGAGAGCGTCACGCGCTAGTGCGCGTTCCTCACCGCTGAGTTTCCCGTCACTGTCTTTATCGAAGCGTTTGATGATTCCGGCAATGAAGCCGCCGCGCCCGGAATCTTTCTTTGATTCGGCAATCGCCCGGTCAATGAACGTGTCGGCCACATGGTTTTTTAGAGACGCCTGCAGTTGCGGCATTTCGTTTTCCGTCGCGGCGACGACCTGCAACGTGACACTGCCCATTTCGTCGGAGGACATGCGCCCCCAGCGCACTCGCACCGGCGGGATGGTCGGATTTCTGGGATTGTCAGCGGAGTTATCGTAGCTGATTTCCGAATCAATCCGCGTGCCCTTGGGAAGCAAGAACGGCTTTTTGTAAGTGTATTGTTCCTGCCAGGCGAAATCCCAATCGCCGATCTTCATGAGCCACTTCTGTTGCCCATTCGGCAGCGTCGCGATCATTTTCATTTCCTTGCCTAACTGATGAGCATGGCCGTTGACGGCAAACGCTTCGACATCAATCGGCAGAACAAAGGAATCCTTGACCACGTAGTTTTTTTCTCCGGCCGGAATATCGATCCCGGAAATCGCGCCAAAGACCGGCGGCAGTTGAATGCTTGTAAAGGTTTGCTTAGGTGGCCCGTCAGCATAATAAAATCCGACCACGGATTTCTCCTGTTCGGTTTTCCCAGAGGGATGAAAATGAGTCTGTAAAAGCAAATCCGCGCCCTTCGGAAGACGCCAGGCCAATCCCTCTGGCAACGGTCGCAGGTTTCCGCCCACTGCCCAGCCGCCAAGCATGCCGTTGATGCTGCTGCCCCCCAGGAATCCCCTGCCGCCTGTGTCGCCGGTGCCGCCACCCCCCAAGAGCCCCCTGCCGCGACCGCCGCCACCGCCGTTGAACCCGGGTTCGGGGTCTGCCTCGTCCTGCTTGCGCGCCGTGCCGGTGGTGTCGAGAAAAAACAAACAGTGGTGAACGACCGACCGTGCGCTGGGCCGAAACTCAATCGCCTTCACCCATTTGTCTTCGGTCAGGTTCAATGGAATGGCGAAGTAGCGGTAAATATCCTGACCCTCAGCCGGCACCGTGTAGGCGTCGGGCATTGTAACGACAAGATCGGGTTTGCCCAGTTGCCAGCCCTCCGAAAATTTTGGCAGCGGCGGCAGTTTGGCGGGTTTGCCCTCGACCGCGCCTTCCTCATACCACTGTCGCAGCATTCCGATTTGCTCATCCGTGATGCGGCGCTCGTCGAGAAACTCGCAATAGCCGGCGTCTGCGTGCCACGGCGGCATGTATTTTTCTCCAGTGACTTCGGCGATCTGTCTGGCGCGCTTTTTCACGTCGGAGTAGTTCAACAGCGGGAAGGGAGCCGCTTCACCCGGCCGATGGCAGGAGGAGCAGTTGTTGAAAATTATCGGCGCGACGTGCTCGGTGAAGGTCAACTTGCCTTTCGGTTTTGGCTTGTATTTTATCTTTGCCGCCGGCGCTTTTGGTCTGGTTTTCTTCGTCGCCACTTCCGCTGCCGTTTGCGCGTGGGCGAGGGAAAGGATCATCATGCCCGCCAGAAAACCGATGGATAAATTCTTAAAACAGTTTTTCATAAGCGTATTCTTTTTCACAAAATTGGACATGGGAACTTTATCAGCTCGAAGCGATATAACAACCTATAACTTTGGTCCTGGGATTCGGCACCGCCTTGCCCTTCAAGATGGCGTCCAAAGCCTGCCGCAAATCCTTCTCTGTTGCATGACCGCGCGACTTGCCGAACGCAGTGTATAAATTGTCAATGCGACCCCGATAGAGAATCTTTCCGCTCGCTCCCACGACAACTGCTTCCGGCGTGACGTTGGCACCCGTCGCTTTGACCAGCGCGTGCGTGGCGTCCAGAATGGAAATGTAATTGGTCAGCCCGTATTCCGAGTTATGCTTTGCCAGCGCCGGCAACTTGAGGTCGGAATCCACATACACCAGTTGAAACCGGATCTTCCTCGGCGCGTAATCGCGGCGCAGGCGTTCGAGTTCCTTGGCGTAAGCGTTGGAGATGGGGCAATCGTGTGTGACGAAAATCAAAACCGAAGCAACTGCATCCTTCAACTCGAACGGGGTCTGAGCAACGCCCTCGGTGTCTTTGACGGAAAGCGAAACAGAGTCCACCTTCGTCTTATCCTTCGTCGCCGCGCCAAACGTTGTGGCACAAAACGGAAGCAGGATGAACAGGAGAAGCGCCGATGCCTTGTTGCGCATCCTCGACTCAAGATTTGGGTTTGGCGGCCGCATCGCTGACATTACTAATACAGGTTGATGACGCGTTGTTCAACAGTTTGGTTACGGTCAAAAGCCAGTTGCCCGACGGCACAACCGCGCTATGTTGCGGCGTGGAAGTTTCAGAAAGAATTCAATGCCCTTTCTGCGGTCAAGCCTTCGAGCTTTGCATAGACACTTCAATCACCTCCCAACGATTCACGACGGACTGCGAAGTCTGTTGTCGTCCCTTCGAGGTGTTTGTCGAGTGCGAGCCGGGCGAAGTTCTGGCCGTGGACGTGGCGAGCGAGTAACAGCGATCAGCCTTTTGGATGCGGTTGTTTTTCACGGAGAATTCTTGTGTCTTTTGCGGGCGGCATGGCTACACTCCTGGAACAATTATGACCGCAGAAAAAATTCTTTGGATTTATATCATTCTCCTGATCGTTGGCGGCTTGATTGGCTTTCTCAAAGCCAAAAGCCAGGTGTCGCTCATCATGTCCGTCTCGTTCGCGGTCGTGCTGATCCTCGCGGCGATTCCAAATTTGCTGGATGCGAAATTCGCGAAGGGACTGGTGAACGTCGTCATGGCGTTGCTGCTTGTTGTTTTCACGATGCGGCTGATCAAGACGAAAAAATTCATGCCCGCCGGTTTGATGCTCATCATCACAATCGTCGCGCTGGCGTTGCGGAATATTTTTCACTAATTCACCGTCGCTCGTTCCACCGTGGCTGAAACTTCCCTTCCGATTTGGCAAATCCATTCGCAGATCGTCGAAACATTGCGGACGGGAAACCGCCTTGTCCTCGTCGCGCCGACGGGTTCGGGCAAGACGACGCAGGTTCCGCAGATGTTGCTGGATGCGGGGTTGCACGATGCTCGCGATAGCCAATCGCCGATAGCCAATCGCCAGGCGAAGAAAATCGTCGTGCTACAACCGCGACGAGTTGCCGCGCGCACTGTTGCTGCGCGCGTGGCATGGGAACGGAACTGCAAACTTGGTGAGGAGGTCGGTTACCAAATCCGTTTCGAAGACCAGACCAGCCTCGGCACAAAAATCAGCTACGTGACTGAAGGCATTTTGCTCCGCTGGCTGCAGGATGATTCCGCGCTTTCGGACATCGGCATTTTGTTGTTCGACGAATTTCACGAGCGCAATTTGTTCAGCGATGTCGCGCTGGCGCTCGCAAAAAATATTCAAGCGACTTCGCGGTTTGATTTGAAAATCGCGGTCATGTCCGCGACTCTCGACGCTGAACCGGTCGCGAAATATTTGGACGCGGAGATTTTAATTTCCGAAGGTCAGATGTTTCCGGTCGAACTTCGCTATCTGGATTTGCCCGACGAGCGCCCTGTCACCGAGCAAGCCGCCGACGCCGTTGAACACATCGTCAACTCGGGTGGCGAGGGCGACGTTTTGGTTTTCATGCCGGGCATGGGCGAAATCGTCTCGACCATCGGAGCAATCCGCGCGGCGCGGACAAAAGAAAAACTTGCTCTCATTCCATTGCACGGCGATTTGCCGCCGGAGGAACAAGACCTTGCCTTCGCAAAAAATCCACTGAGGAAAATTGTTGTTGCGACGAATGTGGCTGAAACTTCCGTGACCATTGACGGCATCCGGCACGTTGTTGACAGCGGCCTTGCGCGAGTTGCTCGTTACGACGCCGAGCGCGGCATTGGCACTTTGTTTCTCGAACCGATCAGCCGCGCGTCTGCCGAGCAGCGCAAAGGCCGCGCGGGCCGGACTGCGCCGGGAACGTGCTGGCGCCTGTGGACTGAGAGCAGCCAGTTGAATCGTCCCGGGCGCAACACGCCGGAAATCCAGCGGAGCGATCTGGCAGAGGTTGTTTTGCTGCTTCACTCGCTCGGCATCAAGCACGCCGCAAAATTCGACTGGCTCGACAAACCCGACCCGCAAGCTGTCGAGCGGGCGGAAAAACTTTTGCACACTTTGGGCGCGATTGATCCGGTGACCGAAGCGCTGACTCCAATTGGCCGGCAGATGCTTCGCCTTCCAATGCACCCGCGCTACTCACGGATGCTCGTCGAGGCAGCAAAACACGGTTGCATTCCCGCAGCCTCGCTTTGCGCGGCGCTCGTCAGCGGGCGCGATTTGCTCGCGCGCCTTGGCCGCGACGACAAACACATCAGGGAAGCGCGCGAACTTTTTGAAGCCAGCCAGGATTCGGATTTTTACACGCTCATGCGCGCATTTCAGTTCGCGAAGAACAATCATTTCAATCCCGACCAATGCCGTCGTTACGGCGTGAACGCGAAGGTCGCGCGTGAAGTGGACCTAACGTTTGAGCAAATCCGAGAGGTTGCGGAAAGAAATTTGAAACGCGATAGGCAAGAGGCAATAGCCGATGGCCAAGAAAATCAAAAATCAACAATCGGAAATCAAAAATCCGATGACGCATTGCCTCGCTGTATCATGGCGGGTTTCATTGACCAGCTTTGCATCCGACGCGACACCGGCTCGCTTGAATGCGATCTGACCGAAGGCCGCCACGGGACGTTGATGCGCGAAAGCGTTGTGCAAAATTCGCCGCTGTTCGTCACGGCGAATATCCGCGAAGTGCCGGGACGCGGCTCTGAAAATCTCACGCTGCTCGGCCTTGCGACGGCGGTGAAGCGCGAGTGGATTCAGGAAATGTTTCCGCAACATCTCACCGGGACGGTCGAGCATCTGTTCGACCGGACGCATAAGCGCGTCGCCGCGGTGAAACTTGTGCGCTTTCAGGATTTGGTGATTCACCACGAGCACCAGCGCGACGTTGAGCCGAAGGCTTCGGGCCGCGCGCTGGCCGAGGCGTTTCGCAAGGAATACTTTGAGTTGCCACTGCTCAACCACGAACTCAAGCAATTCATCGCGCGGGTGAATCTTGTTGCAGCAGTCTCGCCTGAACTGGAATTTCCGCCTCTCGACGACGCAGCGATCACCGAGCGGCTCGCGCTTGCGTTTGAGGGACTGACACTGGTGAAAGAAGCGCAGGCGACGCCGTTGCGGGAAATTATTCTGAAACATCTTGTAAAGGAGCAATTAAACTGGCTCGACGAGCTTGTGCCGCTGGCCATTTCATGGCCCGACGGCCGAAAAATCAAACTTCTCTACGCCGAAAGCGCGCGTGACGAAGGCGGCGAGGCGAATTCGCCGGAGCTTCAGGTGAAGTTGCACGAATGTTTCCAACTCAAGGAGCATCCGATCATTTGCGAGGGCAAGTTGCCGGTGAAACTCTGGCTCTGCGCGCCGGATGGAAAGCGGTTGGAAGCCACGTTCAACTGGCCTGCGTTTCGCACGAACAACTACCCGAAACTCAAACCGGCGTTGCAGAAAAAATATCCCGGTGTCGCGTGGGTTTAGAGCTTTTCGGAGGGACGAGTTCCACGAGTCCCAAATTATTTTTTTGAAAGTCAGGGCGTCGTGGAACTCCGTCCTCCGATTCATTTCGCGAGACGGAAGAATTGATTTGAGCCTGCGGGCTCATTCGTCACCACGTATTCGTTTCCGACGACAACCGGAGGAGGATTGGTCACAGGACTCCAAACACTTGATGGGAATTCAGAGGCGCTTTCCAAATGAAAACCAACAAGGCCGATTGGCCATGGGATTCTGGCTTGCTTGCCTGCTCGGCGAATTTCCAGTGAAGGCGAATCGTTTTCCAGCGCAGCGATGAAAATATCATAACTGCCATTGTTCGTGATGGTGTTCGCGCCGAAGGAGGCATAGTCCCCTAAAAATCCTCCGGCAAAATAGGCATTATTTTGATGCAGGCTAATCCGGAGATAGGTTGCAAATTTCTGATTTTCTCCGGACGCGTCACCGGCTCATCCATTTGTTTTTGCCGTCTCGATGCGATTGTTTTCCTGTCCATTGCTTTCCTTGACCGGCGCGGGCAAAGCCGTTAGACCTTGCCCGTCCTTTATGGCAACCAAGACCGTCATTAAACCCGCGAAATCTCCCGCCGCCGTCGGCCCCTACAATCACGCCGTGCGCGTGGGCGATCTGCTGTTCTGCGCCGGACAAATCCCGATTGACCCGGCGAGCGGCAATCTGATTTCCGGCGACATCAAGGCCCAAACCGGGCGTGTGCTGGAAAACGTGAAGGCGATTTTGGACGACCAAAAGCTGACCTTCGCGAATGTGGTTAAAAGCACGGTTTTCCTGACGAATCTCGCCGATTTTGCTGGAATGAACGAGGTCTATTCCAACTATTTTACGTCAGATTTTCCCGCGCGCTCGACCATTCAAGTCGCCGCGCTGCCCAAAGGCGCGAGCGTGGAGATCGAGGTGGTAGCCCATTTTTAATTTACGATTTACGATTGACGCGCCTTTCTGCATTGCGCTCGTAAATCGTAAATCGAATATCGCAAATCAAAATGCCTGTCGGAATTCAAATTTTAATCGCTCTGCTCGTCGGCAGCCTGCTGGGATTGCTCGTCGGCTGGCTGCTTGGCTCGCGCCGCGCCGCGCCGTCGGACAACCGGCTCGAAGTCGAGTTGAAGCAGCAACTGGCCAATCGCGAAACCGAACTGGCGCAGGTGCGCAGCCAGCTTGCCGAAGCAGGCAACGCGCGCGCGTCCGCCGAAGCCAGCCGGGCGGCGGCGGAAAAACTGGTCGCGGAGCAGCGCGTGTTGCAGGACAAGGCGCTGATGGATTTGCGCGAGGCGTTCAAGGCGTTGAGCGCCGACGCGCTCAAGCAAACGCAGCCGGAATTTCTGCGGCTCGCCAACGAAACTTTGGGGAAATTTCAAGAAGCGGCCAAAGGCGATTTGGACAAGCGACAGGAGTCCATCAAAGTGCTGGTCGAGCCGTTGAAACAGCAACTCGAAACGTATCAAAAACGTTTGCAGCAAAGCGAGACGGCCCAAGCTGACACGCTCGGAAAAGTGAAGGAGCAATTGACGATGCTCGCGCAGCAAAGCCAGTCGCTCGCAAACGAGACGCTGCAATTCCGGATGGTGCTGAAATCAAATCAGGCGCGCGGACGATGGGGCGAGGAAACGTTGCGGCGCGTGGTGGAAGCCGCCGGCATGAGCGCGCATTGCGACTTCAGCGAACAAACGAAGGAAGGCGACAGCAAACCGGATTTGGTGGTTCGATTGCCAGGCGAACGTTTCATCATCGTGGATGCAAAGGTGCCGGAACTGGATTTTTTGAGCGCGCTCGAAAGTGCGGATGCAACAAAGCGCGCAGACTCACTGGCGGCACATGCGGCCAAATTAAAAGCCACAATCAAATCGCTCGCGGATCGGGATTATCCAAAACAGTTTCCAAACGCGCTGGATTACGTCGTTCTTTTTTTGCCGGCGGAATCGTTGTTCAGCGCGGCGCTGGAAGGAGATCATGATTTGATAGTCTGGGCGGCGGGCAAACGAATCATGCTCGCGACGCCCGCATCGCTCATCGCCCTGCTCCGCTCGGTGAGCGTGAGCTGGCAGCAGCACGCGCAGACGGAGAACGCGCAGAAGATCGCCGAGGCGGCGCAGGAGTTTTATGCGCGCGTGGTGAAGTTCACAGAACACTTTGAGAAAATCCGCGCTGGACTCGACCGCGCGAACAGCGCCTTCAACGACGCCGCCGCGAGTTTCCAGACGCGCGTGCGTCCCGCCGGCGATCGCCTCGCCGAACTCCGTGGCGGCGCGACGGGAAAGGAACTGGCCGATGTGCAACCGCTCGATTCATCGCTCCGCCTGCCGCCGGCGAGTTAAGCGCGCATCGCTGCTCACGCATCGCTGCGTTGCGGTTGTCGCCGGCGCGTTCGCGGCGTTGCACCTGAACGCCGCTTCACTCGAACGCCTGAAATACAACCATCCCGGCCTGGTCGTGGACCTCGGCGTCGGGCTTTGGGCGTGGCCGCTGCCGATGGATTTCGACGGCGATGGCGATCTCGATCTGGTGGTAAACTGTCCGGACAAACCTTACAACGGCGTTTACTTCTTCGAGAACGCGACGGGCGACACCGCGACGAACAAGTTTCCGGTGTTCAAACCGGCACGACGAATCAGCAGGGGATTGCAGAACGCGCAAGTCAGTTTCGTGGACGGAAAACCGCGCGTTCTCTCGCCCGCGAACGAGTATCCGGATTTTCTGAAAACCGGATTGGAGTCGCCGAAACAACTGCCGCTGCCCGCGAACGTGCATCCGAACAAGGTGCGCGGGAACATGTGGCGCCACGTGGATTACGATGGCGACGGCGCGCTGGACTTGATCGTGGGCGCGGACGACTGGACGGACTACGGTTGGGACAACGCTTACGACGCGAGCGGGAAATGGACGAACGGGCCGTTGCGCGGCTTCGTTTATCTCATCCGCAACCGCGGCCCGACGGCGAAACCGGTTTACGACCAGCCGGTGAAAGTCATGGCCGGCGAAAAGCCAGTGGAAGTTTTCGGCTGGCCTTCGCCAAACTTCGCGGACTTTGACGGCGACGGGGACCTCGATTTGCTGTGCGGCGAGTTCCTGGATGGGTTCACGTATTTCGAGAACACCGGCTCGCGGACGGCGCCGAGGTATGCGCCCGGCAAACGCCTGAAGACGCCTGCTGGCCGACCGCTCGTGATGGATTTGGAGATGATCACGCCGGTGGCGATTGACTGGGACAAGGACGGCGACATGGATCTCGTGGTCGGAGACGAAGACGGGCGCGTGGCGTGGGTGGAGAACACCGGAAAGCTTTCCGCCGATCATTCGCCGCTGTTTCTTGCGCCGCGTTATTTCCAGCAGGAAGCGGACGACGTGAAATGCGGCGCGCTGGCCACGCCAGTCGGGTTCGATTGGGACGGCGATGGCGACGATGACATCGTCAGCGGCAACACTGCAGGTTACATTTTGTTCTTTGAGAATCTCAGCGGGCCGCGCGTTGAAAAACCGCGCTGGGCCGCGCCGCGTTTTCTGGAGGCCGACGGAAAAATCATTCGTGTGATGGCCGGCGCGAACGGCTCAATTCAAGGCCCGTGCGAAGCAAAGTGGGGCTACACGACGTTGAACATCGCAGATTGGGACGGTGACGGGCTGCCGGACATCGTCGCGAATTCGATCTGGGGCAAAGTGCATTGGTATCGCAACGTCGGCACGCGCACACAGCCAAAGCTGGCGGCGGCGAAGCCGATTGAAGTCGAATGGACCGGCGCGCCGCCTGCGCTCAACTACGGCTGGTTGCGTCCCGAGGGCAAATCGCTGCTGACGCAGTGGCGCACGACACCCGTCGCCGTGGATTGGAACAAGGACGGTTTGACCGATCTTGTCATGCTCGATCAGGAAGGTTATCTCGCGTTCTTCGAGCGGCAACGGAGCGGGAGCGGCTTGCTTCTGCTGCCGCCGCGACGCGTGTTCGAGGGCGAGAATTTTTCCACCACCGACAACCGCCACACGATCGTGAGCAAGGAGCGGGGATTGATCCGATTGAACAATGGCGTGGCCGGCAGGAGCGGCCGGCGCAAGCTGTGCGTCGCGGATTGGGATGGCGACGGGCGGCTGGATATTTTGGTCAACTCCGCCAACGCGAACCTGCTGCGCCAGACAGGATCGCGGGATGGGCGGTTCGCCTTCCGTGACGAGGGAACGCTCGCGAGCGAGAACATCGAAGGCCACGACGTCAGCCCGACGACGGTGGATTTCAACGGCGATGGCGTCCCGGATTTTCTTGGCGGCGCGGAGGACGGGCGGTTTTATTACTTGCGGAATCCCCGCTCGAAAAAGTAAGGAACATCCGGCACGTTGACCCAAACATCACGCATTATGAAGCCATCCATCCCGATAGTTGCCCTGCTCGCGCTCACGGCCATTGCCTGCGCGGAGAACCTATCCGAACAACCGGGGTATCTGAAAGGGGAGTTCATTTACGAGACTGCGCCGTTTCCATCGTGCCACGCGTCCACGATTGCGGAGGCCAAAAATGGTTTGGTAGCGGCGTGGTTCGGCGGGACGGGCGAGAAGCATCCGGACGTGGGCATCTGGGTTTCGCGGCAGAAGGGCGGCAAGTGGACCGACCCGGTGGAAGTCGCCAATGGAGTCGGGTTCGCGACGAACCGGTTGCCGTGCTGGAATCCCGTGTTGTTTCAACCGCGCGGTGGACCGCTCTTGTTGTTTTACAAAGTCGGCCCAAGCCCGAGTTCGTGGTGGGGAATGGAGATGACTTCCGAGGACGGCGGCAAATCGTGGTCGCGCCCGTGGCGTTTGCCAGAAGGTATTCTTGGCCCAATCAAAAACAAGCCGGTGCAGCTTGCGAACGGTGATTTGCTCTGCTCGAGCAGCACGGAAGGCATGGACGGCTGGCGCGTGCATTTCGAGCGCACCTCGGATTTGGGAAAGACATGGCAGGCCACCGGCCCGTTGAACGACGGCAAGACGCTCGCGGCGATTCAACCGAGTATTTTATTCCATGAGCGTGAAAAACTACAGGCGTTGAGTCGCACAAAGAAGGGTCGGATTTCCCAAATCTGGTCCGAGGACGGCGGGAAGACGTGGGGCGAGATGACGTTGGCCGATTTGCCGAACCCGAATTCGGGCACCGACGCGGTCACGCTGCGGGATGGGCGACACCTGCTGGTCTTCAATCCGACGCGCAACGGGCGCTCACCACTGGCCGTGGCGGTGTCGAGCGACGGCCAGCGGTGGCAGGCGGCATTGGTGCTTGAAGACACGCCGGGTGCGGAATTCAGTTACCCGGCCGTCATACAAACGCGCGACGGCCTGGCGCATATCACTTACACGTGGAAGCGCGCGCGCATTAAACACGTCGTGGTGGATCCGGCGAAGCTCGTGTTGCGCGACATCCGCAACGGTGAATGGCCAAAGTAGGCCGCCCCTGATGGAAGCCAGGTGCCACCCGGGCGATCGCAGCAATGACTGAAAAATTTGAGATTGCTCTACGCCCGCGCATCCATAAACTCGCCTGAAATGACCCCGACGCAAGAGACATTCTCCCCGAACCGCGCAGCGTCAGAAAAGCAAGTTCCCATCAGCAGTATCAGTCCCATGGCAAAGCGGGAAATAATCTCCATCAATCCGGCTACGATGAAAGAGTTGGGGCGTGTGCCGGTGCTCGATTCGCAGGACGTAAGCCTGGCCGTGGCAAAGGTTCGTTCGGCGCAACCTGCATGGGCGGCGCTTTCGTTCAACGAGCGGGCCAAATATATTTTGCGCGCCAAGGACATCCTGCTCGAACGGCAGGACGAGATTTGCGACCTGATCGCGCGTGAGGTCGGCAAACCGCGGGTAGAGGCTTTGGCGGGCGAAGTCCTCCCGGTTGCGAATCTGATGGATTACTTTGCGCGAAAGTCGGCCAAACTTTTGCGGGATGAACAGTTCACGCTTTCAGTTTTTCGCAACAAGAAATCGCGCATCCACTTTTTTCCGCTCGGTGTGGTCGGGATCATTTCTCCCTGGAACTACCCCTTGTCCATTCCGACCGGCGAAGCAGTCATGGCACTGATGGCTGGCAACGCGGTGCTTTTGAAACCATCTGAGTTCACGCCGTTGGTTGCTTTGAAGATCGGCGATATCTTTCGCGATGCCGGTTTGCCGGAGGGAATCCTGCAAGTGCTGACTGGCGATGGCACGACCGGCGCGGCGTTGGTTGATTCGGCCATCGACAAGATTTTTTTCACCGGCAGTGTCCGCACCGGGCGGAAGATCGCGGAAACCGCGGCGCGCCGATTGATGCCGTTCGTCCTGGAACTGGGCGGCAAGGACGCGATGATTGTTTGCGCGGACGCGCCGTTTGAGCGGACTGTCAACGGCGCGCTGTGGGGCGCGTTCTGCAATTGCGGACAGACCTGCGCCTCCGTCGAACGCCTCTACGTGGTGGAATCCATCGCGGAAAAATTCATCAGTGCCGTCGTGGAGAAAACCAAAGCGCTGCGGGTCGGCATTGACGGCGAGCAGCAGAAGGACATTGGTTCGCTGACCAATGCCAATCAATTGCGAATCGTGACGGAACAGGTCAACGAGGCCATTGCCAAGGGCGCGAAAGCGCTCACGGGCGGCAGGCGAATCGAATCGCTGCCGGGATATTTTTTTGAACCGACCGTTCTGGTTGACGTGAACAACTCCATGCGCGTGATGCAGGAGGAAACATTTGGCCCGGTCCTGCCGATTGTCGTGGTCAAGGACGAAGCGGAGGCGATCCGCGAAGCCAACCGTTCCAACTACGGCCTGCTCGCCAGCGTCTGGACGAAGGACACGAAACGCGGCAAACAAATCGCCGCGCAAGTGGAAGCGGGCACAGTCATCATCAACGACGTGATCTACACGCACGGCGCGCCGGAGACGCCGTGGTTCGGCGTGAAGGAGAGCGGCTTCGGCGTCACGCATTCGAAACACGGCTTGCGCGAATTCGTCCAGATGAAGCACATCAACTGGGACATGCTGCCGATGAAATCAAATCCGTGGTGGTATCCCTACTCGGAGAAAAAGCGCCGCGATCTCAAATTTCTAACCAAAGTGCTTCACAAATGGGGATTGAAGAAATGGATATGATTTTGAGAACAACGCTGCAATCTAGGAGATGGGAGTTGGGAGTTGGGAGATGGGAGTTTTCCCCATCTCCTATCTTCCATCTCTCTTCCATCTCCTATCTTCTATCTCCCATCTGCTATCTCCTATTTCTATCTTCCATCTTCTACCCGTCGGCGCTCGCTGACAAAATCGGCGACGCCATTCCAGGCTACACTTACCGCGACGGAGTGTATCAACCCAACGAACCTTATCGCGAAGGCCAGCCACGCGTCACCGGCTTGCAGCAGCCTTTTCCGAAGATGACGTCAATCGAGGAAAACCCGCTTACACCAGCGAAAGTCAAACTCGGCAAACTGCTTTACTTCGACCCGATCTTGAGCGGCGACAACACCATCTCTTGCGCACACTGTCATCATCCCGATTTCGGTTTTTCTGATGGCCGCAAGACGAGCATGGGCGTTCGCGGCCAGGGTCTCGGCCCGGAACGCTCGGGCGGCGATGTCCTGGCGCGTGGCGCTCCCACGATTTGGAACGCTGCTTACAGCCCCCTCCAGTTCTGGGATGGCCGCGCCAAAGATTTGGAGCAACAGGCCGAAGGCCCGATTCAGGACGCACACGAGATGAACCAAAATGCCGCCGAGCTGGTCAAGGAACTCCTCGGCATCCCGGAATACGTCCGTCTGTTTCAGGAAACCTTCAGCGGGAAACCCGAGGAAGCCGTCACGTTTCGCAACGTTACGAAAGCCATCGCTTCCTTTGAAAGAACCATCCTCTCATTCAATTCCAAATTCGACCGTTACGCCGCAGGCGATTCAACAGCGTTTAACGAGTCCGAGAAGCGCGGCCTTCAGCTTTTTCGTTCGCTTAAGACCCGCTGTTTCGAGTGTCACGCGGCTCCGAACTTTTCCGACGGCAGTTTCCGCGTTGTTGGTGTGCCCGATCTCCCTGGCCAGGCACACGACATCGGCCGCGCCAAAGTTCCCGGTCAAGGCCCGGAAGGCGCTTTCAAAGTCCCCACTCTGCGCAACGTCGCGTTGTCCGCCCCCTACATGCACAGCGGCAGCTTTGCCACGCTCGAAGAAGTGATTGATTTCTACGCCAAGGGCGGCGGCCATCAGTTCGCCAATCAACAATTCGCCATTGATGACAAGATTGGCGCGTTTGAAGTCACCTCCGAAGAAACTGCCGACCTCGTCGCGTTCCTCAATGCGTTGACCGATACCTCCCTGCTGCCTGAAGCGCCAACCAAAGTTCCGTCGGGTCTGCCAGTGTTGGCCGTAAAATCCAAACCCATGCCCGCGCCTAAACGACCGCCGACACTGGCAGCCGCCGAGGGAACGAGACAAATCGTGAACTCACCGGCAAACCCACGGCCTCAAGCCGTCGGTGGCAATTCCGCAACGTTCACTGTCAAGCCGGGTCAATCCATCCAAGCCGCAGTGGACCGCGCTCAAAGCGGCGATCGCATCGAGGTTTTTCCCGGCGTTTACAATCAAGCCGTCATGGTGGACAAGGCCGGCATCAGTTTGATCGCCATCCACGTAAATGGCGAACGCCCCATTCTCGACGGACAGAACAAACTCGGCGACGCCGTCCAAGGTTCGGGCGACCATTTTCTGATTCAAGGTTTTCACATCCGCAACTACACCGGCAACGGAGTCGTCACTCACCGCGCCAGCCACGTCACCTATCGTGACCTGATCGTGGAGAATCCCGGACTCTACGCCGTCTATCCGGTCGAATGCTCCGGCGTGCTGGTGGAAGGCTGCGTCGTCAGCGGCGCGAAGGACGCCGGCATTTATGTCGGCCAGAGCCGCGACATCATCGTCCGCAACAACGAGGTTTTTCACAACGTCGCGGGCATCGAGATTGAAAATTCCGTCCGCGCGCTCGTCGCCAACAACAGCGCGCACCACAACACCGCCGGCATCCTCGTCTTCCTGCTGCCCAATAATCCGTCGAAAGTCGGCTCGCACACGCGCGTGGTCAACAACCGAAGCTGGGAGAACAACCACGAAAATTTTGCCAAACCGGGCACCACCGTTTCCTTCCTTCCGCCGGGGCTGGGAATGTTCATCATGGCCGCCGACCACACCGAAGTGACGCAGAACCAGATCTTCGGCAACGATTCGCAAGGCATCCAGATGATCAGCTATCTCACCTCCCGGGTTGCGCCAAAGAAGAAAATCGAGATCGACACCGAACCCAATTCCGACAACAACTTCATTCACGACAACCTCTACCGCGACAATGGCAACCGTCCCGCAAAGACTTATCTCGACCAGAAAATTCCCGGCGGCGACATCGCTTGGGACGGCACGGGCGTCGGCAACGGCTGGCAGGAAGCGCCCGGTGTTAAAATGTTCCCACCGGAATTACCAAAGCAATCCGGTATCGAGCGCGTGAACTTTCCGCCAGTGGAAACCAAATGATTTGCAGGTGCCGCCAGCCACCGCTTTCATCACCCACTTTATTTTGGGAGCAAACCATGACGAGGCGGAAAGGTTTCCATGAATGAGTTGAATATCACGCAGCGCTAAAGGATTTTTATTTCGTGGCGAAGTCGGATGCCAGCTTACCTCTTCATCGCAGCACTCGCGTCTTCCTGCACTCCACCCGTGACAAACTTCAACTGCGGACTTGCTTTAGAAAAAACCTCCAGTATCTTCCCCCGCTCGCCGTTGCAGAACGCACGGCAGATTTGATATTCAGTCAATCGTTTATGGCAACAGCAAATGATCTTCGCAGAGGAATGGCCATCATCCACAATGGAGATGTCGCCGTGGTCCTCGACATGCAGCACCGCACCCCGGGCAATCTGCGCGCTTTCGTGCAGGCCTCGCTCCGCAGCATCAAAACCGGCAAATCGTCCGATGTGCGATTCAGTTCGACGGAAAAAATCGAGACCATTCCGTTGATGACGCGCAAAATGGATTTCAGCTACAAGGACGGCGAGGATTTCGTTTTTTCCGACCCGGAAAATTACGAGACGGTCACGCTCTCGGCTGAACTTGTCGGCGACGCGAAAAATTATCTGACCGAGAACGCCGGAGTGACCGTGACGTTCGTGGATGACAGGGCGGTTTCGGTTGAACTGCCTCCAAGCGTCATTTTGACAGTCGCGGACGCGCCGGAAGGAGTCCGTGGCGACTCGGCGAACAACGTGCAGAAGGCGATTATTTTGGAAACGGGCATCAGTGTCCAGGCGCCGCTGTTCATCAAGACCGGCGAGAAAATCAAAGTGGACACGCGCACGGGAAAATACATGGAGAGGGCGTAGCCGAAGTTTCTTGTTTCAAGTTTTCAGTTTGGAGTTAAAGCCCGCTGATTTTTGGCGGGCTTCTTGTTTTTCGGAGGGCGGAGTTCCACGACGCCCTGACTTCGAATTGGAATGATTCAGGGCGTCGTGGAACTCCGCCCTCCGGTTTTTTGAGCTATTGCTTCAGCCGGTAAAATTTTCCGCTGCCGGAATTTGTTTCGGTAACGGTCTGTTGGTCGCCGGAAATGACGGATGTGGCCGAGTCATTCGTCCAGCCTGTGTTCGCAAACGAGTAATTGTATTCGAGGGAGAAGTTCGTCAACACCACCGGCCTGTTATTATGGAATCCAAATCAAGTTTGGATTGTTCGTCAGCCCTTTGTTCGTTTGGAAATTCCAGTATTCCTTGTTGCGAAACCGCGCAGAGTGGCCGTCAAGAAATGCGAATTGCGCGCCCGCGCTGTGAAGATTGCTGTGGACGTTGTTCTGTTGCGCCACGCCGGCAAGCCCGCCGTTGTCGAACAGCCAGACCGTCTGTGAAGGTTTCGGAATGCTCCCGAGGTTGACTTGATTGCCTGACCCGGTGCCGTTGACGTGTTCGTTGAGGCAATAGTGAAAAAGATTGGTGCCGTTGCTGCGGCGCGGGTTGGACGGGCAAATCCAAATCGAACGGCCAACGTCAACGTCCGCATTCGTGCGCCACGGCATTTCCTGATACGTCGGCAAACCGAGCGCGCGCGGCAAATCAATATACCAGCCTTCCGCCGTGGAAGCTCCGTTTGGCGTGCCGTCCTTCGGAAGAAAGTCATCGTGGTCAGCCGCGAACACATGCGTCGCTCCGCCCCACTGCTTGAGATTGTTCAGGCACGCGGCGGCTTTTGCCTTTTCCTTCGCGCGCGCCAGAGCGGGCAAAAGCAGCCCGGCGAGTATCGCGATGATTGCGATGACCACCAGAAGTTCAATCAATGTAAATGCCCGCGCGCGTCGCATAAATTGGCCGAGGTTCGGGCAGTATATTGAAAACAGCCCGGATGAAAACAAACAATTTCGACCTGAGTTTCATTGCCACGCGGCGCCGCGCAATTTACTTTTCGCGCTTGTTTTCGGAGGGCGGAGTTCTACGACGCCCTGACTTCAAATGGAAGTGCAATTAGGGCGTCGTGACCATGTTTCGCGAAGCGAACGATTTATTTTGGAAAACTAACTGGTGGCGGGCTTGGGAAGCCAAACCCCGCCCTCCGCAAATGAGATTATGATTCGAGTGGTTTTGTTCGACATTGACGGCACGCTGATTCAGACGAACGCGGCGGGCGTGAAGGCTTTTGCGCGCGCGTTCACGATGGAGTTTGGTTTCGCGGACGGCACTGAGAAGCTGAAATTTTCAGGCCGCACGGACACCAGCCTCGTCCGCGAGTATTTCATCCACAACAAAATCAATCCCGACGCGGAACACTTCCGCCGCTTCTTCGACTGCTACGTTTTCTGGCTCGACCACACTTTGAAAGAGAGCAAAGGCCGCGTCCTGCCCGGTGTGCAGGAATTTATTCACGCGCTGAAAAATTTTCCGGAGCCGCCGCTCATCGGACTGCTCACGGGCAACATCCGGCTCGGCGCGGAAATCAAACTGCGTCACTTCGGTTTATGGGATGAATTTCAGACCGGCGCGTTCGCCGATGACCACGAGGAGCGCGACCACATCGCGATGGCTGCGAAAGAGCGGGGCAACAAATTCTTCAAACGCAAACTGCGCGGTGACGAGATACTCGTCATCGGCGACACACCGCTGGACATCCGCTGCGGACGCGCGATTGGCGCGAAAGTGTTGGCCGTCGCGACCGGTGGCTCGACGTTGAAAGAACTTCAAGAACACAAACCGGACTGGGCCGTCGAAGATTTGCGCAAGGCGGGCGTTTCCAAAATTTTCCGTCTCCGCCAGCAATGAATCTCAAGGCTTTCGGGCTTGAGCGATGAGCACGCGCCATTTCTCTACGCGTTCCTTGATTTTCTTTTCAACGCCTTGCTCGGTCGGTTCGTAATATCTTTTGTCCGCGCCAAGATAATCCTGTGGGATAAAATGCTCAGGATGATCGTGCGCGTATTCATAGCCTTCGCCGTGGCCGAGTTTCTTCGCGCTTTTGTAGCTGGCGTCGCGCAGATGTTTTGGAACGGCGAGCGTGCGGCCTGATTTCACGTCGGCGAGCGCGGCGTCAATGGCGGTGATGGTTGAGTTGCTCTTGTTTGCGGTTGCGATGTAAATCGCAGCCTCGGCAATCGGAATCCGCGCTTCCGGCCAGCCGATGAACTCGGCGGCGTTGTGCGCGGCTTGCGCGAGAATCAAAGCCATCGGGTCGGCAAGGCCAACGTCTTCGGCGGCGCAAATGACGATTCGCCGCGTGATGAAGCGCGGGTCTTCACCGGCATGAATCATTTTCGCCAGCCAGTAGAGCGTGGCGTCCGGGTCGCTGCCGCGCATGGATTTGATGAAAGCGGAAATGGTGTCGTAGTGCGCGTCGCCATCGCCGTCATAAACGACGGCTTTTTTCTGGATGCTCTGCTCGGCGACGGCAAGGGTGATGTGCACGACGCCCTCTGCCGGTAGGACAGCGCTTCCAGCCTGTCCGGGCGAAAGGGATGATTTTTCCGGCGGAGTTTTCCCCTTGCCCCGGACAGGCTGGAAGCGCTGTCCTACGCTCGGCGAAGTTGTGAGCGCGGCGATTTCCAGCGAGTTCAACGCCTTGCGCGCGTCGCCGTCTGAAATTTTTGCCAGATGGCGCAGCGCATTTTCGTCTGCGGAGATTTTCATGTAGCCCAAGCCGCGCTCGGAATCTTTCAACGCACGCTGGAGCAATTCGTAAAGGTCATCCTCGGACAACGGCTCAAGCTCGAAAATCTGCGAACGTGAAACGAGCGGCGAGTTGACGAAGAAAAATGGATTGTGCGTCGTCGCACCGATCAATCGAACGACGCCGCTTTCAACATCCGGCAGCAAAACGTCCTGTTGCGCCTTGTTGAAGCGGTGGATTTCGTCAATGAAGAGAATTGTGCGCTTGCCGGAGTTTTCGAGCCGATTGTGCGCCGCGCCGAGGACTCGCCGCATGTCGGCCACGTTGGATTCCACTCCGCTGAGCCGCTCGAACTTGCTTTCGGTCTGGCTGGCGATGATCTGGGCGAGGGAGGTTTTTCCAGTTCCGGGCGGACCGTAAAAAATCAGCGATTCAATCCGGTCAGCCTCGATTGCGCGGCGAAGCAACTGGCCTTTGCCAAGAATGTGTTGTTGCCCGGCGAATTCATCCAGCGTGCGCGGTCGCATCCGGGCGGCGAGCGGCTGATGAGCGAGAGATTTCTTTTGTTCAATCGCCGAATCCGAAATTTCGGATTTGGAAGCAGGCGAGAATAGGTCGTTGGGTGGCATTGAACTCTTAATCCTAATCTTTCTCTTAATCTTAATCGAATTGGTGCGGCGGCAAAGCGAAGAATTCGGAAAGAGGATTAAGAGTAAGAGAAAGATTACGATTAAGACGATGGCAAAAAAAATCCCCCACCATAGCCGTGTGGAACAGTTCCTTTGAACTTGTTATAGAAACAGATGGAACCCAATCAGTGGCTTACGACTTCCAATCAAGGCCTGTCGGCCACCATCGAAGTCAAGGTTCCGTGTTTTCGAGCTTACGGTTCAAGGACTTTGTTTCGTATCACGAACAAGGCAGGGGAAATTCAAAATCTTTTCCAAAGAACTTTCGCGAAAACTTTTCCGCGCTTCACAGGAATATTTATGCTCCGGGCGCGGAAATTTCTCAAGCCTGAAATTTTTAAAAAAGTTCGCGCCGACCCGCTTTGTGGAATGAAACCTGAGCGCGCCGGACGTGATACATTCGTCCGACGAACGCGAGATGGGAAGGTTCAATGGCGGTATTCGTTGATTGCACCGCGCGCGGGCTACAAGGCGTTGACCGGAGGCATCAATTGCAAAGAATCGCTGGCGCGTTTTCATCGCCAAACATTTTGCCTTTTGCTTTTTTAATTTTTAACTTGTCCCGGTGACCAGCGTTGAAATCCGCCAAAGCTTTTTAGACTTCTTCAAGTCGAAGGGGCACACCATCGTGCCATCTTCGAGTCTCATGCCTGATTCGCCGAACCTGCTGTTCACGAACGCCGGCATGAACCAGTTCGTCCCGATTTTTCTTGGGCAGACAAAATGTCCCTACACGCCCGGTCGCGCCGCTGACACGCAGAAATGCATTCGTGCCGGCGGCAAGCACAACGACCTCGAAGACGTCGGGCTAGACACCTATCACCACACGTTCTTCGAGATGCTCGGCAACTGGAGTTTCGGCGATTATTTCAAGAGGGAAGCGATTGATTGGGCGTGGGAACTCGTCGTCGGCATCTGGAAATTTCCGCCGCAGCGACTTTACGCCACGGTGTATTCGCCTGACAAATCCAAAAACGACCCGAGCGAATTCGATCAGGACGCCTGGAATTTCTGGGCCGAGAAATTCCGCAGCGCCGGACTCGACCCCGCCGTCCACATCGTCAACGGCAGCAAGAAAGACAACTTCTGGATGATGGGCGACACCGGCCCGTGCGGTCCGTGCAGCGAAATCCACGTTGACCTCACGCCCAACGGCGACACCAAAGGCGCGCTCGTCAACAAAGGCGCCGCCCGCTGCATTGAGATTTGGAATCTCGTCTTCATCCAGTTCAACGCGAACCCGGACGGCACATTCTCGCCGCTGCCCGCCAAGCATGTGGACACCGGCATGGGATTCGAGCGCGTCACTGGCATCATTCAGAACACGAACGACTTCACCGACTTCAGTAAAACGATTTCAAATTACGAAACCGACATTTTCCGTCCGCTCTTCGACAATCTCGAACAACTCTCCGGCAAGAAATACGGCAGCACACTTCCCGGGGGAGCGCACGCGCCCTCGCGTGTTCCCGAACGCGCCCCCGCGTTCGGGGAGGAGCACACGCGCCCCCGCGTGTCGCAATCGGCGCCCCCGCCGATTGCGCGTGAGGCGTCCGGCACCAGCGAGGCTAACTATTCCCGCCGCAACCTCCCGCACTTCGAACGCCCGTGGGCTAAATACATGGTCACATTCTCGACGCGGGAGCGCCACGAACTCACTCCATCCGAACGTGACATCACGCTCAAAAGCGTCCTTCACGCTCACGAACATCGTCAATACGAACTCTACGCCGCGTGTGTGATGCCTGACCACGTTCATCTCTTGTTCGAGCCACAAATCAAACAGCAGGACAAAGAAGGAAAGCCAGTCTTCTGGTCGTTGAGCGAAATCCTTCAAGGCATCAAGTCCGCGAGCGCGCACAACATCAACAAAGCTTCCAAGCAAAAAGGATTCGTTTGGGAAAAAGAATCCATGGATCGAATGATTCGCGGCCAGTCCGACATGGAAGAAAAATTTCACTACATCTGCCGCAATCCCTGGGACGCCGGAGTAGTTCCAATCACCGAAAACTATCCGTGGGTGTGGACACCCTCGGGGAGCGCACGCGCCCCGCGTGCTGCTGTCGGCGCCCTCGCCGACAGCACGAACGACGAAGCCGCTCCAATTTCAATTTCAACGCCATCCGACTCAGGACGCCCCGCGCCGACTGCGAGGGCGCAGTCGGCGACACGCGAGGGCGCGTGTGCTCCCCAAGCGAACACGGATCAGGAAAAAATTGACATCGCTTTCCGCGTCATCGCCGACCACATCCGAACGTTGAGCTTTGCGATTGCCGACGGCATCCTGCCCGGCAACACCGACCGCCACTACGTCCTGCGCCGCATCCTGCGCCGCGCGGTGCGCTACGGTCGCACGCTCGGCTTCCACGAACCGTTCTTCTACAAACTCGTGGACGTGCTAGCCGAAACGATGGGCGATGTGTTTCCTGAAATCCGCGCCCGCAAGAAGCAGGTGCAGGAAACCATCCGCACCGAGGAAGAGGCGTTTAACAAGACGTTGGATCGTGGGATTGAGTTGTTCGAGAAATATGCAAAGGACAGCGCGGAGGACGTTCGCAAGCTAGCTGCGGAGAAAATTTACGGCGCTCGCGGACTGATTTCCGGAGAGTTTGCTTTTCAACTTTACGACACCTACGGCTTCCCGCTCGACCTCACCGAGTTGATGGCGCGTGAACGCGGTTTGACTGTGGACGTTGAAGGTTTCAACAAGCTGATGGAAGAACAGCGCGCCCGCGCCCGCGCCGCGCAAAAGAAAGAAGTCATTTCGCTTTCACAAATCGAGACGACTGCGCCAACAAAATTTGTTGGCTACGACAAATTGACGACGCCGGCAAAAATCCTCGAAGTTGTCGGCGTCAAAGACAAAACCGCTGTCGTGCTCGACACTTCGCCGCTTTACGCCGAGATGGGCGGCCAAGTCGGCGACACCGGCGAGCTTGAACACGGCGCGCAGCTTTGGCGAATCGTCAACACGCAGAAAACCGGCAACACCTGGCTGCATTTCATCGAAGAAGGGGGAGCGCACGCGCCCTCGCGTGTCCTCGAACGCGCCCCCGCGTTCGAGGGGGAGCACACGCGCCCTCGCGTGTCGCAATCGGCGCCCTCGCCGATTGCATCTTCGAGCGGAGAAGACCTGGTTGGCGAGGCGCCAACCAACACGCGCGCGGCGCGCGTGCTCCCCATTGCCGGCGAAGCCGTCACGATTTCCGTTGATCGTTCGCGCCGCGATTCCATCCAGCGCCACCACACCGTCACTCATTTGCTTCACTGGGCGTTGCACGAGGTGGCCAGCCGCGAGGCTTCGCAGAAAGGCTCATTCGTGGGCCCGGACAAATTGACCTTTGACTTCAACAGCGCGCCGCTCACGCCTGCACAGGTCGCCGACATCGAGAAGCTCGTCAACGAACGCATCGTGGAAAACGCGGGCGTGAGCTGGACGGAAGTCCCCTACGCCGACGTGAAATCGCGCAAGGACGTGATGCAATTTTTCGGCGACAAATACGGCGACACTGTCCGCGTCGTCCAAATCGGCGGCCACGCCGCGAAGCTCGACGGCTATTCGATGGAACTCTGCGGCGGCACGCACACGCGCGCGACCGGCGAGATCGGCCTGTTCCGCATCGTCGGCGAAAGCGCGATTGCCGCCGGCGTCCGCCGCATCGAAGCCGTCGCGGGCCTGCAAGCCTACGACTTGGCCAATGATCAACTTCGCCTCCTTCGCTCCGTCGCGGGACATTTGAATTCTCCGGTCGCCGAACTGGAAAAGAAAATCGAATCGCTGCTCGCGCATCAGAAGGAATTGGAGAAGCAACTCAAGTCCGCACAACAACGCGAAGCCGCCGGCAGTGCGAAGGAATTGCTGGCACGAGCCGAGACGGTGCTCGGCGTTCCGGCCATCATCGCCAACCTCGGTTCAGCCGACGGCGATACATTGCAAACCATCGCCGACTCATTGAAGTCGCTATTCAAAGGCGTCATCGTCCTCGGCGGCACAGCCAACAATGCCGTCGCATTGGTCGCATCCGTCTCATCCGAATTCACCGCGAAGGTTCAAGCCGGAAAAATCATTCAGACCATCGCGCCAATCGTCGGCGGCAAAGGCGGCGGCAAACCCGACAACGCCCGCGGCGGCGGCAAGGACGCGAGCAAGCTGGACGAGGCGCTGGCGAAGGCAAAGAGCTTGATTGGCTAGGATTAGAGCGGTTTAGAAAAAATTGTGGCCGAAGATTTTGTCGTTGTGTCCTCCCTCACCCCGGCCCTCTCCCGCTGGGAGCAACGGTATTTAGTTTTGGAGTTCAAAGGTGGGATTTT
>CAYMCQ010000053.1:0-29689 GCA_964389025.1 uncultured Verrucomicrobiota bacterium
TTCCACGACGCCCTAACTTGATTTTTTAGTCAGGGCGTCGTGGAACTCCGCCCTCCGATGAGAACCACAAACTCGCCTTTCAATATCCGTTTCTTGACAACCTCCAGTAACTCGGTCGCTTTGCCGCGCAAAAACTCTTCGAACTTCTTCGTCAGTTCGCGCGCCAGCACAACTTCGCGTTCAGGAAAAATTACGTTCAACTCTTCCAGAAGCTTTTCTATGCGATATGGTGACTCATACAGAACAAGTGTGCCGGAAAATTCTTTCAACGATTCAAGTTGCTTACGCCGTTGACCGGATTTGTGCGGCAGAAAGCCGATGAAATGGAATTCATCCGTCGGCAGGCCGCTCGCGGTCAGGGCGGCGATGAGCGCGCACGCGCCCGGGACTGGCTCGACGCGGAATCCGGCTTTCACTGCCGCTTGCACGACGCGCCCGCCGGGATCGCTGATACCCGGCGTGCCGGCGTCCGTGACGAGCGCGACTTTTTCGCCGCGACGCAATCGCTCCAGAATTTCCTCGCTTCGTTTGGCCTCATTGAATTTGAAATAGCTGATGAGCGGTTTGGAGATTTCAAAATGCCGTAGCAATTGTCCCGTGCGCCGCGTGTCTTCCGCTGCGATGACGTCGCACTCCTTGAGCACACGCAACGCGCGCAGCGTGATGTCCTCAAGATTACCGATGGGCGTTGCGACCAGATAAAGTGTGCTCTGGGTAAACGGCGGAGGGTCGTGTTCCATCTTCGTCAACTGGAAGCCACCCGCTCATCCACGATGCATGCGGTCACGACGTCGGCGCTCACGTTCAAAACAGTCCGCGCCATGTCCAGCAAGCGGTCTATGCCAAGGATCAACGCGATTCCATCCGGCGGCAATCCAAACTGTGACAGCAATCCAACGATCAATGGCAATGACGCGCCCGGAACGCTGGCCACAGCGACCGCCGTCAAAACGGCCATCAGGAGCAGCGTGAGTTGTTTCGCAACGCTCAACTCAATTCCATACACCTGCGCCACGAACAAGACGACACAGCCCTCATACAAAGCTGTTCCGCTCATGTTCATGGTCGCGCCCAGCGGCAAAACAAAGCCGGCCGTGCCTGGCGAGACACCGAGATTCTCCCGCGTGACCTGAATAGTGGTCGGCAATGTCGCGCTGCTTGAACTGGTGGAGAAAGCCGTGACCATGATTGTGCGAATCGCGCGGAAGAAGACCCTTGGTGAACGCCGCGAGAATAATTTCAGCATCAGCGACATCGTTCCGAACAAATGAAGCGCCATCACCAGCAGAACGCCGACCGCAAATTTCAGCAACGCGGCCAGAAATTCGATGCCCAGCTTGATGACCACGCTGGCAAGCAGCGCGGCCACGGCGTAAGGCGCGAGCTGCAGCGCGAACTGCACAATCCGTGTCATGAGGTCGTTCGCGATTTGCAGTCCGGATTGCAGCCGTTGCTGTTCCACTGTGGGCAAACAGGTGCCGGCCGAGCCAAGCAACAGCGCAAAAAGGATGAGTGGCAGCATGTCTCCGATGCGATTCGGGTCACTGCCGACAACGCCCAGCAATAGGTTGCGCGGCATAAACTTGTCAACAACACCTTTGAAACTCAGTGGCGGCTGCTGTTCGGCTTTGGTTTGTAGCGCCTGGGCGGAACTTTTGAATTCTTCAGTTAATTTTACTCGCGTTTCTTCATTGATGCTCGCGCCCGGCTTGACCAGGTTCATCATCGCCAGCCCAAGTGCGACGCCTATCGCCATATTCATTCCAAACAGCAAGAATGTCCGTCCGGCCAGCGGCCCGAGTTTTTCCAAGCGGCCAAGCTGCAACACTCCCAACGCGAGCGAGGCGAAGACAAGTGGCACCACGACAAAGAAAAGCAATCGCAGAAAAATTTGCCCGAACGGATCGAGCGCCTCCACGGAGAGCCAGTTCGCGGAACGGGCGATTTGCGGGCTTGCAGCCACAGCCCACCGAGCCAGCAACCCGAAAACAAGGCCGCATACGAGACCCCACATGATACGCGTGGCAAGTCGATCCGAGGCGTTCTTGAGTGTGGTCACGGCTTAGAAGTAACGCAAACGGCGCTGTTCTGTCCATGGCAGAATGGGTTCTGCGGAAGCGATCAGCAGATCAACTTACATTATTTGCTGATTCCCCGCTCGCTCGCGCGAACAAATTGAATCAAGTGCTGAATTTCCGGAAGCGACGGCAACTCTTTTTCGATTTTCGCCAACGCATTTGAAATCGTCAGTCCTTCGCGGAAAAGAATTTTGTAGGCGGAGCGCAACGCGGCTTGCGCTTCTTCGGTAATGCCGTTGCGTTCCATGCCGACTTTGTTGATGGTGCGTGTCTCGGCGGGATTTCCATCAGCCATCATGAATGGCGGCACGTCCTGCACGACTTTCGAGCAGCCGCCGACGATTGCCATTTTCCCGATGCGACAAAATTGATGAACCGCCGCCAGTCCGCCGATAATGGCGTAATCCTCGACAGTCACATGTCCCGCCAGCGTGGCGACGTTCGACATGATGATGTGATTGCCAAGCGTGACGTTGTGCGCGACATGCGAATAGGCGAGAAGATTGTTGTTTGAGCCGACACTCGTGACTTCACCGTCGCCAGTCGCGCTGTGGATGGTGACGTATTCGCGGAAGGTGTTGTTGTCGCCGATTTGCGTTCGCGTGACGCCGCCTTTCCATTTCAGGTCCTGTGTTTTCAACCCGATGCTCGCGAATGGGAAAATTTCGTTTCCTTTGCCAAGTGTTGTGTTGCCGTCAATGACGACGTGCGAATGGAGTTTGCAATTTTCACCGAGCGAAACGTGTTCACCAACGATGCAGTAAGGACCGATGTCGCAAGTCGGCCCGATATTCGCCTTCGGATGAATGATTGCCGCCGGATGAATCGAGGCCATAGGTTCTCACGCTTCGCCCAGCATGAAGGTAACGCTCGCTTCGCTGACCACTTCATCGTTCACCTTGCAAACGCCTTTGGCCTTGCCGATTTTGCCCCGGATTTTTGCAAGCTCGACATCAATCACCAGCACGTCTCCGGGACGCACAGGTTTGCGCCACTTGACATCCTCGGCGGACATGAAGAACGCAAGCTGGCCTGCGCCCGTGATTTTTTTTAGCATGAGAATTCCGGCGACTTGCGCGATGGCTTCGAGTTGCAGCACGCCGGGCATGATGGGATGGCCGGGAAAATGTCCCTGAAAGTAGCCTTCGTTGATGGAAATGTTTTTGATGGCGACGATGTGGTTGCCGTCAATCTTCGTGACGCGATCCACCATCAGGAACGGATAGCGGTGCGGCAACAACTGCATGATTTGCTCGACGTCCATGCCGGTGCCGTCGCCCTGGGTTTGCGCGCTGGAAGGAGTCCCTTCAGTCATAGTTGGAGGCGGCGCAAAGGTCATCGCCGCTTTGAGGGGTTTGTTCATCTGCGCGCTGATGCGCCGCACCAGTTCGCAATTCGCCGCGTGGCTCGGCTTTACCGCGATCAAATGGCCATGCAACGGGCGGCCAAGCAGCGAAAGGTCGCCGACAATGTCCAGCATCTTGTGGCGGACAAATTCGTTCGGGTAACGCAGCGGCTCGCTGGTGAGCACAGCATCATCGCGAATTACGACGGCGTTTTCCAAACTGCCGCCCTTGATCAAACCATTCTTGATGAGGTATTCAATCTCCTCAAAAAAACAAAACGTCCGCGCCTGTGACAGTTCCTTTTCCCACGATTTGGGCGTGACATCCAGACTGTAGTGTTGGGTAAAGCGTCCCTGCTGATCTGTGCTGGTGCAGGTGATTTTGAAATTTTCATCGGGGAAAATAGACATCACGGTTTCACCCATTTCGAATTCGATGGGCGCGGCGATATTGTAAGCCTCGCGTTTTTCCGCCAGTGGAACCGTGCCCGCCGATTGAATCATCCGGCAATACTCGCGCGAGCTGCCGTCGGCAATGGGCGGTTCGTTCGAGTCAAGCTCAACGATCGCGTTGTCAATTCCGCAGCCGGCGAACGCCGCGAGGACGTGCTCGACGGTGTGGATTTTCACGTTGCCTTTGGCAAGCGTGGTGGAGCGGTTGTTTTCCAGGACGTGCTCGACGCGCGCTTCGATTTCGGGTTTGCCTTCGAGGTCAACGCGCCGGAAGCGGATGCCGCTGTTCGCAGGCGCGGACAGGAAAGTCATGTTTACGCGGTTGCCGCTGTGCAGTCCCACGCCCGAAAAGCTGACTGGGCGATTGATTGTGTGCTGTTGTGACACCGGCGAAATTAAACAAGCGACTCAAGGAGTTTGCAAGCGCACTGATTTGGTTTTCGACAACAATTCAGCCGTCATGACCAGATAGATTAAAAAATTCGCGCCGTTCAGAACTAGGACGACACAATACAAAATGGTTCCGACAAAATTCATGGCATCGTCGGCGGGTAGACATTCATGTTGGCGCGTCATTTTACCTGCGGGTTTAGTCGAACATTTTCTAAAACTTTGCGCTTTATCGGCGACCGGATTTGTGATACAGGGATAAATCATGGAAGCCGCTTCCACCAGTGTCGGGTTCATCGTTTGGGGCATTGACCACGCTCCCTACGGCCCGATCGAGTTGCCGACGCTCGTGGACTGGATCAAGGACGAGCGCGTGACCGCGAACACGTGGATTTTTTCCGAGAGCCAGGACAACTGGCAACAGGCCGCGCAAATTCCCGAGTTGCAAATGTTCTTCCGCCTGAAATCTTCCGGCGCTTCTGCCGCTGCGCCCAAAGCGGGGCGGGGTGTTTCTGAAAAAACCGCGTTTGCCGTCAAGCCCGCCGCTCTGCGTCGCATCAAGGCTTTTGCCGATTTCAAAGAAGAGGACGTCGAGCAATTCATCAGGTTCATGGAAGTCATGCGCGTCGCGCAATGGACGCAAATCGTGACGCAAGGCGACCACGGCGACGCGATGTTTCTTGTCCTCGAAGGTGAACTGCGCGTGCGGTTGATGATTGACGGCAAGGAAAAAATCCTGGCGACGCTCGGCATCGGGGAATTTTTTGGCGAAATGTCCTTGTTCGACCAGGGGCCGCGTTCCGCCGACGTTGTCGCGAATCACGACAGCCTGCTTCTGAAGATTTCTTCTGACGCGTTTGGCAATCTCACTCGCGAGGCGCCGAAACTCGCGTCACCGTTTCTGCTTGCCATTGGCCGGACCCTCACAGCGCGCATCCGCGCGGACAACAAACGCTACAAGGATTCCATCAGCTTCGCTGGCGTGTCGCGCTAAAAAAACGCCAACTGCTTTCGCGATTGGCGTTTGTGAAAACCAAGCGGGTTAGCTGGCGACCGCTCCTTCCGCAGCAGCTTTCTGCTTGAACACAAGCTTGTCGCCTTCCGTCGTGACGGAAATCGGCTCGCCGGGGTGCAGGCTGCCTTTGAGAATTTCCTCCGCGAGCGGGTCTTCGAGAAAACGTTCGACGGAACGGCGCATCGGGCGCGCGCCATACATCGGGTCGTAACCTTTTTCGACGAGAAAATCCTTCGCCTTATCGTCCAGTTCCAGCAAAATGTTTTTGCTCTTGAGCCGCCCCATGACTTTGGAAATCTCGATGCCGAGAATTTGAACCAAGTCGGTCTTGACCAGCGCGCGGAACACGATGACGTCGTCAAGGCGATTCAAAAACTCCGGCCTGAAAGTTTTCTTTGCTTCGTCCATGATGTTGTCCCGCATCTTCTCGTAGCTGTCCTCGTCGCGGATCGGCGAGAAGCCCATCGTGCTCTGCTTCTTGATCGTGTCCGAGCCGACGTTTGAAGTCATCAGGATGATCGTGTTGCGGAAATTCACGATGCGGCCAACGTTGTCAGTCAACTTGCCTTCTTCGAGAATTTGCAAAAGCATGTTCCAAACGTCCGGATGTGCCTTTTCAATTTCGTCGAACAGCACGACAGAGTAGGGGCGGCGGCGAACTTGTTCTGTCAACTGGCCGCCTTCTTCGTAACCAACATATCCCGGCGGCGAACCGACGAGCCGCGAGACGTTGAACTTTTCCATGTATTCGCTCATGTCGAGTTGGATGAGCGATTTGGTGTCGCCGAACATTTGTTCCGCGAGAGATTTCGCGAGTAGAGTTTTTCCAACGCCAGTTGGACCAAGCAGTGCGAACGTGCCGATTGGCCGTCGTGGGTCTTTCAAATCTGCGCGAGTCCGGCGGTGCGCTTTGCAAATCGCGCGGACAGCTTCGGTCTGGCCGATGACGACCTTGGCCATCTCATCTTCCATCTTCATCAACCGGCTGGCTTCGCCCTGTTCCATGCGTTGAAGCGGAATGCCAGTCCATTTCGAAACGACGTGCATGATGTCGTCTTCGTCCACGACGACGCGTTTTTCCTCGCGGTTCGCGCGCCACGAGGCAAGGACGGCTTCCATCTTTTCCTTCGTGTGTTTTTCCTTGTCGCGCATCGAGGCCGCGCCTTCGAAATCCTGGTTTTTGATCGCACGTTCCTTTTTCGTCTTGATCTCTTCAATCTCGGCTTCGAGACCTTTGACTTCAGGCGGGCGGGTCATCGTGCCAATGCGCGCACGCGAGCCGGCTTCATCCATCAAATCAATCGCTTTGTCCGGCAGATAACGGTCGGTGATGTAGCGGTCGGAAAGTTTCACCGACGCTTCAAGGGCCTTCTCTGTGAACTCGGCCTTGTGATGCTCTTCGTATTTGTGGCGAAGGCCCTTCAATATCTCAATCGCATCGTCAATAGAAGGCGCCTCGACTTTAACGGATTGGAAACGACGCTCCAGCGCGGCATCCTTCTCGATGTATTTGCGATACTCGTTGAGCGTGGTCGCGCCGATGCACTGCAACTCGCCCCGGCTCAACGCCGGCTTGATGATATTTGACGCGTCCATCGTGCCTTCGGCTGAACCCGCGCCGACGATGGTGTGCAACTCGTCAATAAACAGCATGATGTTCTTCGAGCGGCGAATCTCGTCCATGACAGCCTTGATGCGTTCCTCGAACTGGCCGCGATACTTCGTGCCGGCGACCATCAACGCGAGGTCCAGCGTGATGACGCGTTTGTCGCGGAGAATTTCCGGCACGTTGCCTTTGGCAATTTCCTGAGCAAGACCTTCGACGATGGCCGTCTTGCCGACGCCAGCTTCGCCAAGCAGAACCGGATTATTTTTCGTGCGGCGGCAAAGGATTTGGATGACGCGCTCGATCTCATTCTTGCGACCAATGACCGGATCCATCTCGCCTTTGCGCGCGATGTCGGTCAGGTCGCGGCCAAAAGCCTTGAGAGCGGGCGTTTTGATCTCGCCTTTCTTCTCGGGCGCGGCAGGTTTTTCAGGCGCGCCGGCTTCGGCGCTGGCTTCTTCGTGCGCGGCAAAATTTGGATCAAGCTCTTTCAAAATTTCCTGTCGTGTCTGTTCGATGTCCACGTCGAGATTTTTCAGCACACGCGCTGCCACACCGTCGCCTTCGCGCAACAAACCCAAAAGAATATGTTCTGTGCCGACATAAGTGTGGTTCAACGCCTTCGCCTCCTTGGCGGCGAGCGCGAGGACTTTTTTCACGCGCGGCGTGTAGGGGATGTTACCCATCATCTTCTGGTCGGGGCCGGTGCCGACTTGTTTCTCGACTTCCATGCGCACCGTTTCGAGATCGAGCCCCATTTTTTGAAGCACGTTGACGGCGACACCCTGGCCGAGCTTGATGAGGCCAAGCAAAAGATGTTCGGTGCCTACGAAATTGTGGTTGAAGCGGTCAGCTTCCTTCCGCGCCAGCGCCAGCACCTGCTGCGCGCGCGGAGTGAAGTTGTTCATGGATTCTTCGTTCATAACTGATTCAAAATGCTATGAGTCGGCCAACTTGTCCAGCATGGACGAGACCACTGGCGAACGATGCGAAACCTTGTTCCAGCGCGAAACAACCCTGGCCGCTCAATTTGCGCCCGGCGATGGGGGCGGCGCTTTAATGATGGGCCGGCTGACCTGCTTCAATCGCTCGCGAAGCATGTCGGCGCGGAGAAGGTCGCGTTCCTCGGCGGAAAGCTTTCCTTCGTAAGCGCGTTGCAGATGCGCGGGTTGCGTGATGATGAACAATTCGTCGGCCTGCGAACGCTCGGTGCCCGGGAAAAGCGCGAGGTCAATCCCCAGCCGCATCAGCGAGAGCAGATTCATCGTCTCCTTCGATGAAATGCTGTGCGAGTTCGCCAGAATTCCGTAGGCGCGGCCAATGTGGTTATAGATCATCTTGGCTTTTTTATCGAGGAGCGAAGCGCGTGCGTTCTCTTCGTGCTCAATGATCTGCGCGAGGACTTTTTCCAGCCGCTCGACGATGGCAGTTTCCGATTCGCCGAGCGTCATCTGGTTCGAAACCTGGAAAACATTTCCGAGCGCCTCGGTGCCTTCGCCGTAAAGTCCGCGCACGGCCAGACCGAGTTTGTTGACGGATTGGATGATGGGATTGATCTGCTCCGCCAAAACCAGACCGGGCAGATGCAGCATGGCGCTGACGCGGACGCCGGTGCCGACGTTCGTGGGGCACGCGGTCAGATAACCAAGCTCGTTGCTGAACGCAAAATTCAATTTCCGTTCAAGCTCTGTGTCCACGCGGTCAATTGAATTCCACGCGTCGCGGAGTTGCAGGCCGGGGCGCAGCGCCTGCATCCGCAGATGGTCTTCCTCGTTGATCATCACGCAGAGAGTCTCCTCGCGGTTCAAAACGATCCCGCTGCCGGCGCTTTTTGCGGCGTGTTCGCGGCTGATGAGATGGCGCTCGACGAGGATTTGTTTGTCGAGCGGGGTCAGATTGTCCATCGCCTCGGAAAATGAATCCGACATGTCCGGCAAACTTTCGACGGCGGGGCGGATCGTTTCGAGAACTTTGACGCGCTCGTTCTTCTTTGCCCAGCCGGGGAACGCTGAGTCCTTGATGTTGCGCGCAAGCCGGACGCGGCTGGACATCACGATGCGGTCGTGCGGGCCTTTGAGCCGCGCGACACTCGCGGGCGGGATGAGAAATTCGTTGATCTGCATGGCTCAGGTGGACGCGATGCTGGTGAGCTTGCTCGTGGCTTGCTTGATCTCATCACGCAACAACGCGGCCTGCTCGAAGTTTTCTTCCTCGACGGCTTTGGTCAACTTCTTTTGAAGCGTCTTCAAACGGTCGGACAAATCGCGCGTTTTCTGCAACGCGAGAGGAACTTTCCCCGCGTGACGGACGCCTTTGTGCATCGTCTTGAGCAAACCTTCAAGAACGTCGCCGAAAGTCGTGTAACATTCCGGGCAGCCGAGGCGACCGGCCTTCTTGAAATCCGCCTGTGTGAAACCGCAGCGTGGACATTTGATCGTCGCGCCGCCGCTTGCCTGCTCGATTTCCTGCGACGCGCCAAGGCCGAGCAACAAATCCGCGAGCGAGAAACCGGCGGGATCATTCACGCCTTTGTTCTTGGCGCACTCCTCGCAAAGGTCAACCTTCTGCACTTTATCACCCGCGATCTGGGTCAAGTGCACCGTGGCTTCCTTTTGTTTGCAGAAACAGCAGAGCATAAAATCATTTTACTTGTGGAAACTATTTCCGTTTTCGCGGCGGCAATTCCCGGATGAACGCCCACGAAACTTCGGCAGCCTGCCCGTTGTCGTAATGGACAAAAAACCCCTCATGACATTCTTCGTCCATTTCCACGCGCTCAATCTCGGCCTTCGGAGAAATGCGGTTGGCTTTGCGGATGGTCGAGTGCGGTTCGAGAAACGTCAGGCCGTCCTCAAAGGACACTTCAAAGGCATCTTCCCACGCCAGATAACGGACCGCGGTGAGGTCAACCATTTTGGCCGTGCCAAACGGTTTCTTCAGTCGCGTCAAAGTCTGTGTCATAAACGGCCGTCTCTTTCCAAGTCTTCTATTATCTTAACCAAATCTTTGGGCGGTGTCCATCCTGTCACGCCTCGACGCGTGACAAGGTCGAAACGGCCAATCCGTTTGCCTTTCGCATCGCGGATGTGAACGTGGCGCGGTTCGTGGTCGCCAATCCACCATGTGATGATGTATCCGCCTCGTCGGACGCGCCCCATATTTTCTATTCGTATATCGGCTCGCCGGAGGCGTTCGTCAAGGTGCGATACTTCGCGACCAAACTTTTCGTGATTGAGCCGGGCTTGCCGGTGCCGATCACGCGTCCGTCAATCTTCACCACCGGTATGAGTTCCGCGCCGGTGCCGGTGAGGAAACATTCGTCCGCGTTGAACAGATCGTAGCGCGTCAAATTCGGCTCGGTGACTTTGATGCCGGACTTTTCCGCGAGTTCGATGACCACCTGCCGCGTGATCCCGTAAAGCGCTCCGGCTGAAAGTGGCGGCGTGAAAAGCTTTCCGCCCTTCGCGATGAAGATGTTGTCGCCTGTGCATTCGGAAACAAAACCTTCCGAGTTCAGCATGATGGCCTCTTCGCAACCGCCGTTGTTCGCCTCGATTTTCGCGAGGATGTTGTTGAGGTAGTTGAGCGACTTGATGGCGGGATTCAACGCGCTGTGCAGATTGCGCGTCGTCGGCACGGTGATGATCTCCATCCCTGTCGTGTAAAGCGCCGCCGGATAAAGCTGCATCTTTCCGGCGATGATGATGACGGAAGATTTTTTGCAGCGGTTCGGGTTGAGCCCGAGCGTTCCAACGCCGCGCGTGACCACAAGGCGGATGTAGCCGTCGCGGACTTTGTTTTTCCGGCAGGTCTCGACGATGTCGCGCATGATTTGCAGGTGCGACATCGGGATTTCAAGCAGCAGCGCCTTCGCAGAGCAGAACAAGCGGTCAATATGCTCCTTCAACTTGAACACGCGCCCGTTGTAAGCGCGGATGCCCTCGAAAACTCCGTCGCCGTAAAGCAGCCCGTGATCAAACACGGATATTTTCGCGTTCGCCTCGTCGTAAAATTTTCCGTCAATGTAAACTTTCATCGCAAAATCGGCTCAAGCTATTGGAAACAGAGGGTCAACGCAAACAGAAAGCAAGTTTCGGCGTGACATCGAAAGCGCGCCGATTATATTTCAGCGCCTTTGAGCGACCCCATGGTCTAGCGGTTAGGACACCACCCTTTCACGGTGGTAGCCCGGGTTCGATTCCCGGTGGGGTCGCCACTTCTGATTTGTTCCCATTCTCCGCAAAGGGTTCATCCTTCGCTGTAATTATCTCGGCCCATGAGCACCTTCCGCAACTGGGCTTCCGTCACGCGCGGCCATTTCAGCTTGCCCAACCAGAGGTTGATGTTTTCCTTGTCAAACGCCTCTACGTCGAAAGCGCCGCCAATCCATTCTTTCATGCTCTTGTGCTCCGGATGTTTTGGTTTTCCTAATATTGTCAGCAGGTTCGCGTAGCCCCAAATGCCGCCGCAGTCCTCCGGTGGACAAGCCCGGCCGCCGTCCAGGCAAAGCGCGCCGTTCGCCGGCCCGGCGCCGGGCGGCAGAATCTGCTCCACAATGATTTCGTGCTCCCACGAATCGCCAAAATCGTATTCGTAACCGAAGCTCGCGCCTTTTGCGGGGGCAATCTGCATCAACGTGGCTTTCGCTTCATCTCGATCCGGTTCATCGCCGAAACCGAAGTCTTCGTGGTGACGCGTCGCGGTGTAACGCGCGTCCGACGTGAGAAAATGATGCAGATGACTGTTGGTCCAGCCGATGGCGGTTTGCAGGACTGCGTGGAGCCAGCCGAGGTTGGCGTTGCCGGGCACTTGCAATCTTCGCCAGATGGGTGGTTTCGATCCACACAAGACGACTTTGAGCTGGTAGGTTGCTACGGCGGACTTGGCCGCCAGCGGTTCAACATTTGCAATCATGGATTATTCATGCCCTTTCCTTTGATTCGTTCCAACAACTTTTCCGCCGGTTCGTCATTTGGGTCTTGGGGGACGAGTTGGCCGGCGAAGGCGCGGGCGAGGAGGGAGGGCGTGAGCGCGTCCACTTGCCCGCGCGCCTTGGCCAACCGCATCTCAAGCTGGTCGGCCAGCGCAAACAATCCCTCCACTCGCCGCACGATTTCCTGTTGCTCGGGGAGTGGGGGAACTGGCATCTGCAACGCACGAACATCGCCAATGTTGATGCCGCGAACGGCAACGCCTTTGACCGCCTTCTGCATCCGCTTCTGCGTTGGGGCAGCACGCAAAAACCATTTCACAAAATCAGCGTTGAGCGCGGGCTGAACACTCAGCCGGGCGGTATCTTGGGTAATGTTCGCGTTTTCTAACTCCGGCGGCACGACACACACGCGGCCCACTGTTCCGCGAATTGAAAGGAGAATGTCACCTGCCCGCAGGCGGGCACGAGCGAAGGTCTTTTCAATTTCTTTTGTCGTGCGACGAACCGTTTCAAGATTGAGTCGGTCGTTCGGAAAGTCGGCGACACGAACGTAAAGAACACCACCTGGTGTTTCTGGCCCTGGCTTCAGGATGCCATAGGTGATTGGCCGGTCAGGGCAAACGACGCTCCGCATTTCCGTCAGTCGCCAAGTGGATGGCAGATCATCAACGCTCATGTCGTGGGCTTCATCGCTTGGCGCTGCGGCGTTGCCTTTCTTGTGACCACCTGCGGCCTCGTGAACCCGTTCCAATTCTGCAACAAGCCCTGACGCGTCGTCCCCGTTCGGATTTTCCTCCCGCCAATCGGCGGTGAGGCGGCCGGAGCAGGCGGCGGAGAGGACGGATTGGCGAAAGCGTTTGAGCAGGACGGGAATCTTCGCCAGCCGCTGCTGGCTGGCGTCCACTTTGCCCAACAGTGTCTCCAGCTTCGCCACAATCCGCCGCTGCTCGCCGAGCGGTGGAAGTGGAAAAGGAATCCGTTGAACATCGCGCGATGATAGATGGCCGACTGTGACGGAGGACGTTACATCTTCAATCGCTTTCAGGTAGCCGTTCAATCCATAGAGCAAGAATTTGCGGTGAAGGATTCGTTCGTCTGGTGTGATTTTGCAGACTCGTTGGTTTAAGCCGGCATCACGCCCCTGCCATTCACAACATCGGAAGTTGCCGTCCATGCCGATGAGCAGGTCGCCTTTCTTGACGACATACTCCGGTGGAACGTCGCCGCTGTAAAATGTCTCCGTGGAGCTTCTGGTGATGTCACGAATCCTGATAACCGGAAAACCTTCCGACTTGTTGAACAAGGTGGATTTGAAAGGGAAGCCGTTCAGAATTGTGCTGACTTTGCCAAGCTCAACTCGTTCCCAAGTCTCGTGATTCGCCAAGAGCTTGGTCTTGTTCGCGAAGATTTCCTCCAATGGAACGACGAGGCTCATTGCTCCCCGCCCTTTTTAACCACGGATTTCACGGATTTCACGGATGAGAATTTGGTTATCCGTGTCATCCGCGTAATCCGTGGTTCATTCTTCTGCGGCAACTCGTCGCTCATACGCGTTTCTTCCAATGGCGGTCATGCCGCGCGGCGTGCAGAATGGCAAAGACAACGATGGCATCTGCTCGCATGATGTAGAAGATGCGATACGGAAAGCGGCGGGAAAGGACGCGGCGGACTTCCGGGCGTTTGCGCAGCCGCCGATATGACAACGGACGTTCCACGGCCCGTCGAATGGCCGCGCCGATTTCATCCGCAAGTTTGAACCCCAAACCGGCTTCCCGACCTTCATACCACACGGCGGCTTCTGTCAAATCGGCCTCCGCCTCGGCGCGGATGATGAGTCGGCGGCTCATTTCTTGAGCCGGGCATGAATGCGGGCTTCGACTTCTTCCCAGGAGCTTCCGGCGTCAGGGTCTTTTTCGTAGGCCGCGAGCCGCTCTTCCAGCAGCGCTTTATCAGCGTCACTCAACGGGTCATCCTCATCCATCCAGCCGTCGCTGTCCATCTCGGCCAGCTTGACGCGGATTTCAAATCGCTCCTCTTTCGTGAGCTTGGGAATCTCGGCAAGGATTTCGGATTTGCTCATGGCGAAAATGTAACCGGCAGCCGCTGTTTTGTCAGGCCAAAATTCATTTCTCCACGCCGCCGGTTTTAACCACGGATCACACGGATTGCACGGATGGGATTTTGGTTATCCGTGTCGTCCGCGTAATCCGTGGTCATCTTCCCGGCTTCCCCTCACCACGCGCTTCCAAGTAAGTGTGGCTTCCTTGAAGTTGAGGAGCAACGCCACTTCCAGGCCGGTGATGTTCAGGTAGCCGAGCATCTGGGCGATGTGCGTGTCGTTGAACGCGCTCGCCACCTTTGGGTCAGCGATGACTTTGCCGTCCACGATGAGGTCGGGCACCAGCTTGCCGATGAAATGCCCTCGGTAGTGAACGGGGATTCGCGTTGCTGCTCGACCGTGTGACCGCGCGCCACCAGTTCAATTACCAGGGTGTTCTCGTAAAGCTTCTCGTCCAGCCCCGGCTTGAGTTCGTTCAACACCGCCATGGCCGCACCGATGATGTCCTTCGTGATGTCTTCGTGTTTCATGCTAGAATTTTTTACCACGGATTACACGGATTTCACGGATGATTTTCTGCCGGTCTTTTTCCCATCCGTGTCATCCGTGCAATCCGTGGTCAACCCCTCTTCCTTCTCGACGAGCGCGACAATTTCACGGAGGTCATCCACCACGGCTTCGAGTTCAGTGATGGCTTCGGCGGCGAGGTCTTGCGGTTCGGGCAATTCGTCGGCGTCTTCGAGCGAGTCGTCCTTGAGCCACGTCACGTCGAGTTTGTAGCCGCGTTCCTTGATTTCGCTGATATGGAATTTGCGGAAGCGGCCCGTCTCGCCGGTGTCGGTGCGGCGGCTCAGGCCGTTGGGGTCTTTGCCGTAGCACTTTTCAAACTCGGCGAAGTGTTGCGCGGTGAGCGGGCGGTCTTTCTTGGTGATGCCCGGCACGTTGGAGCGCGCGTCGAAAATCCAGACCGCGTCGGTGGGCCGGCCTTTCTGGAAGAAGATGACATTCGCCTTCACGCCTTGGCTGTAAGGCGTGAACGTGCCGCGTGGCAGGCGCAGGACGGTGTGCAGCGCGCAATCCTGCATGAGCAACTCGAAGACCTCGCCGGCCTTGCCCTCGAAGAGGCAGTTGTCCGGCAGCACCATCGCGGCGCGTCCGCCCGGCTTAAGCGTGGTCATGACGTGCTGGACGAAGTTGAGCTGTTTGTTGCTGGTCTCGATGGTGAAGTCGTCGCGGGCGGGCGCTTGATTCGCGCCTTTCGTGCCGAAGGGCGGATTGGTGAGGACGCAATCGAAACGGTCGCCGCGATCCGGTTCGTAAATGGTGTCGCCGAGCGCGATGTGGGGTTCGACGCCGTGCAGAAACAGATTCATCAGCGCGAGCCGGCGCGGGCGCGGCACGAGGTCCTGGCCGTGATAAACTTTTTTGCGGATGAAATAATCGGCGCGGTCAAACACGCCGCCGGAGACGGGCTTGGAGATGAGCCATTCCCACGCGCAGACGAGAAAACCGCCCGTGCCGCAGGCGGGATCGCACAGGCGGAAGTCGGGATTCCCGCGCGGGTCGGGCTTCATGACTTTGCAGATGGTCTGGATGAGCGGGCGGGGCGTGAAGTATTGGCCCGCGCCTTTCTTGCCTTCGCTGGCGGCCTTTTCGAGCAGGCCCTCGAACGCCGCGCCTTTCACGTCCACGTCCATCGCAGACCAGTCTTCCTCGTCAATCATGGCGATGACGCGCTTGAGGTTGACGGGATTGTTGAAGCGCGGCGTGGCTTGCGCAAAGATGTCGCCAAGGATGCCGGGCTGCTCGCGGAGTTTGCGGAGGATGTCGGCGTAATGGTCGGTGAGCGCCGTGCCGGACTCGGCCTTGAGGCTGGCCCAGTTGTAAGCTTTCGGAATTTCAGCGCTACGTTCCTCGGCCATTTTCAGGAACAGCAGGTAGGTGAGTTGTTCGATGTAATCGCCGTAATCCACGCCGTCGTGGCGCAGCGTGTGGCAGAAGCCCCAGAGTTTTTGGACGATGTCGGACATGAATAATTTTTAAGCGGCCACAGCTTCGTTGAGTTGGGCAACGAGTAAATTCAATTCACCAAACACCTGTTTCGCCTTTGCCATGCCGCCGCGACCTTGCAGTAATTTCTCGAAGGCGTCGAGATAATCCTCGGCGTTGTCGAACTTGCCGTAGCATTCGAGTTTCTGTGAGGAGACGATGTCCTTTTCCTCGATCGTGGACGTGAAGGTGCGCTTGGCGCGGGGATATTCGAGCAGTAGTTTTTGAAAGTCGGGATTGCGGAGCAGTTTCATCGTGCCCGCAAAATCTTTTTTGAGTTCGTGCGGCAGTTCCTTTGCAAAACGGCCCATGTCACCGTCGGCGATCCACGCCGCGAACTTTGTGCGGGCGTCGGCGTTCATGTCTTTGTCAATCCGCAGCAGGCGTTTGGACAGGATGCGCACATGGTAGTCGCGATCCACGTTCTGCCAGATGTTTTCGATGACCTGCGGAAGCGTGAGCGGAGTTTTGCCCGGCGGCTCGAGGTCGAAGCTGGAAACGTTTTTGAAATACTGGATGAGCGTGCCGTCGAAGCAGTCGAACACGACGAACTTGGATTTGTTGAT
Source organism: uncultured Verrucomicrobiota bacterium (assembly GCA_964389025.1). Taxonomy (GTDB): domain Bacteria; phylum Verrucomicrobiota; class Verrucomicrobiia; order Limisphaerales; family CAYMCQ01; genus CAYMCQ01. The sequence goes on from CAYMCQ010000053.1 coordinate 16,495, forward strand.
GTCAGGACAAAGGCGCGTGCCGCGTCCGAGCATTTGTTCCCAAAGAATGCGCGACTTCACCGGACGCAGAAACACGATGAATTCCAGCGCCGGGATGTCCACGCCGGTCGAGAGCATGTCCACGGTGACGACGACCTTGGGATTGGGGCGGTTGCGGAACTCGCGGATGCGCTGGAGCGGGCAGTCCACGTTCGGGTTGCCGGTGATCTTCTTCACGAAGTCGTCGCCCTGATTGAAAACGGCGCGGCAGGTTTTGACGAGCTGGTCGGCGTGCGACGTGTGCGGGAGATCGTTGACGGCGAAGATGAGGGTTTTTGGGAAGTGTCCAGTATCGGCCTCGTGAGCGTAGGCATATTTGGCGACTTCCTCGATGATTTTACGATTGCTGTCGGGCGCAGTGATGTCGCGTTCTATCGAAGCGGCCTCGAATGCACGTTCGTCTTCCAGTTGGTCGAGCGCTTTCTGCCCGGTGTCGGTGTCCACACGTTCGATGGTCTCGCCTTCATTCAGGAAAATGCCATTCATGCGCACTTCAGATTTGATGGCGACCGGCTCATAATCCACGAGGAAGCCATCGAGGATGGCCTGCTCCACGGTATAGCGGAACACCGGCGCACCGAATAGTGCTGTTGTGTGTGCGGCGGGCGTGGCGGTGAGGCCGACCTTGATGGCGTCGAAGTGATTGAGCGTGTTGCGCCAGACGCTCATCTCCTGCGCCGTGTAACCGCGATGGCATTCATCGGCGATGATCAGGTCGAAGGCGTGAATGGGAATGTCGAGCTTGTCGGCGTCCGCTTCGGCCTCCGTGTCACCGCCGCACTGGGCGAAGCAGCCTTCCGCGCCGAAAAGATTTCGCGCCGTGCGTTGAATGGTGGAAACATAAACGAACGTGTGGCTCGCCTTCGGAGCGGTGAGATATTCGTTCGGCAAAACTTTCGGGTCGAACGGATCATCATCGCCGAAGTCTTCCTTCTGAAATTTCTGGCTGTAAATCTCGTATTCGTTCGCAAGCTTGTTGCCTTGCGGCGTGTTGAAAGCGTTGAACTCACGGACGGCTTGCGCGGCGAGCGCCTTGCGATCCACGAGAAACAGGATTCGTTTGGCGAGTTTGCTTTCAAGCAGACGATAGATTTGCGCGACGGTGAGAAATGTTTTGCCCGTGCCGGTGGCCATCGCCACGAGGAGTTCGCGACGACCGGAACGGATGGCGGCTTCGGTCGCAGTGATTGCACCAAGCTGATACGGGCGCAACCGGGTAATGCGTTCGGGCGGCGTGTCGAGCAACCAGTCGTGCGCGGGTTTTTGATTGAAAGCGAAAAATTCTTCGAGCGCCGGGGCGGTGTGGAAGTTGGAAACCGTCCGTGAGACAAGTTTCTCCGGGCGGACATCCAGATGCCAGATTATTTCGCCGTTGGTCGATTAGAGAAACGGAACGTGATAGCCATTCCAATTGCCAGGCCCGTTGAGCGCACCCTCGGCGTAACGCTTGGCCTGCTCCAAAACATTCTGCGGATTGACCGTGACTTTCTTCGCTTCGATGATGCCGAGCAATATTCCGTTGACGAATAGAGCGTAGTCAGCCGGGCCGTTGGCGGTGGGGAATTCTTCGACGGCAACACAGTGGAGCGCGGAAAGGTCGAGACCTTCATAGTAGCGAATGATTTTCCACTGCGGACTTAGTGAACGCAGCTTCGTATCAATCCGCTTCTTGCGGGTAAGCCATTCCGCTTCATTCATAAGGGGAGCAAACGCGAGCACAGTAAAGATACTACGCAGCGTCTGCAAGTCATTCAAAGTTTGGGTAGTGTATCGGCCAGCCTGTCCGCGAGATTGTGCGCTTCGACGATTTGTTCCGGCGTCAATTTTTCGGCGAGCGCCTCGCGATTATCGAGTGCGATGCGGCTTCCGCTTCGGCTCGCCAGCGTGAACCACGCGTATGATTCCACCAGATTTTGTTTCACGCCGACACCTTTCACATACATCAAACCAAGATTGAACTGCGCTTCCGAGACTCCTTGCTCACCGGCCTTGCGAAACCATCGCGCCGCGATGATCGGGTCCTGTGTCACGCCGGTGCCGTCGTAATAAAAATTGCCGAGCTTGAATTGCGCGCGTGGATGGTTTTGCGCGGCGGCCTTTTGAAACCACTTCGCTGCTTCGACGTAATTTGTCGCCGACAAATATGTCTCGCCAACTTTGAACTGCGCTTCGGCGTGCTTCTTGTCCGCCGCTTTGCGATACCACTTCGCCGCCTCCGCCGAATCGCGCTCCACGCCTTGCCCTTTCTCATACATTGCGCCCAGGGAGAATTGCGCTTCGGTCACATCGTTCCCGGCTGCTTTGAGCATCCATTTGAATGCTTCGATGTCGTCCTGCGATTGGTAAGACGAATTGGAAAGGATTTTTCCGAGAAACAACTGCGCGATCGGGAGATTCTTTTCAGCAGCCGGGCGCAGCCATTTCTCGGCCTGCTTGTAATCTTTGGCAACAGTGCGCCCCTCGTAAAACATCTGGCCGAGGATAAACTGCGATTGCACATCGCCAGCCTCCGCCTGCGATTTGAGTTGCTCAAGATCCAAACCCAGAGTCGCGCTCGCTAAACAAACAAGCAGCGCCACAAACAAAAAGTTTCTGCCATAACCAAGCTTTCGCCGCAGCGCAGGTTTCCAACCTGCCTTATCGCCGGTTTCCAACCGGCTGCGCTTCGCAACTCGCTGCGCCTGCGGATTGCAAATCCGCGACACAGCAGACTGGAAGTCTTCGCCACATTCCAGATTATTGATTTGCCTGCGCTTTATCATCGTCTGGTATTCGACCGTGACGCCGTCGTTTCGTTGCAAATCATTTTGCCGGATTATTGCTCTGTCGCGCGGCATTCACGGCGCATTTAAGGCAACGCGCCCCGTGCGTCTCGCACACAAACAACGCCGCGAACAATCAAATTTTCCAACCCTTGCGATAGTGATGATGAATGAAGCGCTCCGCTTCAGCGCAATTTCGCGCCCGAAGATTTTTTGAATCCCATTCAATTCTTTTGCCGGCGCGGTATGCGACGTTGCCGAGCAGCGCGGCTTCAGTCAGCGGGCCAGAGTAGGAAAAATCGCTCGCGGCATGTTTGCCGGACTTGACGCATTGAATCCATTCTTTGTGATGTTGCGAAAAGTCGCTCGGAATTTGCGGCGGCTCGGAGTAATCCTTGAAATCTTTTTCCCGCATCACGCAATGGCGCATGTAATTGGAAAGCAACATGCCTTTGCTGCCGACGAACAAAACGCCGCTGTCCCACTTGCCGGAAATTTCCGGGGGAAGGAAAGCCGGTTTTTTTCCGCCGTGATACCAGGTGAGTTTGAGATTCTTATTGTTGGTAGGGACGCGCTGCCGCGCGTCCTGGCCGACCCGCAGGTCGGCCCTGCCTATTGGCGCCGGATATTCATAACGCACAATCAGCCACGGTGGTGCCGAGTCGTGATGGATTGGCGGCCCTTCAGCTTCTGCGCTTAGTGGATATTGCAAGCCAAGCGCCCAATGCGGCAAGTCCATGAAATGACAGCCAAAATCCGCCAGCGCACCGCCACCGAACGCCCACCAGTTGCGCCAATTGAACGGCACATAATCCGGGTGATACGGACGCTCCTGAACCGGACCGAGCCACAGATCGTAATTCAGACCTTTCGGAATTGGCGGCGTGTCTTTTGGCGCGTCCTTGCCGCCGTAGGTCGCGCTGACCCAAACGTGGACTTCGCTCACCGCGCCGACCTCGCCCTTTTGAATTTTTTCCACGACCTGGTGATAATTGTTGCCGGAATGAATCTGCGTCCCGATTTGCGTGATGAGTTTTTTCTTTCGCGCAAGGTTGGTGACGATGCGGCATTCGGAAATCGTTCGCGTGAGCGGTTTCTCGCAATAGACGTGTCGCCCGCTTTGCAACGCCGCGACCGCCGCGACCGCGTGCGTGTGGTCTGGCGTCGCGATGACGACGGCGTCAATGCCCTTCTGTTCCAGCAAGCGCCGAAAGTCGCTGTAAGTTTTCGCCCCCGGATATTTTTGTTTTGCAGCGGCGAGGTAATTTTCATCCACATCGCAAAGCGCGACGATGTTTTCACCGGCGACATTCGACATGTCGTAATTTCCCTGATGCGCGACGCCGATGACTCCGATGTTCAGTTTTTCGTTCGCCGAAATTCTTCCCAGTGAAAGATTGCGGCTGAGGTAAAAAACTCCAGCCGTCGCAAGTGAAGCGCGGCGGATGAACTCCCGGCGTGTCAGATTTGGTTTCATCGTGCCTCCGTCCCAGGCTTGGGCTGCGCTTTCGAGCGGATTTCGCGGATGTAAATGTTTTTGAAATAAAGATTGTTCCCGTGATTTTGAAGTTCGATCTGGCCAGTTGGGAAAATCGGTCGGGCGCGGTCCCAGTAATTTTCCAGAGTCACGTCGTTGACCACCAATTCGCCGTTGAGGAACACATGCGTCTTCTCGCCCACCATCAGAATGCGGAAACGATTCCAGTCGCCAATCCAGCGATCCGCGCGTTTGAGCGGCGTGGAAGGATTCTTCTGGTTGTTGTATAGACCACCGGAACCGACTTCGCTCCCATTCTTGGCATGAAACGGATCCCAAATCTGCACCTGCGGACTGCCCCGCAAATAAATTCCGCTGTCGCCACCTTCCTTGATCTTCCAATCCACCAGCAGCTCAAAGTCGCCGTAATCTCTGGCAGTGCAAAGGCTGTCGCCCTTGCCGTCAAATTCCAGAACACCGTTGGCTGCCTTCCAGTGTTCCACCATGCGTTGATTCGCCTTGGCCTGCGCGACGGAGAGTTCTGTGGATGAAAGCTTGGCGCGTTTGACGGGGTTGTCGTTGGGCGACGCCAGCAATCCTTTCCAACCGGACAGGTCTTTGCCGTTGAAGAGCGCGGTGAAACCTTCCGGCGGCACGTTGTTCCGGGGAATCGCAGGCAGTTCTTTGATGCGAATGTTGCGAAATTCAACGTAGTCATTGTGACCAAGGAAACCGAGGTGGCCGCGTTCGCGCAACAGCCCGGGATGTTTCCGCAAAACGGCCGCATCGGTTACGTCATTCAGGTTGGCGTCAACGATGACCTTGCCGTTCAGCGTGACTTTGATGTGTCGTCCCCGCGCAACAATCTCCTCCCGGTTCCACTCGCCGGCTTTTCTGAGCGCGCCGCGTTTGGCCGGCACCACGCCGTAAATCGAGCCGTGGAATTGCCAGGGTTGGAGGTTGGCATATTTCGGGGCGGAATCCTCCAGCACCTGGATTTCCATGCCCAGGAAAGCCCCGTCTCCTTGCAACGGCGCACGAATGCCGATTCCGTTGTTTGCCCCCGGTTCCAACTTGAATTCAAAACGGAGCACAAAGTCGGCGTATTCTTTTTCCGTGTATAAATTTCCACCGCCGCCTTTGGCGCAGTAAATAACGCCGTCCTTGACGCCGTAGCCGTCACCACGTTTTCCCACGAGCGTCCAGCCTTTCAGGGTTTGGCCATCGAACAAATCGGTGAAGCCGGATTCGGCGCGGCACGCCGCGGTTGGAATGAGTAAAACAGCGGCGGCGAAAAAACAGTATTGTTTCAGAAAAGAATTTTTCACGTTGGTCGGGTTTTGTTTTCGAGGCGAGGGTTCGATAATTCGCGGACGCTGTCAAGCCGGGTTTGAGATTCTGGCATCGCCCTTGTTCTCGTCCTCATCCTCGAAAAACAAAAAAGGGACGGCTTGCGCCGTCCCTCGTCGAATTGGTTTTTAACTGCCGAAGTTATTTCTTGTCGTCGGCTTTCTTTTCGCCTTCAGGCTTTTTGTCGCCATCAGGACCACCGGGTCCACCGCGACGACCACCTTGTCCGCCCGGTCCTCGCTGCTGCGCCATCTTCTCGAATTTTTCATACTGCTCCTTGTCGAGGATGTCCTTCATCTTCTTGTTGAACTCCTCGCGGGCGGCCTGGAATTTTTCGCGACGCTCCTCTGGCGGAAGGTCGCGCGTTCCCTGCATCTTTTCGCCCTGTGCCTTCAGCGCAGCTTCCACTTTCGGTTTTTGGGCGTCTGTGAGTTTGAGTTCCTCGGTCAATCTTTCGAGGCGTTGCTTGACGAAATCAGCGCCGCCGCGTTGCCCGCCGGGACGGCCTTCTGGCCGGGCCGGCTTGTCTTCCGCGCGCAGCGCAGGGCTGAACGCGAGCATTGCCGTCGCCGCCAATGCCGTCACGATACTTAACTTGTTAATTTTCATGTGTCCTGTTTGGTTTGATTGTTGAATCGCCCGCGCATTTTGCGCGACGACCGGTTGTCCAACAGGGAAAGACGCTGCGCGTTCAAAGTGGTTACAGAAAGGGCTGTTTTGGATTGAACATCAACGGGAGAAATTCTGCGCGTGACATTCGCGGCGTTTCATGGAAATTTCCCCGCGCTATGAAAAAATTGATTCTGACCTGCGCAATGACTTTGGCTTTCAGCCTGTCGCTCACCACCGCTGATGAACCGAATAAGAGTGAAGCCAAAAAACTTGAACCCCAAAAAGAAGAAAAAAAGGAGGAGAAAAAATCTGTGAACATGAACGAAGTGGCAGTGATTAAAACTACTGAAGGCACGATGGTCATTGAATTCTGGCCCGATGTCGCGCCGAAGACCGTGGAAAATTTCAAGACGCTCGCGAAGAAAGGTTTTTACGACGGCACGGCGTTTCATCGCGTCATCAAAGGTTTCATGATTCAAGGCGGCGACCCGCTGACGAAAGACCCGGGCAAGGAAGCGATGTGGGGCACTGGCGATCCTGGCTACAAAGTCAAAGCGGAATTCAATGACCGCCATCATGACCGGGGCGTCATTTCCATGGCGCGTTCGCAGGATCCGGATTCCGCCGGCTCCCAATTTTTCATCTGTCACGGCAATCCGCGATTCCTCGACAAGCAATACACCGCTTTCGGCAAACTGATCAAAGGCGACGACGTGCTGGAAAAAATCGGGACGACAGCCACGCATCCGCCCGACCGCCCGGACAAACGCATGGGCGTCGAGAGCATCAAGATCGTTGCCGCCGATTCGGTGAAATGATTTGACTGCGCTAGAACAACTCGGCACCGCACTCGTCGCGCTCGGCTGTCCGCCGGAAAAATCCGCGGAGATGGCCGCGCAACTCGACAAGCGCGCCAGACAACTGGCCGAACAAAAAGGCCGGACTTACGAAGAGGCTCTTGAACATTTGCTCGCCTTGATGAAACAAGGCTGGGCAGCGCAGAGAAGAAGTTAGGAGATGGGAGTTGGAAGATAGAATCTGAAATTCTCGCATTGGAATTTTTCCTAGCTTCCAACTCCCAACTGCTATCTCCTAAATCCATGCTCAAGCCGTGGCGCAAAATCAGTTCAAAACCGATCGGAGATTTCCGTGTTTTCACTCTGCGCTCGGACAAGAAAATTTCTCCGCGCACGGGCGAGGAGCACGATTTCTACGTGATTGATTCTGTCAACTGGGTCAACATCATCGCCGTCACACCGGACAATCAGCTCGTGATGGTCGAGCAATATCGCCACGGCTCGGACACAGTTGAACTTGAAGTTCCCGGAGGCATGATGGACTCGGACGACGCATCGCCGGAGAAAACCGCGCTCCGCGAATTGCGCGAGGAGACTGGCTACGAAGGCGACAGCGCGCAAGTCATCGGAAAAGTTTTCCCGAATCCTGCCATCCAGAGCAACACCTGCTTCATCGTGCTCGTGCAGAATTGCGTCTGCAAGCACCCGACACAATTTGACCATTCAGAAGACATCATCACGCGGCTCGTGCAGATTTCAGAAATTCCAAAGCTGGTTTCAGAAGGCAGAATCAAACACTCGCTCGTCATCGTGGCGTTATATCAATTCGAGCTTTGGCAGCGTGGGCTAAAGTAGGACAGACGTCTCGCCTGTCTTGCAAGCGCGCAAAAGGAAAACCCCCACCGACTTCGTCGGCTACGAAGTCGAGAATTTGCCGTTTGGTCAGGGGGCGGCGGAAGTTTTGCAAAAGGAAATTCTTGAAACACTCCGCAGCTTACGATGAAAACGAAAGCCCGCGCGACATTTTCAAGTTTGCCAAAAGTATTTCCACGGGGCATCTTTAACCCATGAGCACCGTCGTTGAAATTCAGGGCGCGATTGAGAAGCTTTCGCGCAAAGAAAAATCTGCGCTCACGAACTGGCTCGAATCGCAGGAAGAACCTGTGATGTCTCCGCAGGAAGAAGCGGCCTTGCTGACGCGACTCGACAAAGCCGCGAGCGAACTCGATGCCGGACAGGGTGTGCCGATTGGGCAAGTGCGCGGCATGGTTCGCAAATGGGCTGCAAAGTAATCTTCGCCCCGTCCGCGATTCAACGATTGGAAGAAATCGTTTCCTACATCGCACAGGATAATCCATCTGCGGCGGAAAAGTTCGGACTTCATCTTGTTGATCGCGCCGGGTTGTTGGCGGATTTCCATGAACTCGGTCGCCCGTATCGCCAGCGTCTGAATGTTCGCCGGCTTTTGTGCAAGCCTTATTGGATTTACTACCGCGTTCAGCATGAGCAGCACGTTGTGGAGATCATGGATTACTGGCATTCAGCGCGACGCGAGCCGGAAATCTAAATCAGGTTTGCCAAAAGTATTTCCGCGAGGCATCTTTTTGGGCGTGAGCACAATCGAAGAAATCAAAACAGCCATCGGCAGGTTGACGCTGGAAGACCGCGCTGAAATGCTTGCCGAACTCTGCGGTTGGACGGACGACGAATGGGATCGCCAGATGAAACACGATGCCAAGGCTGGCAAATTTTCCGCGCTTAATCGCGAAGCTGACGCTGCTCACTTTGCCAGGAATACTCATTGGTTTTCGATTTACATGGCGTGTCCTCACCCCTTTGAAGTTCCACCTCGCAAGAAACAGTTTTGGACTGCGGTGGCTGGCGGGGAATGGGGCTGACACCGCTTTGAAATTCACCGCGCACCCGCCGAGCCAAAGCGGTGTGTGCCCTCACCCCTCACCCACCGCAGTCCAAAACGTCACGCGCAATACCGCAGACTATCAGCGCCCCGGATCGAAGATCTTCAATCCATTTGCCTCTTGATGGCGTTGCGCTCACACGAGCGCAGAATTCACTCACGGCAAAACCACCGCGCGATAATATCGCTGAAAATGCAGGACACTGACCGCATCGGTGAATGAAAAGGGCGAGAAGTTCGTGCGGAGAGAAATCCAGTTGGTCAACGCCAGATTGGTTGAAGCTTCAACCGCGTAGTTGTATCCCGTCGTGCCGGTGACTGTCAGGCGAAATTGTCCGCCTGTTTCAAAACCGGGGCTGGATATCACTGCCGACACATCTGGCGTGATGACCAGCAAAGTCGCGACGGAACTCGTGACGCTGCCTCCATCGTTCGTGACGATGACCGAATAACTTCCAGTATCAGCCGACTGCGCGTTTGTTTTTGTGTAAGCCGTGGCTGTCGCGCTGGAAATGTTTGTTCCGTTAAACCGCCACTGATAAATCAGCGGCGCCGTCCCATTGGCAGTGACGGTGAAGGTGGCGTTGCTGCCGAGAGTCACGAGTTGGCTTTGCGGCTGGCTAATGATGGCGGGCGGGATGATCTGATTCGTTACATTGAATTGATAATTTATGTCGCCCAGATCGCTGCCATTCCATTTCAACCGCGCATTCACATTATTTGTCCCAACGAAGGAACTGCCGGGCGCGTAAACAAGATTCGTCCCGTTTTCAATGTGAGCATCACCATTTACGTTTGTCCCCGAGGTTAAAACATATTCGAGTCCAGAAACTTGATTCTCGCTCAAGTTATTTGTTGCGGAGCTTTTATTTCCCAATGTGAAAAACTGGTTTGTAAATTTGCATGACACATCAAGCGTTCCATAAACTGCGCTGCTAGGGAGGTTGTTTGTAACTCCTGGCCAACGAACATCAAAAAATAAACCAACATCAATTCCACCAAGAGCAGATACTACATTTGTAATATGATTTAAATCGCTTCCTGAAGGATTCCATGATGCATCTCTATGAAATTTTCCAATATAAAGTCTGTTTGTATCTAACTGTTCGCTACCCAAATTATTAACTATAAATCTATTCGTGCTTGTGTTTATCAAAGTTGAAGGATTATTTCTGTCAACTGCGGAAAGTTCTGCGTGAAACATCGTCTCGCTGTTTAATGGACGTTTATCTGCCATAAGTTCAGTTCCGTAAGGCTTGGTCGTTATCTTCATTTCTGGTTGAGTTGGATTTGGAAAACTTCCACCCCATTCCGAATCATCAACTCCAAGGAAACCTTCTTCAAAACCTCCACTTTCATGAGATATGTTGATCGCTTGTGCAGCACCAAGAGGTGCTCCGTTAACTTGAATATTCAATCTTTCACCATGAGTATCAGTTAATAACCCTAGTCCAATTAATCCCGAAAAAATCACATGCCCACCTAGCCGCGGCCAAGCTCGAAGTGCCCGGAATTTCATGATTCGGTTATCGCAGAAAGCCAATGAAAAACAAGCAAGATATCGCGTGTAAGGAAGACCGGCGCTCCAAGAAGCTCCGTCAGGAGCGGAATCTTTGTAGCTTCGGATCCCATCAACGAATTCAGCCCCGTCAGGGGCGACATCGGAATATGCCGCTCCTGACGGAGCTTTGGTTTGTTCGGGTTGCGTTACTACAATGATGCCGCCCCTGACGGGGTTTGGCTTTGTTTTCGCGTTGACCCGCTGTTGAAACCGTGGGCTATTCTCTGTCGTCCCTGCGGGACTAAAAATCATGCTCCTCGAAAATTTAACGTGGCCGGAAGTCAAAAAGCTGAAGCTGGCGAACAAAGTCGTCGTGCTGCCGCTCGGCTCGTTCGAGCAACACGGATCGCATCTGCCGCTGACGACGGACACGGACATCGTCAACCCAATGGTGGGGCGGGCAGTCCTCTGCCCGCCGTGCGCAGGAATTGCGGCGCGCACGGAGTGACGCGCCCTAATTTCCCTGTTTATGAGAGGGCTTTAGGGTTTTTGTCGCCGCACTTTTTCCTTCTTTTCCTCCAGATCGGCTTGAATTTTCTTCCGCTCGTTCACTAATTCTTTTTCAAGCTGTTCCATCTTTTCGAATTCGCCCGCGCCACCGGCTTTCTCCATTTCCTGTTTCACCGCAATCTCCCGCTCTGCAATCTTCGCCGCGCATTTTGATTCCAGTTCGGCGATTTCTTTTTTCTGCGCGGCGGTGAGTTTGATTGACGGCGAAGTTTTGTTCAGCCGCTCCATCGCGAGTTCATAGGCGGATTTCATTTGAGGAACCTTAATAAGGAAACCATGAAAGCAGGAGCAGAAAATTCATGGCTTCCTGGATTCCTTATTTCTTTTTCCACGGCATGTCGGGAAATTTTTCCGGCGTCTTGAACATCTGCGGTTCCAATTTCGGCCTGGCCATTTCCAATTCCGATTCGCTTGCGCCCGCTGGCGGCGGGCCGCTTGGTTTTTCCCGCCAAGAGGCGATGCGCGCCTGCAATCCATGATGCTCGGCGGTCTTTTTGTCGCCGGCCTTCATGTAGAACAAAGACAGGTTGGTGTGAACGAGTTGTTCATGTGGCTTCAGCTTTTCAGCTTTATGACCTTCCGTGATTGCCGAGGCAAAATCTCCTTTGCGATAAAACGCCATGCCGAGAGCCAGTTGCGCGTCAAAGTTTCCTGCGTCTTCAGCCAGGGCAGCCTTCAATTTCCTGATCGCCGAATCGAAATCGCCCGTGCTGAAATCGAACATCGCGTCATCGTATTTTTCCTGCGGCGTGGACATGGTTACTCCGAATAAACTGCGTGCGTTCCAACGTTGAACGATACCACCGAATCGCCCTCGATGTAAAAGACGACGCGCAGATCATCCTTCGATGACCACAGCGTGAACCGTCTTTTTCATGATTCCGGAGAGACGATGGACTTTATGCGTGCGCAGTCGCGAATCGAACGGATCAATTTTGAAACTCTTCCAGGCGTTTCGCGCCGATTCCTTTTGCGCCGAGCGCAAGGCGTAAAAATTTCTCCAGAACCTTTTCGTTGCCCGATCACGGTATTTCATTCCCGGCCAGGCGGTCGCTCGTTCAGCGCGACTTCCATGTCCACAAGCCGATCATCCTCCGCGTCCTCGATTCCGCGCCAGACATCTTCCGGGATGTCGGGATTTTCGATGCGCCGCATGATGCGTTCAATTGTTTTGTCATTCGCACAAAGAGTTTTCAAGACGCGTTCCGCGACGCTGGCCCGCTCCGTCCGAGGCAATGACTCAAGTTCTTTGACAATCTCAGTTGCGCTCATGGCCACAATGTTTCAGATTGACGCCCGTTTCGCAAGAGCAGCGCACGATGAATTTGCCAATAAAACTGATCTCAACCGACTTCGACGGCACGTTGTTCGCCGAGTTTGAAAACCCGCCGATCCCGGTCAAACTTCAAAAGCTCATCGGCGAGTTGCAATCGCAGGGCGCGAAGTGGGTCATCAACACGGGGCGCGACATGTCGAGCCTCATGGAGGCGCTGGCGCGCTCGAAAATTTCCGTCCAGCCGGATTATCTCGTTCTCGTCGAGCGCGAAATTCATTCGCACGACGGCTCAAGTTACATCGGATTGGAAGATTGGAATCGAGAATGCGCGCGGGCGCACGAGGAAATTTTCGCAAAGGTGCGGAAGGATTTGCCGCGGATCATTTCGTGGATCAACGGCAGATTCAAAGCCACGCTCTACGAGGACGCTTACTCGCCGTTTTGCCTCATCGCCGGAAACAACGGCGATGCGGACAGCATCCACGGATATCTCGAAGACTATTGCCGCGAGATTCCGCAACTGACCGTCGTGCGCAACGACGTTTATGCGCGCTTCTCGCACGAGGCGTTCAACAAAGGGACTGCGCTCGGAGAAATCTCGCGCCGCCTCGGCATCGCTGCGGGAAATATTTTCGCCGCCGGCGATCACCTGAACGATTTGCCGATGCTTTCCTCAAAATATGCGCGCTGGCTCACCGCGCCAAGCAACGCAGTGGACGGCGTGAAGGAGGCGGTTCGCCGGCAAAATGGTTTTATCAGCAAACATCCTCGCGGGCTTGGCGTGGCTGACGGGCTGGAATTTCTTCTGCGCGAGTCGGCGCAAAGCAGACGGACTTTGGTTTAATTCATAGGAAATCCTCCGGCTCTGCCGGAGGACTCCCGAAGTTTGACAG
>CAYMCQ010000054.1:0-21892 GCA_964389025.1 uncultured Verrucomicrobiota bacterium
GAGAATTGAGAGACGGGGGAATTGAACGAAAGGTTTCAGGCTGAAAGATAATGGGGGCAATGCGGATCCGGACACTTCAACCAAGTTGCGCCCTGTTCAAAGCAATTCTCCGTTTCGGATTTCGCAACTTCGATTATCTTTTTTGCGTGCCACCATTGGAACAACTGGCGAATCTCCCCGCGCTCAACCAAGTCACCGTGCCCGACCTCTGGCAACAGCAGGCGGTGACTGCGTTGCGCGGCGGCAAGGATGTCGTTGTGCAAGCGCCGACCGGGTCCGGAAAGACGCTCATCTTCGAATTGTGGTCGAATCAGGGAAAGAATCACGGCCAAGCCATTTACACCGTGCCGACGCGCGCGCTCGCGAACGATAAACTTGCCGAGTGGCGCGCGCGCGGCTGGGATGTCGGCATCGCCACCGGCGACCTCGCGGAAAATCTTCAAGCGCCGGTCCTCGTCGCAACTTTGGAGACGCAAAAAAAACGCCTCATCCGTGGCGACGGCCCTGCCCTGCTCGTCATTGACGAATACCAGATGATCAGCGACCCGGATCGCGGATTGAATTACGAGATCGCCATCGCGCTCACGCCGCCGCAGACGCAACTTTTGCTTTTGAGCGGCAGCGTTTCCAATCCGCAAGACATTGTGAAATGGCTCACCCGGCTTGGCCGCAAAGCCATTTTAATCCGTCACGACGAACGCCCCGTTCCGCTCGAGGAAGTCCACGCGAACAATCTGAACTTCCACGTTCCCGGCGAGATTCGCGGCTACTGGCCCCGCCTCGTCGCCAAATCGCTCGCGGAAGATTTGGGGCCGATCCTGATTTTCGCCCCGCGCCGTCAATCCGCCGAGGCGATGGCGCGCGAACTGTTCCGACAACTCCCCTGCTCCAACCCGCTCGCGTTGAGCGCCGGACAGAAACAGATCGTGGGCGAAGACCTCGCGCGCATGTTGAAGACTCGCGTCACCTACCATCACAGCGGCTTGAGCTACGCCGCGCGCGCAGGCGTCGTGGAACCGCTCGCCAAAGCCGGACAACTCCGCGTCGTCGTCGCCACGATGGGATTGGCTGCCGGGATAAATTTTTCGCTTCGCAGCGTTGCCCTCGCCGCTGACTCGTATCGCCGTGATTACCATGAGCAGCAACTTCGAGCCGATGAGATTTTGCAGATGTTCGGTCGCGCCGGACGTCGCGGGCTTGACGAAACTGGATTTGTTTTGGTCACGGCAAACCAGCTTCGCCTGCTCGATGCTCGCGCGTGTCATCTTTCCCGCAGCGGCGCTGTGGATTGGAGCGCGCTGTTGAACCTGATGAGCGTTGCCGCTGAACAAGGCCGCGAGCCGTTCACCGAAGCCGTGCGCGTGCAGGAACGGTTGTTCACAACGAAACCGGTTTATCTCGGCGTCGAGGAATCGTTGAAACATCCCGTCGCGCCCTGCGGTTTGAAGACCGACGCCGAGCGCGCCCGCCACGTCCGCAAGCACGTCCGCGAAATGTTCAACAGCCGGGGCGAGTGGGAAACCTTTCCCGCGCTCACGGAAAAGCCGCTGCGCGAAATTAAAGTAGGACAAGCTTCCAGCCTGTCCGGAGCAGGCAAGATGCCTGCCCTACATTTAGCCCTCACCGAACCCACCGCCCTTGAAAAGATCGGCTCCGGCACACTCTGCGTTCTTGAAGAGCGTAATGGGCAAAAAATTTATGGCCGCGCGATCACCGTGGCGGAACTCTTGAAGGACGACCGCGTCATCATCGCGAAATGGATCCGGCGACTGACGAACTGGAACGGACGCCAGTCCTCGCTTGAACTTTGGGAACAGAAAATCACACCGCTTGTCGCGGCGAGGCTTGCACAACAAAAGACGCCGGTCGTGAGTTTTGTCAGGCAGGGACAGCGGATTCTGGCTCGCGTCAACCTCGCGGATTTGACGATGCGTGTGCCCGTGGATTCGCGCGGCGTCGCGCTCTGGAAGCCGGTCGAGCGCGAAGTCTTGCCTTACGATTGTGCGCAATGTTCGCTTGTTCCTGTTTGCAAGCAACTGCCGACAAGCACCGGCACCGCGCTGCTCTGGCGGCGGCTCGGGCTTGTGGATGAGGCCGGCGTGCCGACGTTGCGCGGGCAAATCGTCAGTTTCTTTTCACAGGGCGACGGGCTTGCGATCGCCGCCGCGATTGAAGATGAAAAATATCCGCTCGATGAATTGATTTACGACATCGCGAATCTCGACGCTGGTTTTCGTTTCTGTGGCGAGGAGAATCGCTGGGCTGGTCGGCTGGCGCAGGTTTGCCAGGAAAAATTTGGCGTGCAGTCAATCCCCGGCTATCTGGAAGGTGGCGCACCGCCGAAATACGGCGCGGGCGCAGAGCAAGTCGTCGCGTCCATCCACAAAAATCCGCTGACGAAACATGAGTGGATCACCGACCTGACGGGCGCGGGCGACATTGACCGCGTCATCATCGAATGGCGCAGCACGCTCCGGCAGATTTCACACGCGCCGCCGGTGGATTTGCCGCGCTGGCTTGCGTTTCAAGCGATGGCCAAAGCGTTTTTGCAGGAAGTCGAATCACCGACGATGACCGACTTGCCGCCGCTGGAATACAATCAAACCAAGCGCGTGGATCATCGGCTGATTTTGCGGAGGCATTAAAAAAGCGAGCCGACTGCGGCTCGCTTTGAAATGTGATCTACGCGGATCAGCGGCGCGGGCGTGGTTCGCGTTCGCGACGGTCGCCTTGAGGCTGGCGATCGCGGTATTCGCCGCGGTCGCCACCACGGTCACGACCATCATTGCGCTCTTCGGATTGGCCTTGCTCGCCATCGTTGGGTGGCTGTTCGCCGCCGCCAGATTCTCCACCACCGGCTTCCTTATCGCGGTCGGCCATGGCGGCTTTGCGCGAGAGACGGACGCGGCCTTTTTCGTCAACGCCGAGGCACTTGACCAAAATCTTGTCGCCAACTTTGACGATGTCTTCGGTCTGTTTGACTCGGAAGTTCGCAAGCTCGCTGATGTGAACGAGGCCGTCCTTGCCGGGGAGAAATTCCACAAAGCAGCCGAATTCTTTGATGGTCACGACTGTGCCGTGATAAATCTTTCCAATCTCGGCTTCGGCGGTCATGCCTGTGATGGCGTCCTTGGCGATCTTCATCCCTTCGGGTGAGACGGAGAAGATGTTGACGGTGCCATCGTCTTCGATGTTGATTTCGCAACCGGATTCTTCGACGAGGCGCTTGATGTTCTTGCCGCCGGGGCCGATGAGCGCGCCGATCTTTTCCGGGTTGATCTTCACCACCTCGATGCGCGGGGCGTATTTGCTCAACTCTTTGCGCGGTTCGGAAATGGTCTTGGCCATTTCGGCTAGGATGTGCATGCGCGCGACGCGGGCTTTTTCCACGGCCTCGGCCATGATCTCGTGCGGGAGTCCTTTGAGCTTGAGGTCGAGTTGAAAGCCGGTGATGCCCTTTTCAGTGCCGGCAATTTTGCAGTCCATGTCGCAATACGCATCTTCCCAGCCGATGATGTCGGTGAGGAGCTGGTATTTGGAAATTTTGTCGCCGCCAGATTCGGTGCAGATGCCGACGCTAATGCCGGCCACTGGACGAGTCATCGGAACGCCGGCGTCAAGCAACGCAAGCGTGCCGCCGCAAACCGAGGCCATGGAAGTGGAGCCGTTCGACTCCATGATTTCGCTGACCACGCGGACGGTGTAGGGATAAGTGTCCAGCGGAATCATCGGCTCGATGGAGCGTTCCGCGAGCGCGCCGTGGCCGATTTCGCGACGACCGGGTCCACTGATGCGTCCGGTTTCGCCGACGGAAAAATTCGGGAAATTGTAGTGCAGGATGAATTTCTTTTCGGTGTTGCCGCCGGTGTAGGAATCGAATTCCTGCACGTCCTCGCCGGTGCCGAGGGTGACGAGCGTGACAGCCTGCGTCTCACCGCGCGAGAAAATCGCCGAGCCATGAGCGCGCGGCAGGAAGCCAATTTCGCTGCTGATTGGACGCACGACATCCATTGCGCGACCATCGAGGCGCTTCCCGCTCTTTAGGATCAAACCACGAACAGCTTCCTTCTGGATGTAATAAAACGCGTCATTGATGACGAACTCGGTGACCTTTTCTTCGCCAAATTTTTCGACGAGTTTTTTGCCGACTTCGTCCTTGATGGCGTTGCAGGCGGATTCGCGGGCGAGTTTGCCGGGCGTAAGCAGCGCGGGAACGAATCGGTCGCCGGCAAGTTTTTTGGCTTCGGCGAGGATTTCATCGGGAACAATCTTGAGTGTGATTTCGCGCTTCTTTTTGCCGGCTTTGGCGGCGAGTTCTTTTTGCGCCGCGATCATCGGCTGGCAGGATTCGTGGGCGAATTTGAGCGCGGCATTAAAATCGGCTTCGGTGATCTCCTTGGCGGCGCCTTCATACATGACGATGTCCTTGTCGTTGCCGACGTAAACGAGGTCGAGGTCGCTGTCCTTCATCTCGGCGTGCGTGGGGTTGGCGATGAATTTGCCTGCGACGCGACCGACGCGCACTGCGCCGAGTGGGCCTGCCCACGGGATGTCGCTGACCATGAGGGAAGCGGATGCGCCGATGATGCTCAAAACGTCCGGGTCGTTTTCGCCGTCGGAACTCAGCACAACGGTCTGAACTTGCACCTCGTTATACCAGCCTTTCGGAAAGAGCGGGCGGATGGGGCGGTCGGTGAGACGGCAGGTGAGAATTTCTTTTTCGGTCGGTCGGCCTTCGCGTTTGAAGTAGCCGCCGGGAAACTTTCCAGCCGCAGCCGCTTTTTCGCGGTAATCCACGGTGAGCGGGAAAAAGTCCTGGCCTTCCTTGGCCTTGGTTGCCGCGACTGCCGCAACGAGGATGATTGTTTCGCCGAGTTGAATTGTTACTGCGCCGTCGGCTTGTTTGGCGAGTTTGCCTGTTTCGATGATGAGTTGCTTGTCGCCCAGTTGGGCGGATATTTTTTCTGCCATAATTTTATTTCCGCGCCGCACCCCTGAGAAACTTCAGTGAATCCCGAAATCTTCGGTGTTCAACGAAATCGCCCAAAGGCGCGGACTTTGTTTTTGCTATGTGAATTGAAGCGACCGGGTAAAAAACTCCCTAAATCGCGCCAATGTGAAACCATGAAGGCTGCCGTTGCTCGAAACGGTTCGTCCCGGC
Source organism: uncultured Verrucomicrobiota bacterium (assembly GCA_964389025.1). Taxonomy (GTDB): domain Bacteria; phylum Verrucomicrobiota; class Verrucomicrobiia; order Limisphaerales; family CAYMCQ01; genus CAYMCQ01. The sequence goes on from CAYMCQ010000054.1 coordinate 5,162, forward strand.
TGGCGGGAGTCCTTCAAAGCTACTTGCGAAGTTTGAGCTTCTTTGTAATCGCCTGATAACGTGAGGCGTCGGTATTGTGGAGGTAATCCAACAAACGCCGGCGTTGGCCGACCATCATCAGCAACCCGCGTCGAGAACCGTTGTCTTTTTTGTTCTTTTGCAGGTGCTCGCTCAGATGGTTGATCCGCTCGGTCAACAGTGCAATTTGCACGTCAGCCGAACCCGTGTCCCGTTCATGCAGTCGAAAATCTTCAACCGTCTTTGACTTTGCTTCCATAGTTTCAGTTCGTTTTCTTTGACCGGCAGAGAATAGGAGGATAATTAGCCTCTGTAAAGAACTTTCCTTGTCAGAGACTCAAGTTTTTCAACGAAAAAATGAAGTCTTTTACGTCAGCTCACGAATTCAAGTTGCTGCTGATGAGGAATTAAGCCGCGCTGAAAACCCTGCCCGAGAAACCGGCGGATGGCCTCCCGACCGCGTTCGCCGTAGTCCAAAGTCCAGTGGTTGACATACATTCCGACAAATTTGTCGGCCAAATCACTGCCCATGTCCCGGGCGAATTGCAGCGCATGTTGCACAGCCTCAGCGCGATGATCGAGGCTGAACTGAATGCTCGCCGTCAAAATATCCGAGATGATTTTACGCGTCGGCGGATCAAACCGTTTGTGGATCACGTTTCCACCCAGTGGTAATGGCAGACCGTCGTTTGCCCTGCCCCACCACGCGCCCAAGTCCTCGCAAACTTCCAAACCTTCGTTCTGATAAGTCAATTGGCCTTCGTGGATGATCAAGCCAACGTCAGCCTGACCGGATCGGACGGTTTCAAAAATCTTGTCGAAGGGAACGATGACGTAATCAAAGTTTTGAATTTTGATTTTTGAATTTTGAGTTCCAGATTCTGACTTCTGATTTCTGACTTCTGACTTCTGTGTTTGCCCCAGCCAAAGTTGCAACGCCAGAAACGCACTCGTCATTGTCCCCGGCACAGCGATTTTTTTCCGCGCAATTTCCTCCCGAGAAAATTTCCGTTTCGCCACAAGCATCGGCCCATACCCATCACCCATGCTCGCGCCACTCGGCAGCAGAGCGTATTTATCGCTGACGTGGGCGTAGGCGTGGATGCTGACCGCCGAGATGTCCAGTTCGCCGCGCGTCGCCCGCTCGTTCAAAGTCTGTATGTCCTGCAAAATATGCTCGAACTTGAAGCCGCGCGTCGGGATCAACTCTTTCGCCAGCGCATAAAACATGAACGCGTCGTCCGGGTCGGGCGAGTGGCCGAGCGTAAGTCTGGTTTCTTCCATCGCGCAAAAGTTTCCGGTTCGCGCGTCCGTGTCGAACAAATTCTCCGTGATTTGTTCTGGCGAAACCAAAGCCTGCCGATAATCTGCCTGTGATGAAATTCCGCTTTGCCTCCATTCAACTTACTTTGGCGCTAACAGCTTTTGCTCAAACGCCGGACAATCTCGTCGTCGAGGATGTTCCACCGATCCCGACAGACTTGAAAGCCGATATCAGCCGCTATCTTGAATTCCGTGGGGCGTCGTTTGCCGATTGGCATCCAACGAAACGCGAGATGCTCATCGTCACGCGTTTTGCGGACACGGCCCAGATGCACTGGGTGAAAATGCCGGGCGGTGCGCGACGGCAACTCACATTTTTCCCCGAACCCGTCAATGGGGGTAGCTTCGAGCCGGGAACCGGGGAATTCATGGTGTTTGGCCAGGACACCGGCGGCGGAGAGTTTTTTCAAATGTATCGTTTTGATTTTGCCGACGCCAAAGTCACGCTGCTCACCGACGGCAAATCGCGCAACATGGGCGGCCAATGGGCGCAGAAGAGCGGACAAATGGCCTACACTTCCACGCGGCGCAATGGGCGCGACACGGACATCTACGTGATGAACCCGCGCGAGCCGAAAAGCGACCGTTTGCTGACGAAGGTGCAAGGCGGCGGTTGGTCAGTAATGGCGTGGGCGCCGGATGATTCGAAGCTGTTGCTCGCCGAATACATTTCGATCAACGAAAGCAAATTGCATTTATGCGATGCGCGTTCGGGGGCAATGGAACTCATCACACCGGGCACAAGCGAAAAGATTTCATGGAGCGCGGCTACTTTCGCGCGCGATGGAAAATCACTTTTCGTCACAACAGACAAGGATTCGGAGTTTCAACGGTTGTGCCGATTCGATCTGGCGACGAAGAAGCTCGCGCCGCTCGTGAACGGCATTCAAGGGGACGTGGAGGCTCTTGATTTGTCAGACGATGGGAAGCTGCTCGCGTTTGTCAGCAACGAAGAAGGTGTCGGCAAACTGCATCTGCTGAATGCGCGGAGCGGAAAGGTATTACGCGCGCCGCAATTGCCGCTCGGTGTTCTGGGCCGGTTGAAGTGGCACAAGAACAATCGCGACCTCGCCTTCACGCTCAGTTCGGCGAAAACGCCCAACGATGTTTATTCTCTCGACGCGAAGACAGGAAAGATAGAGCGCTGGACCGAGAGCGAGACGGGTGGATTGAATCCCGAAAACTTCGTGGAGCCGGAATTGATTCGCCTGAAAAGTTTCGATGGTTTGGAGATTTCTGCGTTTATCTATCGGCCAGATGCGAAAAAATTTCCCGGACCGCGTCCTGTTTTAGTCAGCATTCATGGCGGGCCTGAAGGCCAATCGCGTCCCACGTTTCAGGCGAGGAACAATTATTTCGTCAATGAACTCGGCATCGCGCTGCTTGTTCCGAACGTGCGCGGCTCGTCAGGTTACGGAAAAACATTTCTGACTCTCGACAACGGCTTCAAGCGCGAAGACACCGTGCGCGACATCGGCGTGTTTCTCGACTGGGTCACACACGACCCACGACTCGACTCCAAGCGCATCGCAGTCATCGGCGGCAGTTACGGCGGCTATATGTCGCTTGCGACGATGACTCATTATGGCAACCGCCTTCGCTGCGGCATAGACATCGTTGGCATTTCGAACTTTCTGACCTTTCTGAAAAACACGCAGGACTATCGCCGTGATTTGCGCCGCGCCGAATACGGCGACGAACGTGACCCCGCGATGGCTGAGTTTCTGGGGAAAATTTCTCCCGCGAATCACCCTGAGAAAGTCATCAAGCCGCTCTTTGTAATCCAAGGCCTGAACGATCCGCGCGTGCCCGCCAGCGAGTCCGAGCAGATGGTCAAGGCCATTCGCGAACGCGGCGGCATCGTCTGGTATCTGCTGGCGAAGGACGAAGGCCACGGCTTTCAAAAGAAACAGAATCAGGATTTTATGTTTCTCAGCGTTGCCCTGTTTCTCAAAGAGCATCTACTGAAATAATTTCAGCGGTCGAGGCTTGGTTTCGTTTGCGAAGTCAAGCAATTCGTTGTCATTGTGAAAAACTTTTCCACTTCGTCTGAAGTTTGCAACCGCTTACACTTCGCGCGCAGTGCTGAATCTTAACTCACTCAATCCGCAGCAGCGCCTCGCCGTTGAAACCATCGACGGCCCTGTTTTGATTCTCGCCGGCGCGGGCACGGGCAAGACGCGCGTCATCACCCATCGCATCGCGCACATGATTGAGCGTGGCATTTCGCCGGAAAACATTCTTGGCGTCACCTTCACCAACAAAGCCGCCCGCGAAATGCAGGAGCGAGTTTCGAGTCTCCTCCCCAAGGTAAAACTGAAAACTGAAAACTGGAAACTGGAAACTCGCCCGACGGTTTGCACTTTCCACTCGTTGTGCGTCCGCATCCTCCGCCAGCACATCGAGAAACTCGGCTACAAGCACAACTTTGTCATCTACGACGAATCGGAGCAACTCAGCGCCATCAAAAAAATTCTCAGCGGCATTTCTGCGAAGGGCGAAAAGACCGATCCCGCCGCGATCCTGAGTTTGTTGAGCAGATTGAAGAACGGCGGCTCGAATTCCGCCACGTTCGCCGAGCCGAGCGTTCGCGCAATGGCCGAACACATTCGTTCCCGCTACGAATCCGCGCTCCGCGCCTGCAACGCCGTTGACTTTGACGATTTGATTTTGCTCACGCTGCGACTATTCAAGGAGCATCCAGACGCGATTGAAAGTTGCCGCGCCAAATACCGCTACGTGATGGTGGACGAATATCAGGACACGAACGCCGCGCAATTCCAGCTCGTCTATGCGCTCACGATGGAGCATCGCAACTTCTGCGTCGTCGGCGATGACGACCAAAGCATCTACGGCTGGCGCGGCGCGGAGATCGCCAACCTGCTCGACATGGAAAAATTTTTCCCAAACGTCAAAGTCATCAAGCTCGAACAAAACTACCGCTCGACGACAACGATTCTTCGAGCCGCCAATGCCATCATCAAAAACAATGTCCAACGTCGTGGAAAAAATCTCTGGTCGCAGAAAGGCGCTGGCGAGAAAATCACGCTGCACACTTTCGCAGATGACGAAGAAGAAGCCCGCACCGTCGTCGAGGAGATTGAGTTTCTTCGCATGGCAAAGCGCGTTACTTGGTCAAACTGCGCTATCTTGTTCCGCACCAATCAGCAGTCGCGCCCGCTCGAAACCGCGCTGCGCCAAGCCAACGTCCGCTACCATTTGATCGGTGGACAAAGTTTCTTCGACCGTCGTGAGGTGAAAGATTTTCTTGCCTACCTGAAAACTTTCGTGAATCCAAACGATGACGTCAGCCTCCTCCGCATCGCCAACACGCCTGCGCGCGGCTTGAGCGATGTGACGATGGAGCGTTTGCTCGGCGCGAGCCACGAGCGCAAGTGCTCAGTCTTCGCCGCGATGAAAAACCCTGCTGTGACCACGACGTTTCAGACGAAAACGCGCGAGAGCATCGAAAGGTTCGTGGAATTTGTGGAGCGGACGCGAAATTCACTGAACGACCAGAATCCGACCCAAAGTAGGGCGGGCATCTTGCCCGCCCCGCGAGCGCATAAGCGCGAGCATAACAACGAAAAAATCTCCGCCGACTTCGTCGGCGCGGGCAGGCAAGATGCCTGCCCTACTTTAGAAGCCTGGTCCAATCATTTCCTCGACGAGATCAATTACTTCAACGAACTAAGCCGCTCGGAAAAAAATCCTGAGAATGCCGAGAGCCGCATCCGGAATTTGAAAGACTTGATCGCGACGATGGACAATTCCGCCGCGCTCAACATATCTCCGTTCGACAAGTTACAAAGTTTCCTCGAGGACATCACGCTCGATACCGAACGCGAAGAAGAGGAAGAAAACAAAGGCGACGCCGTCACGCTCATCACCATGCACAGTTGTAAGGGGCTGGAATTCCCGCACGTCTTCATCGTCGGCATGGAGGACGGCCTTCTTCCGCACTCGCGCTCCAAACTCGAAGGCACAGGCGATGAAGAGCGCAGGCTTTTTTACGTCGCAGTCACGCGCGCGATGGAGACGTTGAACATCAGCCATTGCGGCGGCCGTAAAAAATATGGCCAACTCATGCCCTGCCATCCGTCGCCGTTCCTCAAAGAATTGCCCGCCGAACTAGTCGAGCACGCGGATGAGCGGAGCAACGAGCCTGTCACGCCGGAATCCGGAAAAACTTTCTTCGCTGCGATGCGTCAAGCGGCGAGTTGAACTCTACGGCACGATGCGCGTGCGATAAACGCGAATGACTGGATTCGTGGCCGCGCCGACGTCGAGATAATTGGTGGCCGAGCCGGTGGTGATGAGGCTCACGAGGTCCGAATAACTGCCGGTCACGCTGCCGGAGGAAACCTGGAGAGCATTCGTTTTGCCGCTGCCCATCGTCCAACTGATGCGGAGATTATTTCCCTCGCGCGCGACAGATGAGATGCGAAAGACCGAAGCGCTGTTTGTCGGAACCGTGTTCGCCGTGAATTCATTGAAATTGTTCTGGCCGTCGGCATCAGGGTCGGCGCTGGCGGCGGCGGAAGGGTTGTTGGTGCTGCCAAAATATTGAACCTGCCAAAGCTCGAACGCGGACAAGGCCGAAACGCTGATGTAATTCGCTCGAAGGTTCGTGCTCACTCCGGCAGGCCCGCTGGCCACGAGTGTGACGTCGTAATTCCCGGCTGAATAGGTGTGGCTGACGTTTGTGGTGGTGATGTTCGTCGTGCTGCCGTCGCCGAAATTCCAGAAGCGATTAGTGATGGTGCCGGTGGATGCGTCTGTGAACGTCACCGTCAACGGCGCAATCCCATTCGTGGTGTTTGCGGCAAAAACGGCCATGGGCGGCTCGGCGATGGCGTTGAAGGCGGTCGCAAAACTGTCCGACACCGAAATTTTTCCGATCAAAACGCCGTCGTTGGGCGCGCTGCCACTGGCAAACTGCGAAATCACGAACGCGCCGACGCTCGTGGGAGCCGTCGAGCCGCCGCCGATGGGGTGCGCGTTGTAAGCGGTCTGCGAACCGATGTCGCTGCTCGTCGGGTTCACATAGACCGACATGTTCGAGCCACCGCCGACAGCTTGCACGATGACGCGATATTGCACGTTCGTGTTCAGGAGCGTAGAGCCGAAAGTGAATGGGTCTGTGCCCTGCCCCGTGATGCGAATCCCGAAAACGAAATTCGACCTGCCAGCGTCGCCAGCCTTGGCGGTGAGGCGGAAGTTTGCGAACCCGATGGCATTGTTGCTGGTGTAAAGCGCGGTGAAATACGAGGGGCTGCTGTTCGTCGGCGCATTCGTGATGGTGACGGTCAGGCCGTAAAACACATTGCCGTTCGTTTGAGTGAAATTCTTGTAGGCGTCCTGATTGTCCACGGACTGGCCGAATGGAATCACCACTTTGCCGCCGCCAACTTGAAGCGGCAACGTCGAGACGCTCGGCACCTGCGTCCAATTGCTCTGCCCCACCAGATTCCCGGATGCAAACGTGCTGAAGTCGTCAAAGAAACCGAATGGGTAGATGTTCGTGTCGTTGACGGTCAGAGTGACGGAACGTGTGGCGCTTCCGCTGCCGCTGGTCGTGTTCGTGAATGAAACCGTGTCGGAATATGTGTTGGTCGCGAGAGTGTTCGCGTTCGTGTTTATCGTTACGACGACGTTTGTGCCCGCGCCGGCGGCGAGGGTTCCACCGCTGACCGACAGCGTCAGCCAGTTGGACGACTTGACTGCATTCCAGTTCAGCGAAACCGGGCCTGCGTTGCTCACCGTGTAGGTCTGGTTCGTCGGCGAAAATGGACCGCCTTGAAAACCCGTGCTGGAGAAACCACCCGCCGGCGTGACCACCATGTTGGCCGAATTGTTCGTGGCAAAAGCAAAGTCTGCAAAGACGCAGTAATGATCCGCCGCGGTCTTGCTGTCGTTCGTAAGATTTTGCGGGCTGGCATTGGTGTAAAGACCGTTGGCGGCCCAGTTCATTGTGCTGAAAACAAAACCGGACGTTGGCGAAAGTCGGTTCGTCGCGGGCAAAATGTAGTCGAAGCGGATCGAGGGCGTGGTCGGTGCCGTGCTCCAGGTGCGGTGCTCGCCGCTGAGCATCGTCGGCTTAAATGCCGCCAGTCCGCCGTTCGTGATGAGCGTCGTGATCGGATGATACGTGGCTGAAAGCATGCAGACCGGCGGCACTTTTTCTTCGTCCTCATTCAAGTCTCCGGCGAAAATGTATGGCGATGAATTCGTCGCCGCGAAAGCTTTGATGATGTCCGAATCAAACTGCGCTTCCGTCTGACGAGTCGTGCAGGAGCTTCCGTCATTGCAACATTTCAAGTGCGCGTGAAACACCTGCAAGTTCGTCAACGTCAGTTGCACGCGGAACGAGTGCAGGCCGCGCAAACCCAGACCCGCATCGTAACTCACGGCGTTCGAAATCGGGTAGCGGCTGATGGCGCAATTGCGGTTGAAACCGTCGCTCAGCGATGAAACAGCAACGTAAAAGGATTGTGTGCCAAGATACGGCACATTGTTAGTGACCCAGTCAATCAGTGCCGTGCGCGTTGTATTGCTTCCGTTGTCTTCCACTTCATTCAGCAACAGAATGTCCGGCTGATTGTAGTTCACGATGCGGGCTATGGCCTGGGCTGGCGACGCGCTGTTGCTGTTGATGTTGCCCAGGCCTTTTTCGACATTCCATTGCATGACCCTGACTGATTGAGCCTGAACGGGGTGAAAATGGAAAAGAACCAGCAGGAGCGCGACCGAAGTTAAGACTGGTTTCAACTGAAGGTTCACAACGTTCGCCCCTTTATATCAGCAGGAGCGAATGCTCACAAGGCGATTTGCCGATTCAAAAAGCCGCTCCAGTCTTCCTGAAGCGGCTTGCAGGGCCTATTTCTTTTTCGCTGCAGAATCTACGAGAGCGGCTTGCGCCGCTGCCAGTCTTGCAACAGGCACGCGGAACGGCAAGCAACTGACGTAAGTCAATCCAAGCTTGTGGCAGAATTTCACGCTGCCAGGGTCGCCGCAGATGCCGAGGGACCTTTATGCCCCAATTTTGCGAACGATCTATTACGCTGATCTGTCGCTTCACGCGAATAGATTTCGGTGAACAACCAGCGCATCCCGCTCTCCAATTCATCCACGGTCATGCGTGCCGGGCGATAGTTCACGTCGAATAAAGTGCAGCGATCCCAGAATTGCTCATCCAGCAATCGGCCTTCGCGGCGCAGACGTTCGTAAAGATTACTGCCGGGAAATGGCGTCATTACGGTCAGTTGCACTTCCGCCAGACCCGACGACCGCACGAAATCCCGCATCATGGGGAAAACCTCTGGCGTGTGGTTGTCCAAGCCGAGGATGAAGCACCCGTTCACACTCACGCCGCGTGACTGAAGCGTATCCACGACGCGACGCGCCTGCGGTGCAACTCGTTTTTTCCAGCCGAACGGATCAATTCCCGCCAGATCCGTCTCGCGCGGACTTTCAAACCCGATCAGGAGTTGTCGGCAGCCAGATTCTGCGATGAGGTCGCACAGCGCAGGATCATCCGCCACCGATGCGTCGGTTTCCGTGAACCAATGAAGTTGCTCGGGGATCAATGCTTGAAGAAACTGGCGGCTCCAAGTCTTGTCGAGAAACGTGTTGTCATCGGCAAACTCGACAAAGGGATGAGGAAACTCACGGCGGAGAGAACGAATTTCCTCCATCACCAAACTGACAGGCTTCTGATTGAAGCGGCGGGTGATGAGCGGGCTGGCGGCGCAAAATTCACAACCACGCGGACAGCCTCGCGATGTCTGGATCGTGGCGCGGTTGTATGGGCGGGCTTTGATCAGGTCAAAGCGAGGCATCGCGTAATGTGCCGGTTCAAACACTCCCGCCGTGGCCCCGTTGTAAAGACGCCTCAGTTTCCCCTGCTCCGCGTCCGCCAACAGCAGCGGCCAGGCGTGTTCTGCGCCACCGACCACCACCGCATCGCAATGCCCCAACGCCTCCTCCGGCAGACTCGACACATGCAAACCGCCCATGACGACGCGGATGCCACGCGAGCGGTAACTGTCAGCAACTTTGTAGGCGTCATACACGGACGCGGTTAGTGATGAAATGGCCACGAGGTCAAAGCCCGGCAGCAACCTCAGATCAGGCAACTCGTCAATCTCGATGTAACACACTTCATGTTGTGGCGGGGTCGTGCCGGCAATCGTCAATAATCCCAGACTCGGCAGCGAAGCGATGACTTTTCCCCGCCGGACAAATCCCGGCAACGTCACTCCGAGCGCAGCGAGTTCGGCGGTTCGCACGCGCACCCCGCTCATAGCGATGAGGCCGATTCTCATGGCGGTAATGCGTTGTCGGGGGTCCTGTTCGTGGTGTAAAGGTAGTAAAGACGGTTTGAGAGCGCCAGCCAGTCAGACCTTTGTTCGGCTTCAGTCTGCGCTTTGCGGCGATGCGGCAACCGTTCTTCTTTGATGAATTCGCGAACGCCTTCCATGAATACAGAATTTGTCTTCAACCATTCATTGCCTTCAGGAATTCGAGCCAAGCCATCAAGCAGTTGCAACATAGCCCCAGCATCCGGCCCAAACCACTGCAAGCCATCAGCAACATGCTCGACTTGTTCCTCTCTCGAAAATGGCAGCAGCGTCATACCACGACTCCATCGTGGCCCGTAGTGCAAAAGCATCTGATTCAAACGCCGCATCAGGTGCGACCGCACCCAAGCTGGGTCGCTCGCTTGCACCGAACCAAAACACGTTGGCAATTCCTCAAAAAATTCCCGTTCGTAAGGCTTCGGCGGAAGCGTTCTGGCCGGAGCAAAATCCGAAGACCGATGGCTCGCCAAATAATCCAGTGCAGCACGCGCTTTCCCCCCGGCAACCAAACGCTCTACCACCACCGAGTTCGCCAGTTCGCGCTGCGGGACAATCGCAACTGCCGTCCAGAACACCGCCAGCACCACCAACGTTCGCCACGGCATCGGGCCCGCGTGCGATTCCGGGAGCGCTGTCAACATCCGCCTCGTTCGCCACAGCAGCGCAACAACCAGCGAGATCGGCACAGTCCAAAACGCCACGGCAAACACCGCGCTCATCGCAGAGTAGAGAATTTCCTCCTCCGGCGAATTCCGCATCCCGCCCATCGCGGACATGATTCGCTTGGCAAAGCCGCCGCCAAAAAAGAAAACCACGCAAACTTCCAACGCTGCTGCAAACAACACCCAAACCAAGGCGATTACAAACGGCGCAGACGTGACGACCTGCATCACTCTCGCCATCAGCAGCACGCGCCACAACGAAACCACCGCGAGCAAGGCAAGGTTCAAGTGTGCGGCAGTGAGCGAATCGCAGAAACGCTCCACCGGAATAGAGTAAAGCCACGCGATGGGCGCAGTCAGCCAGAACAATCCCATAAACGAACGCCAACCTGACCAGAACTCCGGCTTCACCCCATCCGCATCCGCGATCTCGCGGCGCGCGAAGAAGCCGTAGAGAATGATGTAAAGCCACGAACCGGAAACAAACGAAAACAACAGCGACCCAAACAACCACATCACGGGGTTCTCGGTGATGAACGTCTGGTCGTAGTTCCGCGCGAAGCCAGTCAATAATACTAACGCAACTCCCGCCCAGATTGCGCCACGCCATCGTGCCACGTCGAGGATCGCAGAACGATGACCAAGGAGATACTTGAGCCATTCCGAGGAGCGCATGGGTCAAGGCTAACCGAAGTATTCAACATCTGACAACCAGCAAGCGATAGTTGAAACCAGCCAGCAAAAGCCGCCCCGGTTTCTCGAATCGGCCATTGTGCTTTGTAGTGCCGAGCCTGCGGCTAGACCAGTTCGGCCACAGGCAGAAGACTACAATTTCATTTTTTCTTTGCGGCAGTCTTCGCCCTCGCTTCATCCAATGCCGCCTGCGCCGCTGCCAGTCTTGCAACAGGCACGCGGAACGGCGAACAACTCACGTAGGTCAATCCAATCTTATGACAGAACTTGACCGAGTCGGGATCGCCTCCATGCTCGCCGCAGATGCCGAGCTTGATCCCGGGGCGAGTCTTGCGGCCAAGTTCGCACGCAATCTGCATGAGCTTGCCGACGCCGGTCGGGTCAATCGTCGCGAACGGATTTTTCTTCACGATCTCCTGCTCCTGATAATGCGGCAGGAACGAACCGGAATCGTCGCGGCTCATGCCAAGCGTCATCTGCGTGAGATCGTTCGTGCCGAAGCTGAAAAACTCCGCAGTCTGCGCGATTTCGTCAGCCGTGAGCGCGCCGCGTGGCACTTCAATCATCGTGCCGACGAGGTAATCGAGCTTCACTTTCTTTTCCTGCTGCACTTCGGCGGCGACGCGATGGACGATTTCCACCTGCAAATCCAGTTCCTTCTTGAAGCCGACGAGCGGAATCATGATTTCCGGTTTGCACTTGATACCTTCCTTCTGGACCTGCGCCGCGGCTTCGAACACAGCACGCGCCTGCATCTCGGAAACTTCAGGGAATGAAATCCCCAACCGGCAACCGCGATGGCCGAGCATCGGATTGAACTCGCGCAACTCATGGACGCGCTTGGAAATTCTGTCTGCGCTGATTCCCATCTTGTTCGCCAATGCGGATTGCGCGGCGTGGTCGTGCGGCAGAAATTCGTGCAGCGGCGGATCAAGGAAACGGATTGTCGCAGGAAAACCTTTCAGTTCATGGAACATTCCGGCGAAATCTTCGCGTTGATACGGCAGCAGTTTCTTCAACGCCTTCTGCCTGTCCTCGATCTTCTCCGCGAGAATCATTTCGCGCATCGCGTCAATCCGGTCGCCCTCGAAGAACATGTGCTCAGTGCGGCAAAGGCCGATGCCCGTTGCGCCAAAAGCCACTGCGTTAGCCGTCTGTTCGGGATTATCTGCATTCGTGCGGACTTGCAGCCGAGAAACTTGCGCGCACCATTTCATCAACTGCGCGTAGTTCTTGAACTTCTCGGTTTTCTGCGCGGCTTTGTCGCCGTTGAGCAGGCCAGCGATGATTTCCGACGGCGCAGTCTTGACCTGCCCGGCGTAAACGATGCCGCTCGTGCCATCAATCGAAAGGTAATCGCCTTCCTTAAAAGTCAATCCGGCAACGGCCAACGTCTTGGCTTGATAATCCACGTGCAACGCGCTCGCGCCGCAAACGCAGACCTTGCCCATCTGCCGCGCGACGAGCGCCGCGTGCGAACTTACGCCGCCGCGCGCCGTCAAAATCCCTTCCGCCGCGATCATGCCGCGCAAATCTTCCGGCGATGTCTCGACGCGAACCAGCAAGACTTTTTCGCCATTGGCCGCCGCTTCGACAGCGCGGTCGGCGTTGAAGAAAATCTTTCCAGTCGCAGCACCCGGCCCGGCTGGCAATCCGGTGGCGATGGCTTTGGCTTTTTTGACCTCGGCGTGGTCAAAGACCGGCGCGAGAAGTTGCTCAAGCTGGTCGGCGGGGTTCCGCATCACGGCAGTTTTCCAGTCAATGAGTTTCTCCGCCACCATGTCCATCGAGAACTTCAGCGCAGCCATCGCGGTGCGTTTGCCGTTGCGCGTCTGGAGCATGAACAGCTTGCCTTCCTGCACCGTGAACTCGATGTCCTGCACGTCCTTGAAATGTTTTTCCAACGTCTTGCGGACTTGCAGTAGCTCCGCATACGACTTCGGCATTTTTGTCTTCAAGTTCAACACCGGCTCCGGAGTGCGAACGCCCGCGACCACGTCCTCGCCCTGCGCGTTGATGAGAAATTCTCCGTAGAATTCATTCTCGCCGTTCGCCGGATTGCGCGTGAACGCAACGCCCGAACCGGAAGTGTCGCCGGTGTTGCCATAAACCATCGCCTGCACGTTCACAGCCGTTCCCCATTCCGTCGGGATGTTGTATTTGCGGCGATAAACAATCGCGCGATCATTCATCCACGAGCTGAACACAGCGCCCGCTGCGCCGCGCAACTGCTCCCACGGATCGTTCGGGAAAGATTTTCCGGTGCGATCAAGCACAAGCCCCTTGAAACGCTTCACCAATTCCTGCTGGTCGGCGGCGGTGAGTTTCGAATCCTCGATGTCGTCGTGATATTTCTGATGCTTGAATTCGTGGATCACCGCCTCGAACGGTTCGTGATCTTCGTTCGCGCGCTTTTGCACGCCCATCACCACGTCGCCATACATCTGGATGAAACGACGATAACAATCCCACGCGAACCGCTCGTTGTCCGTCGCCTTGACCAGCGCGAGAACCGTCTGGTCGTTCAGGCCGAGATTCAAGATCGTATCCATCATGCCCGGCATCGAATCGCGCGCGCCGGAGCGCACCGCGACCAGCAACGGCATCTTGTTCGCGTCGCCGAACTTCGTTCCCATGATCTTTTCCATGTTCGCGATGCCTGCCTCCATCTGCGCCTGAAGCTGCTTCGGGTAAGTCCGCTTGTTCGCGTAATAATAAGTGCAAACTTCCGTCGTGATCGTGAACCCCGGCGGCACCGGCAGGCCGATGCGCGTCATCTCGGCTAGGTTCGCACCCTTGCCGCCGAGCAGCGGCTTCATCGAACCGTTGCCGTCCGCTTTTTTGTTGCCCCAGGTGTAAACGTATTTGGTCGCTTTAGATGCTTTCACTATAAAATGTCTCTGAAAAAATTTGCGGCGCTGGTCCGTGATTGGAAAAGCTCCCCGCAGAAACGCGGCGAATCTAGCAAAGACGAACAGCGTGTCGAAACTTTTTCACCACCAATCTCTGCAATCTTCATGGCGGATTGTGACTTTGCGCTGACAAGCGCGGATAAGCAGTTCAATTCAATCCGTGCTTATCCGCGCCATTCCAGCTGACTTTTTCATATCTTCATATCCAGATACGTTGATTTTTATCTTGAATTCGTTATTTCTTTAACGTATTTTGCCGCCGATTACTTTCGTGAACACTGTGCCGGACAAAATTCAGACACTGGAAAGGTTGCTCCGGGAGCGCATCGTCGTGCTCGACGGCGCGATGGGCACGATGATCCAGCAGCGCAAGCTGACGGAAAATGATTTTCGCGGCGGGCGCTTCGCGGATTTTCGCGGCAAAGACCTCAAAGGACTGAACGACCTGTTGAACATCACACAGCCGCAAATCATCGAGGACATTCACCGCGAATATCTCGAAGCCGGCGCGGACATCATCGAGACCAACACCTTCAACTCGCAGGCGATTTCGCTGGCGGATTACGGGATGGAATCGCTGGCGTCTGAACTGGCGAAAGCCGGCGCGGAATGCGCGCGGCGCGCGGCGGACAAAGTCATGGCTGCACAACCGGGCCGGGTCTGTTTCGTCGCTGGAGCGATCGGCCCGACGACGAAAACAACTTCCATCTCAACGGACGTGAACAATCCCGCCGCGCGCGACACGACGTTCGATGAACTGGTGAGGGCTTACGGCGAACAAGTGCGCGGCCTGCTCGACGGCGGCGTGGACATTTTGCTCGTTGAAACAATTTTCGACACGCTCAACGCGAAGGCGGCATTCTTTGCGATTGAACAGATTTTTGAGGAGCGGGGAATTGAGCCGCTCCTCGTTTGGAGGGACGAGTTACACGAGTCCCAAACATCAAAAGGGAAGTTAGAGGCTCGTGTAACTCGCCCCTCCGACAGAACGGTTCCCATCCTTGCCTCCGTGACTTTCATCCAGGCCGGAAGCAATCGCGGCGTCACCGGGCAAACCGTCGAGGCGTTTTGGAATTCCATTTCGCACGTCCCGCTTTTGAGCGTGGGAATGAATTGTGCGCTCGGACCGAAAGAACTTCGCCCACTCATCGAAGAACTTTCATGTGTCGCGCCGATTTACGTTAGCGCGTATCCGAACGCCGGCCTGCCCAATCCCCTGCTGCCGACAGGTTTTCCCGAAACGCCGGAAACTCTCGCGCCGCAACTCAAAGAATGGGCTGCGAACGGCTGGCTGAACATCGTCGGCGGCTGCTGCGGCACTACACCGCCGCACATCAAATTGATCGCTGACGTCGTGAAAGGTTTGCCACCGCGCACGCCACCAAAAGTTGAGGCGTTTCTTCGATTAAGCGGTTTGGATGCACTAACGATTGAGGGAGCGCGCGCGTCTCGCGCGCCGTTCGAGGCGTCGCGCCTCGAACCTCGTTCGCCACAAAACATTTCGGATTCCGCGCGCGGGACGCGCGCGCTCCCCATCGCTACGTTCGTGAACATCGGTGAGCGGACAAACATCACCGGCTCGCCGAGATTTTCAAAACTGATTCTCGAAAACAAATTTGAAGAAGCGGTCAGCGTCGCGAAACAGCAGGTCGAGAACGGCGCGCAGATCATCGACGTCAACATGGACGAAGGGATGCTCGATGGCGTCAGAGCAATGACGCATTTCCTGAATCTCATCGCGTCCGAGCCTGACATCGCGCGCGTGCCGGTGATGGTTGACTCCTCGAAGTGGACTGTGATCGAAGCCGGATTGAAATGTTTGCAGGGCAAAGGCGTGGTGAATTCCATTTCGCTCAAGGAAGGCGAAGAGAAATTTTTACAACAGGCGAAACTCGTCCGGCGCTACGGTGCGGCGGTTGTCGTGATGGCTTTTGATGAACGCGGCCAGGCCGATTCGTTCGAGCGCAAGATTCAAGTTTGCAAGCGCAGCTACGATTTGCTGACGGAGAAAATCGGCTTTCCGCCGCAGGACATTATCTTTGATCCGAACATCCTCACCGTCGCGACGGGTTTGGAGGAGCATAACAATTATGCCGTTGATTTCATCCGCGCAACTCATTGGATAAAACAAAATCTTCCGCACGCGAAAGTCAGCGGCGGCATCAGCAACATTTCGTTTTCGTTTCGCGGCAACAACGCGGTGCGCGAGGCGATGCACAGCGCGTTTCTCTATCACGCCATCAGGGCCGGATTGGACATGGGCATCGTGAACGCCGGAATGCTCGAAGTTTACGAGGAAATTCCAAAGGATTTGCTCGAACTCGTCGAAGACGTTTTGCTCAACCGCCGACCGGACGCGACGGAACGGCTGGTTAAATTCGCCGAGTCGGTGAAGAAAAAAGACAAGGCCGAAATCATCGCTGACGAATGGCGCAAAGACTCCGTCGAAGAACGACTTTCCCACGCGCTCGTCAAAGGCATTGTTGATTTCATCGATGCCGACACCGAGGAAGCGCGACAAAAATACGGAAAGCCGCTCGCCGTCATCGAAGGCCCGCTGATGGCCGGCATGAATGTTGTCGGAGACTTGTTTGGCTCCGGCAAAATGTTTTTGCCGCAAGTTGTAAAATCGGCGCGCGTGATGAAAAAAGCCGTCGCGTATCTCCAGCCGTTCATGGAGGCTGAGAAACTGGCGTCCGGCAATCACAAGGCGCAGGGAAAAATCTTGATGGCGACCGTCAAAGGCGACGTTCACGACAT
>CAYMCQ010000054.1:21902-29480 GCA_964389025.1 uncultured Verrucomicrobiota bacterium
GGCGTCGTGCTCGCTTGTGACAATTACGAAGTGATTGACCTCGGCGTGATGGTGTCGTGCGATAAAATTTTGCAGACCGCGCGCGAACAGAACGTGGACATGATCGGCTTGAGCGGACTCATCACGCCAAGCCTTGATGAGATGGTTCACGTCGCAAAAGAAATGCAGCGGCAGGGAATCAAGTTGCCGTTGCTCATCGGCGGCGCGACGACGAGCAAGGCGCACACCGCCGTGAAGATCGCGCCGCATTACAACGAACCGGTCGTCCATGTGCTTGATGCATCTCGCGCGGTCGGAGTTGTCGGCAGTTTGATCAGCACGGAAAACAAACCAAAGTTTGCCGCGAACATCCGCGAGGAATACGACCGCCTCCGCGCCCAACACGCCGGACAAAAGGCAAAGTTGATCTCGATTGAAGAAGCCCGCGCGAACGCGCCGAAGCTGAGGTTTGATGATTTGCCGAAGCCAGACAATACCGGCATTCGGGTTTTGTCTTCGGAAAAATCGCCGATAGCCGATAGCCAATCGCCGATTTCACTCGCAGAAATCGCGAAGTTCATTGACTGGTCGCCATTCTTTCACACGTGGGAATTACGCGGACGTTATCCTGCGATTCTGAATCACGAGAAGCACGGCGAAGAAGCCCGAAAGCTTTTTGCAGACGCACAGGAACTTCTCGGGGAAATCATTTCTGAAAAACTTCTCATGCCTCGTTGTGTTTATGGAATCTTTCCGGCGAACCGCGTCGGCGATGACGTGGAAATTTACGAGAACGAATCTCGCCAGCGGGTTCGCACTACTTTTCATTTCCTCCGGCAGCAAATCATGAAGGGCGATGGAACGCCGAATTGCTGTCTGGCGGATTTTATTGCTCCGAAACATCGAACATCCAACATCGAGCATCCAACACCGAAGGATTACATTGGCGCCTTCGCTGTAACTTCGGGTCATGGTCTGAAAGAACTGGTTGAAAAATTCAAGGCCGACCATGACGACTACAACGCAATCATGGCCGAGGCGCTGACTGACCGATTGGCTGAAGCGTTCGCGGAGTGTTTGCACAAAAAAGTGCGCGACGAATGGGGTTTCGGAAAAATCGAAACGCTGACAACTGAAGATTTGATTGAGGAAAAATACCGCGGTATTCGTCCGGCTGCTGGCTATCCCGCTTGTCCCGACCACACGGAAAAGCAAATTCTCTGGGACTTGCTCGACGTTGAGAAAAATGCCGGCATCAAGCTCACGGAAAGTTTCGCGATGTGGCCGGGCAGTTCTGTGAGCGGACTTTATTTCGCTCACCAGGACTCAAAATATTTTGCTGTCGGGAAACTCGGTCGCGATCAGCTTCTCGATTATCATTTGCGAAAGGGAATGACGCTTCAGGAAGTGGAGAAGTGGCTTGGGCCGTGGTTGAATTACGAGCCGAGCGAAATCAAGGCCGCCACGCCGCAGCGCGAAGCCGTCTGTTCGTGCGGCCTGCCGCATTTCTTGAAGTAATCGGCGACGGGCTCTGTTGCGAGAAGTTGAGCAGCGCGCTGGCTTCCTCGGAGCGCGGAGCATTGCTCCGCAAGTTTCCAGCGGGATTGTTCGGGCGGAGCAATGCTCCGCGCTCCATCATGGGCAGGCTTGTCTTTTTGGTTTCTCCGCAATAAAGTTTCTTCATGAAGAACGATGTCGTGCAGGTTACGATTCGCGGCCTGTTGCCAGCAAACAGCGGCTGCGCGTTGTTCGTCGGCAATGAGGAAAAAGTTTTTGTCATCAACGTCGAACCGCAGATGGGCGCGATCATCGGGATGTTTTTGCGCGATCAGCCAAAGGAACGCCCGCTCACGCACGACCTCATCGCAAGAATTTTCACCGGGTTCGGCATTTCCGTCGAGCGCGTGGTGATTACGGAGTTGAAAAATTCCACTTACTTCGCGCGGTTGATTTTACAGCAGACAAATGAATTGAGTCCTGCGCGGAAAATCGTGGAGATTGACGCGCGACCGAGCGATTGCCTCGCCATTGCCACCGCGCAGAAACGTCCCATCTACGTCGCCAGCGCGCTCTTCGAGCAAGTCGAGGACATGAGCGAGGTGCTGGACAAAATCAACGAGCCTGAAGAAGGCGGCGAAACTGAAGAGCAGGCATGAAGCCCGCCGTAAAACCGGCGAAGCCGCTCGTTCTCGTCTGCGGTGACGACGACTTCAACGTCAGGCAGCGCGCCAAAAGAATCTACGACGACTGGTGCGCCGAGCTTGGCGGGATGGACCACGAGATCATTGACGCGACCGTTTCGAATGCCGGTGATGCGTTGAAGGCCTTGTCGAAACTTCGCGAGGCGCTGCAGACGCTTCCTTTCTTCGGCACCGGCAAGGCCGTGTGGCTGCGCGACTGCAATTTTCTGGCCGAAGACCGCACGTCCGCCGCGCAGGACTTGACGGAAACGCTCGGTGAAATCTCTCAGGAGCTGAAAACTTTTTCGTGGGACAAAGTCCGCCTGCTCGTCAGCGCCGGCAACGTGGACAAGCGGAGAACGTTTTACAAAACCATTGAGAAGGTCGGTGCGGTGGAACATTTCGCCGGTTGGTCACTCGACAAGGAAGGCGGCATGGACCAGGCGATGATGTTTGCTCGCGGCGAAATCGCCAAGCATGGCAAGGACATCACCGAAGCAGCGTTGACTGAACTGGTCGCGCGGGCGGGTGCGAACTCGCGGACACTCGTCAACGAAATCGAGAAACTTTCCATCTACGTCGGCGCGCGGACGGAGGTTTCGCTGGACGACGTGAAAGCCATTTGCACGCGCAACAAGACGGCCAAGGCGTTTGCGCTGGCCGATGCGCTGGGCAACCGCAACTTGCCGAGTCTGCTGCGCCGGTTGGACGAGGAGCTTTGGGAAATCCGGCTGAAGGTTGACAAAAACAAGAGCGAAATCGGGCTGCTCTATGGGATGATCTCCAAAGTCCGCGCGATGCTGCTCCTCAAGGAGATGATCCGCGAAGGCTGGATCAAATCGGATGCGGCCTACGGGCAATTCAAAGCACAACTTGACCGCGTGCCGAAGGGAAAACTGCCCGAAGACAAAAAATTCAACCCGCTCGCCATGCATCCCTTCGTGCTTTTCAACGCGCTGCAGCAGGTGAAAAATTATTCTCAGGCCGAACTCGTTGCCGCAATGGAGCTTTTGCTCAAGTGCAACCGCGAATTGATCTTCAGCAATCTGGATGAGTCGCTCGTGCTGCAACAGGCGTTGATAAAGATTGTTGGAAGCCCGGCGGCGGCGCGGTGACGCAGACATTCCTGTCGGCGACAGACTTACCTTGGCGACAAGAATGTGGCGCTACGTCTCATTACTTCACGCTTCTTGACTCCGCGAGCCTGTTCCTCATATTTAAGCCTGTGAATTGCGAGCCATGAACGCGCCGACCGCCAAGTTATTCGTTGCCGTGACCGATGATGCGGTCTGGATCCGGATTTTTGGGCGGGCGAATTTCGCATCGAGCATTGATTTCAAAACGTTGATGAGCGAGATGTGGCACAAAGGATTTCATCATTTCGTGATTGATCTCTCGGATTGCGCGCTGATGGACAGCACTTTTCTCGGCACGCTTGCCGGATTCGGATTGAAGCTGGGCAACGGCGGCGCGCAACAACCGCAGACCCAGCCGCACCCGATCGAATTGCGCAACGCGAACCCGCGCATCGCGGAGCTGCTGGAAAATCTCGGCGCGATACATCTTTTCACGATGGCCAGCGGCCAGCCGGCGATCCCCACTGCAGCCCGCGCGCAGGAATCCGAAACGCAAATGCACTCGAAGGACGACATCAAACGTTGCTGCCTCGAAGCGCACGAGACGCTGATGGAGATTTCGCCGGGCAACGTGCGGAAGTTCACCGACGTGACGCAGTTTCTGGGCGGCGGTCTGCAAAACGTGAAGCCGAAATCGGAATAGCGCGTTTAAGAAAATCTGTAGCCGAAGTTTGATCGTTACGCTCTCCCTCACCCCTGCCCTCTCCCGCTGGGAGAGGGAGAATCGTTCTCAGTCTTTCTGATAAACCGTGACTGCACTTGCCGAACCGCTTTCGAAAATCAAATAAGTGTCGCCTGCTATTCCCTCTCCCAGCGGGAGAGGGTGAGGGTGAGGGAGAACATCCCATTATTTCTGCGGCTATGTTTCAACTGAACGTCCGCAAATTCCATTCTTCAATCAACTCCTTCGGAATCTCATCCAGAAAACGTGACGGTTGCTGGAACGTGTCGCCGCCGCTGCCGAAGCCGGCGCGAATCAACGGGTGGCTCAGGTAAAGTTCGTTTCGGGCGCGAGTGATGGCGACGTAAAACAACCTCCGCTCCTCTTCCTCGCCGTCCGACGTGTCAAGCGACCGGGCGGACGGAAACAATCCATCGCACAGCATGATGACAAACACGACGTCGAACTCCAAACCCTTCGCCTGATGGATCGTCGAGAGGCGAAGTTGCTCGTCGTCGGTTTTCGCGGGCTGCGTGTGTTCCGCTTCGACGTTTGTGAGCAGCGCAAGTTCGGACAGAAATTCATCGGCAGTTTTGAATTGTTGGGCGAAGGCGGCGAGTTGTTTCAAGTCGTCCAGACGATTGCGGTAGTTGTCGTAAGTTTCCTTCAAGTGATCCTCGTAGCCGGCTTCGATGACGAGCTTGATCATTTCGGCGGCGTTGCCACGAACGGGCGGAGTTTCAAGTTGCGAAAGTGTCGCGCTGAGCTGCGCCCAAGCGACGGCAGTTTTTTTGGGCACGCCCTCGGCGCATTTTTGAAGCGCGGTGGCGACGGTTTTGGCTATCGCCGATTGGCTACTGCCGATTGCCGATTGGAAATTAGTCCAAATCTTGTCCGCGCCTTTGCCGCCGACACCGGGAAGCATTTGGACAATGCGTTTGAAGGAAAGTTCATCGCGCGGATTGAGCGCGAGCTTGAGATGCGCGACCACGTCCTTGATGTGCGCCTGCTCGAAGAAGCGGATTCCGCTGGTGATGCTGAACGGAATGTTGCGCCGCGTCAGTTCAAGCTGCAACTCCAGCGCGTGAAAATGCGAGCGATACAGCACAGCCATTTTGTCCAATTCAACTCCCTCGTCGCGAAGCTCAAGAACGCGCTGGGCGACGAACGCAGCCTGCTCGTTGCCATCGTTGCACGGAACGAGCACGGGCTTCGCGCCGGATTTGCGCGCGGGCGTCAGTTGCTTGGTGAACTGCTGCGTGTTCGCGGCGATGGCGGCATTGGCCACTTCGAGAATTTCCGGTGTGCTGCGGTAATTCGTTTCGATCTTGTAAATCTTCGCGCCGGGATAGCGCGCAGGAAATTTCAGGATGTTCTGAAAGTTCGCGCCACGCCAGGCATAGATGCTTTGAGCGTCGTCGCCCACGACCATGACGTTGTGATGCCGCGCGGCGAGCAGGTCAATAATCTCGCTCTGAAGCGCGTTGGTGTCCTGATACTCGTCCACGAGGATGAATTGAAACCGCCTTTGATAATGCTCGCGCACGTCGTCGTGGTCTCGAAGGAGCGCGAGCCAGTTCGTCAGCAGGTCGTCAAAGTCCATGCCGTTGGTGGCGCGTTTTCGTTTCTCGTAGCGAGCGTGGATGAATTCGATCTGCTCGGCGAGTGTGGAAAAATAATCGTATTGCTCCTCCAAAAGTTGCGCGATGGTTTTGCGCGTGTTGGCGGCGAGTGAAAAGATTTCAATCAACACTTCAGCTTTCGGGAAGCGCGTGGCCTTCACGTCAATCTGCGATTCGCCGATGCACGCCTTGAGCAAATCCTTGCTGTCCTCGCGGTCGAGGATGGTGAAATCGCGCTCGTAGCCGAGGAGTTTCGCGTGCTGACGAAGGATTCGGTTGCCGATGGAATGAAACGTTCCACCCCAGAGCGCAGCGAGTTCCTGCCCAAGCAAATCGGCGACGCGGCGCATCATTTCGTTGGCGGCCTTGTTCGTGAACGTCAGCAGCAAAATGCGGTCGGCGGGAATCCCCTGCTCCAACAAAAACGCCACGCGATAGATCAGCGTGCGCGTTTTGCCCGAACCGGCACCGGCGATGACGAGCGCCGGACCGGGCGGCGCAGTGACGGCGGCGTGTTGTTGCTCGTTGAGTTCGCGCGCGTAATCAATCTGCAAATTCACCGGCGGGTGAAATGTTTGCAGGACGTAATCGCGCGACATGCGGGGAAGTTACAGAAGTCGGAGGCCAGAGGCCAGAAGCCGGAAACTCCGACCCCCAGACTGCTAACGGCGCGAAGCCCTATCCATCGAGCGGACTTCTTACTCCCAAACCGGGCTTGACCATGACGTGCGTGTAAATTTGTGTCGTCCTCACGTCCTTGTGACCGAGTAAATCCTGCAAAGTCCGCAGATCACAACCGGATTCCAACAAATGCGTGGCGAAAGAATGACGCAAGGAATGACAACTGGCCAGTTTGCCAATGCTGGTATTCGACAACGCATCTTTAACCGAGCGTTGCAATCCAGTCTCTGCTGTATGATGACGCCCTATTCGTTGCGTTCCTAGCTGCGCCGAGCGAGTTGCTGATGGGAAAATCCATTGCCATGCCCATTCCTTTTCCGCGTTTGGATACTTTTTGCCAATTCCATCCGGCAATTCCGCCCAGCTTAAGCCATCCGCCAGGTCTTTCTGGTGCTGTGAACGCACTTCCGCCAAATACCGCTGGAGTTCAAGCTTCAGCTTGTCCGGCAACACCGTCACCCTGTCTTTGCCGCCCTTGCCACTCCGCACAATGATTTGGTTGCGCTCAAAATCAACGTCCTTTACTCGCAATCTCAGCAACTCGATCAGTCGCATTCCAGTCCCATAAAGCAGTTGCGCCATCAACTTGTGCGTGCCGTCCATCGCTGCGAACAATTGATTTACCTCGTCGCGAGCCAGCACCACCGGAAGCCGCTTGGGCCGCTTGGCCCGCGCGAACTCTCCAAATGCTCCCAGGCCCTTGTGCAACACCTGCCCATACAAAAACACGAGCGCATTTAACGCCACATTTTGCGTCGAAGCTGAAACCTTTCTTTCGGATGCAAGATGAGACAAAAACCGCGCCACCTCGTCGGCACCCATGTCGCGCGGATGCCGCCAGATTCCCGGAGCAGAACGATGAAAAACAAGGAAGCGTTTTATCCAGCCCCAATATTCTTCCTCCGTCCGAAGGGAGAAATGCTTGAACCGGCACACTTCCGCAAACTGTTCCCGCAACCGAAGTTTGGGATTGGGGACGAACTTATCTCCCTGCCATTTTGCCGCCTTTGTCGGACGCAAATACGAGTTCATTTTCCATGTAAATTCTTGTGGACAACATTCTTTTGCAATGCCAAAATTAATTTTGTGAAAAGTGATAGGCTGCAAATTCTACAGCTAATCTAAAGGTTAGGCCACTCGACACGTTCACGACATGGACACACTTCAAGAGTTACAGAGATGGTATCACTCGCAGTGTGACGGTGACTGGGAGCATGGATACGGTGTCGAGATTGGCACGCTCGACAATCCGGGTTGGCGCGTCAGCAGTCAGCGACCTCCGGCAAAGCCGGAGGCTTGAGATAGCGTGAACCGCTCAA
>CAYMCQ010000055.1:0-28502 GCA_964389025.1 uncultured Verrucomicrobiota bacterium
TGGCTGCCTTCAAAAATTGGAAGCTGGAAAACTCCCTTTGTTCAGCGCTTCCCTAGTGAACGTGGTCAAGCAGTTTGAGGTGCTTAAACTTCCACCGCGACGCCCGGCTGCGGCTGGATGACTTTTATTTTCGGCCAGCGCGCGTGGATTTGTTGCTCGAACCAGCGGCGCGAATGATCTCCGCCGTGGCCGAGCAAAACGGCGCGCGGCCCGACCTGGCCGACGAAATCAAGAAGGTCTTCGCGGTTCGCGTGCGCGGTGAGGTCGAAATCCTGAAGGTCGCAGCGGCGCGTCAATTCGCCGACGCCGGGGCTGAAGATGAAGGGCTTGCCGGGTTTTGAAGCTTTAAGCCGTCCGCCGGGCGTGTCGGGATCGGCGTAGCCGACGAAGAAAATGGACTGGCGCTCGTCTTCGATCATTCGCGCGGCGATGTCGTGCGCGGCGGTGTTCTCGCTCATCATGCCAGCGGTGACGACAAAAATTTTTCCGCCACCGAGTTTCATTTTTTGCGCCTGACCTTTTTCAAGGACGATCAATTCGAGCGATTCGTGGAGTTGCAGGTTCGGATGGAGCCGGTTTGTGCGGTGCGATTGCAGGTCGTAAATCTCCGTGAACACGCGGCCAAGTCCGCCGATGTAAATGGGCTGGCGCTTGAGGCGTCCCGACCGCATGAGCAGCGCGAGCGTGGCGAGGATTTCCTGCGTGCGGCCCAGCGCGAACGTGGGGATGAGCACGGAATTTTTTCGCGCGATGACGGCTTCGATGGCGCGGCTGAGGCGCTCGACTTCCTTGGCGCGGGTAAAGCCGCGCGGTGTGCCGCGATTGCCGCGCGTGGTTTCCATGATGAGCACGTCGGCCTTCACGTCTTCGAACCGCGCGCGTTTCAAAATGGTCTGGTCGTGGAAGCAAACGTCGCCGGTGTAGAACAAGGTTTCTTTTTTTCCGTGGACGAGGATTCCTGCTGCGCCGAGCGCGTGGCCGGCGTCGAAGAATTCCAGCGCGGGTGAATTCTGGCCACGCGCCTTGTGGGACAGCGCCCAGTCAATCTCGCGGTTGTAGCGGAACGCTTGAAAGAGCGGCGCAAGCTCATCTACTTCGTCGTGGCTGAAGAGCGGGTATTCGCGGATGCCGAGTTCTTCGCGCTGGCGTTTCATCACGTTGACGGAGTTGTGCAGCACGCGCTCGGCGATGAAGTAGCTCAACTCGCTCATCAACACGTGCGCGCGTGGAAAATACCTGGCGGCGACGGGCAGCGAGCCGATGTGGTCATGGTGGCAATGGGAGATGACGATGGCATCCACGTCTTCGTTCTTGATCTTGCCGTAGAGCGGCAGGCTGGAATGGCCCTCGCGCTTGGGATGCGTGCCCGCATCCATCAGCAGCCCGTGGCCATCCACCGAGATGAGCCACGCGCTCGCGCCGACGTCGGTGTCCGGGTTTAGGTTGGTGATCTTCATGGAAAATAGTTCAGCAAAATTACTCAACTGGCCAAACCAACCGTTGCACGCGACAGCGTCTTGGACTGCGGTAGTCCTCTACCGCTTTTGAGTCGCCGTGCATATCTCGAAAGCGCCAGAGGACTGGCGCAGTCCAAAACCTGACGGCTGGGACAAGCGCGCTCCGATTGCTTACGGCTTCGCCAACATTTTCTGCATCACGGCCGCCATCAAGGCCTGAACGCTGTCGTATTCCGCGAAACCCTTCGGAGGCTCGAAAAGTTTCGCGTCAGGCTTGGCGAGTTGAACCTGTTTGAAATTCATTTGGACGGTTGTGCCTTGGTCCAACGTTTCGATGCGGACAGGAAAATCTTTTAGGTCGGTCGCGCTCCAGACAACCGCCTCCCGCTTTTGGCCTCTGTCGTCGCTGAAAACGACCTTGCTCTTTTCGCAAGGATGGCCGTCAACGGTTTCCTTTCCCATCGCGGTCTTTTCCATCTTTGGATTTTTGGCAAGCGCGTCGGCCTGCTCTTTTGGGAGCGGCATTTTTGCCGCAGCCTTCATGTTGGGATAAATGAGATATACCGTCCGGGTGTCTTTACGGGTAATGGTGGTGATTTTGTCCATGCCCATGGCTGCCATTTGCGCGGCGGCATCGGGCGGAATGTCTTTGGTTTTGATGGTGGTCATGTCCAAGTCGTTGCGCACGTTTCCGTCGAGCATCGCGAAATCCATCGTGAGCGTGGTGGTTTCCTTCTTGTCCTTGTCAAAAACGCGGATGTCTGTCTTCGCCGAGAAAGCCTGGTTGTTGCCGAAAAGTTTCTGGAGCTGCGCGTCGAAACTGCCTTGCGCGCCAGCCCCGGGGATCTGGGCAAATGAGTTGAGACTGACCAAAGCCGCCGTGATGATTCCAGAAATAGTTTTCATGCGGGAAGGACGATAAGCGGAAGCGGCGATTTAACCAGAAGAATTTTAAGCACCAAGCTTCAACCTCCAAGCACCAGAGAAACCTCAAGGTCCAAACTTCAAAGCAGACTCCGCAGCACAGGATTGATGCTTGTGATTTGGAGCTTCTCTGGAGCTTGGATGTTGGTGCTTGGAGGTTTCTGTGATTGGAGTTTGATACGCGACTCCACTTTGCTAAATTACGTCCGTCATGTCACAGGCCGTCATGGATCCTGAAGAAGTCCGGCGCTTTGCCGAGGAGTTGAAGCGCTTCAACGTGGATTTGCAGGCACGGCTCGCGTCACTTCAGGCGCGGTTCGCCGCGTTGGGCGACACGTGGCAGGATCAGGAGCAGTCGAAGTTCGCCGAGGAATTTCAGCAGACGATGAAGGCGATGAAAAAGTTCATCGAAGTTTCCAACCAGCACACGCCCTATTTGCTCAGGAAGGCCCAACGCATCGAGGATTATTTGAACCAACGGTGAAAAATACCAAAATCCAAACACCAAACACCAAAAAAACCTCAAGCTCCAAATGCCAAAACTGGTTTCGACTGGCCGTCTGTTTGCAGATTGATGTTTGGTGCTTCTTTGGTGTTTGGGTTTTGGTGTTTGGTGTTTTTTAACATGCCCGACAAAGCCAAAGTCACTTCGCTCGAAGCCATCGAATCGTTTCGCGCGAGCCTCATTGTTTATTTGGAGCGAGCCAAATGCACACTGGATGAAATCAGCGAGGAAGTGATGCGCACGCGGCTTTGGCTTCAGGATGACCGGCGCGAACATTGGCAGCGCGAAATCCGCCGTCGCGCAAAACAACTTGAGGAGAAACAGCAGGAACTTTTCGGCGCCGAGCTTGCGAACCTCCGCGAAGTCACCGACGCTGAGCGACACGCCGTGATGCAGGCGAAGCGCGCCTTGAACGAAGCGCAGGCGCGGCTCGACATCGTGAAAAAATGGAATCGCGAATTCGACAGCCGCATCGAACCGCTCGCGAAGGAAGTGGATAAATTGCAGGATGTGCTGGTTTCACACATGGGCAAGGCCGTTGTGTATCTGACGCAAGCGAACAAGTCGCTGGCGGAATACGCTGAAATCGCGCCGCGTGAAACAGGTTCTTCGAGCGCCACGGTCACGTCCGAAGTCAAAACACAAAAGGCTTGAACATGAATTTACGATTTACGATTTACCAAACAGCGCCCGGTTTGCGTTTCGGCTCGTCACTCGTCACTCGTCACCCATCACTTTAATGAATCTGCTTGCCAACAAATCACGGCTCGAAGCGTTGACCAAGGAGCTTGCCTCGAAATGGTCGGAGACGCGCGAATCGTGGCGCGACGCCAAGAGCCAGGAGTTCGGGCAACGCTTCATGGACGAACTTTTCTCCGGCGTCAACCGCACCGCGTCGTGCATCGCGGACTTGGACAAAATCATCAACAAAGTCAGGCATGACTGCGAATGAGATGAAAAGCACCAAACCCCAAGCTCCAACTTCCAGAGACATTCCAAGCTCCAAGCTCCACGATTGGAGGCGAAGCGAGCTTTTGGAGCTTGGATGTTGGTGCTTCTCTGGAGCTTGGATGTTGATGTTTGGAGCTTTTCCAGCATGACACCAAGCCAACATCCATCCGTGGACGAAACGCTCGAACTTTTGGAGCGTCTCAAGGAAACCGTCCGCGATTTTTCCGCGCGCGAGGAAAAATTGAACCGCGAATCGTCCGCCGAGACTGCGAGGCTCAACCAGTATTTCGAGCAGACGCTGGAGGAAAATTTCGCCAAAGCCGCCAGCGACGCCGACGATGCCGAGGCGGCGTTTGAAATTGAAAAGCAGCGGGCGCAAGCGTTTTTCGCGCGCCGCAAGGAGCGGATCACCCAGATCCACAGGGCGGCGAAGCAACGCCGCATCGGAGAAGTCGAAGGGCAGGAAGGTCATCGCAAATTCGAAATCCAACGCGGACTTTTGCAGGCCGAGCACGACCGCGACGCGGCGTTGAAGGAGACCGAAGCCAGCTACGAAAACTTCGTGAACGAACTCGCTGCGGAGCGCGCCGAGTTGGAAAACGTGGAACGAAAGGCGCGCGCGGCGCTGGGCGATTACAGAAAATTTCTGCAAAGACTCGCGTCAGCACCGATGCCAGCGATGCATGATTCGTTGAGCCATACGCAAATGCTGGAAAATCTTCGCACGCATCTCAATGAAACGAAATTGAAAATCCGCCGCTTTCAATGGCAACCTTTTCCGCTGCTCTTTCGGTTTCTGCCATGGTGGTGGTTCTTGATTTTAGTTGTGCTCGTCTCCAGCCCGCTGATGCCGTTGCCGCGCCCAGTTGTCGTGATGATGCCGGATTGGTTCAGAAACGCCGGGACATTCAGTGTTGTGATTCTCGCCGTCATTTCCGTCCTTTATGCTCTTGCCCGCTATTTTTCCGCTCCACTCGCGAAAGAAATTTCCGTCGCCCTTGCCGAGGCCAGCGCGCTGCATGATGCCTGCGAAGAAAAATCCTTCGCGTGGCGCGAGAGTGAAATTGCCCGAATCGAAACCGAATCCGGAAACAGAGCGCAATCTTTGCAGGGCAATTGGAAACTCAACATCCGCAAGGCCGCCGAGTCGCGGGCGGATGTGACCGTGACGCTCGAGCAGCGCGCGATGCGGGCGTTGCAGCATAATGACAAGCTTGCACAGCAAAAAATTGCGCGCCTTGAACACGGACACGCCGACGGCCGGAAAGTTTTTCAGCACGCAGCTGACGTTCGCAAACGCGAACTGGAAAAGAGCCGCGCTGAAAAAGAAAAACAGCTTGCGGCAAAATATTCCGCGCAATGGCAGGCGCTGGAGGCGGAGTGGAAAACCAAAATGCAAGGCATTTACGCCGGGATTTCCGCCGCGCAGGCCGCGGCAGAAAAGCTTTTTCCAGATTGGCAGTCGCTGAAGCATTGGACGCCGCCGCAGCATTTCGCCCGCGCCGTGAAGTTCGGCGCGTTGGACGTGGACTTGAAAAAACTTTCCGGCGTGCTTCCGCGAAGCGAACGGCTTGCTTTGCCCGGCCCGGCGCAATTTCATTTTCCACTGACTCTGACATTTCCGCAGCAGGGCTGCGTTTTGTTTGAGACTAAAAATTCCGGGCACGACGAAATCATCGGGACACTGAACAATATTATTCTCCGGCTGTTATCCGCTGCGCCACCGGGACGGGTGAATTTCACCATCATTGATCCGGTTGAGCTTGGGCAGAATTTTGCGGGCGTCATGCACCTCGCCGATTTCGAGCCGCGACTCATCAACAGCCGCATCTGGACTCAGGGAACGCAGATCGAGGAGCAGCTCGCGAACCTCAGCGAGCACATCGAGAAGGTCACGCAGATGTATTTGCGGAATGAGTTCGCGGACATCGCCGAATACAACGAACAGGCTGGACGCATCGCGGAGAAATATCATTTTCTCGTCGTCGCGGATTTTCCGACGAACTTCAGCGACGTGGCGTCGAAACGTCTCTTGAGCATCGCGGCGAGCGGGCCGCGTTGCGGCGTTTACACTTTGATTCACTGGGATCAACGCAAACAATCGCCAGTAGAATTTGTGCCGGATGAATTGCGCAAGAACAGTGTCGTCGTTCAGCCGACGGCAAACAGTTTTGCGCTCATGAAAAAAATCTTTGACGGCGTCACGCTGCGACTCGATTCACCGCCAGATGCCGACACTGCGACGGAATTTCTCAAGCAAGTCGGCCAGCACAGCATTGATTCAAACCGAGTTGAGGTTCCGTTCGCCGACGTCGCGCCACCGGAAGCGGAGGTTTGGCGACAGGATACAACGACCGAAGTCCGCGTGCCGATCGGACGCACCGGCGCGACGAAATTGCAGATGCTTGCACTCGGCAAAGGCACTCGACAGCACGCGCTCGTCGCGGGCAAGACCGGTTCGGGCAAGTCCACCTTGTTTCACGTCATCATCACGAACCTCTCGATGTGGTGCAGCCCGGAGCAGGTCGAGTTTTATCTCGTGGACTTTAAGAAGGGAGTTGAATTCAAGTGCTACGGCACGCATCGGCTGCCGCATGCGCGTGTTGTTGCAATCGAGAGTGACCGCGAGTTTGGCCTGAGCGTGTTGCAGCGCGTTGACGAGGAATTGAAACGTCGCGGCGAAATGTTCCGCAAACTCGGCGTGCAAGACATTCCCGGTTACAAAAAGGCGGGGGGCACGGAAGCCATTCCGCGCACGCTGCTGTTGATTGACGAGTTCCAGGAATTTTTTGTCGAGGACGACAAGGTTTCCCAAAGCGCGGCGATGTTGCTCGACCGCATAGTGCGGCAGGGACGCGCGTTCGGCATTCACGTCATCCTCGGCTCGCAGACTCTTGGCGGCGCCTACACGCTCGCCCGCGCGACGCTCGGCCAGATGGTCGTGCGCGTCGCGCTTCAATGCAACGAAGCCGATGCCTACCTCATCATGGACGAGAGCAATCCCGCGCCGCGACTGCTCTCGCGTCCGGGCGAGGCGATTTACAATGATACCGCTGGAATGATTGCAGGCAACAGCCCGTTCCAGATCGTCTGGCTCAACGACGACGAGCGAGATACGTATCTCATGAAAGTCCGTTCGCTTGCGGAAAAAAATCCAAAGATGGATTTCACGCCGATTGTCTTCGAAGGCAACGCGCCCGCGCACATCGAGGAAAATGAGCCGCTGCGAAAATTGCTGGAAGCCGAGTCAATCAAGCCGACAACCACACCGCGCGCGTGGCTCGGCGCGCCGAACTCCATCAAAGGCCCGACGGAAGCGGTGTTCAAGCGGCAGAGTGGAAATCACCTTCTGATCGTTGGCCAGCGCGAGGAAGCGGCGCTGTCGCTGCTAGGAGTCTCGATGATTTCGCTCGCGGCACAGCATCCGCGTGGCTCGGCGCGATTTGTTTTTCTGGACGCGGAACCGCTGGAATCTCCGCAACGAAGGTTCGTGGAAAAAGTCTTGGCGGCGGTTGAAAGTAGCACAGGCTTCCAGCCTGTGGGTGCAGAAAAGGATTTAGATCGGACACCAAAAGAACCTCACAGGCAAGATGCCTGTGCTACTACTTTATTGGCTGGCAACGCTGAACTCGACGACATCATGTCAAAGCTCGCCGAGGAAATTGAAAAGCGAAACGATCCAAAATTCGCCGCGACCGCTCCGGCGATTTACGTTTTAGTCCACGGCTTGCAGCGATTCAAAAAGCTTCGCGCCGAAGAGGATTTCGGTTTTTCAACCGAAGAAAACAAGGCTGCAAACCCGGGCACGGTTTTCAACAAACTGATTTCCGAAGGCGCGAGCCTCGGCATCCACGTCATTTGCAGTTGCGACACGCTGAACAACGTGAATCGTTTTTTGAGCCGAAAGGCGTTGAGCGAAATCGAGCTGCGGGTGCTTTTCCAGATGAGCGCGAACGATTCCGCGACTCTGATTGACTCGCCGAAAGCCAACGACCTTGGCCTGCACCGCGCGATTTTTTCCAACGAACAGGAGGGACACCTCGAAACGTTCCGGCCCTACGCGCTACCGGATGAGGGATGGATTGAAATTGCGGCGAAGAGTTTGAAGCGATTGCTTGGCTGACGGAGCGCGGCGTTCACGCCGCTTCGTGTCCAATTAAGAACTTTTTCGGGAGTATGTTAATGGATCTGGCGCTCCGACCAAGATGATTGGAGGTCTGATTCCGGCATCGGGCAAATGGGGACCCAATGCCGTCACCGCCCTCGGGCAAAAAGCGGTCAAAGACGTATCGCATTCAGTTTCCACGAAGCTTGCTGACACTGGGCTAAATCAATTGATGAGCAGCGCGCAATCG
Organism: uncultured Verrucomicrobiota bacterium; assembly: GCA_964389025.1. Classification (GTDB taxonomy): domain Bacteria; phylum Verrucomicrobiota; class Verrucomicrobiia; order Limisphaerales; family CAYMCQ01; genus CAYMCQ01. Next base: position 8,193 of record CAYMCQ010000055.1, read on the forward strand.
CGGCAAAAACAGACGCTAGCGTCTAACAACAAAGCTGTTGTTATGAACTCACAGCAATCGTCCAAAGTTGCTACGCCATTCAGTCCTTTGCCGAGCTCGAAAATACCGGGAATAATCAAACGAGCGCCCAAAAGCCAACCACAACCAAGATTGATTTGCCGAAGCCACCGCCAAAAACCTCGACCAGCGTTTGGTCTCAAGTAAAAAGTTTCGTCAGTAAAATCTTCAGCGGAGGGAAAAAGAAATGAATCCGCGAAAGCACACCAAACGAATTGCCACCCGGATTCCGGCGCTCCTCCTTCCGTCACCGGCCCGCGTTCAAGCCGTCTTGCCTGCTTTCGGCGGCAGACCGTGCAGCTTTATCACCCCGGCGAGCGCATCGAACTCCGGGTCTTTGTGGATCAGCACGGCGTCCAGCCGTTGCGCCGTCGCCGCCACGAACGCGTCCGCGAAGGAAACCTTGTGCGCCGCCTTCAACTTCGCCGCCTCGCCGCAAAGCGCGTCATCCGAATGCAACCATTGGACTGGCTGCTGTTTTACCCACGCGACCAACCTGGCCGCTGATTCCGCGCCTTGCTCATTTGCGCGGATGTATTGGAGTTCGGTCAGTGAGACAAAAGAAGAATGGATGGCCACGCGCCCCAGTCACGCCGCCGCTACATGCGCCTCGACTTCGTCCGCGCCCGGTTCACTCTCGGCCAGCGCGAACCAGGCGGAGGTGTCGAGCACCACGTTATCCACGCGCCCGCTCCTTGGCGCGATCTTCCAGCAGCGCCTTCAACAAACCTTCTCATTTGGAATGCCGGCACAAATTTCCCCGGAGGGTTCCACACGAACGTTCTTCTGCGTGCTCGCGCTACTGATGTGACACTCACCGGCGCATGGTCACCGACAGTAAGTTACTTGGTTCAAACCGACTGCACGGACTGTGACAGCGATGGCATGACCGACTCGTGGGAAATCCAATACTTTGGAACCACCACCCGATATGGAAATGATGATTTCGACGGCGATGGCTTGATCGACCGGGCTGAATATGCCGCCGACACGAATCCTACCAACGCCGCTTCATTCCTGCGAATCAGCGCAATAACTCTCGTCTCGCAAGGAATCAAAATTGATTGGACGGGCGGGATATACGCCACGCAATACCTGCAGCGCAACTTCTCACTCGTTGGAACGAACCCGTGGTTGAATATATTTACCGCGCCGCCGCCGACAACGATTTCCGGCAGCTACATGGATTTGTTCGGGACGAATGCACTGAAATTCTATCGCATCAAAGCGACGCGACCGTAGAAGTCAGTTCATGGAAATGGTCATTTCCAAACCCACGCCAGCAGCGGCGCAAAAACCAGGCTCGGCAAATAATCCGTGATTTCGATTTTTTTGATCTCGAAAATCAGCAGCGCCACGCAAAAAACCAAAAGTCCGCCCGTCGCATTCACGGGTTCCAGAAGATGATGTTGCTCCAGAAACGATCTTGCGAACAGCGCGCATGCCGTCGTTATCGCGCTCTCGAACACGAACAGCGGCAGCGCCGCCGCCGCCGCGCTCCAGCCGAACATCGCCACGAAACCCATCGTCGCCAGCCCGTCCATCACAGCTTTCACAACGAGCGGCTGGAAATAGCCCGACAGCCCGTCTGAGATCGAACCGAGAATGGCCAGTGGCGCGGCGCAAAACAGAAACGTGCAGACGTTGAAACCATCGCTCCAGCGGCGCGGTTTTCCAGACATGGCGCGGGTGATTTCATCGCGCGCGAATTGCCCGATTCGATTGGAAGTTTTTTGCAGCCGGAGCAATCGTCCGGTCAATTTTCCCAGAATCATCGCCAGCACGACGATGGCGAGCAGCCGCAGTGTGTTCATCGAAAAGCCGTCAAGATTCATCCACGTTAGCCGCAAGCCGAAATAAACCGTGAACGCGCCGAGCGCGACTTTGAAAAATCCCTGCGTGGCGGCGGACGGCTGCTTGCGCAGCGTCAAGCCGGCGATGCCGCCAATCAAAATTCCTGCTGCGTTGGAGATCGCGCCGAGGCAAATCATGCGCGCATCATAAATTCAAAGTGGCGCGTTCAAAGTTAATTTTCCCTTCAAGGACTCAAAGAGCCGGAAAAGCTGCCGTTTCGCCCTCCGAAAATCCGTTCACCGCACGCGGCAACGCGGAAGTAGTTTGTTCCGTGCGGAACTTTTACCCGGCGATGCAACGCCTCAATCAAGAGGTTACGATTGGCTTCAAAAGTTATTCACATTCCACATTGACATCGGGAGCCTCACTGGCTCATTGTCCAGCGCCAAGAAAGCTCTGTAGTTCGTGACCGCTATTCGCATTCAAGCTGTAAGCGTGAAAAAACGCTGGAGAAACCCCCTGTCCTGTCCCGTTATGAAAAAGCATCCCATACTTCAATCCTCTCTCGTGTTCGCGATTTCTTTCGCGATGTTTGTTCTCAACTCGACGCTGGCCGATCCGCCGCCGGGCTATTATGACAGCGCAACGGGATTGTCGGGGTCGGCATTGCGCGCCGCGCTGCACGAGATCATCAACGACCATACGATCATTCCCTATTCCAGCACGGCACTAGACACTTCGGATGCGCTGAAGGTGTTGGATGAAGATCCGGCCAACACAAACAATGTCTGGCTGCTTTACGCCCAGCGAACGGAGCCGAAAAGCACGTTCGGTCTGACCACGGGCTGGAACCGCGAGCACATGTGGTGCAACAGCTACGGACTGGACGACGTGCAACCCGGTTTCAGCGATTTGCACAATCTGCGCGCCGAGGACGCCAACGTGAACAGCGCGCGCGGCAACAAGTTTTACGACATCAGCGATCCCGGCAGTCCCGGCTACCAAAATCCCGCGCACGCAGAATCGCCGCTGTGTTCGACGGATTCGGATTCGTGGGAACCGCCCACGAACGTGAGGGGTGACATTGCCCGCGCGACTTTTTACATGGACGTTCGTTACGAAGGTGACCGCGCCAATGAACAGAATCTGATTCTGACGACCAACGTGGTTTTGATTTCATCGGCGACGAATTTGATGGGGCATCTGGCGGTCTTGTTGCAATGGCACCAGGACGATCCGGTTGACGCGGCGGAAATGGCGCGCAACGACAAGGTTTATTCACTCTATCAAAACAACCGCAACCCGTTCGTTGACCATCCCGAATGGGTGTCGTCCATCTTCGGGGGCGGCGCGCCGCCGCCCAGCGCGCCGGTCATCACGTCGCAGCCTCAAAATCGAACCGTGGCCGCGGGCGACAACGTGACGTTCTCGGTCGGTGCCAGCGGAACCGCGCCGTTGTCGTATCAGTGGAAGTTCAATGGCACGGACATTTCCGGCGCAACGGCGAGCGCCTACACTTTGCTGAACGTGCAGTCTGCAAACCAGGGAAGTTACTCCGTGCTCGTCACCAACTCGCTGGGAAGCACGTTGAGCGCGAACGCCACGTTGACCGTCACTGCAGGCTTGCCCGGCACGCTCGCCCAATGGAATTTCAACAGCAGCCCTCCTGACGCCAACACCGCCACCGGAACCACAACACCAAGCGCCGGCAGCGGAACGGCGACGCTCGTCGGCGGCGCAAGCGGCACGTTCGTCAGCGGCGCGGCGTCCGATCCCGCGTCGGGCGGCACGGACAATTCAGGATGGAACACCGCCAGTTACCCGGCGCAGGGAACGGGCAACAAAACCGCCGGTGTGAAATTCACGGTGAACACGACCGGTTATCGGAACATCACCATCACGTGGGAACACCGCCTCAGCGCCACGGCCAGCAAGTATGCGCGGCTGCAATATTCGACTGACGGGGTCAATTTCACCGACCACAACGTCATCACGCTCACCGTGAACAGCGCGTTCGTTTTCCAGTCGCACGATTTGTCGGCCATCACCGGCATCAACGACAATCCGAACGCTGCGCTCCGCGTCGTGACTGAATTTGAAAGCACTGCGACAGGCTCGGGAACCGCAGGCTATGTCACCACTTCCGCAAGTTCATACGGCACGGGTGGAACTATCCGTTACGACATGGTGACGATTTCTGGAACGCCCATTCCTGTCGCCCCGCCTGCCGCGCCGACAGACCTCGTGGCGACGGGCGGCAACGCGCAAGTGGCGTTGACATGGACGGCTTCCAGCGGCGCTACCAGCTACAACGTGAAGCGCGCGACAAGCACCGGCGGCCCTTACACCACCATCGCAACGGGCGTGACCGCGACGAGCCACAACGATACGACCGTCGTGAACGGGACAACATATTTCTACGTCGTCTCGGCGTTGAATGTGGGAGGCGAAAGTGCGGACTCAAATGAAGCCAGCGCGACGCCGCAGGCGCCGCCCCCTGCCGCACCCACCGCCTTGAATGCCTCGGGTGGCAACGCAGTGGTGAACCTCACGTGGACTCAATCCACCAGTCCCGGCATCACGCAGAACAACATCTATCGCTCCACCACCGGCAGCGGCGGGCCATACAGCCTTCTCGCCAACATCGCGGCGGCGGCGAGTTACTCCGACACGGCCGTTGTGAACGGCAACACATACTTTTATTTCGTGACCGCCATCAATGCAGGCGGTGAGAGCGCCTCATCGGCGTATGCCGGAGCAACGGCAAGTTGTCCGTTGCCTGCAACGCCCACGGGCTTGGGAGCAACCGCAGGCAACGCGCAAGTCGCATTGAGCTGGAACGCTGCATCGGGCGCGACGAGCTACAATGTGAAACGCGCTACTGTGAGCGGTGGTCCTTACTCGACAATTGCCACCGGCGTCACCCCGACAAGTTACACCGACACCACGGCAGCCAATGGCACGACTTATTTCTATGTCGTCACAGCCGTGAATGTCTGCGGCGAAACCGCAAACTCCAATGAAGCCAGCGCCACACCCGTTTGTCCGCTCCCGTCTGTTCCCACGGGTCTGGCGGCGACCGCAGGCAACGCACAAGTTGCATTGACTTGGAACGCGGCATCGGGCGCAACGAGTTACAACGTCAAGCGCGCAACGGAGAGCGGCGGATCTTACACAACCATCACCAATGTCACGTCCACCAGCCACACCGACAACACGGCATTGAACGGAACGACCTACTACTACGTTGTGACAGCTGTTAACGGCTGCGGTGAGACCGGAAACTCCAACGAGACCAGCGCCACACCTGTTTGTCCACTCCCGTCTGTTCCCACCGGCCTGGCGGCAACTGCAGGCAACGCACAAGTCGCATTGGCGTGGAACGCCGCAGTGGGAGCGACGACCTACAACGTCAAACGTTCCACCACCAGCGGCGGCTCATACACCACCATCGCCACGGGCGTGACGGGCACAAGCCACACCGACACCACGGCGGTAAATGGCACGACTTATTTCTACGTCGTCTCCGCAGTGAACTCTTGCGGCGAAACCGCAAACTCCAATGAAGCCAGCGGCACGCCCGTTTGTCCGCTCGCGTCCGTTCCAACGGGTCTTGCGGCGACCGCAGGCAACGCGCAAGTCTCATTGACTTGGAACGCAGCAGCGGGAGCGACGAGCTACAACGTCAAACGCGCCACTGTGAATGGCGGACCTTACACCACCATCGCCACAGGTGTGGTCACGACCAGTTACACCAACACCTCGTTGGTGAACGGCACAAGCTATTACTACGTCGTCTCCGCCGTGAATGCCTGCGGCGAAACCGCGAACTCCGCGCAGACCAGCGCCACACCGCAGCCGCCACCGCCCCTTACCCTCACCGTCAAATCCGTCGGCGCTGACGACGGCTGGTTGCTCGAATCGAGCGAAACATCGAACCTCGGCGGCTCGCGCAATTCCAACGCCAGCACCACCAGCGCCCTGCGCGCCGGCGACGACAACAAGGACAAGCAATACAAGTGCGTCGTCTCCTTCAACACCGCTTCGCTGCCTGACACCGCCACCATTGTCTCCGCCAAACTGCGCCTCCGCCGCGGCACTGTTGTTGGCACCAACCCCTTCACCACGCATGGCGCCTGTCGCGTTGATATCAAGGGTGGCAGCGGCTTTGGCGGCTCGGCAGCACTGGCAAACAATGATTTTGAGGCCGCGCCCGACGCTGCCGCTGTCGGCACTCTTAGCAATGCCGCCGCCAACAACGACTGGTCGGAGGGTTTCATCAACGCCACCGGACTTTCTTTCGTGAACAAGACCGGCAAGACGCAGATGCGCGTTTATTTCGCCACCGATGACAACGACGACCTCGGTGACGATTACATCGGCTGGTATTCCGGCGAGAACGCCACCTCTGCGAACCAGCCTGAGTTGGTCATCGAGTATCAGCCGTAGAGAAATTGCAAGCCCGGCGCGTGTTACAAGCCAGGTCCCTCTTACGGACACAAAGCGGGAGGAAGCCATTCCTTCCTTTCTGCCGCTTCTGCATCTGCATTCTTGTCAAGGTTGCCGATAAATCCGGAAGAAGTTCGATCCGAACGGAACGTTGGTTGTGAAGGTGAAATTCGTTGAGCTGGCAACAAGATTGGATCTGAAGATTGACCAGTTCGTGAAGTCGGTGGAGCGCTCGATAGTGTAGCTGCGAGTGGCCAGCGATTCCCATTTGAACGTCCCGCTCTGGTTGTTCACGCTGAAAGAAAGGATTTTGTAAACCGGGTTCGTGTAGGGCTGGCTCGTGGCGTAGGGATTGTTGAAAACCATCAAGACGGGCAAATGGTCGGACGCTATTCGGGTGTCGTTCGTGGTCAACGGCGCGGGCGGAACACCAATCTTGTCGGCGCGAAAGACCTGCTTGCTGTTGATGTTCGTGGAAAGAACTGTGCAAGGGAAAATGTAATCAAGGCGCGAACTCGGGTTGGTGCTGGTGTAGGTGTCGCTGCTGCCGGTTGACGCGTTGACCGGATTTATCATCTGCAGACCCATCGGCGCGCTGACGAGGCGCTGAATCGCCAGCGTGTTGGTGTTGTCCTCGTTCATGTCGCCTGAAAGCGTGTAAAGGTCGTTCGAGTAGTAGGTAAAAAAGTTCGTCGCGAAAAAATTTGTGATGGCCGCGGCTTCGGCGGCGCGTTTGTTCGCGGCGTCGGTGTAGCCACCGGAACTTGACTTTAAGTGCGTGGTGAAAACGTGAAGGGGTTTTGAAAGCCCCGGCACGCTGATTTGCGCTTCAAACAGGTCGCGGGTGAAGTTTGCGTTGGTGTAACCGAATGGGTCGAGGTCAGCGCCATCGAGCCATTTGTTGGTGCGGACAATCGGGTAGCGGCTGGCGATGACACTGCGGATGAACCCATCGGTGCCGGAGTTCGTGCCGAGATAGTAGCCGGTCAAATACGTCTTCACGAAATTGGTCATGTATTGATACTGGTCGTTGGGGATTTCGTTGAAGGTGATGATATCGGGATTGAGATACTGCACCACGCGACCGATGGCCTGCACCTGCGGCGAGTTTGTGTTCCAATTCGTCGCACCGTTGCCCTTGACGTTATACTGGAGCAGCGAAAAAAGGATGTCCGGCACACTGACATCGAGCGTGGCCACGTCGCTGTTTGTCTGGCCGAACAAGTTGGTGATCACCACATCATAGCTTCCCGCGTCGCCGGCCGTGACGCCGTTGAGAACCAGGCTGGATGCAGTTGCCCCATTGATGGGGCCGCCATTGAAATTCCACTGATAACTCAAAGGCTGTGAGCCGCTTGCGCTCACGGTGAATGTGACGTTCGCGCCCGCGCTCACGGCCTGGCTTTGCGGTTGAGCCGTGATGGAAGGCTCGGTTCCCGGAGGAACGACATCGGCGAAATTCGTTCCGACGAGAAGGTTGTCGAAGGTCAGGATGCCCATGCCGCCGCCGGAGTTGGATTGCCGGAGCGAAATCGCACTGATGGATTGGGCGGTGGTTGAATCGGTGGCGTCTGCGCGATTGGAAGTGTCGCTTTCGGCAGATGGATTGAGCCACAACGTAGTTGCCGGAGTGGCGTTGCTGTAACGCAAGACAAACGTGTAATCCGTGTTCAAAGACAAATCGAACGGGATGGTCACGATCGGGGTTCCGTTGTTTTCAACGCCCAGCAAAAATTTTCCCGATGTTGCGCCGCTGGTGGTCGCAAAAACTTTGCCTCTGAAAGTGGACGAGCTGACATGAAAGTGAAGAAAGTAATTGCCGCTGCCGCTGGGCAGCGAAGAGAAATTCACCGTAAAACTGGCATAAAGATTCCCGATGGAATAAGGGCCGCCCGGCAGGTTGGCGTGGACGTCTTCAGTTTGATTTTGAGATAATTGCGCTTTGCCGGAAATGACTTGGGTCTGGCCCGTCGTGCCGCTGTGCGCGCTCCAAACAAAGCTGCTGTTGGTGATGAGCGACCCGTTCGCGTAGTTGAAATTTTCGGTCAGAATCGGCGCAGAAAATCCGCAGACGGTCAATAGCGGAAAGATGAAGCAGCAGGCGAGAAATTTCTTCACAGGTAAAAATAAGCGAAAACGGTCGTTAATCAACTTTAGTCTGCCGATAGCATGGCACGAATTTCATCCTGCGCAATAAATCTGTGGCGAACCGTTCGGTCAGCGTTTTTTCAAAAAACCGCCCGCCGCAAATTTCGTTTTCATCAAGTGCGCGGCGCGCTCGTTCAGCGGCGCGTCCGGCTGGAAATTTTGCCAATTTGCGCTCCAACGCAGATGTGCCACGTCGCACATGGCCCTTTGCCAGTCGGCTTTCGCCACGTTTGGCGGCGGCTGGACTGAGCCTTGAATAAGCAGGCCATGACGGTTCCGACGCTGTGCCGCGCCGGCAATCTTGCGTCCGTTCCAGAGCAAATCAAATTGCTCGTGCCCTTCGAAGCATTGTCCGGGCAGCGCGCGCCGGGCAGACGCCGCCATGTCTGCCGGCACGCCGAGTTTTGAGAACGCGTCGCGAATCCATTCGTGGACGCGGCGATAACTTTCGCGCGCGGACAGTGCATGCCACGAATCGCCCGGCGGAAAAATCAGGCTGTAAGTCCAGTCGTTGTCATGCGGCACGATGCCGCCGCCGGTCGGACGGCGAACAAGCGGACGAAGCGAAGTCATTTTTTCAACTTCGGAAAAGTTTTGGAAGTAGCCAAAGGATGCGGCGGCGTCGGTCCAGGAATAAAACCGCAAAACTGGTTTGCCGAGTTGGGATGCAAATTCCAGCAGTGCTTCGTCCAGCGCCATGTTGTGCGCGTGGTTGCCCGGATCGGATTGGAGGAGGCACCAGTTCATATGTCAGCCACAGAGTCACAGAGAACACGGAGAAGAACTGATTGTCATTTTGAAACTCTGTGCGCTCGGTGTCTCTGTGGCAAAATTATTTTACTCTGATTCGTGGACAAAGTTTCAACACTTCGCAATTCGGACAATCCGGATTTCGCGCGGAGCAGCGTTGCCGTCCGTGCCAGATGAGCAAATGGCTGAACAACGCCCAATCTTTTTGCGGCACGAGCATCATCAAGTCGTGCTCGATTTTTTCAGGATTCGCTTCCTTCGTCAAACCGAGCCGTTGCGACAAACGCCCGACGTGCGTGTCCACGACGACACCGACGTTGATGCCGAACGCATTGCCGAGAACGACGTTGGCCGTCTTGCGTCCGACGCCAGGAAGCTGTGTGAGTTCTTCCATCGTGCGCGGAACTTTGCCGCCGTGCCGGCTGACAAGTTTTTCGCAGCACGATTTGATGTTCCTCGCCTTGTTGCGGAAAAAGCCGGTGGTCTTGATTTCCTGCTCCAACGCGGGCAGCGCTGCGTTGGCGAAATCATCCGCGGTGCGGAATTTTTTGAACAGGGTTTTGGTGACGATGTTGACGCGCTTGTCCGTGCATTGCGCGGAAAGAATTGTGGCGATGAGAAGCTGGAGTGGGTTGGAATGGCTGAGTTCGCAATGCGCAGCGGGGTAAGTTTTCTTGAGCGCGGTCGTGATTGTAACGGCGCGCTGTTTTTTGGCGTCACAGGATTCGCGGGTCATCAATGATGATTTACAAGCCGGCATTAACCGCGTCACGCCTAAACAAACTCGGGCGCGTCGAAATTTTCCGAGGGCTTGTAGGCCGTGAAATCTTCAGATGGTTTGTAACGCGGCGCGCCGTTGGGTTCTTCGATGTATTCGAAAACTTTCCCTTCGTAGTTGCGCAGCACAACTCGGTCGCGGTTGCGGCTCAAGATGTATTCGGGATTGACCGGCACCTTGCCGCCGCCGCCGGGCGCGTCAATGACGTATTGCGGCACAGCATAGCCCGTCGTGTGACCGCGCAACGCGTCCATGATCTCCAACCCCTTGTGGACGCTCGCGCGCAAGTGCGCCGAACCAGAAATGGGATCGCACTGATACAAATAATACGGCTTCACGCGGCACATCAGAAGTTTCTGGACGAGCGCGCGCATGACGGTCGCGTCGTCATTCACGTTGCGGAGCAGCACGGATTGATTGCCGAGCGGAATGCCCGCGTCGGAAAGCTGTCCGAGCGCTTCGCGGACTTCCGTGGTCAATTCGCGCGGGTGGTTTGCGTGGATGCTGATGAACAGCGGATGAAATTTTTTCAATCGCGCGCAAAGTTCCGGCGTGATGCGTTGCGGCAGAAAAATCGGGATGCGTGTGCCGATGCGCAAAAATTCAAGGTGCGGAATCGCGCGCAATTCGTTCAACAAGTGTTCCAGCTTGTCGTCGCCCAACAAAAGCGGGTCGCCGCCGCTCAACAACACGTCGCGCACTTCGGGATGTTCGCGGATGTAGGCAATCTGTTTTTCGAAATCGGGATGGAAATCGTAGCCGCTCGCGTTGCTGACGAGCCTTGAGCGCGTGCAGTAACGGCAATACGCCGCGCAACGATCCGTCACCAAAAACAAAACGCGGTCAGGGTAACGATGCACCAATCCCGGCACGGGCGAGTGAGAATCTTCACCGCAAGGATCGGATACCTCCCACGATGCGGTGTGCGTTTCCTCAACACGCGGGATGACCTGCCAGCGGATTGGGCAATTCTCATCCGTCGCGTCAATGAGGTTGAAAAAAAACGGCGTGATGGCGAGCGCGAGCTTCGAGTTCGTGAGCATCGCGCCGGCGTATTCTTCGGGTATGAGCGTGGGCATCAGCCGCTGCAATTGCTCGACGCTGGTGACGCGATTTTTAAGCTGCCAACGCCAGTCGTTCCAATCCTTGTCGGAAACGTGGCTCCAAAAACCTTTTCCGGCGGATTGAAATTTTTTGAGTTGGTTGAACTTGTCGGTTGGCTCCGAACAGTCGTCGTCTCCCTTTGAAATGTTCATTTAATTATGAACGCACTATAATTTCAGTCTGCAAAGTGTCAAGGTGGGTGGGGAAAATTGCTAACGGATAGAAGCGAGCGACCGTTCTAGCAGCCGGGCCGATGAAACTGCTGATGCGAACGAGGAATCCCTCACGCTCCTAACCGAAACAGCCTTGGCTGTTGCTCCACTGAAGTGTTAGGCATCATCCGTAAGGTCATCTCTGAAACTTCCAGCGTGCGTCTTTGGCATCGACCTTTGCTAAGTCCCGCTCAGTTATCACCGCCATCTTTGGTCCTCCAAAAACCTTAAATGCCCAGTATTTGCCCCAAGGCATCTTTACCCACCGATATGGTGAGGGGTAATACACGTAGCCACCAGAAGTGCCAGCACTCGACCACTGAATGTTGAACGGGCCGAAGGCGATACTTGTAGCATTGCTTACTACACCAACTACACAGGCTGGATCCTTCGCATCGAAGGTCGACTTTCCGTCGGAACGGAGAAACCAAGTATAATCTACCACCTCTGGAGACATGCTCTGTCTGGTCACCACAAACGCCGCGTTGGAAATGCCGCTCTTCAGTAGCACGACGGTGCCATCGTTGATAGATGCCGCAGGCGTAGATTTCGGGTGGCAACCCGTAAATACTATTAACGCGAACAGGAATACCCAGGCACAAGTTGTTTGATTCATTTCGCAGTGAGCCTATATGCGCCGAATATTATTATTTTACGCAGTAAGTTACACCTTTTATTGCGTCACCGAAAGTGTCGGTGCGGCGTTAGCGGTTTGTCGAGGCCGTATTGGATGAGTTTTCATCAGAATATGGAACTGACAAAGACGTCATTGCTGCGTGCTGCTCACAACCGGCATCGTCCTCAACGCCTCGGCTTTAGCGTCGAGCGCGTCCAATTGTTTGAGCGTGTCCTCGATGGTTTTCTTCACCGATTGCTTCGTCTGATTTTTTCCAAACGGCATCGGTCCCGCCTTTTCCATTCGCCGCAGATAATCTTCCAGCGTTTGGCGGTATTGGCTTGTCAGCATGAGCAGGCGTGCAGCGACACGGAGTTGCGCGTCGCTCAACTGGCGGATTTTTGCGCGCAAGGTCTGCGTTTGCCGCAAGTAATTCCATTCGCGGATGATCGCCTGCAAGCTCACGTCGGCATGAAGCGGAAATTCATTCGCGCTCACGTGCACCTGCACCTTGGGACGCAAAATGTCGTTCAACTTTTCCCAACTTTCCTCCAACGTCCAGAGTTGCGCGAGGTTGCGCCCGGTGGAGTGAACCGACTCCAACGCCCACCATTTTTCCAAATCAAGCTGGGATGGAAAATCGGCTTGAAAGGCTTCAAGAAACGGCAACTGCCAGTTCAGTTGTTTCGACAGTGAAAAAATAAAATTGCGGAATTCCGCGCGCCCGTTTTTCAACCGCAACAACCCGTGGATGAACAGGTGCGCGCTGGCCCGATAAACTTCGCCCTCGTCGCCTTGCAACTGCTCCGGCCTGGGCCAGCTCAACGCATCGAACGCGAGCGGCGGCCGGTTCGCGAGGATTTGCTGCGCATGAGCGAGCGGGACGTAGTTCGTCCATTCGCGAGACCGCGTCATGAACTGAAGGTCGGGCGAGGAAAATTGCGGGGGCTTCACGACGAGATCCATCGTGCTGGATCCGCGAATCAATTCCGCCATCCCTTCAGGCAGCCATGCCGGAAGTTCTGTCGAACGACTTCCCGCGCTGCGATTTGCCATTTCCAGCAGCAGCACCTCCGTCATCGCGCGGACAAGGCGCCCTGGCTCGATTGCGTCGGGCAAATCCAAACGGTAATTCCATCGGTCCAAAAAATTTTCAGCGGTGATGACGACTTGTTCATCCGCGCTCCGGGTGTGATGCAGCACGACGAAAACTTTTCCGCGCCAATTGTCCCGCGCCGCCAGTTCGGTGAGCAACGCTTGTTTGACTCGTTCGCATGAAACGGCCAGCGCCGTCGGATCAAGTTGCAACAGCGCGGTGTTGGTCGCGATTTTGAACGGGACAAAGGTTGGTTGGGGCACGCCGTAAATGACAAACTGGCCGCTCTTGCTGCGGACGGGCGCCGTTTGCGGCAAATTGACTTCGCCATGCGTGTTCAACAACGCGGTCAAAACAAAAAGCAATGCCGCGATGGTTTTCATGGCGATGGTTTGGGAGTTTACGGCTTTGCCGGCGTCTTCGCAGGTTTTGATTCCGCCTTTGGCGAAGCTGGTTTGGTTTTGTCGGAAGAAGCTGGAGCCGGAGCCGCCGTGTCCTTTTTAGCGGCCTGCTTGTATTTTTCGCTCCGATAATCGGTGATGTAAAAACCGGTTCCCTTAAAAAGCAAACCGCCGCCCGTGCTGATCATGCGCTTGACCTTTCCTCTGCCCCATTTTTTCTGCGCGCACAACTCCTTCGGGCAGGTGGTCAACGATTTCTCGCTGATGGACTGGACTTTTTCAAACTCGTGTCCGCACTTCGAGCAGCCGTATTCGTAGGTTGGCATGATTGTATTTTCGATTTCCGATTTGCGATTTTGGATTTTACCGATTTGGGAGCACGGCACAAGCAGGGTAAATGTCTGGCAAATAAAAATCAAAAATCGCAAATCGAAAATTTCCTACCCTCCAATGCAACTCATGCTCCGCTCCGGCTGGACGAAATCCGGCTCGCCGATGTGATGGCGCGCCTCTTTTTCCAGCGCGACGCCTTGCAGCCAGTCGGCGATGTCGGCGTCGCTTGCGCCGCCGCGCAGCAGCGGCTTCAAATCCTGCTCGACGACGCTGAACAGGCAGGTGCGGATTTTTCCGTCGCACGTCAGCCGGATGCGATTGCAATGGCCGCAAAACGGCTCGCTCACAGGCGCGATGATTCCGATTTCGCTGTTCCCGTTTTCGAATGACCATCGCTTCGCCGTTTCAGATTTGTTTCGCGACACGACGGGCTGAAGTGAAAATCGCTTTTGCAAACGAGCAAGAATTTCCGCGCCGCTAACGACCAATTCCTTCTGCCACGCGCGACCGGAATCCAGCGGCATGAATTCGATGAAACGGAAGCTGAGATTTTTTTCGCGCGCAAAGTCGGCGAGCGATTCGATTTCGTGGTCGTTGATCCCGCGAATGATGACGGCGTTGACTTTGACGGGCGAAAATCCGAGTTCGCGCGCCAGAACAATGCTGGCCAAAACTTCGCCCAAACCATCGCGGCCGGTGATTTTTTTGAAGTTGTCGCGGTCAAGGGAATCAAGGCTGAAGCTGACGCGGCGCAATCCGGCTTCGCGCAGCGCGCGGGCTTTTTGCGCGAACAAAAAACCGTTTGTGGTCATCGCGAGGTCGGAGATTCCGTCAATCGCTGCGAGGCTTGCGGTGAGTTTTTCAACTTCATGGCGCAAGAGCGGTTCGCCACCGGTGAGCCGGACTTTGTGGACGCCGAGTCCGACGAAAATTCGCACGACGCGCTCGATTTCTTCGAACGTCAAAATGTTCCATTTCGGCTGCCATTGCCGCGCGATGGGAGCGGGGTCCGGCAGATTCGCCCAGCGGCCACGATAAAAATTGTGCGCGGCGTCAGTCTCCGGCAGGCAATACATGCAGCGGAAGTTGCAGCGGTCGGTGATGCTCACCCGCAGGTCGCGCAAGATGCGCCCGTGCGAATCAAGCAGCAGGGTCGGGCGGGTCATTTCGGTGGCGCGGGCTGAGACGTCGGCGCGTTGGTGTCCTTCAACGGCGGAATCACTTTCACGCTGCCGTCAGAGTTGATTTCCACGTTGAGGCCGTAATTGGTTTTTGTCTTCGACAACGGCGCGTCGAGATTTTGCATGAGTTGTTGCGCGCCCTTTGTTTCGGCGCCCGCAAACAGTCCCTGGCGAATCCACTCAATTCGTTTCGCGATGGAAAGTTGTTCTTTCAAATGCCTCACCTGCTGGCGCAAAACGGCCAGGTCGTTGAACTGTTTTTCAAGCTCGGCCTTTTCGGCCATGAGACGCTCGAGTTCCTTCTGCAAAAATGCCTTGTCATCCTGGGCGGTGGCGAGTTTCCGCTGTGTCTCGGCGATCTGGTTGTTCAAATTCGTGATGGAGGCGCTCAGGTCAGCGGCTTGTTTGTCGAGTTGCTGGTTGCGGTCTTCCAGTTCGGCGATTTTTGCGTCGCGCTTTTTGACTTCCGCCTCGGTGGCCTGGAGCGTGGCCTCGGTTTTCGCGAGCGACGCGGCGGTCTGCGTCAAATCGTTTGTGAGGCGGGCGATGTCTTCCTTGCGGGCTTTGAGATCGCTCTCGAGCGTGCGATTAACTTGCACGGAGTCGGACAATTTCGCCTCCGTTTCCTTCCAATGTTTCGAGAGCTCGAGTTTAGCCGCCTCGTCGCTTTGTTTCTGTTTCGTCGCATGGTTGTTGCGCACAATCAATGTCACGCCCAGCGCGATGCACGCGATAATCAAAATGATGTAGCCCACTGTATTTTTCATATGGTTGAAGATGCAAAGATTGCGCGAGTTTGGCAAGCGCGCTTCTTGCAATGAGAATTTGATGTCCGCCGGGGAAAATTGTTCAAAGCAATTCAAGTGTTTCTTGCGCCAGAGCCTGCGCAGCCTACATTACGGGCATGAAGATTCCAAACGAAGTGCCGGTGATGACACTTCCCAACGCGACGCTCTTTCCGCAGGCGTTGCTTCCGCTTTACATCTTCGAGCCGCGCTACCGGCAGATGCTTGCCGATGCGCTCAATTCGCACCGCATGTTTTCCGTGGCGATGCAGAAACCGGGGCGCAGCCGCGAAATGCCTTCAGTCATCGCGGGATTGGGCTTGATCCGCGTCTCCGTCGCGCACAAGGACGGCACTTCGCACTTGATCCTGCAAGGGCTGGCGCGCGTGAAACTGGCGGAAGCTGTCCGCTACAAACCGTATCGCGTCCAACGCGTGACCGCGCTTGAATCGCCGCCGTGCAACGAAATCGCCGTGGACGCGCTTATGGCAAAAGTGCGCGAGCTGCTTGAGGAACGGATCAAGCTGGGACTGCCGTTTCCGTTTCCCATCGTTTCAAAAAATGAGTTGGGCGAAAAAGATTCTTCGCCTCCGCCGACATTTTCAGGCAAGGACGTGCTGAGCTACCTCGACAAGCTGACCGACCCTGACCAGGTTGCTGATTTAGTTTCGTGCGCCGTGCTGCCCGATCCCGTCGAGCGCCAGACGATTTTGGAAACCGTCCATCTCGAAGCGCGGCTGAAACGACTGATTCATTTTTTGCTCGCGGAAATCGCCCGGGGTGGCAAGAAATAATCCATGAGCGATTTCAACCCAACCCGCGACGAGATGATGTCCGCGCTGTTCGCGCACATGGTCATGCAGCAGACGAACATGGCCATGATGCTGCTCGGTAAAGTGGCGCATCCGGAAACCGGCAAAACGATGCAAGACCTCGAAGCCGCCAGGCTGTTCATTGACCAGCTTGAAATGCTGCAAATCAAAACGAAAGGCAACCTCACCAAGGAAGAAGAAAATCTGCTGAAACACAACTTGATGTCGTTGCAGATGAATTTCGTGGAAACGGCCAACGAAGCTGAGAAATCAAAGCTAGCGGAAAAACCCGCCGAACAAAAAGCCGCGGCGCAATCAACGTCCGAACCGAAAAATCCCGCCGAGCCTGTCTCGGAGACGGCTGCGAGCGCGACGGACGAGTCGCACAAAAAGTTCGTGAAAAAATACTGAGGCTGGAGCGTCGAGCATCGCCTCAGGTCGCTGCCCGGCTGCCCAAACGCGCCGAAGCGGTGCTTGGCGCTCCGTTCAATCTACTTCGTTGACGGCTTATTAACAGGCGCGCCTGGCTCGCCGGAATCCAGGGTAATTTCCTTCAACTTCTCGTCCACAATCTGCACGTCCGCATCTTTTTTGAGTTTCTCGAAGTAAGGCTGCATCTTTTTCTGCATTTCAATGGTTTCGAGATATTTCTTGATGTCGTCCGACGATTCGCCAAACGACTTCTTCTTCGCCGGAAGTTTTTCGCTCAATTTGATGATGTGATACCCGAACTGTGTCGTGACGATGTCGCTGACCTGGTTTGTCCTGAGCGCGAACGCCGCCGCCTCGAATTCCGGCACCATGCGCCCGCGCGGGAACTTGTATTCGCCGCCTTTGTCTTTTGAACCGGGGTCATCGGAAAATTCCTTCGCCAGCTTCGCAAAATCTTCGCCGTCGCGGGCGCGTTTCAAAATATCCTCGGCAAGTTTTTTCTTCGCCTTCTTTTGCTCGTCGGTCAGTTCACTGCCCGTCTTGGGGTCTTGTGTGCCGATCAAAACGTGGCTGGCGCGGACCATTTCAGGCTCTTCGAACTCCGCCGGATTATCGTCATAAAATTTCTTTGCCTGCTCGTCGCTGATGTCGGTTTTAAGTTCGCGGCGAAGCGCCACGTCGGTCGCGGCTTCCTCGATCATGCGCTTGTGAAATTCTTCCTCCGTCAAACCTGTGACTTTCAACTGCCGGTTCAATTTTTCAAATGTCTCGGGATCAGTCTTGATTTCCGCGATTCGTTTGTCGGCTGTTTCCTTTCCCTTGGCAGTGTCGGCGTCCGTTGTGCGCGCCTTCAACAGTTCAATATTGATCAGCCGGTCGAGCATCTCGCGTTCGACTCTCGGGATGGCAGAGGGAGGCACATTTCGTCCACTCGACACGAAGTTCGCCTTGACCGTGCTGACGGCTTCGTCAAGTTTGCTGCGCTTGATTTCAAATCCCTTGCCCTTGGCCACGACCTTGTCGGGGAAAAGTTGCGCGAGTTTGTTCGAAGGAGTTTCCGCCGGTTTGTTTGTCTGGACGGGCTGCGCCGCGAACGCCGTAGCCGCCGCCAGAATGACCGCGCCTACAATCCCAATTTCAATTTTCATAATTTTGTTTTCCAACTCTACAATTTCACCACGCGGACGTTGCTGATGTCCGGGTCTTTTCCCAATTCATCGAGCGCCTGTTGCGGCGGAACACTGTCGAGATTCAAAACCGTCAGCGCATGTCCGCCCGCGGTGTCGCGGCTCAGGCTCATGCTGGCGATATTCACCTTGTGCTTCGCCAGCAGCGTGCCCAGATAACCTACGATGCCTGGACGGTCTTTATTGTTCAATAATAGCACCACGCCGAACGGAACAATCTCCGCCTGCTGGCTGTAAAGCCGGACGATGCGCGGGTTGTCCGGCGAACCAAAAAAAGTGCCGCCCGCTGAAATCGTTTTCTCATCGCCGTTAAAAACCTGGACGTGCAACCACTCGTTGAACGTCACCGGCTCATTCGAGCGTTTTTCCTCAACCGTCAGCCCGAGCGTCGAAGCGATGCTGCGGACATTGACGTTGTTCAAATCTTTCACCGACGCGCGCGAAAGAAAGCCCATCAAAATCGCCCGCGTGATCGGGTCAATGTTCGGCAACTCGCGCGCCTTGCCGCCGTAAGTGACGTGCAAACGGTCGGCCTGCGCCGGCGCGAGTTGCGCGAGCAGCTTGCCGAGTTTTTCACCGAGCACAAGATACGGTTTGACCTGCTCGTAAGTTTTCGCGTCGAGATACGGCAGGTTCACCGCGTTGCGCACTTCGCCCGTGAGCAGATAACCCGCGATAACTTCGGCGACCTCGATGCCGCACTTTTCCTGCGCCTCCGCCGTGCTCGCGCCGAGGTGCGGCGTCAGCGTGATGCCAGCGTGTTTGCGGAACGCATGATTGTCCGGCAACGGTTCGGCGGAAAAAACGTCCAGCGCAGCACCGGCGACTTTTCCCGAATCAAGCGCCGCGAGCAGATCGTTCTCAACAATGATCTCCCCGCGCGCGCAATTCACGATGCAAACCTTCGGCTTCATTTTCGCGAACGCCGCCGCGTTCAACATGCCGCTCGTCTGCTCCGTCACCGGCATGTGGACGGTGATGAAATCCGCGTCGCGATAAACCGCGTCCAGTTCGCCGACGAGTTCGACGCCGAGCGATTTCGCGCGCGCTTCGGTGAGGAACGGATCGTAGGCGAGCACTTTCATGCCGAAGGCCACCGCGCGCCTGGCGACTTCGCTGCCGATGCGGCCCATGCCGAGCACGCCGAGCGTTTTGCCGAAAAGTTCCGCGCCTTGAAATTGTTTGCGGTCCCATTTGCCCGCGGCCATCGAAGCGTGCGCCTGCGGAATTTTCCGCGCGAGACTCAGCAGCATCGCGAACGTCAGCTCCGCCGTCGTGATGGTATTGCCGCCGGGCGTGTTCATCACCACCACGCCACGTTGCGTCGCCGCTTCCACGTCAATGTTGTCCACGCCCACGCCCGCGCGACCGACGACGCGCAGCTTCGGCGCGGCCTCGATGACTTTGGCGGTGACGCGTGTTTCCGAGCGCACGACCAGCGCCACCGCGTCCGTGACGAGCGGCAGCAATTCAGCCTCGGGCAAACGTTTCGGCAGCACAACGACTTCAAACTCGGGCCGTTGTTGCAGCAAAGCGATTCCCTTCGGCGAAATCGGATCGCAAACGATGACTTTCATAAAAACAAACGAGCGCGGAGTTTAGGTAAAGCGGTGAAGCAGGTCAAACGTTCAAACGCAACGGTGGTGTCCTAATTTGAATTTTAATCCGACGCACCAACGAAAATCTGTATTTCAAACCCCATGTTTGTTTTAACCACAATCGACGGCAATTGTCCCACCTCAAAAAATATCTGGTTAAGGCCGTCGCGCATCGCTTTCTCAAGCGGCGATTTGGATTCTACTGTTACCCCGCGATGCGGGAAGAATCCACTTACAACCATCCCCTCTGGTGAGAATCCGGCCTCTCGGAATAGTGAGCTAATTGCACCACCTATTCTAGCGGGGTGTGGTTCATTTAAAAACTGGACTTGCACCGTAAGCTTTTTGGCTTTCAGAAGTTTCTGCCTAATCCTTTCAGCCCCATCCACCGTGATAAGTCGGTTTTTGGGCAGAGTCGCGGCTGCTTCAGTCACGGTGCGCTGGTTGGATTTCAATACTTGGGCTTCGAATAGAGCGTTGCTCGCAGTTGCTTCAGCATTGGTGAGGTTTGTCGTTAGAACTGCTCCAAAAGGTTTTCTGTTTTCCGTTCATGCGCTTTAACGCAGGCAAAGTTTCT
>CAYMCQ010000056.1:0-27532 GCA_964389025.1 uncultured Verrucomicrobiota bacterium
ACCGCCAGCAACCCATTCCTTTTTATCGCCAATATGTGCCAATGTTATTGTTAATAGCTATAGTTATTGGATATATGCGCCGCATTGCCGCCATTGTTGGATTCGTCTGTATATTCGGGCTTCACCAAGGATACGGCAGGGACGTGATTGAAATGGAAAGCCGCTACACAGGCGATGGCTGGTTCGAATACCGCTTGCGCACGCTGGAAGATCCGTTTTTCACAAGCATCACCTTTGATGGTATCGGGCCGTATCCGTTCACGAATTATGTGGAGAATACTCTTCCAACGCACTGGACCAACGCCATCCCAGGAGCTTACAGCTCACTCCAATACGATTATTCGGTGTCGCAACCGAGAATCAACGAGATAGTTTATTCGATGCGAAGCAGTTCGACTTCTTTCCGACGCGGTAGGTTTGGAACTCTCTTTGAGCTGTGTTGGAATGGCTCATGTTATTTTGGTGACTGCATTGGTGGATATTTCAATCCTTACTGTCTGGTTCCATGCGACGCCACGGAAACTGACGGCTCGCCAGCCACACTCGTTCACCGGGTTGAATTAGTGCCTGATATAAAAATTGATGATCTAATTCGGACAAACGATCAAATTTACGGAGTAAAATTCTCATGGAATCAATCTTCAACGATTCAATTAGAAGGCACATTTGATCTCACCAACTGGACGCACATCGCACGTTTTTTTGGTAATCCGCCGCAATCCACTTGGAGCACGAATGTTTCACTAAATGGTTTTGGGACATTTTTCCGACTCTCATTGGTCGCCAACCAACACATCACTAATGCCCTTACTCTGACGAGCGTTGCCAGCAGCCAGTCAAATTTTGAAAACGTGCCCATCACTAGCCGGGAGTTTCTTCAGGATCAAATCAGAATCGGATTTTCGTCCGTGCCGGATGCTGCGTATGAAGTGGACGAGTGTGAATTGCCGGGGAAAGTAGTCGCCACGAAGCAAGCAACCGCTCGTGATGCTTTTACAACTGTGAGTTTTCGAATCTCCGAAACTCGCAGCTTCGTTTTCTTCAAGGTAAGGCGGCTTCTCAAGTGAGATTCAAAAGTTTGCGGATGGTTAAAACCACTTGAGCCAACCACGTTGCAATGGTTTAATGAATCCATGACAGCAAAAGAACAAACGCTCGACGTGATCAAACGTCTTCCCGCCAAGGCGTCTTACGAGGACATCGCCTACGAAGTGGAGTTGCTGGCTGCGATCCGCGAAGCTGAAGATGACATTGAACGTGGCCGCGTATTTTCGACCGACGACGTGCGGAAAATGATTCCTCGATGGATTTCAAAGTCATCATCACGCGCCGCGCGACGCAAGATTTGAAGCGCGTCGTCGAATTCATTGCGGCGGACAATCCGACAGCCGCAGAGAAACTTGGCCTGCGCGTTCTGGCCCGGTTCGATGGCCTCGCGAAATTTCCGCTCATGGGACGAGTCGTTCCGGAACTAAAGCGACACGAATGGCGCGAATTGATTTACGGCTCGTATCGTTTGATCTACCGCGTGGATGAGCGGAACAAAATTGTTTACGCCGCGCGAATCTGGCACGCCGCGCGCGGAACGCCCGAAATTGACGAATGATTTTCCCTTTATGCAATTGATCCGCGACATCTACACCGCCAAGAAAGCCGCCAAACAGCCGGTGATTTCGTTCGAGTTTTCTCCGCCGAAGACCGACGAGGGCGACCGCAACTTGCTGGAGAAAACTTTGCCCGCGCTCAAGGAAATGAATCCCGATTTCTGCTCCGTGACCTACGGCGCAGGCGGCAGCACGCGCGACAAGACGTTGATGATCGTGGACGGCATCCAAAAACAGGGCGTGACGGCGCTCGCACACCTGACGTGCGTGAATCACACCCGCGAAGAAGTCCGCGCGTTGCTGGAAAAAATCCGCGCGCTCGGCTGCAAAAACATTCTCGCGCTGCGCGGCGATCCGCCCGGCGGCGGTGAATTCGTTCCGACGCCCGGCGGTTTTGAATTTTCGTCGCAGCTCGTCCGCTTCATCCGCGAGATGAAAGGTGACTCGTGTTCGATCGGCGTCGCCGGTTTTCCTGAAGGCCACATCGCGTGCAAAGACGGCAAGCACGTAGATTGGAAACGGCTCAAAGACAAAATTGATGCGGGCGCGGACTTCGTGCTCACGCAATTGTTTTTCGACAACGCGGACTTTCTGGAATTTCGCGATCATCTGACGAAGCTGGGCGTGAAAATTCCCGTTGTGCCCGGAATCATTCCCATTCTAAGCGCGAGTCAGATAAAAAAATTCACCGTGCTTTGCGGCTCACGAATCCCGCAACCGCTCGCCGCCAAACTCGAACAGCTAGGCGCTGACGATGCTGCGACCGCCGAGTTTGGGATCGAATACGCGACGAAGCAATGCGAGGAACTGCTGCGGGAAGGCGTGCCGGGATTTCATTTTTACACGCTGAACAAGGCCGCAGCGAGCGTCCGAATTTTGAAGAATCTTGGGCTGGCGAAATAAAAATCCGCAGCGGTCAACGCGCCAGCGTCTTGGAGTGCGGCAGTCCTCTGCCGCTTTGGAAAGGCAGGTTCATGTCGAAAGCGGCAGAGGGCTGCCGCACTCCAAAACCTCGCGGGACACCGGTAGCATGCCTGCTTTTATCCCCTCGGATGAAACTTCCGATGCACTTCACGCAAGCGATTCCCCGCGACATGCGTGTAAACTTCCGTCGTGCTGATGCTGGCGTGGCCGAGCAATTCCTGGATCACGCGCAAGTCCGCGCCGCGCTCCAGCAGATGCGTCGCGAAGCTGTGTCGCAGCATGTGCGGCGTGACGTTGCGGGAAATTCCGGCGCGGCGAACACGGTTCTTGATACGCAGCCACATCGTGACCGTCGCGAACGGCGTTCCCCGCTTCGTCAGAAAAACATTCGCCGTCGAACGCGGCGTCACCAGTTTCGCACGACCTGACTCGATGTAACGATTCAACGATTCAACGGCCTTCTTTCCGACCGGCACCACGCGCTCCTTGTTCCCTTTGCCGATGACGTTGATGAAGCCCGCGTCGAGATGAAGCTGCTCCAATCGCACGTTGCACAACTCAGCCAGTCGCAAGCCGGAAGCATAGGCCAGTTCAAGAATCGCGTCGTCGCAAAGACTTTTTGGCGTCGAAGGTTTTTCAGGCTCGACCAATTTTTCAATCTCCGCGCTCGTCAAGGCCTTCGGCAAACGTTTCCAGCGCCGCGGCAACGACAAATTTTCCGCGACGTTCAGCGGCAGATGCCTTTCGTTCTCCGCAAACTTGAAGAACGCCCGAAGCGCGGCGATCTCAACGTAGATGCTCTCGCTGCTCAACCGCCGCGCGGAGTTTTTCTCCTCGTTGGCCACCGCCCGCTCGCGCTCGTGCTGCAAGAATTTCATCAGGTGCGAAAGCTGGACTTGTTTCCAGTCCGTGAGATTTTGTTTCTCCGCCCAGCCAACAAACCGGTTCAACAGCCCGGCGTAAGTCTTCTGCGTGTGCGCCGATTGCCCACGCTCGTGGCGAACATATTGAAGGAAATCTTCGACGAGCAGTTGCATGGAGCAAGTCAGCCGGACGATGAACGCTGGCTTCTCTGATAATCCTGTTTCAACAATTCCTGATATTCCAAAAGAGAAAATGAAACCGCATGGTCAGGCTCAAATAAAAGTTTTTGCCGTTGCAGAAATTGCTGTTTGTATTTCACCTCATCTTCAAAACGTCCGTGCTTGTGATTCAGCTTTGCCAAAAGAATCGTGCGGACGTCTTCCAGCCAAGGAAAATCATTATGTTTCAACTGAACGCTCAAAATTGATTCT
The DNA here is from genome assembly GCA_964389025.1 of uncultured Verrucomicrobiota bacterium. Classification (GTDB taxonomy): domain Bacteria; phylum Verrucomicrobiota; class Verrucomicrobiia; order Limisphaerales; family CAYMCQ01; genus CAYMCQ01. Next base: position 3,824 of record CAYMCQ010000056.1, read on the forward strand.
TCCGCCGCCAAAAATTCGTGATCCAAGTCCACAGTCAATGCTGCCAGTTGCATACTCTGAAAACCGATTGGCCAATTATCTTTCGACCATTTTTGAATCGAAACTCGAAGATTGTCAGCGAACGGAGCGAAGTTAGAACTGAGGAAGCATTTCAAAAAGAGTTTTGGTCCTTCAAAATCATGATCCGTCAATCTAGTAGCCGAATCATTCGTGATGGCTTCTGCTTCTGAAAAGTCGCGTTTCATCCAAGCAAAACAAGCCAAGTAATTCCATGTCTGCCCGAAGAATGGCAATCCTCGAACATAGAGAAAATGGTCATCAGCAATTTTCAAATCAAAGTAAGCTTTGAAAATTGGCCGAATGTAATTCATGCCTTTGTCTGCAAAACTCCAAAGGTAGGCATGTCTTGCCTGCGCCAAAGCCCATGTCGCTGGAATTTTTGGAAAAGAGCAGCGGTCGAAATTTTGAAAGGCCTGCCCTATATCCCCTCGATTGAGTTGTTCTTGTGCGAGGGAAAACCGAATCATTTGGGATTCGGGGAAAAGTTCTGACGCTTCCTGAAACCGTTTCTGTGCCAGATTTGCATCGCCTCGGCGCATGGCTTCGATTCCTAGGAGGTGATGCCACGATTCCTTTTCACAATCGGTCAGGCTTTTGTAATCAAATTTTTGGAGAGATGCTTCGATTTCGTTACCGCGTCTTTCCTGATGAAGCTTGTTGGCTAATTCCTCAACCCGGTTGGTTTTTGGCTGTTCTGGTGGATGTGATTTCTTGAACCAACTCATGGAGAATAATCTAGTTGCTTGCCATGCATATTCACAAGGAGCAAAGGTTGACTCAGAAGTAATAACCTTCGGTAAAAAAGTTTTCACTTTGCTCCGAAAACTTTTACGCTCAGCGGACAAGATAATTGCGATGAGCCAGCCACCACAAATTCCAGCGCTGCGACGCGGCGTCGCGTATGAAAGCCTCGACAAACTGACCGTCGCCAACCATCGCGACGGCTCGGCGATGGCGCAAATCAGCCAGGTCAACGCGGGAATCATCCGCAAAGACCTCGCGAAGATTTCCGAATCGCGGGCGGCGCTGAAGAAGTTTTCCGTCGAGCAGTTGATTCAAATGTCCGCGAAGGCTGGCGAACTTTTTCTGAACGGCACGTTGCCACTTGGCGCGAACCACAAACAGACGCCGCAGGAATTCATCACGACACTTTCCGCGACGAGCGGTCTGCCGCACGTCATGGTCAAGCGGAACATGGCGCGGATCCACAGCGCGCTGACGAACATGCGCGTGATCCTCAACGGCCTGACGCGCGGGTTGGATTTGAAGATTCTCGACACCGGTTTCGGCGAACAATTCGGCACGCAGATGAGTTTTTTCCCGACGACGCAATGTCTTGGCCTCGTGATGCCGAGCAATTCGCCGGCGGTGAACTCACTCTGGCTGCCGGCCATCGCGCTCAAAACGCCGGTCATCATCAAGCCGGGACGCGACGAGCCGTGGACGCCGTGGCGATTGATTCAGTCGTTCATCGCAGCGGGTTGTCCAGCGGAGGCGTTCGGTTTTTACCCGACCGACCACGAAGGCGCGGCGGAAATCCTGCGCCTGTCCGGTCGCGCGCTGATTTTCGGCGACAAGGCGACGACAGCGCAATACGCGAACAATCCGGCAATTGAAGTTCATGGGCCGGGTTACAGTAAGATTTTGATCGGCGATGATGAAATCGAGCGCTGGCCGGAATTTCTCGACGTGATGGTTTCGTCCATCGCGGATAACGGCGGGCGGAGTTGCCTGTGCGCTTCGGCTGTCGTTGTTCCAAAATTCGCTGATGAAATCGCCGAAGCTCTGGCAAAAAGACTCGCTGCGATCGCGCCGACAAAACCTGACGATGAAGATGCAAAGCTTTCCGCGTTCGCGAATCCAAAGATGGCCGAGTCCATTGACGCCTCGATTGAAGACGGTTTGAAAACGCCGGGAGCAACCGACGTGACGGCAAAGTTTCGCAATGGCCTGCGCAAAGTCACGCTCGACGGCGGAATTTATTTGCGACCGACGATTGTCCGCTGTGATTCTTTTGCGCATCCGCTGGCGAACAGAGAGTTTTTATTCCCCTACGCGAGCGTCGTGCAAGTTCCGCAAAATGACATGTTGAAACAAATCGGCCCATCACTCGTCGTGACCGCGATCACCAAGGACAAGGCGTTCGCGGAGCGCTTGCTTGATTCGCCGTTGATCGAGCGGCTCAACCTCGGCGCGATCTCGACGATGAAAATTTCATGGGACCAGCCGCACGAAGGAAACATGTTCGAGTTTCTCTGGAAACGCCGGGCGATCGAGCGCGCTTGAACAGAAACGCCACCGAGCGCGTCACAAGATGGACATGATTGATTCAGCCACGCCCGCCGAGCTAGCAAGCCATTCGTCTTTCGATTTCCAACTTCCAAATCAAACCCGGCTGGTCTTTGGCGTGAACAGCGTCGAGCGCCTTGGCGAATTGACGCGAGAAACCGGCGCAAAAAAAGTTTTGCTGGTCACCGACGCGGGCATTGTTGCAGCCGGACATGCGCAACGAGTGGTTTCAATTTTGAGCGCGGCAGGTTTGCAAGTCGCAGTCTTCGACAAAGCCAAAGAAAACCCGACGACGCGATGCGTGGATGATTGCGTCGCGCTCGCAAAGGCCGAGCGCATTGGCACAATCATCGGTCTCGGCGGCGGCAGTTCGATGGACACGGCGAAGGGATGCAATTTCATCCTGACGAACGGCGGACGGATGCAGGATTATTGGGGCGTGGGCAAAGCCACGAAGCCGATGCTGCCGCTGATTGCCATTCCCACGACGGCGGGGACGGGTAGCGAATGTCAGTCTGCCGCGCTCATCTCGGACGAGAAAACTCACCGAAAGATGGCGTGTTTAGACCCAAAAGCCGCCGCGCGTGTGGCGATTCTTGATCCGCTTCTCACACTTTCCCAACCGCCGCGCGTGACGGCCTGCACAGGCATTGACGCGATCGCGCACGCGCTGGAAACCGCTGTGACAACAAAGCGAAATGAACTTTCGCTGGCGTATTCGCGCGAAGCGTTTCGTTTGTGCGCGATGGCGCTTCCGAATATTTTTGCGGATGGAAAAAATCTTGAAGCGCGAATTCAGATGCAATTGGGCGCGGCGTTCGCAGGCGTGGCCATCGAAAACAGCATGTTGGGCGCGGCGCACGCGGCGGCAAATCCGCTGACGGCCCACTACGGAATTATCCACGGCGAGGCTGTGGGGTTGATGCTGCCGTCCGTCGTTCGATTCAATTCCGATGACTCGGCATCGCGAGTTGAATATGAAAAATCAGCCGCAGTCGCAAAACTTTTTCAGCGCGGCAACGGCGAGGATGCGATAACCGCGGTCATCCAACATTTGGAATCTTTGCAAGCCGCCGCCCGCCTGCCGCGCAGACTTCGCGATTGCGGAGTCGAACGCGCAAGATTAAAAACTCTGGCGGACGACGCGGCAAAACAGTGGACGGCGGGATTCAATCCGCGCAAAGTTTTAGCGGAAGATTTTTTGAGATTCTACGAAGCGGCGTTTTAAATCTTAATCTTAATCCTAATCTTACTCTTATTCTGCTTGAACGGGAGATTAAGATTACGATTAAGACCCCGGACGCCCGTTACTTTTCAATCACCCGCAACGTGTATTCCTTCGACAGCGCGCTGTCATTGCGCGGCTTGCCCATGGCGTTGTATTGGAAGTCGAATTTGAATTTGTATTTTACCACGGTTGACCCTGCCGGAATCGGAATCAAACCTTCCCAGCGGTTTGTCATCAGCAGCGTCGGGCGCATCGGGAAATATTCCCCGCCTACCTTGACCATCGGCTTGATGCTGTTCCAGCGGAGCGTTTGCTGCCTGGAGTCGAGCGCGGCTTCGACGGGATAAAGCCCGTTGGCGTTGCGGACTTGCTGTTGCGGCGTCAGATTCGTGAGCGTGGCCGTGGTGCAACTGGTCGCGACGATTGCCAGCGCCAAAAAGGGGATAATCTTTCTTCCTGTCTTCATGGCCGCAGCCTGCCCAAGCAGCGCCGACTTGTAAAGTTGGATTTTGCGCTCGCGCGTTGACTAATTTGAAACCGTTCGTTACCGTCAATGCCAGTCAACCAATCCCTGAAGGATAAAATTTGGACAAAGTTATGGCCGCAAAATCCGCTGAAAAAACCGCTTCCGAAACTAAAACTGAAACCGCCAAGGCCAATTCCAGCCGCACGCGCGAACTGGACGCCGCCATCGCCAGCATCACCAAAACCTACGGCGACGGCAGCATCATGCGCCTCGGCGACGCGCAATCGAAGGTGAAGATCGGCGTGATTCCGACCGGCGCGCTCGCGCTGGACTTGGCGCTGGGCGTCGGCGGATTGCCGCGTGGTCGCGTCGTGGAGATTTTCGGGCCGGAGTCGTCGGGCAAAACGACCTTGATGCTGCACGTCATCGCCAACGCGCAAAAAGCCGGCGGACTGGCGGCGTTCATTGACGCGGAGCACGCGCTCGATCCAGCCTACGCGAAAAAACTTGGCGTGAATCTGGACGACTTGCTCGTGTCGCAACCAGACAGCGGCGAAGAGGCTTTGACGATTTGCGAAACGCTCGCGCGCTCGAACGCGCTCGACGTGATCGTGATTGATTCCGTCGCCGCGCTCGTGCCGAAAGCCGAACTCGAAGGCGAGATGGGCATGGCCACGATGGGAATGCAGGCGCGTTTGATGAGCCAGGCGTTGCGCAAGCTGACGGCTCTTTTGGGCAAGTCAAAGACCACTTGCATTTTTACAAACCAGTTGCGCGAAAAAGTCGGCGTGATGTTCGGCAATCCCGAGACGACGCCGGGCGGCAAGGCCTTGAAATTTTACGCAAGCGTCCGCCTCGACATCCGCCGCAAAGACACGCTCAAGGACGCGGCGCAAAATGCCATCGGCAATCACGTCAGGGTAAAGGTCGTGAAGAACAAGGTCGCGCCGCCCTTCGCGGAAGCCGAGTTCGACATCATCTACAATCACGGCATCAACAAGGAAGGCTGCATCCTCGACGTAGGCATCGCAAGCGGCGCAGTGGACAAGAAAGGCGCATGGCTGCAATTCAACGGCGAGTTGATCGGCCAGGGAAAAGAAGCCGCGCAAAAAGCGATGGCCGAACAACCGGCGTTGACTGGAAAAATCATCGAAGCAATTCTCGCCAGGCGCGCTGGTGCCGCCGCGCAGGCTCAAGCCTGAAAATTATTCGCCGCACATCTTCAGAAATTCTTTCTCGTCAATGGTCTTCACGCCGAGCTTTTGGGCTTTGTCGAGTTTTGAACCGGCCTCGTCGCCAGCCAGAACAAAATCCGTTTTCTTGCTCACGCTGCCGCTGACTTTGCCGCCGAGTGATTCGATTTTTGCCGTCGCATCTTCACGCGTCAGCGACGGCAACGTGCCGGTCAGCACAAAGGTTTTTCCGGCGAACGGCCCGGCTGGAGCTTGCGGCCGGTAAAGTTCGGATTTGAAATTCAATCCAGCCTTGCGCAACTGCTCGATGAGCCTGCGGTTCACGCTGTCGCCGTGCCACTGCACGATGCTGCGCGCGATGACTTCGCCGATGTCGTCGGCTTCCACGAGCTGTTCCGCGCTTGCGGCGAAGATGTCGTCGAGCGACGCGAAATGTCTGCCGAGCGATTTCGCCGCGCCCGCGCCGACGTGCAAAATACCGAGGCCAAACAACACGCGCCATGCGTCGCGGGTTTTGCTCGCTGCAATCGCGTCGAGAAAATTTTGAGCGGACTTCTCGCCCATGCGTTCGAGGTTCATCAACTCATCCTGCTTGAGCCGGTAAAGTTCCGCGACGTTTTGGACAAGTCCGCTTGCGACAAGCTGCCTCGCCAAAACTTCGCCGCCGCCCTCGATGTCCATCGCGCCGCGCGAGCACCAATGCTCGATGCGCCCGCGGACTTGCGCCGGGCAATCGGGATTCGGACAGCGCCAGACCGCGCCTTCTTCCTCGTCGCCGCCGATTTCCTTGGAAATTTTCGAGCCGCATTCGGGACACTTTTTTGGAAACTGAAATGAAATTTCTTTTCCGGCGCGCTTCGTCAACACCACATCCATAACTTCAGGAATCACCTCGCCCGCCTTTTGGATCGTCACCGTGTCGCCGATGCGGATGTCCTTGGTGCGGATGAAATCTTCATTGTGCAACGTCGCGCGGCTGATGGTGCTGCCGGCGAGAAACACCGGCTCAAGTTCCGCCACGGGCGTCAGCGCGCCGGTGCGTCCGACTTGAATGGTGATGGCTTTGAGTTTCGTTTCGGATTGTTCGGCGGCGTATTTGTAAGCCATTGCCCAACGCGGCGCCTTGGCGGTGAACCCGGCGCGCTCGCGTTGCGAAAGGTTGTTGAGCTTGATGACTGCGCCGTCGGTTTCATAAACGAACTTGCGGCGAATCTTGTCCAGTTCATCAATCGCCGCGATCAATTCATCAGTGGATTTGCAGAGCCAGATTTTTTCCGGCGTCTTGAATCCCAGCGACTTGAGCCACGACAAAACGTCGCTGTGCGTTTGCGGAAAGGCTCGCCCCTCACCTTTCATCCTCTCCCCATCCGATGGGGAGAGGAACGAGGAGAGGGGCGCTTCAATTCTTCCCGTTCCGTAAATGACGATGTCGAGCGGACGTTTCGCGACGAGTTTTGGGTCGAGTTGCTTCAGCGAACCGGCGGCGGAGTTGCGAGGGTTTGCAAAAGTTGGTTCGCCTGCGGCTTTGCGTTCTGCGTTGAGTTTCTCGAAGCCGGATTTCGTCATGAAAACTTCGCCGCGAACTTCCAATAAAGCAGGACAGGCTTCCAGCCTGTCCCGGTCTCTATTTTGGGCAGGCTGGAAGTCTGCCCTACTTTGAAGTCGCGTCGGGATCGAGCGGATTGTTTTCAGATTCACCGTGATGTCGTCGCCGGTCGTGCCGTCGCCGCGAGTCGCGCCGCAAGTGAACGCGCCGTTCTCGTAGCGGAGATTGATGGCCACGCCGTCCACTTTTGGCTCGACGACCCATTCGAGTTTCTCGTCCGGCAAAAGTTTTTGGACGCGGTTGACGAAATCGCACACTTCCTCCTGCGAATAGGTGTTGTCCAGACTCAGCATCGGCACGAGATGCTGCACCTGCTTGAATTCCTTCAATGGCTCACCGCTCACACGCTGGCTCGGCGAATCCGGCGTGATGAGTTCGGGAAATTGTTTTTCGAGATCGAGCAACTCGTGATAAAGCCGGTCATAGTCGCGGTCGCTGATTTTTGGCTGCGCCAGAACGTAGTAGGCGTGGTCGTGCTCGCGGATTTGTCCGACGAGTTCCGCGTGACGAGCTTTGGCTTCAGCGAGAGTCATTTTGAGGAGGTTAGCGCAAAGGCGCAAAGGCGCAAAGGCGCAAAGGAACTGGACAATGTGCGCGAAGGATTTCAAATTTCCACCCATGGCTCTGACACCTTCAAACATGCTGCCGCTCGGCACACCCGCGCCGGACTTCCGATTGCCGGACACAAATGGAAAAACTGTTTCGCTCGCGGATTTCAAGGACAAGCCGGCGTTGCTCGTCGTTTTCATGTGCAACCATTGCCCCTACGTGAAACACATCCGCGCCGGCCTCGCGCAACTGGCGCGCGACTACATCCCGCGCGGCGTCGCGATGATCGGCATCAATTCCAACGACGCGAAAAATTATCCCGACGACAGCCCGGCGAAAATGGCCGAGGAAGTGAAATCCGCCGGCTACATTTTCCCGTATCTCTTCGACGAGACGCAGGCGGTGGCGAAAGCATATCGCGCCGCCTGCACGCCGGACATTTATCTTTTTGATCGCGGTCGCCGGCTCGTTTATCGCGGGCAATTCGACTCCAGCCGTCCCGGCAACGGAATTCCGGTGTCCGGAAAAGATTTGCGCGCCGCGCTGGACGCCGTGCTCGCCGGCAAACCGACTTCCACGATGCAAACGCCGAGCATGGGCTGCAACATCAAGTGGAAGACGTAAACGGGCGCTCTAACTAAATCATTTTCAACGCAAAGGCACCAAGACGCCAAGACGCCAAGACGCGAAGAATTTTTGATTCTAATTCCCAGTCTGTCTTTTCTGCAAACCTTTGCGTCTTTGCGCCTTTGCGTTAAAGTCCGCACGTGGAAGTAATCATACAACCTAACAAAGATTCCGCCGCATCGCTCGTCGCGCGAATCATCGCAAAAGAAATTCGCGCACACACCAACCTCGTCCTCGGCCTCGCGACGGGCAAGACGATGGAACTTGTTTATCGCCACCTCGTGCGGATGCATCGCGAGGAGAAGCTTGATTTCTCGCCCTGCCGCACGTTCAACCTCGACGAATACGTCGGCCTGCAGCCAACCGATGCGCACTCCTGCTGTCATTACCTGGAGGAACATTTTTTCCGGCATGTGAATATTGACCCGCGCAACAGGCATTGGCCCGACGGCCTTGCGACCGACTTCGACGAGGAATGTCGCCGCTACGAGGCGGCGATTGCGCGCGCGGGCGGAATAGATTTGCAACTCCTCGGCATTGGCAAGACGGGGCACATCGGTTTCAACGAACCGCTCTCCGCGCTCCGCTCGCGCACGCGCGTGAAGGCGCTCACGCCCACGACGCTCAAGCAAAACGCGCCCGCGTTCGGCGGCGAAGACAAGATGCCGCGCCGAGGCATCACGATGGGCGTGGGCACGATCATCGAAGCGCGCCGTTGCATCCTGCTGGCGACCGGCGACAGCAAGGCGGACGTCGTCGCGCAAGCCGTCGAAGGCCCCATCACGAGCATGGTGACGGCCACGGCGCTGCAACTTCATCCGCGCTGCACGGTGATAGTGGACGAGGAAGCCGGCGGGAAGTTGAAGGAGAAGGAATACTACCGCTGGATTTTCGAGAACGAGCCGGAGTGGGAGAGTTATCGGTGAGAAAAAAATTCTTAATCCTAACAACAATCTTTTCGAGCTTAACCGACGTGCGTGAAACCATATCTCCGTGAAAAGTTAGATAGGCCATGCGAAGAACTATTCACAAAAGCTGCATGTCATATCTTCGCTGACGAACTCTTTTACAGACTGACCGAACAAGGATACCGCTTCAAGCGGGTCTCTCTTAAAAAGCCCATTCTCATCAAAGAGGCATTGCACGTTTATGTTGCGAAGGGTGATGTCATGATTGACGTAATCGGTCAGCGTTCAGAACAAAAGTATTTGGACTCTACAAAAGCGGAATGGACAAAGCCGGGCGATCCTGCGGATGTCGAAGTATTCGAATGCGATAGGGACCAATTATTCACTCCCGTCCCTCAAGACGATGACACCGAAAAAGGCTGTCGAAACAAATGGAATCTCCACGTTGATCAAGAATTTATCGCCGCTTGTCGAGAACGAGCAACTAGAGTGATTGACCAGAAACGGCAGACTTATGGTTTAGAATAAAAAGACAGCACGCGCCTTTGTTTTTTATTTCGTCATCAACATCTTCACTCCCGCCACGACCAGCACCACCGCCAGCAATCGTCGCATCGTCATCGGCGCGAGGCGGCGGCTGCCGAGTTCCGAGCCGATGAGTCCGCCGATCAGCGCCGCCGGTCCCCACCACGCGATTTCGTGCGGCACTTTTTGCACGCTCGCCACGTGACCGAGCAGCCCGGCCAGCGAATTCACGAGAATGAACACGACGGAGACGCCCGCCGTCTTGCGCGTGTCCGCCCAGCCAAGCAGCAGCAGAATCGGGCTGAGAAAGATTCCGCCGCCAACACCAACCAGTCCGGACAACCAACCTATCGCCGCGCCGATAGTCATCGCGGGCAGAAGTGGAATTGGTTTTAGATTTGCAATAACCGCTGTGGCTTCTCCCTCTCCTCCATGCAATGGAGGAGAGGGCTGGGGAGAGGAGGAGCTTTTACTCGGCAACCCCTCTCCCTGACCCTCTCCCCGCTCCTGCGTCGCGGGGAGAGGGAAAAGGAGCTTTCGTTGAATTGAGGATTGCTTGATTGCGAGCCGAAACGCGGCAAACAGCAGGACAACGCCAAGAATAATTTTGTAAGTTTGAACCGGCAGCTTCATCGCGCCGCCGACGAACGCCAGCGGAATCGAAAGCACCGCGAACGGCCAGAAGATGTTCCACGAGAAATGTCCGTCGCGCGCGAAGCGGATCGTGCTGACGGTTGCAACGACGAGGTTCAAGACGAGCGCGGTCGGTTTCATCACATCCGGCGCAAGGCCGAACAGCGCCATCGCCGTGAGATAACCCGATCCACCGCCGTGCCCGACGGAGGAATAGAGCAGCGCGGCGATGAGGATGAGAAGCGTTAGGAGAAACGTGTCGGTCATCGTAAAAAGGAATTACCCTCACCCTAACCCTCTCCCGTCCGACGGGAGAGGGAACAGCAGGCGATAGTTTCTGTTATTGTTGACGAACATCTGGCAAACACAGCGCTCACTTTTTCCAAACGAACTGTGTGCGATTCTCCCTCTCCCGTCGGACGGGAGAGGGCCGGGGTGAGGGTTCATCTTTCACGTCGCCTGTTTCCACGCCTCGCCTTGTTCCGTTTGCGGCGGCGCGTGCCGGACCAGAAGCGGAATGCTCATCTGCTCCTTGTCGTCGAGCGCGATGTCAATCGAGTAAAAGCCCGGCGTCTCGAACTTGAGTTGCTGGATGTTGATGATGAAGTTGCGCGAGATGAAATGTGTTTCCTCCGGCAGCGCGACTTCGACGGGAATGTCCATGCTCGGCATGACGGGCTTGCCGTCTTCGTTCACGAAGGTGAGCTTGAGCTTGTGTTTGCCTTCCTCGCCGTTGGTGAACGTCGCGCGCATCGCGATGGAGCATTGCGGATGCACGGCGGGAAGTTGCTGCGTGATGATGGTGTCGAACGTGCCGAGGACGTTGAGCTTGCCCGCGCTGTCCGTCGCCGCGTCGCAGAGGACTGCCACTTGAATGTTCATGGCTGATGATTAACGAATCCGCGAATAATCCACATCTAAAATCTCGTAGCGCCGCCAGTCGCCAAAATCGAAATGCCACCACTCGGTATCCAAACCTTTGAAGCCGTGCTTCTCCATGACGCGCTCAAGCAACTCGCGATTGCGGATCTGTTCCTCCGGCAAATCTTTGTAGCGGCGATGTGCCCTCTCCGTGAAATCATCATAAGTCGTGGGCATTGGCAACTCGCTGCGGTCTGAAAGCCGGATCAACGTCAGGTCAACCGCCGCGCCGCGATTGTGTCGCGAGCCTTTCTTCGGGTCGGCGACGTAACCTTCGTGCGGATAAATCGCCCACATCTTTTTCTGCACCGAGAGCGGGCGGTAGCCGTCGAAAATCTTCAGGCCGAGTCCGCTCGCAGCTAATTCATTTTCCACCTCGCGCAATTTGTCCGCAGCCGCACGCCGCAAAAAACATTTTGCTGCGGGATAAAGCTGCTGGCTGGTGAAATTGTTCGTCGTCGCGTAGCGGATGTCCAAAACGATTCCGGGGATTTCTTTTTCGAGATCAACGAGTTCGTCGTCGTGGCGGCAGGAACAAAGGAGCGCCGCGATCGAGAGTGCGGCCAGCAATGCGAACGTTGAAGCGGGCTGAAGCCCGCGCTCCGGCGCGCGGCGTTCACGCCGCTTCAGCGTCCGATTAACACAATCGCGCATCATTTGATTACTTCGCCCCCTGCTCAATCCATTTCTTCATCAACTCCACCTGCTGCGGCTGCAATTTGTGTTTTTCTTTTTCAGGAATGTCGTCGTCCTTGCCGGCGATGATTGCGACGAGCGGACTTTTCTCCGCGTTGCCCGGCAAAATCACTTTGCCGTAACCTTCGCCGCCTTTGAGCAAATCTTCTTTCGAATCCGCGCGGAAACCGCCTTTCTGTTGCGTCGCACCGTGACATTCGGCGCACGACGAATTGAAAATCGGCTGAATCTCCTTCGCGAAATCCACGAGCACGACCGGCTCTTTCTTTTGTTCCGGCCACGGCGCGCCCTGGTCAATCCACGCGCGGATGATTCCGATTTGCGCATCGGTCAGTGGCAAAACTTTTCCGGCGTCATCAGGCGGCGGCATCCGGTCTTCGCCGGCAATTGCCGGAACAAGCAAATGAACGAAACGGCTCTCCGCGCTTTTTCCGGGAACGATGTTTGGATCTTCCTGCCCTTTGATCGCCGCCTCCCGCGAGTCCATGCGATATTTCCCTTTTTGCTTTTCCGCGCCGTGACAATGAATGCAGCGCTCCTTGAAAATCGGCCAGATGTCATTTTCGAAGTCCGGCTTCTTCGTGGACGGCGGCGGAAGCTTGCCCACGTCAATTTTTTCTTTGGCTGAACAGATTGCAGCGAGGGCGCAAAAAACAAGGACGGCAGGGATTTGAAATCTTTTTTTCATGGATGAACGACGCTGGAACGTAACCAGTTCATTCAACACTGCCAAGCGGAGTTTCATTGAAATCCGTCTGGTGAAAATGATTCCACGCATGAAGGCAATCGCGCAAGCCCGGCGAAATGCTGGAAAGGCGATGGACTTTTGGTTTTGATTCAGCCCGCGACTTTTCCATTGCGCCGTTCGTTTCAACGTTTAAAGTGGACTCGGAAGCCGGTCAACAAAATGCGTTATGTATTTCGGCGTTGATTATTATCCCGAGGAGTGGGTTTACCCTTACGGCGGCACTGCCGACAAACCGGAGGCCGAGTGGGAGCGCGACGCGGAGTTGATGGCCGCCGCCGGCATCAACGTCGCGCGCATCGGCGAATTTGTCTGGGGCATCTGCGAGCGCGAAGAGGGCAAATACGATTTCGCGTGGCTCAAGCGCATCATGGACATCATGGGCAAGGCCGGAATCAAAATCGTCCTCGCCACGCCCACCGCCGCGCCGCCGCTTTGGCTCACTCAAAAGCATCCTGAGATTCTTCCGCTCGACGACCGCGGCCTGAAAAAAAATGAAGGCACACGCCACGCCGTCTGCCTCAACTCGGACGTGTTCTGGAATTACTCGAAAAAAATCGTCACCGCGATGGCGAACGCCGTCGGCAAACACCCTCAAGTCATCGCGTGGCAGATTGACAGCGGCATCGGCGGCTACAAAACGGAGTTTGCTTTCAACGAAGACACGCGCCGCGAATGGCACCTTTATCTGGAGCAAAAATACGAAACGGTTGAAAAATTAAATCAATGTCTCGGCCTCCATTCTGGAGGACAACTCGTGACCGCGTGGAACCAGGTTCCGATGCCGCTGGCCGCGCCCGCGCCGCACAATCCCGCGCTCGTGCTGGACTGGATGCGTTTTTGCAGCGACACCATAGTGGCGTTCGTGAAAATGCAGGCGGATATTTTGCGCGAACTGACGCCGGACGCGCTGCTCACCACAAATCTTCGCGCGCTCACGCGCCGCTTCGATCATTTTGACATCGCGAGCAACCTTGATTTCGTCTCCGCCGAGAGCAACGCGGCGGCCAAGGCAAAATCATCCGCGCTTGCCTGCGACATTGACATTCTTCGCTCGCTGAAAAAGACGGACATCAAAACGCCGGACGGCGAAGATGGCTTTTGGGTCATCGAACAGAAAGCCGGCCAGGTGAATTGGGAAGAAGCAAATTCACTGGTTCGTCCGGGGATGCTTCGACTCTTCACGTATCAACTGCTGTCGCGCGGCGCGACCGGAATTCTTTACTATCGCTGGCGTCAGCCGCGCATCGGCAATGAAAAATTTTACGGCGCAGTCCTCCCGCATCACGTTCACAAGGACAATCGCGTCTATAAAGAAATCGCGCATCTCGGCGAGGAAATGAAACTTCTCGCGCCCGCCCTGAAAGGAACAAAGGTCGTCACCGAAGTTGCGATCCTTTACAGCCATGAGAACGATTGGATGCTTCAGCAGCCAAACCAGCCGAACAAAAATTTCAGCCTGCGCGAACATCTCCAGCTTTTCTACAACGCGCTCCACGACCGCAACGTCCCCGTGGATTTCGCGCGGCCAAGCGAAGATTTGTCGCGTTACAAAATTGTTTTCGCGCCGTCGCTTCATTTGATTTCCGGCGGCGAAGTTGACCGGCTGAAACTTTTCGTCCAGAACGGCGGCACGCTCGTCGCGACGTTCAACACCGGCCTTGTGGACGCGCACGGCATCGCGTCGGACACGGGATTTCCGCGCGACATGACCGATCTGTTCGGCATGGAAGTTTTGGAATTCGATCCGCTGCCGCCCGGCGAAGAAAATCATCTGACTTTCAAAGGCGCGTTTCCCACGAGCCACCTTCATCCCGCGCGCGTCTGGTGCGACATCATCGAGCCGACGAAGGAATGTCAGGTGCTCGCGGCTTACGCAAAAGATTTTTACGCGGGCAAACCGGCGATGACGATGAACACGTTTGGCCTCGGCAAGGCGATTTACATCGGCACGATGAGCCACCAGTATTTTTATCATGACCTCGTGACGTGGCTGCGGCAACTGGCCGGGATGAATCCGCTCCTGAAAGTCCCTGAAAACGTCGAGGTCAGCATGAGGCAGCGCGAGGACACGCGGGTTTACTTTTTGCTGAACCACCAGCAGTCGCCGGTGCGCATCCAGTTCTACAAGCCGATGCATGACTTCCTCACCGGCAACAACATCACCGGCAACTACGATCTGCCGGCGCACGGTGTGCTCGTGCTCGACGAGCATCCCAAGACGCCGCACTGAGATTTATGATTTACGATTTACGATTTACGATTTACGCGATTCGTGAATCCCAGAAACCGTGACGACTCGCCGCAAGTCTGGCAGCGCGCCTGCCAAACCAAATCTTCCGGCGGAAAAGAAGTTTTATCTTGGCCGCCCAAAATTTTCGGCGCGCGCGCGCGTGCTGGCCGAATGGCGCGGAGTTGATTTGAGCGGCGAAGAAATCGCGCGGAAGGCCAGCGCCAAAAAAGTTTCCGACCTGATGCCCGGCCTCCTGTCCGACCTTCGCATTGACCGCCGTCGCGCGGAAGCCGAAGTCGTGAAAGTCTGGAACAACTTGCTCGATCCCGTCATCGTTTCCCACGCGCAACCGACCGGCCTGCGCAACGGCACTTTGTTCGTCACGGTGGACAGCAACGTGTGGCTCAGTGAAATCGTCCGCTACCGGCGCAAGGAGATTCTGGATCGCCTTCAGCACAGCTTTGGCAAAGAGACGATTGCGAAGATTTCGTTTCGCGTCGGTTGAATCAGCAAACTTCAATTTGTTTCCCGCCGCGCGCGTGATAACCTGTCCGCTCGCATGGTCGAAACTGAAAATCCATTGGCTATTGGCGATCGGCAATCGGCGATCCGCCTGCCGGAACTGCTCGCGCCTGCCGGCGATTGGGACTGCGCCAAAGCCGCCGTCGAAAACGGCGCGGACGCGATTTATTTCGGCCTTGAGAAATTCAACGCCCGGATGCGCGCGCACAATTTCACCGAGGCCGATCTGCCGAAGCTGATGGAATTTCTGCACAGGCGCGGCGTGAAAGGCTACGTCACGTTCAACACGCTGGTTTTCGAAAACGAACTTGCCGATGCGGAAAAATACTTGCGGACGATCATTTCGTCAGGTGTTGACGCGGCGATCGTGCAGGATGTTGGAATCTGCCGGTTGATCCGCGAGTTGTCGCCAGATTTTCCGATCCACGCCTCGACGCAGATGACCGTCACGAGCGCAGGCGGTGTGGAGTTCGCAAAAGAGCTTAGCTGCAATCTGGTCGTGCTTGCACGGGAATGTTCGATCAAGGAGATTGAGAAGATTCAAAGTAGTCAGTGTTCAGTAGTCAGTGTTCAGTCCGGGAAAGCCGACTCACTGAATACTGAACACTGTCCTACTGAATACTTCCCCCTTCCCCTCGAAGTTTTCATCCACGGCGCATTGTGCGTCGCCTACTCCGGCCAATGCCTGACGAGCGAAGCGCTCGGTGGCCGCTCCGCAAATCGCGGCGAGTGCGCGCAGGCTTGCCGGATGCCTTACGAACTGATTTCGGACGGCAAACAAGTTCCGCTCGGCGATAAAAGATATTTGCTCAGTCCGCAAGACCTCGCTGGGCTTGAAGTATTGCCGGAACTGGTTCGCGCCGGAGTTGCATCGTTGAAAATCGAAGGCCGTCTCAAGGCTCCGGAATACGTGGCGAACATAACGAGGATTTACCGGCAGGCGCTGGACAAACTGGTTTCGGAGGGCGGAGTTCCACGACGCCCTGACATTTCGGGCAAAAATAATTTGGGCGTCGCGGAGCTCCGCCCTCCGAGAGAACGTTACGAAATGGAGATGGCCTTCTCGCGCGGGCTTTACACCGGCTGGTTTGGCGGCAGCAACAACCAGAAACTTGTCCATGCGCGGTTTGGAAAAAAGCGCGGAGTCTTTCTCGGCGAAGTCAGCCGCATCCAGAACGAGCGTGTTTCCATAAAACTATTGGCTCCGCTCAAGCCGGGCGACGGCGTGGTGTTTGACGCCGGGCATCCCGATCAGGACGAGGAAGGCGGACGGATCTACACGCTTGAAGGTCGCGGCGCGGAAACGTGGCTTGGCTTTGGATACGGCGATATTGAGTTCAGCCGCGTTCACATCGGCGACAAGTTGTGGAAAACCGACGACCCGGAATTGAATCGCCGCTTGCGCCAGAGTTTCAACGGCGACGCGCCGAAATTTCAACAGCCGATCGAAATGGAAGTCCACGGCGCAATCGGCAGGCCACTCACACTCGTCGCGCGGGATGAGCCCGGCCACGTTGTTCGCGTTGATTCCGCAATGCCGCTGGCGCGGGCGGAAAAGCAACCGCTTACGACGGAGAAACTCCGCGAGCAGCTCGGACGGCTCGGCGGAACGCCGTTCAAACTTGGCGAATTGAAAAATTTTCTGGCGGGCGAAGTTATGTTGCCGGTCAGTGAACTAAACCGTTTGCGGCGCGAGGTTGCGACAGAGTTGGAAAATCTGCGCGCGCAGCCGGGGCGGTGGACGCTTCAACAATCGTCGGAGGGACGAGTTACACGAGTCCCAAATATTCTGGAGTCAGGGGCTCGTGTAACTCGCCCCTCCGAGACTGGGTTGATCGTCCTCGTCCGCAACCTGCCGCAATTGGAAGCAGCGCTGAAGTGCGACGTGGAAACCATTTATTGCGAGTTCGAGAACCCAAAGAAATATCGCGACGCCGTCGCTCTGGTTCGATCTCGTCACTCGTCACCCGCCACCCGTCACTCCATCTTCGTCGCTCCGCCGCGCATCTTCAAAACGGGCGAGGAATGGATTTTGAAACAGGTCCGCTCGTGCGATGCCGACGGTTATCTGATCCGCAATTACGACCACCTGAAGTTTTTCGAGAACGACCGCCGCATCGGAGATTATTCCCTGAACGTGGCGAATTCCTTGTGCGCGGACTACTTCAAAAATAAATTTGGGCTGGAGCGCGTCACGGCTTCCTACGATTTGAATTTTCAACAGCTTGAAGCGTTGCTGCGCGGCGCGCCACCGGAATGGTTCGAGGTGACGATTCACCAGCACATGCCGATGTTTCACATGGAGCATTGCGTGTTTTGCGCGTTTCTCACGAACGGCACGGATTACACGAACTGCGGCCGTCCGTGCGACGTTCGTGACCTGAAACTGCGCGACCGCGTGGGCGCGGAGCATCCGGTGAAGGCGGACATCGGCTGTCGCAACACGGTTTTCCAATCCCTCGCGCAGACCGGCGCGGAATACGTGGAACGGATGATGGCGCTGGGCGTGAAATATTTCCGCATCGAGTTCGTGAATGAAACGCCGGAACGGGTTGCGCAAACGATCTCAAGATACCATCAGCTTTTGCGCGGAGAAATCTCTGGAGCGCACTTGTGGCGCGAATTGAAATTGTTCAACCAGCTTGGCGTGACGCGCGGGCAAATCGCGGGGACTGAGAATCGTTGAGGTCGCGTTTCAGGCGGTCCGGCGAGCTGACAATTGCTTCGCCAGCCGGATCGCCGCGCTCATGGAAGACGGATTCGCTTTGTTTTGTCCTGCGATGTCGTAAGCCGTGCCGTGGTCGGGCGAGGTGCGGATGAACGGCAGGCCAAGAGTCCAGTTCACACCGGTCTCGAACGCGACCATTTTCATCGGACACAAACCTTGATCATGATACATCGCCACGACGGCGTCATAGCCTCTGCGATAAGCGTAATAAAAAAGCGCATCCGCTGCGAATGGGCCGTGAGCGTCCAGATTTTTTCCCTGCGCGGCGCGGACTGCGGGAGAAATGATTTTGATTTCTTCATCGCCGATTTCGCCGCCTTCGCCCGCGTGCGGATTCAACCCGCACACGCCGATTTTCGCGCGCGGCAAACCAAGATCGCGGCAGGCTTGGGACGCAAGTTCGATGACCATCTCAATTTTTTCCTGGCTCAAATGTTCGCTCACGAGTTTGAGCGGAACGTGCGCGGTCGCCAGCACAACGCGCAGCCAACGGCCCCGGTCATCATGGCCAAGCAGCATCATCGCTGTTCTCTGTGCCCCGGCGAGGTGCGAAAGAAATTCCGTCTGGCCGACGAACGGTTCGCCGGAACGGATGATCGTCTCTTTGTTGACCGGCGCGGTGACAAGTCCGTCCAATTCGTGGCGCAGACATCGCTGCGCTCCATCCCTGAGCCACGCCACGGCTGCCCGCGCGGCTGCGGGCGAGCCGGCGGTCAAATTTTCCGGCAACGGTTCAGCCAGCGGATTGCACAGAAAAAATCTACCCACGTCATCCTTGCCGCCGTAAGTTTGGAGCGGCAGTTGAAGGCCGAGTTGCTGATTGAGTTTGCGCGCGTAACCCGGGTCGCCGATGAGGAGGTAACGGAGGCCATCAGTTGGCGCTTCCGCCGCGAGCGCTTTGAGCGTGACTTCCGGCCCGATGCCGGTGACGTCACCGAGTGAAATGCCGATCCAGCCGGTCATGTGAATCGTTACAGCGTTGAATCGGTTCACGATTCAACGCTCAGAAATATCTCACAAACGTTTTCACCTTCAGCCGCTCGACCCATTGTTTGCGCAAACGCGTTTGCTCGTTTGTCAGCAAATTTTTTTCAATCTCGTCGCGCACTTCGCTCAACGGCTTGATGTGCGCCGGTTTTTTTTCCTCGAGCTGGACGAGATAAAAAGCTTCGGGCGCTTCGATGACGCCACTGGTTTCGCCGGGATTGAGCCTGGCGGCGGCATCGCCAATTTCTTTTTTCAGGACGGACAAATCCACCCATTCCGGCTCATGGTTCTTCAACGCGCCCTCCGAATAAACAGAAGCCATTTCGCGAAACGTCGCGCCCTCTTTTATTTTGGCGAGGATTTCCCCGGCGAGCTTTTTGGCTTCGTCGGGGCTTGAAGCGTTCTTGTTCAAAACAATTGTCCGCACCTTCACCTGGTCCTTCACGCTGAAATCCTGCCGGTGCAAATCGTAGTAAGCCTGGATTTTTTGAGGCGAGACAATCAGCTCCGAGGAAACGTTCTTGAAAGTCAGCACGCGGATGATGAACTGCTCGCGTTCCTGGTCGCGGAATTGTTCGTAAGTCATTCCCTCCGCCTGCAACGTCTTGATGAGCCTCTTGCGGTCGCCGAAACGGTCGCGGATCCGCTGCTGGATTTCCTCGTCAATGACGCTCTCCGGCAGCTTGTAACCGGCGGTTTTGAAATCGTGCAGGATCAATTGCCGCTCGACGAGCTGGTCGAGCGCGTTGTTGAACGTCTCAAGCGCCTTCCTGTTGAACTCCTCCGGCTGGCCGCCGTATTGCCGCCGGAGCAGGTCAATCGCCTGCGCCGCGGACTGCTCAACCTGCTGGTAAGTGATGATGGTGTCACTGACGATGGCTTTGATGCCGTTGGCCGGCTGGGCGTGCAACTGAAGTCCGCTCAAAAGAACTCCAGTGAGCCACGCCATGGCGAAGTGGCGGTCCACCCTCCGCAGTAGAACTGCTACGGAGGACGGGCGGACTATTACGATTCGTGAGCTTCTCATCAAGGTGGCGCGATGGTAGGAGAGGCAACTGGCGCGGTCAAGCAAAGCAAATATGCCTCAGACTTTTTCAACAAGATCGCGGACGCGAACACCTAAAGCTTTTGCGACTCTCACGAGCGCATTGACGCTCGAAGTCTCTTCGCCGCGTTCAATCTCTCCAATGTAAACCGGATGAAGATTAGCTTTTTCAGCAAGCTTTTCCTGACTTAAGCCCGCTTTTTTCCGGTATTCCCGAATAGTCTCACCAATGATTTTTTGATGCGGCGTTGGCTTTGGCACGCCTTCACCGAATCAAGAACGCACAAATGATAACACAGTGAACAGCCCTTTATTTTCTTCTTGCATTTCTTCCGTGTGGGCGTAGAAACGAGCCAAGGTTTTCGGCAGGTAAACTTAGGAACCTAAACTAACTATGAAGACAATTGTTGGGCTTCTTCTCGGACTGGGCGCGGCATTCGCCGCTCGCGCTGAAATTACAAATATAACGGGGCTGCCGAGCGCGCCGTCTTCAGCTTTTGCCATCTCCGAGCGCACGGCGAATTCCCGCGTATGGGGACAGATTACCTACCGCACGAATCGGTTTAGGCAGGTTATCGCGCGCACGAACTCCTACACTGAGCTTGAAACTGGAATGCATTATTTCGAGGACGGCCAGTGGAAAGAATCCAGCACTGAGATAGAAATCACGAAGGAAGGAGCGATTGCAAGCAAGACTCCGCACAAGGTCGCGTTCGATGGAAACATCAACGTGGCGGGCGCAGTTGAACTCATCACGCCGGACGGCAAACATCTCAAAAGTCACGTTCTCGGATTGGCTTACCTCGACACGGCGAGTGGCAAGAGCGTGTTGATAGCTGAATTGCAGGATGCGGACGGGTTGCTTTTGCCGTCCAAAAACAAAATCATTTATCCCGATGCCTTCACCGATGTTAAAGCCGACGTGCTTTACACGATGACGAAAGCCGGGCTGGTGCAGGACATCATTTTGCGCGAGCAACCTTCGTCGCCGAGCGAGTGGGGACTTGATCCGAAAACGACGCGGCTTCAAGTGCTCACTGAATTCCTCGACCCGCCCGAGCCTGTGAAAGAACAAGTGGTCGTTGACGGGCAAACGGGACTAACCGACGAGCGCCGTCTCGATTTCGGTGAAATGAAAATGGGCAGAGGAACAGCCTTTGCTATTGGCGCTGCTGCCAATCAAAAGTCCGGCGTGCCGGTGGTGAAGCAGTGGACGGTTTTGGACGGCAGACGATTTTTAGCGGAGTCGGTTCAATACAGCCGCATCGAAAATTCGCTCAAGCTTTTGCCGGAGAAGCCGCAGGCGGCGCTTCCTGACACACCGAAGTTCCAAAATGTTGCGAGCGTTGAGAGGAAGCTGCCGGCCTTGCCAGCGAAGAAATCAGATCAGCCGGTTGAACTTGCCCAACTGGACATTTACGCGCAACCCGGCTTCGTCGTGGATTATGCGGCGCTCTCAAGCCAGACCAATTTTACGTTCAAAGGCGACACGACGTATTATTGCAGCGGCGACGTGTATCTGGATGGAACTACGAAAATAGAAGGCGGAAGCGTGGTGAAATTCGGCCGCAGGTATTCAAGCGCTTCCGGCAATGAGGAAGATCCGGCTGGAACCATTTCGTTCAACGGCCCGATTGATTGCCAGACGACGGCTTACAGACCGGCCATCTTCACCGCGATGGACGATGACACGGTTGGCGAAAGGATTTCCGGCAGCGCCGGGACGCCCAATGGGTATTGGTTTGCCAGTGGCTATTACGGCGGAAATTGGTCCGAGTTTCACGGCGGCGACAACGACGTGTTGCGCGTGTCGGAAAGCGGCACGGACTTGCGGCATCTGCGGGTGAATTATTTATTGAGCGCGTTTCGATTTCCCGATTCGGGCGACGTTTTCCTTCGGGACATTCAAATGCTCAACTGTTACATCGGGACGAAGGGCAGCGCCAATCTCCACATTCAGAACGGGCTGTTCGTCAGCGTGCAATATTTGTTCTGGGGCGGCGGCGGTTGCACCGGAGAAGATCCGGAGGGTTGTTCCGGGGTGGATGTTCATGGCGAACACCTGACGATAGACAACTGCGGCCAATTTGTTTTTGCCAGAACCATCAATCACGTTGCACTGACAAACAGTTTGTTGGTCGGTGTGCCCGACGAAATATGGGTGGAGTTGGTCACGAACCACGTCGCCGAGGTGGACGGGAGTGCGTTTCAAAGTGTCGGCGCAGGCAATTACTATCTGGCCGACGGCACTTACCGCAACGCGGGAACGACGAACATCAGCCCGTGGCTGCTCGCCGAACTGAAAAAGAAAACGACGTATCCGCCGACAATTCTCACAAACGCGATCACGACGAACACGACGCTTTCGATTCAGGCATGGCGCGACACGAACACGTTGCCCGCGCTTGGCTACCACTATCAGCCGGTTGACTACGCGATAAACACACTCGTTGTAACCAACGCCACGCTGACGATTGCTCCGGGAACAGTGCTCGCCACGTTTGGCGATTCGGGTATCCGGCTTTGGAACAATGCCAGTCTGGTTTGCACTGGCACGCCGCTCGATCACGTTCACTTCGTGCGCTACTACGCCGTGCAAGAGCAGTCAATCAACTGGGGCGGGGCAAATCCGTTTTACACCTACACGATCTTGCCAGCCTATCAAGCCAGCCCCTTGCCGACCGCTTCGTTTCGCTTCACCGATTTCGACGGGATGAGTCACAGCGGCTTTCACATTTACAACGCGAGTTCGTGGAAGCTGGGCGAACTGACGCTTCAAGATTGCACCGCCAACTCGGGAACTTTTGAAATGGAAAATTCGAGTGCCGCTGCGAACACCGTGGTTTTCAGAAACAATCTTTTTGAGCGGAGCGTTTGCAATTTCCAGAATTACCTTGCCCTCAACCTGCGCAACAACCTTTGGAAAGGCGGCGCGACATATTTTTGAAACTCGGCACGAACGATTGGAACATCACCGACAACGCGTTCGACCGTTGCGACGTTGACGAGCCGGTTCCCGGCTCCGCCCACAGCCATAACGCCTACATCGCCACCGACGGCAGATTGAATCAGATAGACCCGACCGACCCGCACGACATCGTGCTGACGAACTTCACCTACGCCAGCGGCGCGCTCGGAAATTTCTATCACCTTTCGACAAACCTCATCAACCGGGGCAGTGACACGGCGACCAACGCCGGGCTTTGCCATTACACCGTCACGACCAATCAAGTGCCCGAGACAAACTCCATCGTGGATATCGGGTTCCACTTCGTCGCGCTGAATGCCAGCGGCGTGCCGATGGATTCAGACACCAACAACATTGCCGATTACACGGCAGATCGCGAGTATCGCCAGAACGGTGGCGGCGGTTCGGGCGGACCGCACGTTGGCAAATGGTCGCCCGACGATGCAGTTCACGGCACAAACCTGTGGCTGGAGATAACGCGCATTGAACCGCTGACAAATTCCACGACCAATGTTTTGTTGACCTTGCACAACACGCAGCCGAATGTTTCTTACCAACTCCAAAGCAAAACGAGTTTTGGTCAAAGCTATTGGACTTCTATCGAAACCACTAATTCCGCTTCAACAAATCTCACCTTTACGCCAGTGCCGACAACGAACAACCCGACCATGCTCTTTCGCGCAGGGATTCACGTTCCCGATTTTACTGTCAACCTGTCGAATTATGGTAAGCGTCACGCGGAGCACCTTCTTGACAGAGCAACTACAGCGGCAGCTTCGT
>CAYMCQ010000057.1:0-27201 GCA_964389025.1 uncultured Verrucomicrobiota bacterium
GCTTTGAGCGGTCCGCGCTATCTCAAGCCTCCGGCTTTGCCGGAGGTCGCTGACTAAAATGAAATGAAACCCTTCACTTAACCCTCATAGGGGCATCGTCATAATCTCACATTCACTCCCTTCTGGTAAAACGCATCAGCCTCGACTGATGCCAAAGTCTTGGGATGCCACGCCAACTCCTCCTCCTGCACAGACCGAGTGATCATCCGGCCAAGTAAATAAGCATCACCCACTGCTGAATACTGCCAAAAAGTGGCGTCATGACTACCAACCTCGCGTCGGAAAATAAGATAGGCCAAATCGAAAAATACGCGCGCCCAAAACTTGCGCTCGTCCCTCAAAGGGAACTCCTGCTCAATCGCCAAATCGTAACCCGTAGAAGGCGTCACTACGCTCACGCAGTCCAGAAACGTAGGACCTGTCAGCATCAGTCTCAGCAGACTTCTGCCCTACCTCTAAACCAAACTCAATCAACGCATGAAATCTCTGGTTGGAGACGTAGAAAAACTGGTCGTGGTATGAGATGCGACTAGCCATACACGTGAGATGCCAATAACTTTGTATTGGGCGTCCCATTTGACGCCTTGTAATACGGCTTGAATCACTACGCCGCATCGTAAATGTTTGCGAGAGAAATGTTCCAGCTAAAACGCGCAAAATATAAAACCTGCAAAGGCGGCGAATTTCAGCAGATCAATGTTCCGGACCTGATTTCGGCGCACAACACCGCCACTTCACGGGACAGTTCTGTTCACAATCGAAAAAACCCAAACGGCAAAAGCAAACAGCAGCACTATTGCGACGAGCCACCAAAACCAATGGATGCCGCGCGGCTTCGGTTTCTTCGCGCCAAATTCATCTTCGACAAATTTTTCGTAATCAAATTCCTCGTCCGGCAAGTCCAGTCCGCCCGCGTGAGCCTCTTCCGACCAGCCGGTCGTTTCATCCGAGCCGCATTCGGGACAGGCCTTGGCGTTGCGCGGAACTTCCGCGCCGCAGTTGGGACAGATTTCAGGAGCGGACATTTTTTGATTTGTGATTTGTGATTGCAGGAAGTCGCGCCGAAGTTCAACCGCAAATCAAAAATCTAAAATCAAAAATTTTCACCCTCCAACTCCCGCGTATTCTTCGTCAGTGGTCAGGTCCAATCCCATGAGAACGTAGTCGTGCGAAATGGCCTGCATGTCTTTCACGTAATCTTCGAGACGGAGCAAGTTGCTGAAGCCAAGCATCGCGAACATTTTGATCGCCGCTTCCTGTTCGCCGATGAATTCCGCTTCGACTTTTTCGAGGCCGGTATGGCGCGCTATGTCCACGATTTCCGTGATGAGCGTTTTGGCGAGGCCACGTCCACGAAAGTTCGGATGCACCAGCACGCTCACCCGGCCAATGTGCCGTTTCCAACCGCCGAGGTCTTGATGCAACGTCGCGTCGGCAACGATTTTGCCGTCAAGGACGGCGAGCAACGGCAGGTTGCGCCCGAGATCAATGTTCTGGCACCAATCGCGGACCACCGCCAGTTCGGTGACGCGATGTTTGATGAACATGCGTTCGTGCTCCGGCACGGCGAGGAAAAATTCGTGGAAGATTTTTTCGTCGTCCTTTTTCAGCGTTCGGAGTTTGCACTTCGAGCCGTCCTTGAGTTTCACGTCTTTCGGGAATTTTTGCAGCGCGAGTTCGAGTGAATGTGACATAACGCTTTTGGGTTGAGTTGCGCGAGTGTGGCGTAGAAAGGTAAAAGGTAAAAGGAAAAAGGCGAAAAGAAAACTGAGCGCGCCGCAGCTTTTGCCTTTTTACATTTTACTTTTTCCTTGAACTCAATGCGGGCGAAAAGAAAGTTCGCCGGCGATTCCCTGCCGCTCCTCAAAAAACCGCTGATCAATCATAGCCGGATCAAGGCTCCAGCGCGCGGCCAGCAGGGAAACTTTTTCCACGTTCGCGAGAATCGGCTCGGCGTGATTGAGGGAATTGACCGGCTCATTGTAATCAAAACAGCTCAGGCCAAGGTCAATTTCTTCCTGCGTCTTGCGGCCCTGATTCCAAAGCGTTTTGCCCGCCCAAGCGTATGCGCGCAAAACTTTCCCGCTGTCCACGCGAATCCACGCATGATGGCCGAGAATCCGGCTGGCGCTGAAAAACTGGACTTGCCCGAGCTTGCGGCTCAACTCCAGAACAAAACGGTGGCAGGCGTCCACGTCATCACCCGGCTCTGGCAAGCCGGAGCCGACGACGAGAATCCAGCCCGCGACCGGCGGCGAGATGAAAAGCGCGCTTTCGTTCTCGGCGCTCAAACCTTCCAGCCACGAACAGGGATGCGGATTGTGAAGCGCCAGCGCGGACTGGACTGCCGCGAGATTTTTGCTGCGCACGGCCAGCCAGCATGGCGGGCGACTCAATTGAAATGGGTGAATGTGAAAATCCGCCGGCTGAAATGCCGAACGAAATTCATTTCCGAAAATTTGTTCCTGATGACGCCGCCGCCAGACGAGAACGAGAAAAAACATCGCGCCGCCCGCGCTGATCGCGAACCCAAACAGCAGCAGCAACATTAACGCAATGTCATCTCCGAGATTCACTGACTCAATTTACGCCTCCGCGCGACATGTTCAAATGACAGGCGGAAAATTTTCCCCCTGAACCCGCCCGGGGGAAAACCCTATTCAAAGACCGCGCAGCCCTGCCGGTAGAGTTTGAGCAGTTCTTCGTTTCGCAACGCCACGTTCGTCTCGCCGCAACTCGTGGCGATGTCCCGCGCTTTTTCCGCCGTGGCGACGGCTTCGGAAAATCTTCCGTCCGCCGCGTAGGCTGCGGCGAGCGTGCCGACAAGCAGCGGCTGGCGATTTTCCGTCAACTCGCACGCGCGCTTCGCGAGGCGGACGGCTTCCGCGCCATTGCGCCAGTCGGCATTTGTGGACGACGCATGAATCCAAGCCAGATTGTTAAGCGCGTCGGGATAATCCGGCTTGAAGCGAATCGCGTCGCGAAGATGCCCGATGGAGTCGGGAATTTTACCCTGTCCTTGCAAGGCAACGGCCAGATAGAAATGCGCGTTCGCGTCGTCCGGTTTCCATCGGAGCGCCTCGGAGAAATGAGAAACGGATTCGCTATTTTTTCCCTGCTTTGCCAGCGCGACTCCGAGCCTTACGTGAATTTCCGCAAAGTCAGGCCGCACTTTCAGCACAGCCGCGTAATGCGTCACCGCGTTGTCCAGCTTGCCCTCGGCGGCCATCGCATCACCCAGGCCCAGATGCGCGTTGAAAAGGTCGGGGCGAATTTTCAGCGCCGCCGAATAATGTTCGATGGCCTCATCTATTTTTCCTTCCTGCGCGAGCGCCAGCCCGAGGTTGTTGTGAGCGAGAATCGTCAGGCTCGCGCCGACGGTGTTGTCGAGCGTGAACGTGTTTGTTGTGATTTCGAGCGCGTGCGTGAACAGCGCCGCGCTGCTCCGCCAATAGCCAACCTGCGTGCGCGTCAAAACCAGACAGGCGACGAGAACTGCCACGCTGGTGGCGGCGACGATGAGTTTTTCAATCCACGCGCGGGAAAAAATTTCCGCCGCGCCCCAAACAAGCATCACAAACAAACCAATCAGCGGAATGTAAGTGTAGCGGTCGGCAATATATTGCCCGCCGACCTGCACGATGCCGATGACAGGAACGAGTGTTCCCAAAAACCAAAGCCAGCCAACAACAAGCCATGGACGATTTCGCCGAAGAAAAAATACGAGAGCAGAGATTCCCGCCACAATTCCGACTGACACAAGGATTTCCCAAAACGGCCAGCCGCCCGGATGCGTGTAATACGCGCCGATATTTTTCGGCCAGAAAGTTTTTTCGATGTAACTCGCGTAGCCTACTACGACGGTTTGCGCGCGCGTTTCAATCGGGAACGTCCCCAGCGATCTCACCGCCCCGCCCGATCTCTGCGCGATTAGCGTGACTGCGCACGACGCAGCGGCCAGCGCGAAGAAGGGAATTTTCTCGTAAAGCAACGACAGCCGAATCCGCGCTCTGCATTCCGCACTCCCTCCTTCGCCGGGCTTCGGCGCGGCAAGCCGCATTCGATTCAGCGGCCAGTAATCCAGAAGCAATAGCACGAACGGCAGTGTCACGACCATCGGCTTGCTCATCAAGCCGAGCGCGAAGAAGAGCAGCGCGAGCCAGTAGAAGCCGGAAGTCGGAAGTCGGAGGTCAGAGGCCGGAGGTCTGACATCTGACTTCCGACTTCCGACCTCTGACTTCTGCGCGTAGCGCGCCCACGCCCAAATCGCCAGCAGAAAAAAGAACGTGCTCAAAACATCCTTCCGCTCCGCAACCCACGCGACCGATTCCACGTGCAACGGATGCAATGCAAACAGCGCTGACACGATCGCGCTTCGCCAGGTTGTATTCGTCAGCCGTTTCAAAATCAGGAACAGCAAGACCGTGTTCGCGACGTGCAGCAGAAGATTCGTGGCGTGATGGCCGAGCGGATTTTTTCCATAAAGCTGCCAGTCGAGGATATGCGAGAGCCATGTGAGCGGATGCCAGTTCGCCGCATGATTGGTTGTGAATGCCCACGCCACGCTGCGCCACGTCAGCCCGTCCTGCACGTGCGGATTGCTCGTCACGTAATCCGGATCGTCGAAATTGACGAAGTCGCAATTCTTCAGCGGCCAGAACGCCAGCAAGGTCAATAGAGCCAGCGCCCCGCAAATTGCAAAAGTCCGCTTCCTGTTTTCAAACTCGGCCATCACAAACAGCATTTTCGAAATCACGGCCCGAGTTCAACTGTAAACAAGCCAGTTTCGGAGGGCGGAGTTCCACGACGCCCTGACCTCATTCCAAAATCGAGTTAGGGCGTCGTGGAACTTCGCCCTCCGAAGTGAGATTCCACCTTGCGCAACGCGCGCGAACCCGGTTTAACTGTCCACACTTTGCGCCGCCAAATGAAATTTCGACTTCGCTCATTCCTGTCCCTGCCGGTTTTGTTGGTCGCTTTGTCAGTTTTTTCCCAGCCGCCGCCGCGCGCGCTCAGGGGGCCGTTCCATTTCCGCGACGGCGACCGCGTCGCGCTCGTCGGCGACTCGCTCATCGAACGCGAGCAGTTTGACGGCTACATCGAGGAACGCATCACCGTTCAATTTCCGGACACGAATTTGATTTTCCGCAACCTCGGCTGGAGCGCGGACAAGCCGGACGGCATATCGCGCGCGAGTTTTGATTTCAACAAGCCGGGCAAAAGTTTTGAGAAATTGAAGGAGCAAATCGCCGCTGTGCAACCGACTGTTGTCATCGTCGGTTACGGAATGGCCAGTTCGTTTGACGGCGAAGCGGGGCTGCCGAAATTCAAGACGGATATGGATGCGTTGCTCGACGCGATTCAAAAGCAGTCCACGAACAAAGCTCCAGTCAGATTTATTTTTCTCAGCCCGGTTTACCATGAAAAACTTCCCGGCTTTCTTGCGGACACCCGCAGGCACAACGAAGACTTGTTGCGCTATTTGCGGGCCGTTGATGAAGTCGGGATTCAGCGCCAGAGCCACTTCGTGAACCTGTTCGACCTTCTGGGCGACGGATTGAAATCCATTCCGCCGCGTCCGTTCACTGAAAATGGGATTCATCTGGGCGACTACGGCTATCTTCGCGCCGCCGAAGCGCTGGAAAAACATTTGCATTGGGAACAAAACTTCTGGCGCATCGGAATCACTGCCGACGGAAAAATCGCCGACGGAAGTTACGGCACAAAGGTTTCCAATCTTACAAGGACTTCCGACGACGTTCACTTCAGCGCATTGGACGACAGGCTCGTTCTGCCAAAACTTTATGAAAATGGAAAACGCATCCGAACGCACACCGCCGATTGCCTGATTCAAATCGCCGGATTGAAGCGCGGAGATTACGAATTGAAAATTGACGGCAACGCCATCGCGAGCGGCTCGGAGAAAGATTGGGCGCGGGGCGTGGTCATCGAGCGCGGGCCGCAATTCGAGCAAGCCGAGGAATTGCGGCAGGCGATTTTAAAGAAGAACGAACTTCATTTCCATCAATGGCGTCCTGCGAACGAGACTTACCTCTTCGGATTCCGCAAGCACGAGCAAGGCAAAAACGCCGCCGAGATGCCGATGTTCGATCCGCTCATTGCCGGGCAGGAGAAAAAAATCGCAACGCTCCGCAAGCCAGTCGCGCACAGCTTTGAACTCGTCAGAAAAATGAGCGGCAGCAAGGTAGGGCGCGGTGTCCCCACCACGCCACGCACTTCGAAAGCGCTCCCTGACTCCGACGGCGCGCGCGGAGTGACGCGCCCTGCCAGCCCGCAACAATTGCCCGACCTCGAAGTCGCGCCCGGCTTTCAAGTCAATCTCTGGGCGGAAACTCCGCTGCTCAACAAACCCATCCAAATCAATTTCGATCCGCGTGGCCGCCTGTGGGTCGCCAGTTCAGAGGTCTACCCGCAGATCGAACCGGGCAAAACTGCCGACGACAAAATTCTGATTCTCGAAGACGTGAACCACGATGGCCGCGCCGACATATCCACGGTCTTTGCAGGCGGATTGCTGATTCCCACCGGTGTGGCGCCCGGTGACGGCGGCGCATACGTCGGCCAAAGCACGGACTTGCTTTTTCTGAAGGACACCGACGGCGATGGCAAGGCCGACGTGAAACGGCGCGTGCTGTCCGGCTTCGGCACCGAAGACACGCACCACATCATTCACACGCTGCAATGGGGATTCGATGGCCGACTTTATTTCAACCAATCCATCTACATTCACAGCCACGCTGAAACACCCAACGGCGTCGTGCGTCTGAACAGCGGCGGCGTGTGGCGGTTGCGCCCCGGACCGTTGGACATGGAAGTGTTTCTTCGCGGCTTTTGCAACCCATGGGGGCACGCGTTCGACGCGTTCGGCGAGTCGTTCGTGACTGACGGCGCGGGCGGGCAGGGAATTAATTTTGGCGTGCCGGGTGCGACTTATTTCACTTATGCCGAGATGCGCCGCGAGTTGAAAAGCATCAGTCCCGGCAGCTATCCGAAATTTTGCGGACTGGAAATTATCCGCAGCGAACATTTTCCAAAAGACTGGCAGGGCAACGCCATCACCTGCGACTTCCGGGCGCATCGCGTTGTCCGCTTTGGAATCCAGGAAAAAGACTCCGCGTTCGCCGCAAAAGAATTGTCCGACTTGCTTCGCACTACCAACGTCACGTTTCGTCCGATTGACGTTAAACTTGGTCCGGACGGAGCGCTTTACATCGCCGACTGGAGCAACCCGATCATCCAGCACGGCGAAGTCGATTTTCGCGACCCGCGCCGCGATCACGTCACTGGCCGCATCTGGCGCGTGACGGCGAAAGACCGTCCGCTCGTTCCGCAACCGAAACTTGCCAACACCTCGAATCACAAACTGCTCGATGAACTTCTCTCACCAAATTCGTTCAACGAAAACCAAGCGCGCCGCGTTTTAACGGAGCGGGGCGAAAAGATTTTACCGGACTTGAAGCGGTGGACGAAAACACAGAAAGACGAGCGTGCATTGCTCGAAGCGCTGTGGATGTATCAATCGCTGAGTGTCATCGAACCGGCTTTGCTTCAACGCTTGCTCGAAGCCAGAGACGGACGAATTCGAGCGGCAGCGACGCGTGTCGTTGGCGATTGGTCTGATAAAATTGAAAATCCAATCACCCTGCTCGCAAAGCTGATCGCCGACTCACATCCCCGCGTCCGCCTCGAAGCCGCCCGCGCACTTGCGAAGATTCCCGGCGCGCGCTCCGCCGAACTCGTCTTGAGCGCGCTCGACAAACCCATGGATTCATTTCTCGATTACGGAATCTGGCTGAGCATCAACGATCTTGCCAAGCCGTGGCTCGAAGCTGTGAAGTCCGGCGGGTGGAAACCCGAAGGGCGCGAGACGCAACTGGAGTTCGCGCTCAAAGCCATCGAGCCGTCGCTCGCCGGTGAAGTTTTGGAAGGCGTCTTGCAGACGCGAACGATTCCCCGCGATGGCAGCGGGCCGTGGATTGACTTGATTGGAACTTCCGGCACTGAAAAGGAACTGCGCCGCCTTTTCGATCAAGTTTTACAAAACGGTTTTGATGATGCGGCGGCGGTCCATGCTTTGAAATCATTGGGTGAAGCCGCGCGTCTGCGGCAATTAAAACCTGTGGGCGACCTTTCATCTCTTTCGTCGCTTTTTACGAAGCCTGATGACAGGATTCGCGCGGAAGCATTCAAGCTGGTTGGCAGATGGAAACTGGAAAAGCTCATCGAGCAATCCTTCGCCGCGGCGCGCGACAAAAATTCTTCCGTCGAGTTGCGCCGCGCGACCATCGAAGCGATGCGCGAACTCGGCGGCGAAAAAGTCATCGCGGAACTCGAATGGCTGTCCGGCAAGGAATCCGAGCCGCAACTTCGTCGTCAGGCTTTGCTCGCGCTGGCTGCTCTTGATTTCAATCGCGCGAAAGAACCGCTGCTCAACGTGCTCACGAATTTCGACGACGAAGCCATCGCGCGCGGTTTTTGGCGCTCGCTCCTGACAATCAAAGACGCGGCCTCGAAAGTCGCGCTCATTCTGCCACGCTCGGATTTGCCCGCCGCCACCGCGAAAGCGGGATTGCGCGCGGCACGTGAAGGCGGACGAAGCGAGCCGGAGCTGGTTTTCGCATTGTCACGCGGCGCGGGTCTGGACACCGCCGGGGAAACGCTCACAACCGCCGAACTTCAGGAACTCGCCAGGCAAGCCCAGCGCGACGGCGACGCCGCTCGCGGCGAAAAAATATATCAACGACCGGAGCTGGCGTGCGTGACGTGCCACGCCATTGGCGGCGTCGGCGGGAAAGTTGGACCAGACATGGCTTCGATTGGCGCAAGCGCGCCGCTCGACTACATCATCGAATCGATGCTGTATCCGAACCGGAAGGTAAAAGAAGGGTTTCACTCCGTGCTCGTCGAGACGAAGAATGGCGAGGAATATTCCGGCGTCCTCGTGAGCGAAGCCGGCGGGCAACTCGTCCTCCGCGACGCGACGGGCAGGGAAATTTCGATTGCCAACGTGAACATCAAAGAGCGCCGCACGGGCGGTTCGCTCATGCCGTCGGGTTTGGGCGATGGCCTCACGCCCGGCGAACGGCTGGATTTGTTCCGCTACCTTTCCGAGCTTGGCAAGCCCGGCCCTTACGATGCGCCGAAGGCGAAGTGAAGTTAACCACCGGGACGCGGAGAAAGAGGCATCCGCAGATTTCGCCGATCGGCGCCGGTTTAATTTTTACTACGGCTTCGGCGCTTCATCGTTGTCGAGGTTGCCGTCCATTTTCCATTCATTTCCAATTTTTATAAATTTCATCTTCTGCCACGCATTCGGGCCATCAATATAAATGTCGAGAACTATTTCTTTGTCGGAAATCTCCTGTCGGCTCGCAACACGGAATCCGGTAATATTCCCCGTGTTGTCGGACAATACTTTTGCAATATCGCTTTCGGATTTGCCATCGAACTCCCGTTCCATCCGAGCCCGCTCATTGGGCGACATGCCAGACAGAACTGCTTTCACATCACCTTTGCTCGCGGCCCAGATCGAGGATTGAAAACCTGCTTCTGGCGTCTCATAGCCTGTGAGGGTCCAGGATTCTTTTGGAACGCTTGGAACGCTTGGTAAGGGGACCAGCCCGGACTTGATGAGGGGAGGGGCGGGTGGCGGATTGTTAGTGGCCGCCAGACCGGCTTGAGTTGGCGTATTTTCCGCGTGGGGCGTCTGGAGTTCGTTCGATTGCCCTTTTGTCGGCGATGTG
Organism: uncultured Verrucomicrobiota bacterium; assembly: GCA_964389025.1. Taxonomy (GTDB): domain Bacteria; phylum Verrucomicrobiota; class Verrucomicrobiia; order Limisphaerales; family CAYMCQ01; genus CAYMCQ01. Next base: position 9,765 of record CAYMCQ010000057.1, read on the forward strand.
CCGGCTCGCGCGACGTCATTTGAAAGGCGTTCGTTTTCCTTTTCGCGTAAAGGCAATTGATCAAGTTGCTGCGGCAGAGAATTGATTTCTTCGCGCTGCTTGACGCCGGACTGGCGTTGAATCACCAAAAGCACCGCCAGACTCGCGATAACTGCGATGACTGCTATGCTGAGAACGAGTTTTGATTTTGGCATGGGCAATTTTATGAGGCTGCCTGAACAATTCAAGCCGAATGTTCGAGTCACACAGAGGCACAGAGATAAAGACCGACTGAGCAGAATCGTCAAAATTTAGCTTCCAGATTTTTATTCGGTTAATTCTGCAAATTCTGCCTGTATTTTATTTCACCACCATTTCGCTAAACGGAAAAACGTAGGCTTGCAGATAGACCAAAATGCCCATCAACACCGCCAGCGCGATGCTGTGAAAGAAAACGTAGCGCAAAATGCTTCCTTCGTGGCCATACCAGTTCGTCGCCGTGCTGGCGACCACGATGCTTTGCGCGTCCACCATCTTGCCCATCACGCCGCCAGAACTGTTCGCTGCGGCCATCAGGGTCGGGCTTAGGTCGAGTTGTTGTGCGGTGATTTTTTGCAAGCCGCCGAAAAGAACATTCGACGCCGTGTCCGAGCCGGTGAGCGCCACGCCAAGCCAGCCGAGCAGCGTGCCGAAGAAGGGATAAAGACTTCCTGTCTTCGCCAGCGCAAGGCCGAGCGTCGCGTCCGTGCCGGAGTAACGCGTCACATAACCGAGCGCGAGCATCGCCGCAATGGTGATGAGCGAGAATCGGACACGCATCAGAGTCCGCAAATAAGTCCGCAACATTTCGCGCGGCGAAAATTCCATGAGCAGGCCGGCGATGATTGCGGCGAGGAGAATTCCCGTGCCGGTTGCGGAGAGCCATTGAAGTTTGAAGACGGCTTCTTCGGGCTTGGTTGGGTTCTCCGGCGCAGGCTGCGGCACAACCGGCGGCGTGCGGACGACGATGTTGTGTAATCCGGCAACTTGAAAACTGGGAGCGGAAATTTTGTCGAGCGAAGATTTTACCTTTGGCAGTCCCCAGACGAAAACAAACGCGGTCAAGAGAATCCATGGCATCCAGGCTCGGCGAAGCTTAGTCGGGGACGAAACAGATTCGACGGCTGCAGGCGATGGATTGTTATTTTCGGAAAGCTTCCAGAGTGTTTTCGGTCGCCAGAATTTCAGCAGCACAACCGTCGCAGCGATTGAGCAAAGCGACGCCACGATGTCCACGAGCATCGGCCCGTGAAAATTGGAAACGTAAAACTGCGGAATGGCGAACGCGACGCCAGCAACGAGCGCCGCCGGCCAGACTTGGATCATCCCGCGAAAACCGACCATCGCCCAAACGACCCAAAACGGAACGATGATCGAGAAAAACGGAAGCTGTCGCCCGACCATTTTTGACAGCGCGAATTCATCAATGCCGGTGACCTTGCTCAATGCGATGATTGGCGTTCCCAACGCCCCGAACGCGACGGGCGCGGTGTTGGCGATGAGCGAAAGTCCGCAGGCCTGAAGCGGCTTGAAACCGAGTTGAATTAAAATCGCGGCGGTCACCGCGACGGGCGTCCCAAATCCCGCTGCGCCTTCAAAAAATGCGCCGAACGAAAACGCGATCAGAATGACTTGAATGCGCGGGTCTGGCGCAATTTTTCCAAGACTATCGCGCAGGACTGCAAACAGCCCGCTATCCACGGTGAGTTGGTAGAGAAAAATGAGGTTGAGAATGATCCATCCGATGGGAAACAAGCCGAACGCCGCGCCGTAAACGGTCGTGGCGGCAGCGGCTTTCGCCGGCATTCCGTAAACGAACACGGCGATGGCGAGCGCGATCGCCAAGCCAAGCAGCGCAGCGAAGTGAATCCGGATTTTGAAAACAGCAATCGCGCTCAAAAGAACCGCGACCGGCAGCGCGGCGACGAGAGTTGAAAGCGCAGCGTTGTGCAGCGGGTCGTAATTTTGGAGCCAGGTCATTGGGGTCGTCGGCGGTCACAGGCCGCCGCTACAATTTTGGCCAAGCCAATCCAAATATTTTTTACTGCCGCGAGTGATTGGCAGGACGATGAACTCCGGTGTGTCGTAAGGATGTTTCGCAACGACGAGCTTTTCCAGGGCAGGCAGCTTTACGTTTGTCGTTTTCAAAATCATCAGCACTTCATGCCCTCTCTCGATTTTTCCTTTCCACCAGTAGTGCGATTCGATTTTTGGAATCAAGTTTGCGCAGGCGACGAGGTGCTTTTGCAACGCTGCGCGGGCAAGGCTGCGCGCCGTTTTCAAATCCGGCGCGGTGACGAGCGCGATAGAAAAATCCCCTGCTGTTTTCATGCGCTCTTAAAAGACATGGCCGAAATCCGGATGCAAGCCAAATACTGGCGCAGGCCTGGGCGCTTGGTTTTTGCTGTTGAAGTTTTCAATCCGGCTGGCATTCTCCACGGCATGATTATCAACCGTCTTGTTGGCCGCATGATTTTTTTCACGGCACTCGCAGCGCTTTCGATTCCGCAGGCCGCCATGGCGCAGATCGCATTGCCCGATTTGACGATTGACGCTGCGCGGTTGCAGTCGAGCATCGAAATCAAAACCTCTCCCTTCCGCACCAACGACTGCGCGGTGGTGGAAGGCTGCGTGGACGGAAAGGGCAAACGAACGCTTCTGCGCTTCGACGTGGCGACGCCAAACATTGGGACGGGGGATTTAGTGCTCGGCGATCCGCGTTCAAACACCAACCTTTTTGAATTCAGTCCCTGTCACGGCCACTACCATTTCACCGGTTACGCGTCCTACGAATTGTTGACGACAAGCGACACGACCGTGATCACCGGACGCAAGCAGGCATTTTGTCTTTTGGACTTTGCACGTTACTCCAGCACCGCTGGTCCGGGGAAATTCACTTGCGACTATCAGGGTATCAGTGCCGGCTGGCAGGACATCTACGGCTCGTATCTGGATTGCCAATGGCTTGACATCACAGGCGTTTTGCCCGGCGATTATTTGCTGCGCATCACCATCAACCCGGAGCAGCGCCTCATCGAAAGCAATTACTCGAACAACACGGCGACTGCGACGGTGCGGATTGCGCCCAAGGGCAGAAAATAAAATCTCCCCCGTCGGCGAACTTCTTTTCGTCCCCGGAAATTCATCGAGACCACACTTTTAGTCGACGGCTTTTTAGGCAGCTCCCGGATTTCAAAAAAATTCATCTCGGCCCAAGATTTTCCGGCCACTTGATTGGGACGCCTTGATTGCCAAGTAGCTTTTGGAAATCCTTGAGCAGTTCTTTTCCCTTTCGCACTTCGCGCGGCAATTTCTTTTTTGTGATGCAAAATGCGACCAGCGCGCCGACTGATTCGCCGATGTTCCATTCGACCGGATGCAGGCGGTAACAGCCGTTCGTGATGTGCGTTGTGCCGATATTTTTGCACGCGGGCAAGAGATTTTCCACGCGCTGCGGAATCAACGCGCCAAGCGGAATTTCAAATGGCAGCGAACTGATGTCCACGTAATTGTCGCCGCCAGAACTCGGATGCAGGTCAATCCGGTAACTACCGATACCGACCGAGTCCTGAAATTCATCCGCGAAAACCTCCTCCTTCATCTTGCCGCTGGCCTGCATCCGCGCGTCGGTGCCGACATGATTTTCCGTGACGGTCAGTTCCGCGCGGATGCGGCGCGACTCGCGGATGTAAGGATATTTCGCAAGGCCGTCTTTCGTGCCGACGATGTCCGGTCGCAGGCGCAAACCGCGCCAGCCCGCCTTGCCGTCGGGACGCTCGACCTCCGTTTGCAGCCAGTAGAGCAGCGAGAGGCTCAACTGTTTGGCGCGCTCGATGTGGCGCGCGGCTTCATCCGGCTTGGCGTCAATCAGATTGCCAAGAAAATAATCGTTCTGTGGCCAGTTCACGAGCGTGATATCGCCCGCGAAAGTTCCTTCGACAAAATTTTTCCGGTCAATGATCCGGCGATAATGGAACAGGCCAACATCTTTAATCGGATCAAAGCCAATGTTGCGCGGCTTGAGCGTGTGCGGATGCGAATAAACCAGACTCAAAAGTTTTCCAGTCCACGGCGGCGTGAGCTTTGGGACGAAGTCGCGCCAGAAACCATATTCGCGCGGCTTCTCAATGGTGTGGTCTTCGCCGTCGAGATAATCCATCGCGAAACAACAGGTGAACGCCTGCACGTTTTGTGGCTGCGCTTCCGGCTTTGCGTGCGGCTCGTCCGTCTGTTTCAGCGATTCCGCGCCAGTGACGTATTCAGTGTGCGTCAGCGGCAGCAAATCGCCAAGCTCCGTCGCATCCACGAAAAATGGCGCGCGCAAAATGAAATCGTGTCCTGACTCCAAACTGTGAACGAGCACGGCCTCGACTTTGTCTGCGTTGATCCACGCAAAAGTGGCTTTGTGCTTCAACAGGATTTGAATTCTTTGTGCCGCGACGAACGGCGCGAGCATTTCCTTGAGCGCCGCCAACGCAGCCCGCGGCTCGCAGCATAATTTGGAAACGCCGCCGTTGCCGGGATTGAGAAATTTGTTTTTTCGCGCCGTCGGAGTGAGCAGATAATGTCGCGCGTAGTAGTCGCGAATTGTTTGCCGCAACGCCTGATAACTTTTCGTCCCGCCGAAAGTCTCAATCCATGGATTTTCATCCGGCGGCACGGCCTGCGCAGTCAGTTGGCCGCCAATCCAATCCGTCTCCTCAGTCATGAAGACGCGTAAACCATTCCTCGCCGCCGCCAGCGCCGCCGCGCAACCGCCCAATCCACCGCCGATGATCACAAGGTCGGCGGCAAGTTCCTTTGCGTGAAGTTTTTTTTCCGCGCCTGATGAAGCTGTTCCGATTTTCTTGAAAGCGCAACCCGCCGCGCCGATGGCCAGCGGCGTAGCAAGGGCGACGGTTTTGAGAAACGCGCGGCGCGGGAAACGATTTTTTTTTATCACGAGGTTCAAAGGCGACTGAGTTTGAGCTTCTCAATTGAATGGCAAATCAGGCAAGTTCTTTTCCACGATGCGCGTTTTAATTGCAACGGTCACTGCCGGCGGCGGCCACGTCGCGGCGGCGGCGGCGCTGGAAGAAGCATGGCGCGCGATGCGTCCCGGCGACGTTGTCGAGCGTGTGGACTTGCTGAAATTTTTCTCGCCGCTGCACAAAAAAATTCACGCGAGCGGCTACGTCAAGCTCGTCGAGCGCGCCCCGGAGTTGTGGGGATTCGTTTTCAAAGCAACCGATGATCCGAAGCTGGCGCGCAGGCTGAATCGTTTGAAACGAATTTTGCCAAGTGCGTCAAGGGTGCGCTTCGTGCGGTTCGTGAAAAAGTTCCAGCCGGACGTGGTGCTGTCCACGCATTACGCGCCGCTGGAGGCGCTGGCGGGGTTGAAGGGGCATAGTAGTAGCACAGGCTTCCAGCCTGTGAGTTCAAAACGCTCCAATGCGGACAATTTCGGCAGCGACCACCAACACACAGGCTGGAAGCCTGTGCTACTGGTCGTCAGCGTCGTCACCGATTTCGAGGCGCATGCGCTGTGGATGGATTCGTGCGTGGACTTATATTGCGTGGCGGCGGAGGAAACCAAGGCGCGGCTCGTGGCGCGCGGCGCAGCGAAGGAAAATGTCATCGCAACTGGAATTCCGGTCTCAGCAAAGTTTTTGGCGAAGATGGATGCCCGCGCGATCCGGAAGAACCTTGAACTGCGTGAAGGGTTGCCGCCGTTGCTCGTGCTCGGCGGCGGCTTTGGGATGGGGCCGGTCGCGGAAATCCTGGCGGAGTTGGACAAGGTCGGGCGCGAGTTTCAAACGATTGTCGTTACGGGACGAAACGAAAAGTTGCAACGCAAACTCGCGGCACAAAGTTACAAGCACCCGACGCGTATTCTTGGTTTTGCGACGAACATGCATGAACTGATGGCTGTCGCGGATTTGATTGTCACAAAACCGGGCGGGCTGACTTCCAGTGAAGCATTGGCATTGGGCAAACCGATGTTCATCCTGAATCCGATTCCCGGACAGGAAGCCGCGAACAGCGATTTTCTTTTGGAGCGCGGCGCAGCGGCGAAGGCGAATCGCATCGAGGACTTGCCGTATCGCATCGAGCAATTGCTCGGCTCGAAAAAGTTGAAAGAGATGGCGAAATCGGCAAAGGCATTGGGAAAACCAAATGCAGCGAGGGAAATTTGTGCGGTGGTGGTGGAGCGCCACCTGCGGTTCCCTCTCCCAGCGGGAGAGGGTTAGGGTGAGGGAGAGCCGTAGAAATTTTTGGAAACGCCAATGCTGAAACAAGCGCCAAAAACAACCCGCATCGCGCGCAATCTTCGCAAGCGCGAGTCGTGGGGTGAGCGGATGATGTGGTCGTGGCTTCGTGACCATCGTTTCGCCGATTACAAATTTCGCCGCCAGCATCCCGTTGGTTCACATGTCCTGGATTTTTTCTGCAACGAGGCAAAACTGAATATTGAAGTGGACGGTTTTCAGCATGGCTTACCTAAAAACTCGAAAGCGGATGCGGAGCGCGATGCATTCCTCGAATCGCAGGGAATCAAAGTGCTTCGCTTCTGGAGTTCGCGGCTGAGGCGAGATAAGGAAGTGATTCGCAGTATGATTTGGCGGACATTGCAAGAGCGCACACCGCATCCTTTGCCGGATTATTGCAGGCCAGGTGTGGTTGGCTCACGGGAAAATTTAGGCGCTGGATAAACTTCGAACCGTTCTCCCTCACCCCGGCCCTCTCCCGCTGGGAGAGGGAGTATCGCACGGCCGCTTTCAACGATTCTACTTTCTCCATCCGTGTAATCCGTGTAATCCGTGGTTAAACTTTTTGAAATGAAACCCAGCTTCACCGGCGTTTATGCTTTCTTCCGTTGGCTCATCGGGCTGGCGATGGGATTTTATTTCCGGCGCATCGAACGGTTTCACGCCGAGCGCGTGCCGGTGAGCGGACCGGTTTTAATCACATCGAATCACCCGAGTTCGCTCATGGACCCGTTTACCATCGGCAATGCGGTTCCGCGCAAGGTGAACTTCGTGGCGACGGTGCAGCTTTTCAAAATCAAACCGCTCGCGTGGCTGTTGACTCAGTGCGGCGTCATTCCGATCAATCGCGCCAAGGACGATCCGAGGGCGATGCGCTCGGTGATGGACACGTTCGAGGTGTGCTTTCGCGTGCTGGAACGTGGCGAGGCCGTGGCGATTTTTCCCGAAGGCATCACGCACGACGATCCGCAGTTGAAGGAAGTGAAATCGGGCGCGGCGCGGATGGCGCTGGAACTGGAGCATCGCCACGGCGGGAAACTCGGACTGCAAATCGTGCCGGTCGGGCTGACGTTTTCAGCGAAGGAAGTTTATCGCAGCGAAGCGCTGGTGAATTTTGGCGAACCGATTCGCGCGGCGGATTTTCTCCACGGCTACGCTGAAGAAGCGTTGGCAGGGACGGCCTGCGGGTCGTCCGAGGCAGCGCAGCAGCGCGGTCCTACCGGAAAAAAGGAATGCATTCGAAAGCTCACGCACGAAATCGAGCAGCGGATTCAAGGACTCATGCTCCATCTGCCGAAGCTGGAACGCGCGCGAATCGTCGAAGCGGTCAAACGCCTGTATCTAGACAAACTACGATTGGGAAACATCGTCATTCATGAGCCGGTTCCACCCCGCGCCGAAGAATTGCTGCTGACCCAGACGATTGCGCAGGCAGTTGATTTTGTTTTCGATCATCACCCTGACACGGCAGCGGCTTTTGTCCACCGATTGAATTTTTATGAACGGGGATTGAAGCGGTTGAAAATTTCTGATGAAGCACTGACGCATTTCCCGCAGAAACGAATGCTGGCCTGGCAAAGTTTTCTTTGGACGTTGCTCGCCATTCTTGGCGCGCCAATCGCGCTCTACGGCTGGATTCATCGGCTGGCTCCAGTGTCACTCGTCCGCTGGACGCGAAATCGCGTCCTCAAACCGGACCACCGCAAACGCGAAACGGCGCACACAACAATACTTCTGGGAATAGTTGCGTTCGTGCCGAGTTTCACGATTTTCGCCGCGATGTTTCACCATTTCTTCGGCTGGCCGGCGAGTTTTTGGTATGCGCTGTCGCTGCCGGTGGCGAGCTTGCTGGCGTATTATTACATCCGCGAATTGGGGCAGATGGGTTCGGCGATCCGAAACATGACAATTATATTTCGCGCGCCATTTGCAGCGAAACGGTTACTGCGGTTGCGGGCGGAATTGATTGAGCAAATTGAAGCTGCGCGGCCGGAGATTCGCGAGCATTTGGCCGTTCAATCCAGATGAAACTGCTCTCCAAATTCATTCTGCTTGCACTGGCTTTTGGTGTGGTCGCGTCTGAAATCAAACACGACCAGCAGATCGTGTTTATTCCGACGATTGCCTGGTCCGTGGAGAATGGTTCGGCATGGGAACTGGAGATTCGCGGATGTGTTTACGAACTTGAATCTCGCGGTGCTGCTCTGGCGGTGCTGCGAAAGGCCGTGGGGCTTGGCGGCACGAAGATGAGCGCAGAGGAGCGGCTCGTTTTCGCAACGCGCGCGCGTTTCTTTCTTGTGGACCATGAACGCGGCAAGGAGGTGAGCGTGCGAGTCGGCTCCCGCCAGATCGTGTGCAAAAAATCCGGAGCGGATGGGCGTTTCGGCGCCAACATCCGGCTGTCGAACGCAGAAGTGCAATCATTGCTGACCAGCAACATGACCATTCGCATCGAAGCAGTCCTCCCGAAAGCGGACCGGCGTGCTTTCACTGGTGAAGTTGCGTTGGTGGATCAAAGAGGCTTGACAGTCATTTCTGACATTGATGACACGATCAAGATTTCTGAAGTCCTGGATCAGAGTGCGATGCTTCGAAATACGTTTCTCAAACCTTTCATCCCTGTGCCGGGCATGGCGTCGCTTTACTCGGAGTGGGCGAAGGAGGGGGCGCAGTTCCATTATGCCTCGGCAAGCCCGGTCCAACTTTTCTTGCCGCTGGCTGACTTTGTGCAGACGAATGGATTTCCAGCAGGCACGTTTCATTTGAAAGCGTTCCGATGGAAAGATCAAACGTTCTTCAGTCTGTTTTCCGATCCGATAAAATACAAACTGGGCGCGCTGGAGCCGCTATTCGAAAAATTCCCGCAACGCCACTTTGTGCTTGTGGGGGATTCCGGCGAACGCGACCCGGAGACTTACGGGGCTCTGGCGCGAAAGTATCCGAAGCAAGTCATACGCATTTTCATCCGGGATGTGACAGGAACAACAGCCGACGCGGCGCGATACAAGAAAGCATTTCATGATTTGCCGGACGGGCGTTGGCAGATTTTCCGTGAGCCTGCGGAAATCTCGCCGATCATCCGCCAGCCAAGTCGAGAGGAATGACGATGTCAGCCGACGCTGGCAACTCGTTACTGTTTTAGAGCAGCCGGCGGGATTTTTACTTTTGCGAGATAAATGCTCGTCTTGCCTTCGTGCGAAGAATAATAGCTGACCCACAGCAAGCCGTCGTGCCAGACAAGGCCGGGATAACTGCAATCTCCGCCGGAAGGAAGTTTGAGGAACTCGGTCAACTTTCCCGCCGCCGGATCGAGCCACATCAAGGAAGTGCGCACCGCGCCGTCGTAAAGCCGCGTGGCGACAACGATTCTACCATCGGGCAGGGAAATCAATTGCTGGCCGCCGATTCTGACGCCGAGGTCTTTCCATTCCCAATCCTTGTAAGGCGGTCGCGCAATGCCGAGCTGGCCGGACGGTTTTTCTTTGTCGCGGCGCAGAAGACAAAGACAGGTATCGTCCTTCAAAAAAAGAAGTGAACATTCGGAAGGGCCGCCCTCGTGAAATGCGTCGTCCACGAGCGCGCGGAATTTTTTTCCGTCTTTGCCGGAGTAGAAACGCACGAAGCGCTCGCCGCCTGTGTCGTAAGCCATGCAGTAGGCAATTTTCTTGTGCCACGTCACGCGCCAAAGCCACATGTTCGGGTCGCCGATGATTGCCGGTTCGCTCCAAGTTTTTCCATCCTTGGAAAACCAGGAAAGCGATTGATGTTTGAAAGGCGAGGGTTGATGAAGCGCCTTCGCGCCATTCAACATCAAACGATGGTCGGGTGTGACCGTGATTTTTGCGTCGCGCAAATCGCCGTTTGTGGAAGTGAGCAGCGCCGCGGAAGTCCAGTTCGTGCCGTCAGTCGAAGTGATGACGCGCAACGCGCCGTCGGGCGAGACGTGTTTCTGACCTTCGCGGAAAACGCAGAACCAGCGGTCGTTGAAGCGAATCAAATCGGTGAAGGCGTTGTGCGGCGCGGCATCCCAGATTTTGCGGACTTCAACAAGCCCGGCCCCATTGTTTGATTGCGCGGCGGCGGTTGAGATTACGCTCAACCAAAACAAACCCGGCAGAATTGTTTTTAAGAATTTCATCAGCGTGAATTCAGTTCGATTGTTTCAACAGATGCTCCAGTTCCTTTGGCATTTTAGAAAATGCGGGTTGATGCTCCGCGCTCCATTTGCGCCCGTCAATCTCGATTCATGTCAACAAAAAAGGCAGGCCGTTGCCGGCCTGCCTTTGCAAAAGTTGTTGCGAAACTTATTCCGAGTTCGAAGGCTTCTCCTCCTTCTCAGTCCTTTTCGCCTTCGGGGCGCGCTCGGTTTTTTCACGGGAAGGTTTTCCAGCAGCCTTGTCTTCGGTGGCTGCAGCTTCGACAGGTTCACGACGCTTGCCACGTTTCTCGGTGTGTTCGCCCTCCCGGCGGCGGCCTTCCCTGGCCGGAGCTTCCGTCGGCATGGGCAGCGGCGTGCTGCTTTCGACGTGGATTTTCATCGTCGTTGTGACTTCAGGAAGCAGACGAAACTCGATTTCATGCTCGCCGAGGGTGCGGATCGGGTGTTCGAGATGAATCTTCTTTTTATCGAGCGCCACGTCGAACTTGTGTTTGAGTTCATCTGCGATCATTCCGGGCGTCACGGTGCCGAACATTTTTCCATCTTCGCCGGTCTTGACCATGATCGTCACGCTGAGCTTCGCCAAGCTCTTGGCGAGTTCGCTCATGGTGTTGAACTCATGCGCCTCGCGTTCGGCGCGACGCTGCTTGAGCGCCTCAATGCGGCGCTTGTTCGCGCCGGTCAGTGGAACGGCGAGGCGTTGCGGGAAAAGATAATTGCGCGCGTAACCGGCGGCGACCTTGACCTGGTCGGATTCACCGCCGAGGCCGACGATGTTTTGGATGAGGATGACTTCGGTTTTCATAAAAAGTGATGCGTGATGCGTGGCTGGTGAAAAAACTTCGGCAACAATCAGAACGGAACATCGTCATGTTCCGGCGGCGGCATGTCGGGTTCGGGCGCTTCGGCGGCGGGCTTGGCGGGAGCGGCAGGGCGGGCCGCGCCAGAACCGTCACCGCCACGAGCGGCGCCGGAATCAATGAACTGAAAATTTTCCAGCACGATGCCGAGCTTGCTTTTTTTCTGGTTTGTTTGTTTGTCTTCCCACGTCTCGTAGCGAAGACGGCCTTCCATGAGAATTGGCCGACCCTTCTTGAGATATTGCGCGATGGTTTCGGCGGTTTTTCCAAAGGCGTCCACGTCCACAAAAGTCACTTCCTCTTTCATCTCGCCCGTTTCGCTTTTCCATTTGCGATTGATGGCGAGGCCGAGTCGCGCGATGGCCGTGCCTTTGGGCGTGTATCGCAACTCGGGATCGCGCGTCAAATTTCCAGCGAGGATGACTTTGTTGAAGTTGGCCATAAGACCTCCGTTATTTGGCTGCGGTTTCTTTTTTCGGTTCGGGCGCGATGGTGAACAGGACACGAAACACGTCATCGTTCAATGCGAAATGGTGATTCAGCTTCGCAACAGCCGCAGGCTCGGCGCTGAAAATCATGTTCACATAAAAACCGGAACTGAATTTTTTATCGGCGACACGGACAAAGTTTTTCTTGTCCATTTTTTGAACCGTCTCGACTTTGCCGCCAGCGGAGGCGACCTCGGCGGTGATCTTGTCAATCATGTCCTTGAGGCCCTCTTCCTTGCCTGCCGTGTTCAGAATGAATAAACCTTCGTATTTTTTCACTTTGTATTTTCTAATTTAACTTTTCCGTTGAATTGGTTCATCGCTTTTTCGATTCCGCTGTCGAGCCAGCATTCCACCTGCCCGGACGCCGACTCTAAAACTTTTTCGACAAGCTGTTTTTCGTCCGCCCGGAATTTTCCGAGCACATGATCCGTGATTTCCCGCGCGCCTTCCGCGCGCCCGATCCCGATCTTCAATCGCGCAAAATTTCTCGTGCCCAAGTGCCGCTCGATTGACTCCAGCCCGTGATGCCCCCCGCTGCTGCCGTCTTTCCGCAATCGAATCGTGCCGAGCGGCAAATCCGCGTCATCCACCACGACCAGCAAATTCTTCGGCGGCACGTCGTAAAATCTCACCAAGGCCCCGACTGCTTCGCCGCTGGCGTTCATGAACGTCTGCGGCTTGCACAAAAAAATCCGCCGCCCGCTCCGCTCAATCTTCGCGACCCGCGCTTGAAATCGTTTTTCAGGCTTCCAATCTGCGCGCCACTCTTCCGCCAAATCCTCAACAAGCAGGAACCCCGCGTTGTGCCGCGTCTTCGAATATTCCCTGCCCGGATTCCCCAATCCCACGATGAGATGAACGTTCTCCATTCGCGGGGCGAGTATAGCAACAAAACCCGGCTGCGATTACTTTTTCTTCTCTGCAGCTTTCGCGGCAGGCGCTTCGGCCTTCTTTTCGCCGGCAGCAGGCGCTTTTTCCGCGCTCTTCGCGGCAGGGGCTTTCTCGGCGCCTTTCGCTGCGCCCTTCTCGCCAGCTTTCGCGGCGGGCGCGCCTTCTTCGCCTTCCTCGCCTTCCTTCTTCTCTTTGATCATTTCGACATCGCCCGCAGCGACGGCAGCGGCAGCCGCTTCCGCAGCTTCCTGCTCCTCGGTCTTCGGCATGGCGACGGAGATGACGGGAACTTTTTTGTCGCCCAAAATTTCCACGTTCGCCGGCGGCGCGATTTCGCCGAGGTGAATGGTGTGGTGCAGATCAAGGTTTGTGACATCCACGGTGATGACTTCCGGCAAATCTTTTGGCAACGCGCGGACTTTCAATTTAAACAAAACGTGCTCGAGCACGCCGCCGCCGGTCTTGACGCCAACGGCTTCCCCGACGGTTTCGACGGGAACCATGATGGTGACTTTTTCGTCCTCGGCGACTTCGTGGAAGTCCACGTGCAAAAGTTTTCCGGTGAGAGGGTGATGTTGGATTTCCTGGACGAGCGTCAGGCGCTTGCTGTCCTTTTCGATCTCGAGGTCAACGAGAAGGTTTTCCGAGACGGAATGGTGCAGCAACTCCTCAATTTCAATCGCGCTGATCTCAAGATTTTTCGGCTGGGTTTTGCGGCCGTAAATGACGGCGGGAACCCGTCCGGCTTCGCGAAGTTTTTTTGCTCCGGCGCGTCGTGTTTGCGAGCGCGCAAATGCGTTCAATGGGACTGATTTCATTTTTTAACTTCTTTCAAGAGGCGACGCGCCGAACTAGCTCGTGCGTCCGCCCTTAAATTCAAACAGCGAAGTGACAGACGAATTACTGTGGATTCGTTTGATGGCTTCGCCCAACAACCCCGCTACCGAGAGCGTGGTTATCTTCACACCCTTAATCGGCGGGCGTTGGACGGTATCAGTTGTTATCAGTTCGTCAATGTTGGATTTTCGCAGTCTCTCGATGCCGAGGTCGTTCAAAATCGCGTGGGAAACACAGGCCAAAATCTGTTTTGCGCCCTTTTTCCTCAATAAAGTCGCGGCTGTCGTCAATGTCCCCGCAGTTTCCGTCAGGTCGTCCACCATCAACACATTCTTGCCCCGGATGTCGCCGATGACAGCCATGGATTCGACAACCGTGGCGTTCTTCCGTCGCTTGGCAACGATGGCCAGTCCGCCCTCTAGCACTTGCGAATACGCGTGCGCCATTTTCAATCCACCAACGTCGGGACTGACCACAACGAGGTCGGTGAGATTTTTTTTCTTCAAGTAGTCATACATCACCGGCGCCGCGTAAAGATGGTCAACCGGGATGTCGAAGAAACCCTGAATCTGTTGCGCGTGCAAATCCATCGTCAAAATTCTGTTCGCGCCCGCCGCAACGAGAAGGTTCGCGACAAGCTTCGCCGTGATGGGAACGCGCGGCTGGTCTTTGCGGTCCTGACGCGCGTAACCGTAAAATGGCAGCACTGCCGTGATGCGCGTGGCGCTGGCCCGGCGCACCGCGTCAATCATGATGAACATCTCCATCAAGTTGTGGTTCGTCGGCGGACAGGTGGATTGGACGATGAAAATGTCTTCACCGCGCACGTTCTCCTCGATCTTCACGAACGTTTCGCCGTCGGGAAAAGCCGTGACCTCGCATTTGCCCGGTTCGGTGCCGATGTATTTGCAGATTGCCTCGACCAGTGGAGGATTCGATGTGCCGCCAAAAATTTTCACAGATACAATGTAAAAGTTAAACCAACAATCTCATGGAAATCTAACCGCCGAAACGGAAGCGGACTGTAACAACCGTGCCCGCGCAGGCAAGCGCAATCTGAGTCAGCCAAAAACCTCATCGCAAGCCTCGCCGAGCGCGCCGACCATCTGCTGCGTCTGCTGTTTCGTCGTGCAATACGGCGGCATCAGCACAACAACATTGCCGATGGGGCGCGTCAACACGCCTCGTCGGGCCATCGCTTCGCAAACGCGGATGCCCGCGCGCTCGCGCAAATCAAACGGCTCGCGGGTTTTCCAATTCTTCACCAGCTCAACGCCGACAATCAAACCGACTTGCCGGATGTCGCCGATGTTTGGCAACGACCATAGGCTTTTTAATTCCTCCCGCAAAGTTTGTTCGAGTCGCTGGCGCTGCCGAATTGATTTTTCGCCCTGCAAAATTTCCAGACTCGCCAGCGCTGCCGAGGCTCCGAGTTGATTTCCAGTGTAACTATGGCCGTGGAAAAAAGTTTTGAACTCATCGTATTCACCGAGGAACGCATTGAAAACTTCCTGCGTCGTCAGCGTGGCGGCCATCGGCAGATAACCGCCGGTCAAGCCCTTGGCCAGCGCCAGGAAATCGGGTTGGACGTTTTCGTGGTGGCAGGCGCACAACGTAGGACAGGCTTCCAGCCTGTCCAGGCGCAGGGGAATTTTCCTCATTTCCCCAGACAGGCTGGAAGCCTGTCCTACTCTACCAAACCCCGTCATTACTTCATCGGCAATCAACTGCGCGCCGTGGCCGCGCGCGATCTGCGCGACGCGATTGAGCCAACCGCTCGGCTGCGGGATCATTCCCGCCTAGCCTTGCATCATCGGCTCGAACACAAACGCTGCGTAGGGATTTCCTTTTTTCTTTTGCGTGGAAAATTTCTGCTCAACTTTGCTGACACATTCCCAGTTGCACTTGCGATATTCGCGCGCGTCGGCGCGCTCCGGCTTCGCGCGGTTGAACGGGCAGCGGTAGCAATACGGTGACATGACCTTGTCCGTCTTGAACAGCAGCCCGGAAAACATTTTGTGAAACAGATCAATGTGCCCGAGCGAAACTGCGCCCACCGTGTCGCCGTGATACGCGCCATCGAGGGAAAGAAATTTAGGCTTCTTTATTTTCTTTGTTCGTCGGGCGAATTCGTAACTGAGCTTGAGCGCCACTTCCATTGCGGTTGAACCATCGTCAGAGAAAAAGACTTTGTGCAATTGCCGATGGCCGATAGCCAATAGCTGACGGCCGCCGCCACTCCGCTTGCCGGCATTGGCTATCGGTGATTGGCCATTGGCTAGTGCGACAAGTTGCGCCGCAAGCACGGACGCCGGCTCATTTGCCAAACCCAGCGCAGAACTGTGCGCGACCTTTTTCAACTGCCGCTGAATCGCCGCGTTGATCTTCGGATGATTGTGCCCATGCAGGTTTGTCCAGATGGACGAATTGCCATCGAGATATTCCTTGCCGCGCGCGTCTCGCAGCACCGCGCCCTCACCCTCGACGATGACGATTGGCTCGCGCCGCAGCCAGTCGCGCATCTGCGTGAACGGATGCCAGACAAATCTGTGATCGAGTTGCGCGAGCTTATGCATTGCCGATTGCCGGTTGGCGATAGCCGATTGAATCCAGCGCAGAAATCAACTTGGAAATATCATCGTCGCTGTGCGCCGCCGTGAGTGTCACGCGCAACCGCGCCGCGCCGCGCGCGACCGTCGGGTAGCGGATCGCCGGAACAAAAATTCCCTGTGCCAGCAAATTTTTCGCGGCTTCAACGGCATTGGCTTCATCGCCGATGAGGATTGGTATGATCGCGCTTCGTGTTTCCTTTGTAGAAGACGACGTAAGGAGACTCTGATTTTTTTCTGCTTGAGATTTGAATCTCCTTACGTCGTCTCCTACGAGTTGAACGTTTCGCCAGAGTTGTTTGCAACGCAATTTGCCTTCATCCGATTGCAGAAAACGAATTCCCGCCGTCGCAGCCGCAGCCGCAGCGGGAACCGGCGCGGTCGAGAAAATGAAACTGCGCGCGCGGTTCACAAGCAAATCAATCAATTTGCGCGAGCCGCAAATGTAGCCGCCGCTCGCGCCAAGCGCCTTGCCGAGCGTGCCCATTTGGATTTCGATTTGGTCGCTGACGCCGAGTTCTTCGGCGAGGCCGCGACGATTTTTTCCGTAAATTCCGGTGGCGTGAGCTTCATCCACCATGAGCCATGCGCCGTATTTGTCCTTTAGCGTGACCATTTCGCGGAGCGGGGCGTGGTCGCCGTCCATCGAGAAGACGGATTCGGTGACGATGAGGGTGCGTGGCGTTTCGCCGGAGGGGCGAGTTACATGAGTCCCCATTTTTTTTATTTTGGTTTGGGGCTCGTGTAACTCGCCCCTCCGAACGTTTGATTTCAAAATTTTCTCCAGCGCCGTCAAATTGTTGTGCGGAAAGACTCGAATGGTTGCCCCACACAATCTGGCTGCGTCCACAATTGAAGCATGAACCAGCTTGTCGGGGATGATGGTATCGTTCTTGCCGAGCAGTGCGCAGATGGTTCCGATGGCCGTCGCATAGCCGCTGGAAAAAGTCAGGGCGGCCTCTGCGTTTTTAAAATCAGCGAGCGCATCTTCAAGTTCCGCGTGCGGCGCGAGCGAGCCGCAAATCAAACGAGATGCGCCGGAACCTGCGCCGAATTTTTCCACGGCTTTGATGACGGCTTCTTTGATGACAGGGTCGTTCGAGAGTCCGAGATAATCGTTCGAGGAAAAGTTCAGGAGTGTTTTGCCACCAATTCGGATGCGCGGCAATTGCGGCGAATCAAGACTGCGCAGTTCGCGATACAAACCTTGCTCGCGAATCTGTTGGAGCTGTGCCGCCAGTGTTTCCTCAAAATTCATTTCAACCACGGATTAACGGGCAAGTGTCATTAGTTGTTGGTCAGGGAAGTGTCAATAGTTCTAGGT